>JBGSJZ010000164.1:0-6415 GCA_041741455.1 Anaerolineaceae bacterium | reverse complement strand
CTGCCCATCGACCGTTATTACACCCTGGAAGAGTTCGATGAGCTGAAGGAATTCGGGCTGGGGATCGGCTTCCGCTGGGTGGAGAGCGGCCCGCTGGTGCGCTCATCCTATCACGCCGCCGACCAGGTGCGGGCGCTGAGCGCCGTGCACCGCAAGTTGTATGGGGGGTGACGACCAACGCTCGTCCCTGGAGTCCGGGCATCCCCATGCCCGGGGGGACGGCGGAAAAAGCCATTCTGCCACAGAGCTCACAGAGCACACCGAGAAAAACCCGAGAGAAGACGAAGGACGACGCGCCGCCGTCCACACCAGGAGACGGGCATCCCATGCACGGGGGACGGCGAATATACCATCCTGCCACAGAGCCCACAGAGCGCACCGAGAAAACCCCAGGAAGTCGGGATGGACGGCGGACGACGCAGCCAATGTCCTGCCTTGGAGACCGGACATCCCCCTGCCCGGGAGGGCGACCCGTGCTCACCATCCAAGAGGTTTGTTTCAAAAAAACAAAGAGGATCAATTCAGTTTCAGTTTACAGTTTTCAGTTGTCAGTACCTTCGCTGTCAGCTTTCAGCCTGGAGCTATCAGCCAAACTCTGAGAGCTGAAAGCTGACGGCTGTAAGCTCCACCCCATTCTCGCGCCGGGAGGCCGGGAGCGGAAGCGATTTATGCAAAAATCAACCTTTTGTCAACCGCGGGTGAGGGTTGGCTGGAGTGGTTGATGGGTTTCGCTGGCGCTCAACACACTCTACGGACTACATCAGATGGCCTTACCTAAAGGCACTTGCTTTTAAGTCAATACAGCTTTTCTCATCCCCATCAACAAATCTAGTATAAAAGTCCTCAACCTTTAACGAGGTTGCCTCGGTCATATCCACCCACTGCTTGAAATCGCCATAAGGGTTCTTTCCCAGGAATAGCCACAAACCGCTTGCATATTCATCCGAACTCAACGGACAAATTCGAATAATATTTCCTGCCTTGATCTGTCCTCCTTGATAAAAATACACCACATTCGTTTGTTCAAAGTATAAGACGTAGGTATAACCCACCAATCCGGTGTCGTAAGGGGGTTCATGAGGTGAATCGATTGCGAAACCTACATACGAAGGAACCCCGTATGAACTCAAAATGTTCTTCAGCGAATATGCTGACCAGTCTTCTCTGGTTACACCAGGTTCATAGAAACCACCCACAAATATCTCCATCGATTGAACGACCCCAGATTGAATATTCAAGATCAAATCAACAGGAAGAGTTTGGTTTCTTGCGCGGAAGCTATTCGTATAAAAATATACTTGACCTTTATAATTTTCTTTCACCAACCCTCCTCCCCCTATGTGGTTAAAGAAAGCCAGTGCTTCCTCAAAGGTGGATTTTTCGGGTGATATTCCCCAAAAACATGGCGGCTGGCAGTTGCCATTCGTTTTGAGGTACTGTTCAACGGCAAGCACAACGGCTGTCGGTCCAAGGGTGGGTTTTGGACGGAGGGTCGGGGATGATGTAGATGTCGGCACGCCGGTTTGTGTTGGTGAGCGGCTGGTGAGCGATGGTGTCGGTTCTGGCGCTGTGCTGGTTATGGTTTCAGTAGCCACTGTCGACTGTTTAGATATGACCGGTACTTCTGTAACAAATGCGGTCGCGGGAGTATCCTTGCAGCTCGCGAAAATTAGCAGAAAGAGCACTGCCAAAGTTATTATCACTGCAGTCCAGACAGATTTCATGGAAGTCACCTTATCAGAATAGCATCCTTTCTATTGGCTAGGCGCGCTTGTCAATATCCAATCATCGGATTTGACAAAACCAGCGCATCCACGATTCCTGCAGTCCAATCCATACGCGCAATACCGGGCAAAGTGTTTGAGAACCCGCCTGTGACATAATTCAGGAATTGGTCTGCCCACTCCTCACTGCCATTATTTCCGGAGTTTGGCGTCCATAGATCCCTGGGATGTTGCTCTGTTGAGCAGGCCGTCCTTGAGTTTGCACATTGAGGTGAGTATCCCAGCATGGATTGGCGGTCATATTGGTCTCCATTCATTCCCATTACAAAGTTACCTTTAGAATCATTAATTGTATTATGATCCAAAACGAAGCTCGGAGCACCATTAAATATATTGTCAAAAACGTGTCCGAACTCATGGATCACATTTTCAATTGGAACATTGCCATGAAAATCAATATTCATTCCACTCGTCCAACCCCCATACGTCCCCTGCTCGCCTGAAACAATCTTTAATGTTGTTCCATTGAACACATCCTTAAAATGCCCCCCAAGTGCATGCGTCATATCCAGAACAGCCGAATAGACGGCCTTTACTTTGTCAAGAGTCCAACTACCGTCCGAGTTATCAATATTGACGCCAAACCATCGTTTCAACCGGTCAATGTAATCATCGACCGTTAGTTTTTTTACAGGAACATCGTATGTGCCACCATTTTCGCAGCCATCTTCATCGCAGGCGCGATGCCCGCTCGGATCCGAATATTTAACCGGATTACCCAGAACAAAAGACAGCCAAAGAGGCACAGAGTATCGGAATGATCCGGGTGACGCATCCCCATCATCCCATGTACAATCAAATTATTAAAGTGCTGCGGCTGGCGGGCAACCCGTCCTATCCAGAGCCATGTTACCTGATCGAATTACCAGATCGAACCCGGGCCGAGCTGCCCTGTTCATGGGCCGTTCCAGCCAACCTGGTTGAGCAAGAGCCCGCCTGCTCGCCATGCGAGGCAGAACTGTTGGCCGGGGTGGAAGAATATTTGGAATTGGTCAGGTTGGTTCGGGCTTTGGCGATTAACCCTGCCCCGGAGGAAACCCGCAATGAACACGATCCCCATCATTTTACCTCTGATCGAGATCCCCAGCAGCGCCTTACCAGACTGGGATCAACTGCCCATGGAGTGCCGGACGGAGCTGATCCAGACTCTGGCGGCTCTGCTCCTTCACCTGCCCCAGCTTCAGGCGCTCGAGAAAGGAGCAAGTGATGAGCAGCGGCAATAAACTGACCGCCCAACATCTGGATCGCTACGCTTATATCTACATTCGCCAATCCAGCCTGCGTCAGGTCGAAGAGAACCTGGAAAGCCAGGATTTGCAGTACCAGCTGGCCCAGCGCGCCCGCAGCCTGGGCTGGGCAGAAGAAAATATCCAGGTGATTGACGATGATTTGGGCAAGAGCGCCATCACCACGGCCAATCGCAGCGGCTTTCAAAACCTGGTGGCGGCGGTTGGCCTGGGCCAGGCCGGGATCATCCTGGTAACCGATGTTTCGCGCCTGGCTCGCAACTGCACCGACTGGTTCAGCCTTTTGGATTTAGCCTCCCTGCGCGGCTGCCTGATCTGTGATGCTGGCGGCGTATATGACCCGCGTTTGTATGACGACCGTCTCCTGCTGGGTTTGAAGGGCACCTTTGCCGAAGCCCAATGGTATTCCATGCGCACCCAGTTGGGTGCTGCCAAATTCAACAAAGCCAAACGCGGCGACTTGCACCTGCGCCTGCCAGTCGGCTTTGTGCGTGTGGCCGATGACCGGATTGCCTTGCACCCTGACCAGCAGGTGCAAACCATCATCCGTCATGTCTTTTCAGAGTTTGAGCGTCTCGGCAGTGCTCAGAAAGTTCTGCGCACTTTGCGAGATGGCTCGCTGCTCCTACCGCGACGCAATGGTTCTTCCTGGGATCACGAAATCCGTTGGGTCCGCCCGGCTTACTCGGCTATTTACGCCTTTCTGAAGAACCCCGCTTATGCCGGTGCCTATGCTTATGGAAAATTGCACCGCACCCATCTGCCCGGCGAGGCCCATAAAGTGGTCACCCATCCCTTGCCGCTCGAAGAATGGCCGGTTCTGCGCCAGGACGCCTTTTCGGGCTACATTTCCTGGGATACTTTCTTGCTCAATCAACAGCGTTTGGCTCACAATGCTCAGGGCATCCACTTCCAGCGCGGCGTTCCTCGCACGGGTTTGGCGCTTTTACAGGGCATTGCCATTTGTGCTCGCTGCGGCCGCCAACTGCACGTCCACTACACCCATGCCACGGCCTATGTTTGCGACCATGCGCTGCGTGCATATGCTGCCAAACGCTGCCAGACTTTCACCAGCGCTTATATTGATCCGTTTATCGAGCAGCTTTTTCTCCAGGCTGTTCAACCAGCACGCCTGCACGCCGCTTTGGCTGCTCTTGACCAGATTGACGCCCAACGCCATTCCTTGTTACTCCAATGGCGCCAGCGCATCGAGCGTGCCCGTTATGCCGTTGAACTCGCCCAACGCCGTTACCAGCGTGTCGATCCCGACAACCGCCTGGTCGCCGCCTCCCTCGAACTAGACTGGGAATCCTGCCTGCGCCAACAGGCGGCTTTGGAAAAAGATTGGCTCCTGGCCCAATCTCGCCAGCTTTTACCCCTCTCTGACCCTGACCGCCAGGCCATCCTGGCCCTGGCCACCGATTTGCCCAACCTCTGGCAGCGCGCTTCTCCTTCTGATCGAAAACGTCTCCTGCGCTGTCTGATCAAGGATGTGACCCTGGATGCTTTCTCCAATCCCGGTTTCAGCCGTCTGCTGATCCGCTGGCAGACGGGCGCTACAACTTCCCTGGATGTCCCTCGTCCAAAGCATGGCACACCTCCGGCTACTGCCGTTGCCAACCGTGTCCGCCAGCTTTGCCAGTCCCTTTCCGATGACCAGATCGCTGAACGCCTCAATGCGGAGGGCTTTCCCACCGCCACTGGCCTGTCCTGGACGATGGACCGCGTAAGAGCTGTGCGCCGTAAACACAAGATTACAACTGCCTGTCCCCTCAGTTCCCCCCTTTCTGGCCCGCGCGGCGATGGCTTGTTCAAATCTTCGGAAGTCGCTGCTTTACTGGCGGTTCATCCTTCCATGATTTCGCACTGGTTTCGCCAGGGTTTCATCTCCGGTCTCCAGCGCAAGCCTGGCGGCTTTCTTTGGATCCGTTTGTCCCATGAGGATCTCTTCCGTCTGAATGGCTCCTCCCACTGCCGGCCGGAGATGATCCCTTTCCTGGATGCTCCCAAAAAACTCGGCATTCCCCCCGAGCAAATCCGTGCTATGATCGTCAAAGGCGACTTCTCTGCTTACAGAATCCATTACCAGGATGCCTGGCGCTGGTTTTTGCTTCCCAATTTCCCAACCCTATAGCTTATGTCCGGTGAGGTGCATTTTGTCCAATTTATTGGCGAATTTAAACCATACGCATACCTGTCCCATGCCATGGGGTTGCCCGCACCGGGCACGATGGTGTCGGCCTGACCGAAGCGGCCCAAGGTACTGTCGTACCACCTGGCCCCGTAGTACATCAACCCGAAATCGGCCACGTTGCTGTACTGCCCGGTGTAGGTGAACCTCGTCGGCAGTGTGCCGCTGGCATACCTCGACTCTCCCCAGGCATTGTAGAGCTGCGTCACCGGTGTGGCCCCATTGGAATCCGTGGTGACGCTGGTGCTGCCCAGGTGGTCGGTGAGGATGAAGTTGAGCGTGCTGGAGCCGGTGCGCACCGCCACGCGCGCCCCGCCCGCGCTGTAATACTTCTTCATCGTGCTGGTGCTGCCCGTCCACTCGAAGTAAGTCCCCGCATGGGCGGTGGTCACACCGCCTGCCGTGCTTTTGACGCGGTTGCTGTCCGAATCACACCACATAACAACCCAACCAAACATCAGGCAGGTGGAACGCACTTTTGAGGTGCGTCCCAACGCTTTTGCTATCTCAGCATTTCCATTTCCAGATGCGAAGGCGGGCATCGATGATGATTTTCCCGCTCCTGGTTCCGCAAGCTGCTACTACAGTATATCGATAGGTGTCATGAAAAAACACAAATTTACTTTTTCCTTCCGGCACTCGAACTTGATAGGTTCTCGGTCCGGTTAACGTCAATATCAATTCAGCACCCGTCCGATTTTCGAGAACCAACGTATTCTCAACACAGGAAGGAGTAAGTAATGTGAAATTGCCATTTATTTTTATGGAACGAAGTACATTTTCACCGCATACAGTACGAAAGCTGACCTTGTAGCTGCCTTTGACCACCTGGTAGCGGCTGCGCCCCATGGGAACATTTCGAAATACGTACGTCTGCGGTCCTTTCAATGTTAACTGATCGATCTTGCCTTTCGTCTGGTTGGTGATTGTCAACGAACCATGTAAGGGTCTTGCACAGTGAAGGATGAAAATGTTGTGGTATGCTCCGATTACAGCAGATAGAGTTTGGTCGAACACTGGTGAGAACCATCCCGGTTGTCAACGTAAACCGGTTGCCTGTGAGCACAGTGAATTGTTGCGGTTTTCAAAAAACCAGCACGCGTAGCAAAGTTCGAATTGTCTCGGCAATCCCTGCTGAAACTCAACAGGAGCAGATTGGAAATGGAAGACATTCTGGAATGTTGTTGCGGATT
>JBGSJZ010000163.1:0-17118 GCA_041741455.1 Anaerolineaceae bacterium | reverse complement strand
ACCGTTTTGGGGTTATGCACTCGCGTAATCATGAAAATGACCAGTCACCTCTTGCGGCATTTGCTGCGGATCGATTTTAATGTTAATGTTCAATCCTTCGAGGCATTTCCCGCCTTTTAGGTGCATTTCACATCAGACGTATTATAGTATAAAACGGAAAGGGCGTCCGACCGGACGCCCTTTCCACAACATTACAATCCCGCAGCCGCCCGCAGTGCCTCCACCCGGTCGGTCCGTTCCCAGGTCAAATTCAGGTCGTCCCTGCCAAAGTGACCGTAAGCCGCCGTCTTCTGGTAGATCGGCCGGCGCAGGTCCAGGTCGCGGATGATCGCACCCGGCCGCAGGTCAAACACCTGCGGGATGATCGCCGCGATTTTATCGTCCGGGATCGCGCCCGTGCCAAACGTCTCGACGTTGATGCTGAGCGGGTGCGCCACCCCGATGGCATAGGCCACCTGGATCTCGCACCGCTTGGCCAACCCGGCCGCCACGATGTTCTTGGCCACCCAGCGCGCTGCATAAGCTGCCGAGCGGTCCACCTTGGTCGGGTCCTTGCCGCTGAAGGCGCCGCCGCCATGCCGGCCCATCCCGCCGTAGGTATCGACGATGATCTTGCGCCCGGTCACGCCGGCATCGCCCATTGGTCCGCCAATCACAAATCGCCCGGTCGGGTTGACATAAACCTTCATATTCTTGTCCACCATCTCTTGCGGCAAGATGGGCGTGATCACGTGCTCAAAGATGCCTTCAGTGATGTCTGCATGGCTGACCTCCGGAGAATGTTGGGTGCTGACCAGTACGGTATCCACCCGTACCGGGCGTCCGTACTGATATTCAATCGTGACCTGGGTCTTTCCATCCGGTCGCAGCCAGGACAGGCCGTTACTCTTGCGCACTTCAGCCATGCGGCGAGCCAAGTTGTGGGCCAGGTAGATCGGCATCGGCATCAGGGTCGGGGTTTCATCGCAGGCATACCCGAACATCATCCCCTGGTCCCCAGCGCCTAGGTCGTCATAACCGTTGTGCTTCTCGCCGGATTTCTCTTCCATGGAGTGATTAACGCCCATGGCAATATCGCTGGACTGGTTGCAGATCGCCACCTGAACGGCGCAGGTATTGCCATCGAAGCCCTTGCTGCTGTCGTCGTAGCCAATCTCTTTCACAACCTTGCGCACCAATTGGTCGAACTCCACAAAACCGCGCGTGGTGATTTCGCCCAGCACCATCACAAAGCCGGTCTTGGTGGCGGTTTCGCAGGCGACGCGTGAATTGGGGTCCTGCTCCAGGCAGGCGTCCAGCACCGCATCGCTGACCTGATCGCACAGTTTGTCCGGGTGGCCCTCGGTGACCGATTCAGATGTGAACAGGTAATGGGCCGAATTCATAAACGTGTTGCTCATTAAAAACCTCCGTAGATTAGAAAATGCCCCGTCCGGTCAAGAGAGGGGCATTTCACTGAAAGCATGCCCTCCTATCTTCCAGAAACTTCTGCCGGAATTGGCACCTTGGGTGAGCTTTTATAGTCACTCAGGTTGTCGAGGCATCATCGGGCCGGTCCCTCCGCCTCTCTGGATAAGAGCGCCTTTTAGGGGCTATGTTGCTGGCATGGTATCATAAAATTTTGAGGATGTCAAAGGATAGTGACAAATACCGCCGGTTTTATTAATCAAAATTCATCTTTCTCCCCAGGCGCCTGGCACCTTGATCAGAGCTCTTCTCCGGCGGGATCATCCAGTTTTCAGAAATCTTCTAGCTTTCTGAAAACTGTGTTCAAGACATTCGACCCTGGCAAGCGAAGGAAAGGGTTTCACCGGCTGATGGAGGAAAAATTCCCTGCCATTTTCCGCACATCCTCATAATGCAGTTGGTCGTGATAGACGCCGATGCGCAGGGTGACGATAAGGTTGATGAAACCAAAAAGCGGGTCATACAGGTAAATATTTCCCAGGACATCCTCGTCTTTGCCCGTGTAAAATGTGCGAACATCGGCATGCAGCTGGCGCATTTCGGCCCTCAACTGCTCGAGGGGCACCGGCTTGTCTGGATTGTATTTCGGCGTCCAAAGGAAGCCCACCCACATTGGGAAATTCTTGCGGCGATAGACGTCTTCTATTTCACTGGCATACGGGCGCTTGCGGCGCTGACGCCCATACCAGCCGAATGCCTTCCAAGTAAATTTCACCAACGGAAACATGCTGGCGATCAACAAGTAGTTGTGGTTGAGAATCTCGCCGATGCTCCACTCGCTCGGCGCAGGGCGTTGCCAGATCTGGGCAAAACTCAATCCCTCGCAAGCTGCAAATGCCGCCTCACGTTGTGCGTCGAGTAGATCAAGATACCCGTTGACGATGGGCGATGTGCGTTGCTCTAGCGCTATTTCATCCCGTTTGGCTGCCATCCGACCTCCTCAGACCCGTAACAATCGTAGGTACGACATCAGTCGTTTTTATCTTCATCGCCCCGCCTGGGTCGGTAGGGGAGGGTTTCAAACCCTCCCTTACCGACCTGCTTCTCCATGTTAAAAATTCACCCAGGTGCCTCGCACCCGATCCAATCTTAACGCTTATCCGTTCTCAATCAATCGCGCCCGCTGAAAGCGCGCTCGCGCCACAAACACCAAAATCACGCTCACCGCGACCATCACACCGGCCAACCCCAGCAGGGCCGTCATTAACTTGACCCCCGCCAGCGCCTGCAGAATCGGCCCGATGATGTTTTCCGGCAGGAATTGCAAGCCCAAAATCGGCACAAAGTAGATGATCAGCATCACGATCGAGAGCTGCTGGTAGGCCGCCCGCGCAGTGGGAGCCCGCAGCGAAACCAGCACGCCGATCAGAGCAATCAGCAGGCAGCCTAAAAATGCCAGCAGGATACCCAGGAAAAGCATATCCAGCGGGTAGAACTGGAAATAGCCCGTCGGGAAGACCAGGTTGACCGAGATGGCGCCCAAAAACATACTAACCAGCGCCATGCTCCAGCCGTAGGCCACCGATGCGCCGATTTTGCCAAACAGGATTGCCGCATCTGACAGCCGGCTGGCCAGCAGCGTCTCCAGCGTGTGCCGCTCGCGCTCGCCGGCGAAGGCGTCCGTCACCATGCCCAGCACCAGGAAGATCGGCAGCCAGGCCCAGATCAGCATCGTCACCGGGTTGGTGAACCAGGCGCTGCCGGATTGCAGCGGGATAAAAATCCCGACAATCCCCACCACCAGGAACAGGTTGATCACGCCGCTGCGGCTGCTGGAGCGCTGCAGGAAGATTTCTTTCCATTCTTTCCAGACCAGGGAGTAAATATCGTTGATCATTTCGGCTCCTCCTCATGCATCAGGGCCAGGAAGACTTCCTCCAGGCTGGCCGCTCCCTTGCGCACTTCGTCAATCTGCACGCCCAGGCCGGCCAGGAACGGCACCAGCGGGGCCGAATCGGCGTCCGGGTTCAGGCTGATCACGATGTGCTGGTCGATCAGCTCGACCTCAGCCACTTCCGACCGCTGGCGCAGGCGGGCCAGGATCTCATCGCTGAAACCGCGCCCCGCCACCTCCAGCCGCGCCCCACCCTGGCTGAGGCGCAGGCTATCCGGCGAGCCAACCGTCAGCAGTTTACCCTCGCGGATGACCGCCACCTGGTTGCACAGCCTCTCGGCTTCGGTCAGGTTGTGGGTGGTCAGAAAGACCGTCACCCCTTGCTGGCGCGCCAGCCCGGCCAGGTCTTCGCGCAGGGCGGCCGCTGCCACCGGGTCCAGCCCGGCCGTCGGCTCATCCAGGAAGATCAGCTTCGGCCGGTGCAGCAAGGCCCGCGCCACGGCCAGCTTCTGCTTCATACCCCGGCTCCACTGGCTGACGTTGTCCTTGCGCCGCTCCCACAGGGCCAGGCTCTGCAGCAGGCTCTGGATGCGCTGCTTGCGCTCGTCGGTTGGGATGCGCCAGACCCGCCCGTAAAATTCCAGGTTGTCTTCAGCGCTCATCCGCTCGTACAGGCCGGTGTGCTCCAGCAGGGCGCCGCAGTTCAGGCGGATCTCGTCCGCCTGGGTCTGGGTATCGAAGCCCAGCACCTTGGCGCTGCCGCTGGTCGGTTGCAGCAGGCCCAGTAGCAGGCGGATGGTGGTCGTCTTACTGGAACCGTTCGGCCCGAGGAAGCCGAAGACGCTGCCGGCCGGCACTTCAAAGCTGATCCCGTCCACCGCCCGCACCTCGCCAAAGGTGCGCGTCAGCTCCCGGGTTTGAATGGCATACAGGCTCATTTGATTTTTCCAGTGTCACGTGAATTTGAAACAACCTGTTTATTTTCCGCCCCTTTGCCCCTCCTGTCAAGTAGGGGAGGGTCTCAGACCCTCCCGCCCGCCGATCCGCCCGCCCCACCCCCCATTGATCTCCGTAGTAACGACATCAGTCGTTCATTCCTTCAAACCACCACCCGGTGATCGCCACCTGAGGGGCGGTCTGGAACAAGGGGTTTAAACCCCTTGTTGGAATCCTCCGTGCCTCTGTGGATAACGATGTTTGATCCGTGAAAATCCGTTCAAATCCTGTTTATTCCGTGTTAAAGGTTTTTCTCCGTACCCTCCGTGTCCTCCGTGCCTCCGTGGTGAAGAAATACTTTCTGCGGTAAAATTACAGCGAAATCTGATTCCAAGGACATTCGAACCCATGCCGTTCATCTTCCCATTTACCGCCATCGTCGGACAGGAGCGCATGAAGCGCGCCCTCGTCCTCAATGCCGTTGACCCGCGCATCGGCGGCGTCCTGATCCGCGGCGAACGTGGTACCGCCAAATCCACCGCCGCCCGCGCCCTGGCCGCCCTCTTACCCCAGGTCAAAGTCGTCGCCGATTGCCGCTTCGGCTGCGATCCCGACTCCCCAGCCACCTTCTGCACCGAATGCCGCGAGCGCACCGCCCGCGGGGAAGTTCTGCCAATCGCCACCCGAACCACATCCTTCATTAACTTACCGGTTTCTGCTACGGAGGATCGCGTTGTCGGCACCCTGGATATCGAAAAGGCCATCCAAAAGGGCGAGCGCCACTTTGAGCCCGGTGTTCTGGCGGCCGCCAACCGCGGCCTGCTCTACATCGACGAGGTCAACCTGCTGGATGACCACGTGGTGGATGTGCTGCTCGATTCCGCTGCCATGGGCATCAACATCGTCGAGCGCGAGGGCATCTCCTTCTCGCACCCGGCCCGCTTTATCCTGGTTGGCACCATGAACCCGGAGGAGGGTGACCTGCGCCCGCAACTGCTCGATCGCTTTGCCCTCTCGGTCGAGATCCACGGCATCCGCGAACCCCGCGAACGGGTCATGATCATGGAGCGCAACCTGGCCGAGGAACTCTCCCCCGATGGCTTCCTGGCTGAATGGCAATCCAAAGAAAACGACCTCTCCGTCCAGATCGACGCCGCCCGCAAGATCGTCGACAAGGTGACCTACACCCGCCGCGACCTGCTCTACATCGCTTCGCTGACCTCCTCGCTCAACGTGGACGGCCACCGGGCCGACCTGGTCATTCTCAAGACCGCCCGCGCCCAGGCCGCCTTTGACGGCCGCCTTTCGCTCTCTGAGCGGGATATTGCCCTGGCCGCCGAGCTGGCCCTGCCGCACCGCCTCAAGCGCGGTCCCTTCCAGCAGGAAGAGATGGGCATGGAACAGCTCCAGGAGCGCATCGATGAACTCCAGGGGCGCACCAAGATCGGCAGCCCGGCACCCAACACCCCCCAACCCGGTGAACAGGAAGGCGGGCAGCAAAAAAAATGACGGAGGGCGAGACTGCCGAGCAATCCCCTGAAGAGGGTACGCCGGAGCCTTCGCCCCAACACCCGTTTCAAGATCCAAATCCGCAATGGTGGGATGGCGGCCGTCAGATGAAATCTGGCGAGGAGTTTTCACCGCGCCGGCTGGATACCCCGCTGGACAAGATGTTCCGCCACCAGTCCGGCCGCCGCTCCCGCACCCGCACGGACCGCAAGCGCGGCCGCTACATCCAATCCAAGCCCTCGCCCGATAACCCCTACGACCTGGCCTTCGACGCCACCCTGCGCGCCGCTGCCCCTTTCCAGCGCCAGCGGACCGAGCAGCGCAAGCAGGTCGCCTTCGCCGTGCGCTCCTCGGATTACATGCGTAAGGTGCGCGTCCGCCGGGCCGCCAACCTGGTGCTCTTCCTGGTGGATGCCTCCTGGTCGATGGCCGTTGCTGAACGCATGGCTGCCACCAAGGGCGCCATCCTCTCCCTGCTGACCGATGCCTACCAACGCCGCGACCGGGTCGGGTTGATCGTCTTCCAGAAGGACAAGGCTAGCCTCATCCTGCCGCCGACCAACTCGGTCATGCTGGCCGAGCGCGCCCTGGCGGAGATCCCGGTCGGCGGGAAGACCCCCCTTTCGGCCGGCCTGCAGATGGCCTACGACACCCTGCGCAAGGAGAAGATCCTGCACCCGGACGTGATGCCACTGCTGATCGTGCTGACGGATGGCGCCGGCAATGTCTCGATGGGCAGCCTGCCGCCGATGGAGGAATCCCGCCAGGTGGCCGGGCGGATTGCGCAGGAGAAGGTCCACAGCGTGGTCATCAACATGGAGCACGTCGCCTTTGACCAGGGCCTGGCCCAGTTACTGGCCGATCACCTGGAGGCCGACTGCCTCTCGCTGAGCGAGCTGAAAGCCGACGCCCTCTACCGCACCGTCCGCAAGGAGATGCTCTCATTGCAGGGCGGGGGGGAATAACCTATCGCCCAGCCCCCTCCCTGTTGAAGAGTTTTTAAAATGACCATCGTTGAACCCGAATTCATGGAACTGACGAAACAGTTGGACGTGCAGGCCTTTTGGGACGAGAACCAGCTTTGTGGGGACTTTACCACTCAAAAGCCGCGCTGCGCTGCCGCTTTCTCTCCGGATGATCACTGGCTGTTCGAGTTAATGGATATTCCCTCGACTCTGCGCTACTACCAGGATAAGACCTATCGAGACGATCTGCACTGTCAGGTAAACCTGATCACTCAAGAAACGATCGGTCAGGCTTTTTTCGAGGAAGATACCTGGCAACACAGCCCCAAGCGGATTGAAAATCTCTTCGGTTGCGAGTTCGAATATACCGAGGGCGCCACGCCCTGGTTTGTTCCAGTGACGGCCGATCCCGTTGAATTCTCTCAAATTCTAGCGCGCGCTGCCTGTACAGATCTGAAGACCTGGGCTTTCCCTGCAGATTTCCTGGCCGAATGGGAAACCCGCCGGTCTGCCGGGAAAACGCTGCCTTTGTTGGGAACCGGCTCGCGCGGTCCGGCTACCATCATGACCTCCGTGCTGAGCGTTGAGACCCTCTTCTTTTGGTGCTACGACCACCCCGATCTGATCATCTGCTTTCGTGACCTGCTGGCCGAGAAAATGATTGAACTGAACACCCTGCTGCGGGAATTCAGCGGCAATACCCAACCTGGCTGGTGGATCACCGATGATAATTGTGCGCTTTTCAACCGGAAACTGTATGAGAAATATTGTCTGCCTGTGTTAATCCAAGTACTGAACGCCATGGCTCCTGGCGCTACCCGCCGCTACCAACATTCTGACAGCGCCATGGGCCACCTGCTCGATTTCCAAAATGCCCTAGGGATCCGGGAGGTTAACTACGGTCCGCAAGTGGATGCTGCCTTGATCCGTGAAAAGCTGCCCGAGGCCATGATTGACGGGCACATTCCCCCATTTTTACTGCGCAATGGCAGCCCGCAGGAAATCAAAGCCCGCATCTTGGCTGATTTCCAAAAGGCCGGTCAAACGGGCGGGATGACGATTACCACGGCTGGATCACTGGCTGGTGGGACGGGTCTGGGCCGGATGTGCTGGATGATGCAAGTCGTTCAAGAACATTGCCGCTATGATCGCAGGTTCTTTTCCTAGTGCAAGATAAATGGATGCATCATGTACGATTTTTTACAAATTTAATACATGATCCATTCATCATGTTCAGTAAACCGTAATTTATAAACATGATCGATCGCCCGCTAAAAGAGGCAGTGAAAACTTGCGGATGATCCCATCAGAATAGCGGACAGCTTCTGGGGCAGGCCGGGGGGATAGGTCTGTATTTTACCCAAAACAAAAAGCATTTTTTCTTGCATCAAAATGGACATTATCTTTACCCTGATGGCAAAACCTGGAATATGGAGAAATTGCACCTGCCCGGTCAGTGGGGTATGCAGAGTATGAGGAAACCGAACCGCTTTGAGGGTTACTGACAATCAGGCAGGCACGCTTTAACTTTATCGAGGTCTGCCTGGAGCGCATCCAAATAACCTGCCGCGCTCTCCGCATACAGGGCCGCGTATTCGTATGCTCCCCAGGCGGAGGGCACGGCGGTGTAGTAAAGCGCATCTAGATAATTGACGAAATCTTCCTTGGCAGGCTCAAGACACGCCGGAACAGCCAATGCTTCGGCTGCTCTCTTTTTCAACATGATCTTGCTCAAGTTCTTGGACGAAATATAGTTTTCATTGAGAATGAACAAGACCTCGTTGTGGGACCTGGCGACAATCCTTTTAAACCGTGAGTAGCTTGTCCGGGAGCAAACCAACGGGTCAGGCAATGGCAGTGGGATAGATCTTGCGATAAAAATCCCAACCGCGGCGAGAACAAGGATGACCAGGGCAATTTTGGTTTCGGAATATGGAGATACTTTTGGATCATACTCAAAAGGAGAGCCACACTTGGGGCAGCGCTTGTCTCCGTTATCGGTCAGCCTGTTACATACTTTACATCGCTTCATAAATTTCTCTTGAGGTTATTCCTACGCTTTTTATTCAATCCTGAATTCCACATCAGCATAAAAATAACTTCATTTTCCTTCAACTGCGGCAGAATGATTGGGCAACTTCCTGCATTGTATCATTTTCGTCACCACCTTGACATGAATTTTCCCGAGAGTTCATGATCACACTTCTTGCAGTTCTGAGGATCTTTCCGGCCAGAAAAACATACTTCAAGCGGTAAAGCCAACCAACCAGCCAAACGGCTGCCAGATGACCAGTCGGTCACCCAAACCAAATGGAAAATTCAACGCACTGGTTAACCCTGGTGACATCTTCCGGGGCCGAGGATGGATCCCCCCTGCCTTTCTACTTGATCAATTTCCCCCTGCGAAACCAAAGCGGCCGCTCCAACAGGATCAGCTTCGGCAGTTTGTGAAAATCTTGCAACTGAAACCCGGTCTGACCGATGAAATACGCCCCGCGCCCTTCCCGCAGGCTGAGGGTTGGGCGGTATTTCTGACTGAGCAGGGTGTGCAGCTCAAAACTGAAATCCCCGGCCGGGGTCAGCTCGCCGGAAACCCCAAAGCGCAAGAGCAGCACCACCCGGCAGGGAGTTTCATCTTTTGCCCAGAACGGCGCCATGCGTTTGAACTTCTTCAAACTACCGGGCAAACGCTCCGGCTCAAATACTTCATCACCCTTCAGTTCCTTCATCAAAAAGGGTTGCAACAAGAAGGCTTGCCGGCTTTGGCTGTGCCGAAGAACGCCGGTGAATTGATAGAAAATGTATTGATCCGGATTCGCATCGTAGATGGTCAGCAGCACGCCGATGAACGAGCCCTGGCTGGTCAGACCCTTGCGGGAGGGGTTGAAGAGGAAGAGGTCGGACGGAACGATGCGCAGGTTGCCCCGGGTCAGCCATTTGGAATCGAGCAGGGAGAGGATGGTAGCAGCCAGCCCGCTGACGCCCACAAAGGCGGCTGCCAACAACAGCACCAGGTCCCGGAAGGACTGCGCCTGGCGCGGGAATAACCAGATGCTGACCAGGACCGTGGCAGTCAGAACAACGATTATGGAAATTAACAACCACATCACTCGTCGTTGATTCATCGCCGCACCCCGCTTTCACCTTCCCGCCAGAATAATATTGCTTCCAGGAAAATTATAGCCCGTTGGGGTCAGAAGGCAATAGCCACTCCCTGTACGGGGGGCACACAAACGTTTTTTTCACGACTAACCCGGGTAGGTTTGAATTAAAAAAATATCAAAATAAGGAATCTCTGATCGCTCCGGTCTTCGCGAAGCGTCTGGAGGAAACAAGTAGATCCTTCCCCACGGGGATACTGCCTTCGGCAGTATTCGCGATCGCTTCGCTCAGGATAACGAGACATCAAATAAGGTGATTATTTCCAGCCAGCTCCGGCCACCCACTGGTGTACCTTAATTTCTGGGTGAACCAGGGGTTCAAAGAAAGTGACCAACCTTTGAATCACCGCTGCAAAATTCTCCAGGGCATCGATCATCCCGCTTTTTATTAAATATCGAGCCCAATCCTCCTGTTTCAACCGGGCAAACTCATTGGATAACCCAATTGGAATAGCAGCAGGTAAATGCGCGTTCCGGTGCTGGAATGTATTCTGAACCGCGGATTGCAACAATGAAAATTCAAAATCCATGGTTTCGGTCATGAACCACAAGTCATAGAAATCTTTCAAGCGGCTATTGAATATTTCCAGTGCGACAACCCCATGAAACTTCTCGGCAATCATTGTTTCTGGAGGATAGGTTAACAATCGAGGAGCAGCCAACCCATCTAAAATGGTTGGATAGACCATTTTAGATGGGTTGGGGGGTCACCAGGTCAGCGAAACCAACATCCATGCGCATAGGTACTTTTGCATTGCCCAATAAAGCTTGGAAATTGATCCTCACCCCCGAGTAGTCCCTTTGTTCCTGGATGATCTCCGCGACCACTGTTTCCGGTACAAATCGAATCCCATCTTCCTCCACTGATTGAGAGCAAATCTCCCTTACGATCGAAATCATAAATCAAGGCTATTAGCGGTGTTACCCAGAAAATCCATATCCCGGGTTGGACGGCCCAAAGCTGTCCGCCACATTTGGAACGCCAGGGCGCCTTTCAACACAAAGTTGGTTCGGTAGGGGGATTTTGCCAGGCGAACAAGAAACCGCTCAATGGCATAATATTGCAGGATCTCATTGAATGGTTTGTGGGATGCAACAGACTGGTTTAAAAGACGCTGATGGATGGAAGCGGCCAGATTCATAACAAAATCTCCAGGTAGGTTGTGATCATTTTCTCCACCCGATCCAGTTTTGCATAGCGCAGCACTTCGCTCATCCGGCGCTCAGGCAGTTTGATATATTCCTTCAGCGCCTCTTGGGCAACCTCCAGCCCGACCCGCTGGCGGAACTTGAAACAATCCGCAATCGTTTTTTCAAGCGAATAGATCTTGACCGGAATTCCATCCACCTCCTGGATGGTGATACCGGCCAGATACGGCCGGGGGGAAAGCCAGAAAACCCTCAGTGGCGGATGTGCCAGGCGCGGTCTTTCTGCTTTGGCTGGCAGGCCAATATCCACCTGGTGTGGAATTTGGCTGGTTAGTCCGTAATAATGCAGGGCAGATATCAGCCCAACCACCGCCTGGGGGATCCGCAGCGCAATCGTCACCAGGTCCGGGTTACCAGGTAGATCACGCTCGGCCAGCTGATAGAGCCCGCGACTCATGCGCCGGATCATACCGTCGGCCAGCATTTCATACAGGGTCCGTGGGGCAATGCCGCGGGCCAGCGCTTCACGGGTGCGCAAATACCCCTGGTTTTCGTGGAATATCTGAAGAGCTTTTAGGGTAGAGTGGTTCATTGTGTATAATATTAACTGTATTTATTGATAATATCAGTTAATATTATACACAAGAAGTGATCAATTTCAAGGGGATGTTCTCAATTCCGTCCATCGATTGCGCCTTCCATCATCCCGCTCGCCGGGACCTGCCTGGATGCGCCTGATCCGCCAAATCGGGCCACCCATCCCGGCCCACCCGTCAGAACACCATAAGGGTCTCCAGGACCCTTAGAGGTTGTTTAAAAAGTCAAATTTCGCTTAATGATGACCCCCTGATTGTGTCACAGAGAGGGAAAATCTTGGTCCCCGGTAGGGGCGAGGTGCGGCCTCGCCTGCCTGAAGGTCAACCACCCGCCTTACTGGGAGGTTTTCAACGAGGGAAGCGCGGCGCAGGGAAAAGAAAAGTCAGATCCCCAGGTGGGAGCGGATAAACTCGCGAATCAACACCGCGGTATGATACGCTGACTTGGCTTCTTCCTTCTCTGCAGTGGTTCCTGGATAGCGAAATTGAACTGCATAACCTTCAAGGGTATTTAATTCCTCCCGGATCAATTGAAACCCACCGTCTATTTGCAGGCAAAGACCCAGTAAATCTGCCAATACGTGGGTTCTTGGAATAGTCAATCCGTTTTCTTGAAGAAATGCCTTCAAGTATTTTTCCGCCATTTGCTGGGCATGAAAACAGACGGCATCATAGTTGGGGGATTTCCGGGTCCGCACTTCTCTCCCGGCGGTTAGAAAATCCCCTTCAGCCTTATCCACCCACTCACGCGTCAGGGGATGCATACAGCACCTTGCCACGCCCGGTGATTTCCTGCAAGAATTGATCCCCCCAGATCAGACGTTGTGCCAGACGTTGCGGGGTATAGACAATCAGGTCCAGGCCAAATAACGGATCGATGAATTGCCGGATTTGCCTGGCCTGTTCTATTTCACGCAGCGGTGTATCCATCACAACCAACAGGTCAATGTCGCTCTCTGGTTTCGGATTACCGTAGGCATACGAACCAAACAGGATGATTTTCAATGGACGAAATTGAACGGCAATTCGGCGCGCAACTTCTTCGATCACAGCCTGCGGGATGCGATCGCGCACATCAATTGTTGGGACGTTCAAACTGATATCCATCGTTGGCCTGTGCCTTGATTATACAAGGAATTGGTCCTGTTTGATTCGTTATTAATCCTGATTTGTTATTCATGGCTGCCGTCATCTGGGGCGGCCCCCCAAACCTTTGAATACAAATTAGTTCCGTGAAGTGCTGGCTGGCTTTCGCCTGGAGTCCCCGGCAGCCGCTGGCGGGCAGGGACAGGTCCCTAGCGCATCACAACGGGAAGATAAATCAGGGAGTCTGGATCGGGGGGTGGATAGGGAGGCGGGGTGATGATCGGGTAGGCCAGCGAAATGGAAGAGGCGGTTGAGGCAGGTCGATCCGCGAGAACCGGGGCGGCCAACAGCCCCAAGATCAAAATCCCAATACACACCGCCAGCAGTTTGGTTTGATTTCCCATACATCACCTCCATCTGAAGATCGGTTCCGCTTCCTTCTGCAGGATCAGAAGGGGTTAAGGCCGGGCGGGGGGTTGCGCATCTGCCCGGTTCAGCTTAATTGTAGCAGAATTATGGAAAGGATGCCTAAGCCGGGCAGGTGGGTCGTTGCCGGCCACGCAAACCGATTCTGATCGCTCCGGTCTTCGCGCTCGAGAAGTACACCCCTGGGTGAGCAATCTCCGATTAACAAGGGGGACTGCTTTACATTGAAAATCTATCATATTAGCTGCTCAAGCCGCCTGATCCGCCAACCCGGGCCACCGGCAACCCATCCTGGCCCAACCCCAACTCAAACCAAGACCCTCCCGGATACGGTCATTTTTCTACAAAGCGTGTAAAATAAAACTAGGCAACCACCTATTTGGAATCATTGGTGAGTTTAGTGTTTATGGAAAAGCAAAAGCTATGGAGGAGCAGCTTATTATATCAACACTCCATTGTTTACCCTCTTACAAGGTCACTAGCATTTCCGGCTGTCATGTAAAGAAAAGAGGATTATTTTTATATGATGCAGGGCTCATGTAAAAAAAACATCCATTTCTTTACATGATAGGCCCCACCCGCCGTTCACCAGCCAGCCTCCGTCCGCTGGGCCACCCAAAATGATTTTTTCTTATCTGTGTTCTTATCTCCCCTAACGGGGACGATGTGCGTCCATTTGCGGATAAGAATTAGACCTATCAAAATAAGAACCCCCCGCAGAGTCTCCAGGACCCTGCAGGGGGTTTTCTTAGTGCCTGAGTTTATCATCCGCCCCATTTTTTAGTATTTTTGAGCGCAAAACTTGGTGATTCGGGACACTAGCCGGAGTTTGGGGATGGGCTACAATTGAATACATGGCATACATCCGGAGGGTAAAAACGACAAGCGGGGCAACCGCTGTTCAGATCGCATATAAACAAAAAGGCAAGATCGTCAAAATCATCCACATTGGTAGTGCTCATACCGAAGAGGAATTGAATATCTTGCTAGCTTTAGCACACAAGCGGTTACAGGCAAACCAACTGGCGTTATTTCCAGAAGCACAACCGTCCCTGCGGGTGGGAATCAAGCGGTCATTTTCCGATTTGTTATGGAATATTCTGCGAGAACAATACCACAAGGTGGGATTTACCAAGCTGAATGACGAGGCGTTTGAAGCTCTATGCATTGCCAGGATCGTAGAACCCACCTCCAAATTGGACAGCTTGAGAGTATTGGCAGACCTGGGAGTGGGGTCTATAGACCAGAACAAACTTTACCGGAGTTTGGCTAAAGCTGCAGATCAGGATTACCGGAAGACCATCAGCCAGGCCTGTTTTGAGCATGCTAGTGGACATAGCCTTACTCTCATCCTCTATGACGTCACTACCCTGTATTTCGAGGTTCAGAAAGAAGATGACTATCGGAAACCGGGTCTGAGTAAGGAACGCCGGTTAGAGCCCCTGATAATCATAGGGCTTCTGGTTGATCGAAATGGTTTTCCCTTGGGCTTACACAGATTCGAGGGCAATAAAGCTGAAACCAAGACCATTCTGCCCGTCATTGAGACTTTTTTCAAGCACAGCATAGGCTAACTAAAGTAACCATTGTGGCCGATGCAGCCATGCTCAGCGCGACCAACCTGGCAGCTCTCACGGAAGATGGTTACACCTACATTGTTGGCTCCCGGCTGCACAAAGTACCCTACGACATCGTCGAGTACCAGAAGACTGGAGAAATGAGCGACCAACAGATCGTAGTCAGTCCCCAGGAGGGGTATCGGGTGATCTACCAGTACCGCGCTAGACGTGCGGCATTGGATCTCCGCAACATTGAAAAGCAGGTCGCCAAGGCGAAGAAAGCTCTCAGCGGGCAGATCCCGGTCAATAGAACGAAGTTCTTGAGCATACAGGCTAAGAGCAAACAGCTCAATCAGAAACTAATCGATAAAGCAAGGGCCCTTGCCGGTATCAAAGGCTATGTCACCAATCTGGATATCCCGGACGAAGATGTAATTGCCTACTATCACCAACTATTCCAGGTAGAAGCCACTTTCCGAATGGCAATATCCGATTTGAAGGCCAGACCCATCTTTCATCACATGAGGGATGCGATTGAGGCCCACCTCACGATGGTGTTTGCAGCTTTGGCAATCGGCAGAAATATTGAATACCAAACCGGGATCAGCATCAAGCAGTTCGTGAAGCTGCTCCGCCCGATCAGATCTGGTATTGTAACCATCAATGGTTATGAGTTTTTGGCTGAACCAGAGATCCCTGACACTGTAAAATCTGTGCTAAATAGTCTGGGCTTGGGGCACTAGGATGATAAACTCAGGAAAATAAGAACCCCCCGCAGAGTTTCCAGGACCCTGCAGGGGGTTTTCTTAGTGTGTGGATCAACCCTATGTCTCCGGGCAGCATTCCCGGTTGGGGGCATAGACAGCCGGCGCGGGTTGCGGACGCGGCTTGAACAGCCGTGCCAGCAGGGGCACCCGCTCGCGCTTCGACAGCCGCTGCACGGGCGCCAGGTGATTCGCGATCGGCTCGCGCCGCTGCGTTCTGCGGCGATCCTCTTCAAATTCCAGTCCTCTTTCCCAGACCAGGGCGGAGGTGATTATAGTTGTGTTCATGTTTTTTCTCCTTTTGGTTTTGCAACCGGTTGCAATCGCTCTCAAAAAAAGAGCGTTTTTTTGAAATAATTTTGTAGATCAGGCGGATTTCCGCACCACCAGCTCCACCGGCATGGTCACGTTGGTCACAATCCCAGATTTAAGATATTGCACCAGGTTCTGGGCCAGCAGCCGGCCCGCCAGCGGGATGTTCTGCCGGATGGTGGTCAGTGGTAAATTGTTATACGCCGCGATCGACAGGTCATCGTAACCCACCACCGCCACATCATCCGGGATGCGCTTTCCGCGGCTCTGAAGCACGTTGATCGCCCCGAGGGCCATCAGGTCGCTGTTGACGAAGACCGCGTCCAGGTCGGGGGCCTGTTCCAGCAGTTGCTGCATCGCCTGGCTGCCGGAGGTATGCGAGTAATCGCCATGCGCCACCAGCTTCGGCTCCAGGCTGCGCCCGGCGGCCTGCAGGGCGGTTTCGTATCCCTGGAAGCGCTGCTGCACTTCAATCTGCTCCGGCGGACCGCCAAGGAAGGCGATGCGCTGGCGGCCTGTGCGGATCAGGTGCTCCGTGGCCAGCCTGCCGCCGCTCAGGTTATCGCTGGTGACCGAGCAGCAGTTGTACTTAGGCGCCGGGATGCCCCAGACGATGAAGGGCGCGCCCATCTCCACCAGGGCCTTGATGTGATTCTGCTTGTAGCTGCCCGTCATCAGGATGAAACCATCCACCTTGCCGCTGTCCAGGTACTGGTGCGCCCAACCCACGTCCTTCGGGTTCACGTGGATCATCAGCAGCTCGTAGCCCAGCTTGTACAGCCCGCTCGAAATGCCGCCCATGATCTCCAGCCCGAACAGGTCCTCCACCGAAAAGCTTTCCAGGTGGTAGGCGTGGGTCACAAAGGCGATCGTGCGGCTCTCCTGGTTGCTCAGGCAGCGCGCCGAGGTGTTGACGCAGTAATTCTGCTCGCTGGCAATCGCCTGGATGCGCTGGCGGGTCTCCAGCTTGATCAGCGGACTGTCATTTAAAGCCCGGGAGACCGTCGACTTGGACACATTGGCCAGCCGGGCGATATCCTCAATGGTTTTGACAGTCTTCTTGCCCATCCACTGCTCCTTGGTTTATGCAACCGGTTGCATTGTAACAAATGGCGGTGACGGAGTCAAGGGGGAAATATGATCTCTATAGTTGAGTAATGGGGGGAAAAAGTTGTAGCGAAGAACCGAATTGATAATGTGGGATAATAAAATTTGTATCATCTCAAAAAAAGGGGGTAACGAAAAGAAACTGAGGCCTATTAATTTTTGGCATAGGCTGTTAGAATTTAATAATGAAATTAGACAACCTTGACCTGAACGCCATACAAGACGAAAATGCGCGAGAATTGATCAG
>JBGSJZ010000162.1:0-9653 GCA_041741455.1 Anaerolineaceae bacterium | reverse complement strand
GCCCCATCAAGACGCTGAGGAACGGCAGGATGACGATGCGCTGACCGTTCAGGATATCAATGACTAAATGACCCAATGCCACCGAGGCAAAGCGCTTGTCTTTGAAGATGTTCATGGATTAGCGATAGAACTTTCTGGATTCGATGATTTGGAAGACTTTTTGAGGCACAAAAAAGCGGTAGGTTCGGCCTGCGCGAACCCGCTGGCGAATATCGCTGGCGGAAATCTGGATCAGCGGGGCATTGACCCAGTGAACCTTGGCCGTCAGGCCGGGCAGGCTGGCTTCCAGGGCTGGTAGATTGATGCGGGCACCCGGGCGGCGCATCACACCAAAGCCATCCACCGCCCCCACCAGTTCCTGCGGACGGTGCCAGCGGGGTAAATCCCGCAGCGAGTCGCCACCGACCAGGTAGATGAGCTCATCCCAGGGAAAATCCTGCTTCAACTGGCGGACGGTATCCAGAGCGTACTGGGGAGCCGGGCGGCGGATTTCGACATCACTGAAGACGTGACCGGGGAGATCTGCAATGGCCGCCTGCAACAGCTCCAGGCGCATCTCCAGCGGAGAGATGTCTGCCCCCTGTTTGAGCGGCGAGTTCGGCGTCAAGACCCACAGCACCCGCTCCAGGGCCAATTGGTCCGCGGCTTCCGCCGCCAGGATCAAATGCCCCAGGTGGGGAGGATCAAAAGTGCCGCCGAAAATCCCCAGGCGCATGGCAGCCTAGTCTTTCCATTCCAGTTCAAAATCGCCGACCATAACGGTATCGCCCTCTTCCACACCCGCCTTGCGCAAAGCTGCATCCACGCCCAGGCGCTCCAGAAGAAGCTGGAAGCGGCGCAAGGAGCCGTCATGTTCCCAGTAGGTCATCTTGGCGGCCCGTTCAATGGCAGCCCCCCGCACCTGCCATCCATCTTCGGTTTGCTCGACGGTAAAGGCGCGCGGATCTTCTGTTGGACGATAAACCGGTAAGGTGGTCACTGCGACTTCCGGCATGGGAGCCGTTTGCAGCAATTCCAGGGCTTTCCAGAGCACCGGCTGTAAGTTTTCACGGGCCAGGGCCGAAACGGCAAACACGATATACCCCCTGGCTTCCAATACCTTGCGGATCTCCTGCCAGCGTTGCTGGACTTCTTCCAGATCCATTTTATTGTAGACCACGATCTGCGACTTTTTGGCTAACATGGGGTCAAACAGGGATAACTCGCTGTTAATCTGGGAGAAATCCGCCAGCGGGTCTTCGGCCATGCCGTCCAACACGTGGATCAGGACGCGGGTGCGTTGGATGTGGCGCAGGAAGGCATAGCCCAGGCCGACACCCTCATGGGCACCTTCGATCAAGCCGGGGATATCCGCCAGCACCAGGGAATTATCCAGGTCCAGCACGGCTACGCCCAGGTTGGGTTCGAGGGTAGTGAAAGGGTAATTGGCAATCTTGGGTTTGGCATTGGTGACGGCCGCCAGGAAGCTGCTCTTGCCGGCGTTCGGCACACCGATGATGCCGATATCGGCAATCAACTTAAGCTCCAACCTCAGCCAGCGTTCCTGATAGGGTTCGCCTTTTTCAGCGGTGCGCGGGGCCTGGTTGCGGGCATTGGCAAAGTGAATGTTGCCGCGTCCGCCGCGTCCGCCTTTGACCAGCACCAGGCGCTGACCCGGCTCCACCAGGTCCACCACCAACTCACCGCTGGTTTCATCATAGATCACGGTCCCTGGCGGCACCTGGATGACCGTTTCCGAGGCGGATTTGCCGGTCTGGTTGTTGACGGCGCCATTTCCACCGTTATCGGCAATGAAGCGATTCTTGTAGTGCAAAGTTTGCAGGGTGTTCATGGTCGGCACAACCTGGATGACTACATCTCCACCCCGGCCGCCGTCGCCGCCATCCGGGCCTCCCCGCGTGACGAATTTCTCGCGATGGAAATGGACCATGCCATCGCCGCCGTTTCCCGAGCGCACATAAATTTTCGCTTCATCGATAAACATCATTTCCTCTTCATTCGCTGATGAAGCGAGGTTTTGGAAAGATTCCAAAACCTCGCCTCGTTTCAGCTTTACAAATTACTTGCCAAACTTGGCTTTCAAGATCTCTTCCAGGGTTGGCTGGCCGATCTCCTGCAATTCATAACGAACCCGCTGCATCGGCTTGTTGACCTTGATGATGCGGTTCAGATCAATCGGCGTGGCCGAAATGACCAGGTCCACATCTGAATTGTTGATGGTGGTTTCCAGGTCTTTGGTCATCTCATCGCCGTAGCCCATGGCCGGCAAAATCGGGCCGGTGGACGGATACTTGTTGTAGGTGGCGGTAATCGCACCGACCGCAAACGGGCGGGGATCCACAATTTCGGCTGCGCCAAAGCGGCGGGCAGCCACCCAGCCGGCACCGTAGGCCATGCCGCCGTGGGTCAGGGTCGGGCCGTCTTCGATCACCAGCACCCGCTTGCCGCGGATGGCTTCGGGGTTATCGACAAACAACGGGGAGGCGCCTTCAATCACCAGCGCATTCGGGTTGAGCTCATTCAGGCGGTTGCGCACGGCAATGACGTTGTCGGGGTCAGCGGTATCTACTTTGTTGATGACGAAGACATCGGCAGCGCGGACATTGGTCTCGCCAGGATGATAGGAATACTCATGCCCCGGGCGGTGCGGGTCGGCGACCACAATCGCCAGATCCGGCACGTAGAACGGGAAGTCATTATTGCCGCCATCCCAGAGGACGATATCGACTTCCTGCTCAGCCTGGCGCAGGATGGCTTCGTAATCCACACCGGCGTAGACGATGACGCCATTGTCGATGTGAGGTTCGTATTCCTCGCGCTCCTCGATCGTGCACTCGTGCAGATCAAGATCGGCGTAGGTGGCAAAGCGCTGGACTTTTTGCTTGACCAGGTCGCCGTAGGGCATCGGGTGGCGGACAGCAGCCACTTTGAAGCCCATCTTGCGCAGGATCAAAGAAACCCGGCGGGTGGTCTGGCTCTTGCCGGCGCCGGTGCGGACCGCGCAGATCGAAACCACGGGTTTGGTGGATTTGACCTGAGTCGATTTCTGGCCCATCAGGCGGAAATCCGCCCCCAGCGCCAGGACCAGTGAGGCTTTGTGCATCACGGTCTCGTGGGAGACATCCGAATAGGCAAAGATCACCTGCTGGACGTCCAATTCTTTGATCAGCCGTGGTAATTCATTCTCCGAGTAAATCGGAATACCTTCCGGATAGAGCGAGCCAGCCAGGGCAGCCGGGTATTTCCGCCCCTCAATATTCGGAATTTGGGTGGCGGTGAAGGCAACAACTTTGTAGTCCGGGTTTCCACGGAAAAACACATTGAAGTTGTGGAAGTCACGCCCCGCTGCGCCCATGATAAGGGTTCGAATGGTCATACAGTCACTCCTTACGTGAAATAGATTTTTTCACATCGCTTGTGGGGCTGTGATGCCCAGCAAAGCCAGACTATTGGAGATAGCCTGACGAGTTGCCGCTACGAGACGCAGGCGGAAAGCGCGCACCGGTTCTTCAGCTTGAAGCACCGGGCACTGGTTGTAGAAATCATTGAACGCCTGCGCTAAATCAAATGCCAGATTGGCAATCAACAGTGGGCGGTGTTCCGCGGCTGCCTTCTGGACTTCGCCCGCTAAGCGGGCAATCAAATCCACCAGGGTTACTTCGGCCTTGGTCAACTCGAAAGTGACCGGGGCTTCGGGTGGGATTGGAATATTCGCCTTTCGCAAAATGCTGCTGGCGCGAACGTGGGCATACTGGATATAGGGAGCGGCCTGGCCGTTAATGTCCATAGCGCTCTGCCAGTCAAAGGTCACGATCTTGGTGTTATCGCGAGTCAGCATCGGGTATTTGATACCGCCGATGGCGACCGCCCGGGCAATTTCAGCTTTGGTCCCGGTCGGGAGCTCCGGGTTCTTGGCTTCGACAATTTCCATGGCCCGGCTGGTGGCTTCGCGGATTAAATCTTCGAGCAACACCACCGTCCCCTCGCGCGAGGACATGGCCACATTCCCCGGCAGGCTGACCAATTCGTACGGAACATGCTGAAGTTTTTTGGCATAGGGCCGGCCGGCCAGTTCCAACACTTTGAAGACCTGTTGAAAATGGAGGGATTGGCGAACATCCACAATATAGAGACACTTGACCAGATCCGGAAAATCAGAGAACTTGATGCCGGCCAACGCCAAATCTTCGGTGGCATAGAGCGCAGTGCCATCTGAGCGCAAGATGACCAGGACGCGGTATTTCTCCTCTTTGTTTCCCATGACTTCATCAATTTTGATGAAGACGGGTCCATCCGGTCGTTCGTCCGTGGCTAATCCACGTTCGATTAATTCATTCACCAGCACTTTGCCGGGTGCTTCGGCCATACTGTTGAAGTAATAGCGGTCGAAGGGAATACCCAGGACATCGTACATCTCGTTGAAGCCATCCAGGGACCACTGGCGGGTTTCTTCCCATAAGGCGGCCACTTCCGGGTCGCCCTGATCCCAGCGGGCATACACCGCCCGGACTTCGCTTTCCAACTCCGGGTTTTCTTCCAAACGTTTGGTGGCCTCGCTGTACAAATCGCCCATCCAGCGGGTGCGTCCGTGGGCTGGAGGTTGGTCGCCCCGGTGATATTTCATGTAATTCCACAGCCACTTGATGACGTGCAACCCGATATCCCCGGGATAATTTGCCCGGACTACATCATAACCGGAAAAGTCATACAAGCGGCACAGAACATCGCCTAAAATCGCGCTGCGCAAGTGACCGACATGAAATGCCTTGTGGGTATTCGGCTGGGAAAACTCCACCATCACCCGCTCGCCGCGGCGGGGCGAACGTCCGAAACCACTGCCCTGTTCAAAGACCGTGGAAATCACACGTTGGGAATATTCCCCGGATGGAAAGTACAAATTCAAGTAACCCTTGACGGCTTCCACCCGTTCAAAACCCACGGGGCTGCCCAGCGCCTGGCCCAGCAGCTCCGCCAACTCGGCGGCGCGCTGCGGGACGATCACTTTTTTGCCGCTTTTGGCTTCGGCGGCAGCCAGTTGAAAGAAGGAGGTGGAAATCCCCCACTCCCCGCTAAAGGGTATACCCGTCCAGGTAATCGGAACTTCCGGCAAACCTTGTTCAGCACAAAATTGTCGGATCTTCGCTTCAATTGCCTGTTGTTCGTGTTCAAACATATCAACCTGCCTGGGCGGTAGAACGATAACCGAAAGGATTATAACATAGCGACCCGACCGGACAAGTGAAAACCGGCCTATTTATCGCCTCCACCTTTCACGTCTATTTCTTAATGCAAAAGCGGGAGAGGAATCTCCCGCTGATTGACTCGAAATAACCCCGGCCTTACCCGGGCCTGTTTAATTACTTGGTCATGGCAGCAAGGCGCTTCATCAAGCGACTCTTGCGGCGGGCAGCGTTATTGGCATGCAAAACGCCCTTTTGAGCAGCCTTGTCCAGTTCACTCACTGCCTGAAGGACGGCTGCAGCAGATTGCTGGGTATCGCCCTTTTCAATGGTTTCCTGAGCCTTGGCAATAAAGGTGCGGGCGCGACCGCGGTTGACGCGGTTATTGATACGCTTTTTTTCGTTTTGCTTGTTACGCTTGATAGCAGATTTAATGTTAGCCAACTTCTTCCTCCAAACCTTTGTTTCAATACGATTACATGCGAAGAGAGATTTTACTCGATACCCGCTGGTTTGTCCAGTGGATTCTCCAGAATCGGTCTTATGCCTACGGTCCTTTCGCCTGACCGCTGAACAGCAGGTTCCAGGAGATTGGCCCCACCCAACCATCCACCACCAGGTCATTTCTTTCCTGGAACAGACGGACGGCGGCGTCCGTACGCGAGCCAAAATCGCCATCCGGTGTACCACAATTGTAGCCCAGGAAGGTCAGGCGTTGCTGCAACAGCAAGACATCATCCCCTTGCAGATGCGGGGTCGCCAGGTACAGGTTGCGGGTGAAAGGCGGCAAGGTCGGGGTGGGCGTCCAATTCGGAGTCGGGGTGCGGGTTGGGCGCGGAGTGGGGGTGCGTGTTTTGGTCGGTGTGGGGGTCCTGGAAGGGGTCAATGTCGGGGTAAAAGTTCGGGTTGGAACCGCCGTGACCAGCGGAATGAAATAATCCTTGACATTGACCAATTCCACCAGGTTGGAGCTCGTGGCGACCCACAAAACGCCATTGACATATTCCATGTCGGTTGGGTGACCATTGACCGGAATCGACTGGCCCATTCCACCGGTTTTCACATCCATACCAATCACGGCGTTTTGTTCAGCGCTGGCGATCCACAGGCGCTTGCCATCAAATGCCAGCAGGTCCGCACCGCCGGGAACCTGCACCAGGTCACTGAAGTGTTTGACCTTTGGGTCATAATAGCGCAGTTCACCGTCACTGGCATCCCAGATCTTGCTGCCATCCCAGGCCAGGCTGCCATTTTGCAGACCATATTGATACGATTTGCAAGCCAGACCGGAGGAACCGAAGGCAATGACGCCTGATTCGCCATTCACATAGATACATTCCTTGCCATCATAAACCATATCTCCAGACAGCAGGAACCCCGCCTTGGCGGCATATTTTGATGATCCGGTACTCGGATCCATTGCATAGGCGAAATCGTTGGCACCTGCCCATAGAGATTTGCCATCATACCCGAGGGCAGTGGAAGGGAAACAACCATACGTGCAATCCCCAAAGGTCACCGGGCCGGTTTTGATCCCGGTGGAGGAGTAGATCCCCTGAATATACGATCTATTATTGCTTTGGTTCTCATAAAGAACCCACACCTTATCTTTGGTGGATGCTATGTTTTGAATTTTTAGGTCGTAATCGCTACAGCCCCCGACCTTGATGGTTGAGGTTGCCTGGTGAGGAGGCAAAGCCGGATCGATGATCGTGAGCATAGGAAGCATGCCAAATTCCATTTCCTCGGTAGCCACCCACATCTTCTTGCCATCCCAAGCCAGGTCAAAGGGTTTTCCGGGAACCGAGTAAATGGTTGTTTGCCAGCTGGCTGCAGCTGGAACTGAGGGCAAGTGCTCCCCGGTGGCGCTGATGATGCCGGGGCCGTATAAAACGTTCCAGTCCCGCCAATCCACCACCCCATCGGCTCGCAACCTGTTCTTCTTCAGGAAATCCACAATTGCCTTAGAAGTGGAGTCCCCGATCGTCGGCAACTCCCAATCCCCTTTGCCTGGTTCCATATAGCCATAAATCGCCAGGCGGGTTTTCAGCATCGTGTCATCACATGTCACCATCCCCTTGGTCAACCAGGTTCCCGGGAAGGGGAAAAGAGAGTAATATTCTTCCGGCTTGGGGGAGGTCAACCTGGCGCGGGTTTCCGAATCCACTTTTCCGGTGATATTCAAACCATTGCGGTACTGAAAATGCCGGATGGCGGCGTCGGTCTGATTATCAAACACCCCATCCGCATCACCCACTTCGGCGTAACCTAAGCCGATCAAGGTTTTCTGGACCTGGAGCACATCCGCTCCATTCATCGGAGGATCTTGCAATTGCAATACTCGGGTTCCACCGCTCGTGGTGATGATGGAAAAAGGTGTTGGGGATGGAATCAACGTTGATGTATTCTTCGGAGCAGCAACCGTAGCCGTATTCTGGCTGGCTGAAACCTGTGCATGAGATTGGATGGAGAACCCATACAGTAAAGGAAACAAAAGAATAATTCCTAATATCCGACCAGAACTTCGCATCATTCCTCCTCCGTTAAATCGAATGAACAGGAGAGATATTACCAATTAATCTGGGAAACCATACTTGATCAACCATCTGGAAATGGCTAATGATGATTATTTTACAGGGATTTTATCTGCGGATGGGTCTCAACCGCCGGGCATCCCCATCCCGCACCGTCACCCCGATGGCATCCAAGTGTTCCAGGAAGGCAAGCGCATAGCGCCGGCTGGTGTTGTAGCGATCGCGAAATTCAGCGGCGGTCAGGCTGCCGTTTTTCACAATATGTTCTTTTACTTCTTCCGTCATGCGGTCATAATCTTCCTTGCGGAAGACAACTTCTAGAGAGACAGGGACCAGGTCCCCACGTTCAAGGATGGCCAGGTAGACATCCTCCCCCACTTCCTCGATGCATTCCTTGATCGTCGGCGGGGAGTAAGGAGAGGCGGCAAATCTTGCCAGCAGTGAGCGGATTGACTCCTGCTGGGCCGGGGTGTAAACCGGCTGGAAATCGACCCGTCGAACCAGGGTGCCCATCTCAGCCAGGAGGCTTTCTTCCAGCCAACGGCGCAAGGCTGCCTGGAAGAATCGCGGTGTGGCCTTCAAGCGGCTTTTCAACTCCTCGCGCGGCATGCCGCGGCGCAATGGATTGTTCGAGTGAAACGCGCTGACTTCAGCCAACGCCCGGCGGGTTTCGGCGTCCCACTGCCCGCGCTGCATGACCAGAAAATCCCCGGTTGGGGAGGGTGTGCCTTTTTCGAGCAATACCCATTCGCCCTGATCGATCAGGTCTTGAATGGCAGCCGCAGCCACGTCCAGCCCCAGGCGGGCCTTGTTGACCAGATCCTTCAGGCTGGCTGCGCCTATTGACAGGCTAGCTTGGAGCAGCACATCCAGCGGGGAGCCGCCCCTGTACGCTTCCAGCTTTTGGATGACTGCCGGATCAAACCGCTTATGTCGGCGGGTTGGCTGAGGATCCACTACCACTCCCCCACCCAGCGTCTCCCCTGGAGAGGGCCGGCGCAAGATGTAACGATCTCCCCGAACAGCAACCACCGGATCCTGCAATTCCAATTGCAACCAGCCTTCTTCACCGGGGTTGAGTTGTTCCACCCCCAGCAAGCGCAGGCGAGCCACCACTTCCGAAGCGCTGATGAAGAATTTGACTTCCGAATTATGCAGGATGGGTGCACTGGCATCCGGTAGCAGGCGGAAATGACAATCGATGCGCTGGGTGGGCTGGTATTTGCCCGGGTGGACAACTACCATGCCGCGCTGGATTTCGTCCACATCCAAACCTGCCAGGTTGACCGCCGTGCGTGACCCGGGCACAGCCGCGCTTTCTTTCTTCTTGTGGGTCTGTAAGTTGCGAACCCGGCCGCGCAGTTTTCCTGGCAGCAGTTCCACTTCATCCCCCAAGCGCAGGGTGCCATCCATCAGAGTGCCGGTCACCACGGTGCCGAAGCCGGCAATAGTGAATACCCGGTCCACCGATAGTCTTGGCCGATTTAAGTCCGGGCGAGGCGGCGTTTGTGCCAGGGTGGATTGAATAGCCAGCTTTAATGCATCAAGTCCTTGCCCGGTGCGCGCTGAAACCCGGAGGATGGGCGCATTTGCCAGAGAAGTGGTTTGAACCACCTGACGTACATCGGCCTCAACCAGATCCAACCACTCTGGGTCATCGATTAAATCGGATTTGGTCAGGACAATGACCCCATATTCAATCTGTAGAATATCCAAGATTGCCAGGTGCTCCCTGGTTTGCGGCATCACACCTTCATCAGCAGCCACCACAAACAAGGCTGCATCGATCCCCCCGACACCGGCCAGCATATTTTCAATAAAATCCCGGTGTCCCGGGACATCCACAATCCCAACTTCTTCGCCGTTGGGAAGATTAAGCCAGGCAAAGCCCAGCTCAATGGTCATCTCCCGTTGCTGTTCTTCTTTCAAACGATCGGGA
>JBGSJZ010000161.1:0-51443 GCA_041741455.1 Anaerolineaceae bacterium | reverse complement strand
CGCGCAGCACCACCTCGTCCGGATCCATGCCCGGCGGCAGGGTGGTGACGCGCAGGTCGGCTTGCAGGCGGGCTTCGTGGCGCAGCAGGCCGCGCGCATCAAAAGCTAATACGTCGGTGTGATCCATGGCCTGACGGGCAACTTCCAGGCCGCGCAGGGTGGCCTTCTCCCCGGCCGCGTCTGCATCCAGTGCCAGTACAATCCGCCGGGTGAAGCGCTTGAGCAGGCGTAACTGTTCCTCGGTCAAGGCGGTGCCCATCGGCGAGACCACGTTGATGTAACCCGCCTGGTGGACGAGGATTACATCCAGGTAGCCCTCGACAATCACCACCTGGTCCTGGGTGCGAATGGCCTTGCGGGCCACATCCAGACCATAGAGCAGGTGACCCTTGTCAAACAGTTCAGTCTGCGGGGAGTTGAGGAATTTCGGCATATCCTCCGGGTTGAGGATGCGTGCTCCAAAGCCGGACATGCGGCCGGTGGCGTTGCGGATGGGGAACAGGATGCGGTTACGGAAGCGGTCATAGACGCCCTCGCCGCCCTGGCGTTCAGTGGCGAGGCCGGCGCGCAGCAGGTCGTCCGGGGTATAGTTTTTAGCAGTGAAATAATGTAGGCAAGCATCCCACGCGTCCGGGGCATAACCCAGCCCGAAGGCTTCAATCGTCTCGGGTTTCATGCCGCGCTTGTGTAGGTATTCCAGCGCCGGGCGGCCGGCCGGGGTTTGCAGCAGGTGATGGCGGTAAAAGTTAACCGCCTCCTCAAGCAGTCCAACCAGGCGGTCGTTTTGCTCCTCGGCAGCTTGCTTGGCCGGGGTCTGCGCCTCCAGCACCACGCCGGCCCGCTCCGCCAGGTGTTTCAGCGTCTCGACGAAATCCCAACCCTCTTTCTTCATGACGTAGCCGAAGAGATCGCCGCCCTCGTTGCACTGGCCAAAGCAGCGCCAGGTGCCGGAATCCGGGAAGACCACGAAGGCCGGGGTGCGGGTATTGGCGTGGAACGGGCAGAAACCAATGTAGTTCTTGCCCGTCCGGCGCAGTTTGACCGTCTCGGATACAATTTCGACAATATCCAGGCGGGATTTGATTTCGTCAACAGCCGTCATGCTGTAACTGTACTGGAAAACCTCACTTCCGACAAGGGGATATTCGCTGGTATCTGGTAGCTCGTAGCTCGTGGGATATCGGTATTATTCTCAACCTATCCATCAGTGAATTCGTTTGTAAGGGGTATATCCATCCATCGGCTCAGTTACAGGTTTAAGCACCAGGGCAGAGCGGGCTGGCAGGTGGACGGACAGGATGGCAGACCAGAGGGTGAATTCCGCGCCACTGCCCAGCAAGTCGATGAAGGTGGTGTTGTTCATCAGGCGGGAATCCGGGATCATGAGCAGCTCTTCCACGGGTTCAGCGGAAAAATTTGCAATGACAACGACCGTATCATCCACCCGGTCGGTATAGCGTTCGAAGACAATCAACTGGCTGGAGATCAGCTTGCGATAGTCCCCGATCTTCAGGGCACGGTTGGCTTTTCGCAGACGGATCAGATGTTTCGTCCAAGTATAGACCTCGTTGTTGTCATTCGCCAGATCCCAGCGCATCGGGGCACGGTTCTCAGGATCACCATCACCCGCCATCCCCAACTCACTGCCACTCCACAGGTTGGGCGAGCCGGGCAGGCTGAATTGCAGCACCTGCGCCACCTTGCGGTTGTTCGGATCCGGGATGGTATCCGTCACCCGGGCCGTATCGTGATTGTCGAGCAGAATCCAGGATTTCAACATCGGCTCGATCCCGGTGTCCTGGATCATGGTATCAATCATTTCGTTAGCCTGGCCGGAGGGGAGCTGCCCGTTGGCACATTTGAGCAGGATCTCGCGCAGCGGGAAGTTCATGACCGCATCCATGGGTGGAATCCAGTGTTGGGGATAATTCCAGATCTCGCCGACCACCAGCGAGCCGGGTTTTTCCAGGTGAGCGGACTGGGTCAGCTCGGATAGCACCCCATAGCCCAGCTCAAAAGCGGTATCCAGGCGCCAGCCATCGATGCCGGCCCGCAGGTATGCCCGCACGACCGAATCGGGAGCGGCGTAGATGTAATCGCAGACCGCCGGGTTCTCGAAGTTAAGTTCCGGATGGTTGAGAGCATTGGCCCACAGACGGACGCCACGCGAATACTGGTCGCCAAAATAAAACCAATCCCTGTTGGGGCTGGCTGAGTTGGCCGCCGCCTCCTTAAACAGACTGGATTCAAGACCGACATGGTTGAAGACGCCATCCAGCACCAGGTGCATACCGCGCCGGTGGACGGTATCGATCAAATGCTGCAGATCCACCCAGGTGCCGTATTCCGGGGAGATTTCCATGAAATCCGTGGCATCATATTTGTGATTGGTAAAGGCAACATGGATCGGATTGAGGTAGAGGACGTCCATCTCCAAATTAACCAGGTAATCCAACCTGGAACGCAGGCTTTGCAGGTCGCCGCCCCAGAAGTCGATTTCGTGCGACCAGACGTTGAATTCCGGCAAAAAGACACCGCGGGTGGGCGGCTCTGACCAGGCTTTCAAGTGGCGGGGATAGGCGTAGAGGTTGCGCTTGGCCTCCAGGTTTTGCGGCTCGGCGAAGCGGTCGACGAAGACCTGGTAGATCAGGGCGCCGTTGCGCCAATCCTGTTCTCGGCGGGTATATTCGGATTCGGTGGGGTGATTGGACATGGTGAGGTCCTTTCGAGGTGTGGGAAAAGGATTGAGGTAATTATACCTGTCTCCAGTAACGCAAGCTTCAGCTTGTGTGGAAGGCGACAAGCTGAAGCTTGTCTTACAGAAAAAAACACGGAAGAGCTTTTTTCACTTCCGTGTTCATCCGTTTGTAATCCGTTCAATCTGTATTAAAAATTATACTAGAAGCCTTCCAGTAGCGAGAAATCAGCCACATCGGCGGGAAGGGCAGCCAGGGTTTGCAGCAAGCCCAGGCGGTTGGCCCGCACAGCCGGGTCTTCGGCCATGACCATGACCGCATCGAAGAAGCGGTTGATGACCGGGATGGCAGGCAGGAAGGCGCTGAAGAAACCTTCCACCGAGCCGGCCGGGCGCGGGGCGGCTGCCACCGCCTGCACAGCGGCATACAGGTCGGTTTCCACCGGTTGGACAAAGGCGGCCGGGTTGACACTGAAGCGTTCCTTCTGGTCACGGGTGATGCGCACGCAGCGGCCGTAAGCCGGCAGGATGGTGCTCCAATCCGGGCGGGCGACCCAGGCGGTCAGTTCTTTGATGGCAGTCAGGGCACCGGCCGGGTTGTGGGACTGGGCGGCCAGTACGGCATCCACCACGTCGTAGCGGTAACTTTCCTGCTCGACCAACAATGAGCGCATCCGCCCGACGATGAAATCGAAACAGGCGGAAAGCCCGGCCGGGTCGGACGGGATCGGCAAACCTTCGGCGGCCAGTTTGAGACCCTCCCGCAGGTCAAAGGGCAGATTCCAACCCGTCAAGGCCTGAACCAGACCCAGGGCAGCCCGGCGCTGGGCAAACGGGTCTTTCGTCCCGCTGGGGGCCAGCCCGGCCGCGAACAGCCCGGCCAGGGTATCCAGCCGGTCAGCGATGCTGACAGCCAGCCCGGCTTTGGCCGAGGGCAGTTCGTCGCCGCCAAAGCGTGGCAGGTAGTGTTCGTAGATGGCATCCGCCACGGCCGGTGTCTCGCCGGCGTGCAGGGCGTAGTAGCGGCCCATCAGCCCCTGCAGGGAGGTCATCTCCACCACCATGTGGGTGACCAGGTCGGCCTTGCACAGTTCAGCTGCCCGGTGGGCAGTTTTGGCTTCAACCGCAGTCAGACCGAGGATGGGGGTCAGTTTTTCGACCAGGGCGGTGACGCGTTTAGACTTATCCAGCATCGAGCCGAGCTTTTTCTGGAAGGTCAGCGTGCCCAGGCGCGGCAGGTATTCCGGCAGCGGGCGCTTCATATCTTCATCAATGAAGAAGGCTGCATCGGCAAAGCGGGCGCGGATGACCTGTTCGTTGCCATCCGCCACCACCTCCAGGTGCTGGCCGTCGCCGTTGCGGACGATGATAAAGCACGGCAGCAACCTTCCCGCTGCATCCTGCACCGGGAAGTAGCGCTGGTGCTTCTTCATGACGGAAACCAGGACTTCCGGCGGCAGGCGCAATTGATCCTTGGCAAAGCGGCCAACCAGGGCGGTCGGGGCCTCCACCAGGGAAGTGACTTCATCTAAAAGCGCCTCCGGCAGATTGACCGCCCCGCCTTCGGCCTGCATCAGGCGGGAAGCCTGGTCGGCGATGGACTGGCGGCGTTCGGCCGGGTCGAGCAAAATCCCCTGCGAGCGCAGGAAATTGAAGTATTCGGCAGGATTGTGGATCGGTTGTTCTTCCGGGGTGTGGAAGCGTAGGCCGCGGGTGGTATTGCCGGAGATGTAACCGGCATAGCTGAAGGGCACTACAGCACCGCCCAGCAAGGCCATGAACCAGCGCAGCGGGCGGGAGAAGGCCACATTGCTGGCATTCCAGCGCATGGACTTGTCGAACTTGATGCCGGCCACCAGGCCAGGCAGCGCCTCACCCAATACCTCCACCGCGGAGCGGCCTTTTTCAAAGACCCGGGCGGCAGCGTACTGGCCGCCATCGATCTCCATCACCTTGAGGTCGCTGACTTGCAGGCCGCGGGATTTGGCAAAACCTGCGGCGGCTGGGGTGGGCTGGCCGAGGGTGTCGAAGGCCCGGGCGGCGGGCGGCCCCTTGACCAGGGTCTCGCGGTCGGGCTGGGCAGTGGCCAGGTCTTCCACATACACCGTCAGGCGGCGGGGTGTACCGAAAATCTGCACCGGGCCGTGGGCCAGGCGCAAATCATCCAGCCAGGCCGGGATGCGCCCTTTGAGCTGCTCCAGGGCGGAGGCCAAGTCAGAAGCAGGCAACTCTTCACAGCCAATTTCAAACAGGAAAGGCAGGCGCTCATCCTGGGAGACCGGTACAGCAGTTTTAGCCGGGGCGGTAATGGCTGTCCCGCTGGCTTGATCCAGCCAGGGGTATTCCAGGATGCGGCGTTTCTCCAGGTAAATCTCGGAGATGCGCCGGGAGAGTTCGCGCATGCGGCCAAACAGCACCTGGCGTTCAGTCACACCGACGGCGCCGCGGGTATCGAGAATATTGAAAGTGTGCGAGCACTTGAGCAGGTAATCGTAGGCGGGCAGCACCAGCCCCTCTTTGATGGCGGCTTCAGCTTCGGCTTCATACAGGGCGTACATCTGGCGGGTGCGTTCAACATCCGCCACCTCGAAGTAGTATTTGCAATGCTCCTGCTCCCCTTGCAGGTTGACGTCGCCGCTGGTGATGCGCTCGTTCCAGTGGATCTCGCGGAAACTCTGCACTTTTTGCAGGGCAATCGCAATGCGATCCAGGCCATAAGTGATCTCGACCGAAACCGGGTCGAGCTGAATGCCGCCGGACTGCTGGAAGTAGGTGAACTGGGTGATTTCCTGCCCGTCGCACCAGACCTCCCAGCCCAGGCCCCAGGCGCCCAGGGCGGGGGATTCCCAGTTGTCCTCGACGAAGCGAATGTCATGTTGGTGCGGGTCGATGCCGATGGCCTGCAGGGATTGCAGGTAAAGCTCTTGCGGGTTGCCGGGATCCGGCTTGAGGATGACCTGGAACTGGTAGTGCTGCTGCATGCGGTTGGGATTCTCGCCGTAGCGGCCGTCATCCGGTCGGATGGAGGGCTCCACATAGGCGACCTTCCAGGGTTCCGGGCCGAGAACGCGCAGGAAGGTGGCCGGGTTGTTGGTGCCGGCGCCCACCTGGGTGTAGTAAGGCTGCCAGATCAGGCAACCCTGGTCGGCCCAGAATTTTTGCAGGGAGAAAATCATGGATTGAAAATCAAGCGGTTTCGGCATAACTGCTCCGGGGTTTTAAGGATTGACGAAGGGTAATTATAAGGGAAAATAGGGAATTCGGGGAATCGGGCAACCACAGGCATCCGTAAACGCTCTCCCGCCAGGTTTCAAATGGCCATGCGGGCTAGTACGGCCAGTGGTTCTTGGTTATCCGGTTCTTCAATCAACGAAGACGCATAGTGGGCATAACAAATTTGACCAGCTTGATTCACCAGGAATATGGTTGGCGTGCCAAGTGAAAAGAATTTTTTAACCTGGAAATATTGTTGTGCCACCTTGGAGCGTTTGTCACTCAGAATCGGGTAAAGAGTGCGATTTCTACTGAGGTGCCTTTCAATCATTTTCGGACCATTGGGTACAATAACCAGGATCTCGGTATTTAATCCTTTAAATTTTTCATAATCATGGCGCAACTGCGCCATATGGTTGGTGCAATGCAATCAGGCAAATCCAATATTGAATACCAGTAACACGTTTTGTGAAAGAAAAATCTCAGATAGCTTGATCATTGCCCCTTGATGATCGGGAAGTGAAAAATCAGGGGCCAAATCGCCCAGTTCTAAGTTGCTCATAGTAACCTCCAACCCATCCATTTGGTCCAACGTTTTCGATCATTAACTGCGATTCAATTGGAAACAAGTGTAACCGATTAAACAAGTAATTATCGATTAGCTGATCGGAAAGTCGGGTTGGTCTACGAATACTCTAGACACGATACCCAGACGGTCAAGCCTGCCTGAAGAGTCGGGTTGGTCCAGGTAGCGATAGAATCAGGCCGAAGCGAGCACAGACCAACCCTCATGGACGATGGATCGGGAATGTAAGGGCAGGTCTATTGAGTCTGTAACCTTCAACTATCAAGACCCAAACCTGTCCGGGGTTGGTTGTAGACGAGCAAGATGCCTCAGAAGAACCTTGCACGGATGCTGTTGCGTTCCCTCTTTAGCGCTTCGGCTTTCTTGTTCCGCGTACCTCGGCCTTGGTCCAGCGGTAGCCACTAAGCGCCCAGAGCAGGACGTTGGCGCCATACACCACCCAGACGAAGCAGAAGAATATATTGGAAATGGTTCCCAGCCCCAGGTTGTAGATTTCGCCGAAGATTTCGGTGGCGAACCAGCAAGTGGCGGCGATCGCCACCAACCAGGCATTCGGCGCCGGGTAGAGCTTGCGCTTGAGAGTCTCCCAGGAGAGCCACATGGTGGTGCAGAAGAAAGCAGTGTAGACCGGGCCGATGACGGCATGCCCGACCCGCACCAGATCCTGCCACAGGATGGCAACGATGATGGCGGCGATGCCGAAGATCAACGCCGGCAGCCAGAGATCTTTGAGGGTGAAGTTCTTAATGGCAACCCAGCCCCGGCTGACGCGCAGGATGAGGAAGATGTGAGCGATGATCGACAGCACCCCGCCAACCATGAAGACCCAGCCACCGACCCCAAGGGTGGGGCTGACCACCACCAGGCTCATCAAGATATCAGTGGGCAGCATAGCGCAGAAAGCCAGCAGGAGCAGGGTCCAATCGCGTTTCTCTAATTTGTTACGGCCGGTGATCAGCACCAGGACCATGGCCAGCAGGGTGATGAAGGGCTTGGCGACCGCCGGGTAGAGGGCTTTGTTCTGAAAGATGTAGTTCATCCAGTCAGCGGCATAGACGGAGCCTGCCAGCAGCAGGGCAGCGCCCAGGATGCCAAGGATCCAGACGATCTTGCGGTCGTGCGTGACGGGTTCAAGGCTGAGGGACATGAGACTTCTCCAATGACGTCTGTTGTGGGATGAATCCATTATAGTATGGAAATGGATGGGGGAATTAAAAAGTGGGATCAACCATGGGCAAGCGACCTTATTTTAGATTGATAGCTATTATATAGATTTTGTTGGGGACAAAGATAGCTGTGGATCGGTAATATGATAGTTACCAAGGTGAGTATCGGTATCCTCGCCTGCATGTGGTAATCAAATCTGCAAATGTGTTAGCAGATTTTCCAATCACTGATTCCAGGGTAATCTAGGAGGTGTGTTATGAATTCTACCTATATCATCATCACAGTTGTTGTTGTGCTGGTAATAATAGGTGCCATATTAGGCTTCGCTTTTTCTCGGCGCAATCGCAAACAGGAGCTCCACGATCAATTTGGGTCTGAGTATGATCACACTGTGGAGACCATGGGTGACGAGAAGAAGGCACAAACAGAGCTGGATGAACGACGGGCGCACGTTAAGGCTTTAGATATTCGTCCTCTTTCGGTTAGCGAGCGCGAGCGTTATATGGCTGATTGGACAACAGTTCAATCCAAGTTTGTTGACGAACCGGGACAAGCGATCGTGGATGCTGATCGCCTGATCATGGAAGTTATGCAGGTTCGCGCCTATCCAGTATCTGATTTTGAGCAGCGGGCTGCTGATATCTCGGTCACTTATCCTGCTTTGGTGAGCAATTACCGTGCTGCGCGAGAGATCGCAATCAAAAATGAGCAGCATCAGGCAACTACTGAAGAATTAAGGCAGGCAATGATTTATTACCGGTCTCTGTTCGAGGAACTTCTCGGAACCGAGACAGTCGTAGTACAGGAGAAATAGAGATGAATGGATATTATAGAGAAAGCCTAAGTATCTCGGAAGCTGACAAGAAAGCTGATCCGGACGTGACCATTCCTGCAGAAATTGTGGATCCCCTTGCGTATGAAATCCCGGCTGATGCGGAACTTATCGATGATACGCCAATTTTCGGAACAGAGGTTGCCGCTGAACCTGTGATTGAACCGCTCACCAATGAGGTCCCGATCCCGATGTATGTCCCGATGTATGTCCCCATGAATGAACCCATTGCTGAAGTTGACACGATGGACAAGATGATTACCCCCGCAACTCCGGTCAGCACAAACAGCGGACTACCAACGGCTCTGCTTGAGCAAGAGGATTCAGAGCATTTTCGCACTCGCTGGAATGAGATCCAGGCCACGTTTGTGGATGATCCACGCACTGCGGTTCAACAGGCGGATGCCCTGGTTTCTGAAGTAATCGATCAGATCACTCAGATGTTCGCCACCGAACACAGCTCATTGGAAGGCCAGTGGAACCAGGGTAGTGAGGTCTCGACTGAAGATCTTCGCAAGTCTCTGCAACACTACCGTTCATTCTTCAATCGCCTGGTGGTTTGAAAAAGATCGATAAACATTCTTGACAAAAAAGACCTAACCGGATCATCAAGGGTCAGGTCTTTCGTATTTGATTGAAGTTCAGGGGGTCTGATCGTTACACCTGTCTCAATTCGGGACGATTATTCATCCTCGTAATGATTCAGCCTGTCGCCTGCGTTCGGCGGCTGCCACGAAACAAGAAAGTCAACCCAAACCCGGCCAGAAATCCACCGATGTGCGCCATGTATGCGACGCCACCCGTATCGGCTGTGGCAGCAATGGAACCGATGCCGCTAAAAAACTGTAGTACGATCCAAAGCCCTATGACGATCAGCGCAGAAACCTGAACCACACGTTGGCCCTGCAATACTCGGATCCTTCCCTGTGGGAAAAGTAAAATGTAACTGCCGAGCACCCCGGCAATGGCTCCAGATGCTCCCAAATTTGGTACGTTGGATCCGGTGCTGAACGCCAGCTGTGCAAAAGTTGCCAATAGCCCACAGAGCAGGTAGAAGATTATGAACTTGACATGACCGAAACGATCTTCCACATTGTCACCAAAGATCCATAGGTAAAGCATGTTACCTCCCAGGTGTAGCCACCCGGCATGCATGAACATGGAAGTGAAAAGCGTCAGGAAATCACCAACGGGATTAGCCAGGAAGCGGCTGGGCACGAAAGCCCATTTCTGGATAAAAGCGTCACCACCGGTCAGCTCTACAATGAAAAACAGGACGTTCAGAGCAAGCAAAGCATACGTGACCAGCGGAACTGTTCTGCGAGCGGAATTATCATCTCCGATTGGGAACATTGAATTTTTCTCCTTTACTTTCTGATTTCTTTTGAAAATGGTTAATCAGCAGAGGAAAATCTTCTTCTTCTGCCTTGCGGGATAGGAATTCCAATTTATAAAAATAGTTTTCCCTTTCCTTTATCCCAAATTAAAGTACTATTACCATCTTAATCAAGGGAGGCTAATTATGTCCCGAACAAAACCTGAAAAATGTCTATATTTAGCTATTCATTTTCTCAACCTTTGAATGGTTGCCTCGATCTGGAAACTAAAAAAGCCCTCCTGCATAGTGTGGAGGGCAATCTACAAAAGGCGGATCCATTGCATCGATCCAAGGATGTTTGCGGAAGAAGTTTAGATTTTTTGAAATCTCGATGTTTTAGACTCTAACCATCGTAGTAGAATGAAAATCATAATCAGTAAAACCTTAAGAACACAAAACGAAGGGAATTAATCCTATGAAACAGAGCCAATCAACCCAGATAGATAACGAAGATCACGGAAAAGACAACCCGGCACTGAGTAAAGTGATCGAGCGAAACATTCGTACAATCATCCATCTCCGCACACAGGCCGCGCGTGAACGAAACCTACAAAGTCGCATCGCTGATGCTATCACCTCTTTTTCGGGTCGGATGGTTTTCGCTTACGTACATATTGTATGGTTTGGGTTATGGATTCTGCTAAACACCGGCCGGTTCGGTGTGCGCGTTTTTGACCCATTCCCCTATGGACTTCTGACCATGATTGTATCGCTGGAAGCAATTTTTCTTTCAACATTTGTGCTCATCAGCCAAAACCGGCTGGCGAAAGAGACTGAAAGTCGCGCCGATCTTAATTTGCATATTAGCCTGCTGACCGAACATGAATTAACCCGAGTGTTACAGATGCTGGACGCAATACAAGATAAGCTGGGTATCGTAGATCATAAGAACAGTGAATTGGCGGATCTTGAAATGGAAACCAAGCCGGAAGATGTTTTGGCTGAAGTCGATCGTCTTCAGTTAATTGAACACAGAAAAAAGTAACCAACAAAAAACCCCGCCGGGTTAGGCGGGGTTTCATATTCAGCAAATGGGCTAGAAACGACGGTTTCCGCCGCCGCTGCCGCCACGATTATTGCGGTTGTTCGGTCCACCAAAGGAGCGATTGCCGCCGGGGCGTTCTTCGCGGGGTTTGGCGGTATTGACAGTCAGCGGGCGACCGCCAACTTCTTTACCATTGAACATGGTGATGGCATTCTGGGCATCCGCCTGGGAACCCATTGTAATAAAGGCAAAGCCCTTGGGGGCTCCGGAATCACGATCCTTGATCACATCCACGGTCACAACCACACCCGCCTGGGTGAACAGGGTGCGCAGGTTATCCTCGGTCGTGTCATAGCTCATATTACCAACGTACAGTTTAACTTCCAACTTTATCCTCAACTTTCGAATGTTCAGACTCGGGTTAACCAAAAATGCCGCCATCGTCATAAAAAGGGATGGTGGCATCGCGCAAACACAACTCTGATTATAAAACGAGATCATTTTACCATTAAATAAGAAATAAAGAAAGGTCAAGACTGAAATACGATCTTTTTTCGCATCTTCATGGTCTTCACATCTCTGGATAAGAAATTCCTGTACAATGGAAGCGGAGGCGCTATGAAACGATTTCGCAAGGGTGATTTCCTCTGGCTGGCTGCCCTGGTGGCAGTGACGGCCTTCTTCGTCATTCCCGCCAGCCACCGGGTGTTTGTCAGCCTGACGGCTGCCCACCCGTACGGGATGGGTTTCTTGAAGTTCGCCATCCTGGCGACAATGGGTGAGCTGCTGGCGCGGCGGTTGAGCACCAGCGAATGGCAGCGCCCGGCCGGCCTGACCTGGCGCATCTTGATCTGGGGGCTGATTGGCGTGGCGATCACCTTCATGTTCAGCTTCATCTCGCTGGGCACAGCCGCGGTGATCGAGAAGGGGCTGCTCCCGGCGGGTACTGGATGGCTGCGGAAGCTCCTGCAGGCGTTTTACACCAGTGCCATCATGAACCTGACCTTTGGCCCGGTCTTCATGGCAGCCCACCGCATTAGCGACACCTATCTCGACCTGCGGGCGCAGGGCGGCAAGCCATCCATCAAAGAGGTCCTGGCAGCCATCGACTGGCCAGGTTTCCTGGATTTCGTGGTTGGGAAAACCATCCCCCTGTGGTGGATCCCGGCGCACACGGTGACATTCCTGCTACCCGGCGAATACCGGGTGCTAGCGGCGGCCTACTTGTCGATTGTGTTGGGGGTGATTCTGTCGTACGCGCGGCGGAAGGGAAAGTAAATACCATCAACTTCAGCGGCGGCCCAGGGGTCGCCCCTGCGATTTCTAATTTAACTCATTGCTCTTATTTTTTCCTTCAGCCACTCCACCATGCCAGGATGCGGGCAGCGGGCGGGGTCATAGATGGCCCAGGTGAAGGCTTCAGCAAAGTAGTCGGCGGTGGAAAGATCGCCACATTCGGTGGAGGCGCCAGGCGGGGTCCACCGGCAGGCGGCGGGGATGCCACTGACCCCATTGTTCCAGCGCAGACCTTTGGGCTGGCCCCCGCTGAAACGTACCAGCCTATCGCCATGGCCCTTGCCGAACCAAATCGAGGGCGCTAAGGCTGGACCGGAGCGGTTATCCAGGACGTGTCCGATTTCGTGGACAACATGCTGGCACGGGTTACCATATTTATCCAGGTTCTTGACAAACCAGATATCCCGGTAGGGGAAGACAACCGAGGTGGGGGCATGGTTGAAATAGGTGACCACCTGGTGGGGTAATCCGTCACTATGGAAACGAATTTTCGCCAGCCAGCGAGTCATCCAGGCTGCGCCTTGGCCGGGTAAGATATTCTCTATGTACCCCCGGATCTCCCGGCCGGCGGAGAGGATGGTTTGCAGCTCGCCCGGGGTGAATTTGGGATCGGAAGACCAATGAAATTCGACCTGGAGGAGTTGGTGGAGTTCAGCGGTGAAAGATGGTTGGGGGTCCATGAGGTTAATGATAGCGCAATCCATCTTTATTTTGAAGTCAATTGTTGGGTTTTACCCTCATCCCGGTCTTCTCCCTGGCAGGGAGAAGGAGGTCAGCCACGCACTTCGTTCAGGAAATCAGGAGAGTTCAGGCCGCGCTCGAGCAGGTAGGTGATGTAATGCTGCAAGAGCGCTTCCATCTCCCTCTGGACAGGTGGGGTCAGGTGAGCGCGGGTTGCTTCGGAATAACTGGAACGCTGCAGGTGACGGATATATTTCAAGGTCTCAACCGAGACGGGTTGGGCGCCGCCCACTTTCGGCCCACAGTTCGGGCAGAGCGCACCACCACGCAGAGGGGAGAAAAATTGATCAACCGGCCGGATGTCCTGGCCGCAGTTGACACAGCGGAAGAGCTCCGGGCGGAAGCCGACAAATTCCAGCAGGCGCAACTCGAAATAACGCACCGCCAAAAAGACATCCTCCACGGCCGTGATGCGGCGCAGGGTATCCACCAGCAGGGAAAACAGGCCTTTGGTTTCGCCCTCATCATAGGTGAAGCGGTCTATCAGTTCAATCACATAGGCGGCGTAACCGGTGCGCACCAAATCCTCGCGCAGCGGCAGGTAGGCGTCCAGCGTCTCGGCCTGGGTGACGATCCAGAAATCCCGGCCGCGCGCCAGCAACAGGGCGGCGTGGGTGAAGGGTTCCAGGTGACCGGCCTTGCGCGAGCGCAATCGCCGCACGCCCTTGGCAATACAGCGCAACTTGCCGCGCTCCCGGGTGAAGAGGATTAATAGTCGGTCAGCCTCGCCCCAATCGGAATGGCGCAGGACAACCGACTCAACCCGCAGGGTATGTTCAGCGTGCACGTCTAGCCCAGCAAGTGCTCCGGCAAAAAAGCACCCGGCAATAAGGCGCGAACGGTGGTTTCAGTGACCACCAGGCCTTCAGCATCGCACAGCAGCACAATCGTATCCAGGCCCCACTCTGCCAGCACCTGGCGGCAAGCGCCGCAGGGCGAGCCAGCATTGGAGGTGGACACGGCAATCGCCACGAATTTGCGTTCGCCCTCGGAGACGGCCTTGAAGACCGCCACCCGCTCAGCGCAAATGCCGGAGGGGTAGGCAGCGTTTTCGATGTTGATGCCGTCATAAATCTTCCCCGATTCGGTTAGGAGAGCTGCCCCGACTAGAAATTTGGAGTACGGGGCATAAGCCCACTGGCGGGCAGCCACGGCGGCGGCGATCAATTCCTGGTGGATTTCAGCGCTTAGGGTCATCTTTTTTCTCCTCGTTGTTTACCTCCGGTTGCAGGCGGCGGGCGCTCACCCGGCGGACGCGCCGCCCAGTCACCTGTTCCACCGTCAAAATCCAATCCTCGGCCAGCACCCGATCCCCGCTGACCGGCATGCGGCCAATCTCGGCGGCGATGTAGCCACTGAGCGTATCAGCAGCCTCGGTCTCCAGGTGGGTGTTGAGCAAGTCGTTCAGATCATCCAAGTCACTGCGGCCATCGAACTGAAATTCATCCGGACCGATTTGCTGGTAAAGCAACTCCTCGCCCTGGTCATATTCATCGCGGATCTCGCCAACGATCTCTTCGACGATATCCTCCAACGTCACAACCCCAGCCATGCCGCCGTATTCATCCACCACAATCGCCAGGTGGATGCGGCGGGTCTGCATCTCGGCCAGTAGTTCATCGGCTTTCTTAGCTTCGGGCACGAAATAAGCCGGGCGCAGCAGGGCACGGTCGAGCGGCTGGTGCGGATCCCTGGCCTTGAACAGGTCTTTGGCATACAGCAGGCCGAGGATATTATCGATCGAATCTTCGTAAACCGGCAAGCGGGAATGGCCGGTGCGGATCACCACATCAATCGCTTCGGCAATCGAGGTGGATACATCCAGCGCCACCACGTCGATGCGCGGTATCATGATCTCCCGGCAGATTGTCTCGCTGAACTGGAAGATCGAGTAGATCATGCGCCGTTCGTCTTTTTCCAGGCTGCCTTCCGGCTGACCGACTTCGACCCAATTGCGCAGCTCATCTTCAATCTCATTAGCTTTACGGCCTTGGAGCGAGCCAACCGAGCCCCATAAAATCAACAGCAGCCAGGTGAAGGGTACCAGGATCCAATCGAGGAAACGGGCAATCGGCGCAAGGCGAATCGTCCACTCCTCCAGGTCGCGCAGAATCAAACCCTCCATGGCAAATTCCAGCAGGATGGTCAGATAAGCCAGGCTGGCGGCAATTGCCAGCGCCTGTCCAAAAGCCAGGCCATTGGCATTCGAGCGTAGCAGGAACCAGAACAGCACGCCAGCCAGCAGGAAGTGCATCAAGGCCACGATCAGGCGCAGGGACGCCCGGCTACGGGGAGTTTCCAATAATTTAAGCGCCCAACCCGCCCCTGCCGGGTGTCTTTCCCGCAGGTTGGCCAGGTACGGCAGGCGTGCATTGACCAGGCTGGCGCGCACTAGCGTCATCAGCAAGTCCAGCAGGATCAGGATAGGCAGAGCAATCCAGAAAACCGTATTAGTCACGCGGCTCCCATCTCTTCAAGAAGTGCGCCGGCACCCCGACCACAATTGTGAAAGGTTCCACGTCCCGGGTGACAACACTGCCAGCCCCGGTACGGGCTCCCTCGCCAATCTTAAGTGGCGCCACCAACATGGTATCCGAGCCGATGAAGACGTTGGCTCCGATTTCGGTGCGATGCTTGCGCTTGCCGTCAAAGTTGCAGGTGATGGTGCCGGCACCGATGTTGGTCTCCTCGCCGATGCTGGCATCGCCGATATAGGAGAAATGTCCCATCTTGACGCCCGGCGCCAGGTAGCTATTCTTAATCTCACCAAAGTTACCCATGTGGACGCCATCCCCCAGGTGGGCGCCCTTGCGCAGGTGAGCAAACGGGCCGATCTCGACTTCGTGGTCAACCACGGCCTCCTCCAGCACCGCCGCCAGGATAGTACACAGGTCACCAATGCGGCTGGATTCAATGATGGTGTTCGGGCCGATGCGGCAATCCTCGCCGATGACCGTCCTGCCGCGCAGGTGGGTGTTGGGATAAATGACAGTGTCCTGGCCAATCTGCACATCCACCTCGATGTAGGTGGAGAGCGGGTCGACAATGGTGACGCCATTCAACATATGCTGGGTCAAAATTCGCCGGCGCAGGATGGTTTCAGCCTCGGCCAGGTGGACGCGGGTGTTGATGCCGATGGCTTCTTCGGCATCCGTCAATACGATCGCTTCCACGTTCAAGCCATCCGCCACCGCCAGCCCGACGGTATCCGTCAGATAAAACTCGCCCTTTGGCGAAAGCGGGATGCGGGCCAGGGCGTCCCACAGCCAATCAGCCTGGAAGCAGTAGGCGCCAACGTTGACCTCTTTAATCGCCAGTTGCTGCGGGGTGGCTTGAGTCTCCTCAATGATGGCCTGGACCTTGCCTTCAGGATTGCGCAGGATGCGGCCGAAGCCATGCGAATCGTCCTGCACCACGGTTAGCAAAGTGACCGGCCCCGGGTTAGCCTGGCCGATTTCGACAAGTTGGAACAGGGTCTGCGGGCGGAAAAGCGGCATATCCGCGCTAATGACCAGCACATAGTCCGTCCCGCCGCGCAGCAACGGCTCGGCCATGCGCACGGCGTGACCGGTGCCAAGCTGCTGCTCCTGCAGGGCAAAGGCTGCCCGATCGCCTACGGCCTGGCGCACCTTCTCAGCATTGTGGCCGATGATGACCACCGGCTTTTCCAGCCCGGCAGCCGTGGCAGCCCGCAGGGAATAGTGCACCAGGGGCAGACCCGCCAGCGGGTGCAGAACTTTGGGCAGGCTGGAGCGCATGCGCGTGCCTTGCCCGGCGGCTAAAATCACAGGGGTTATTTTCATGGGACACCTCTCGTGAAGCTTAATAAAATTATACTCTTAAGTTAAAGAAAAACGAGCCTTGTTCTACAAGGCCCGTCGGTGGGTCAGGCTGGGGCGCCTGGGCTCGAACCAAGATCCACAGCTCCAAAGGCTGGTGTGCTGCCATTGCACTACGCCCCAATTCGTTCGAGGATGAATTGTATCATAAAAAAGAAGTGGGATGGTAAAAATGATGATTTGGCCCTATGTCAGATAATATTGAAGCTCCTTAAGAATCTCCATTAACTTGTCAATGTTTAAACGGATATACCAGGCTCCTTCCACCTGTAGCACCGGCATCTGAAATGTGATTTCTCTGGAGGTATGGGTTGCCCCATCGTTGAGGTTCACATCCACTAAACCAGATACTTCCACAACAGCATTGGTCTCATCAATCATCTGATGAGAGGTTTCTTGAATGATGAATTTTACGGATGAATGGCTGGCCTGTAGTGCCGAAAGAACTTCTTCAAGCACGGGCTGAACCCATATCCTCGAAGCAGAGACAATTGCCCCGGACGCTTTTACAGCATCCAAATTGTTCAACCCATCAAAAAAATCGCGCACGGGTTGATCAGGATTTCCCAAAACCGCAGTAGGAGTGAAGATGGGTTCTGGTGTCGGGATGGTTGACAAATAATCTGTTACCGATGCTGGTCTGGAATCGATTGAGCCTTGAACCACGTCTCCTTCCGCAGCATGGGCTATAAACGGGTTGGAAATATCGGGCCATGTGTGCCAGCTTACCTTTGCTTTTGCCACTAGAGAAGTCTTGATATATTCCACAGTCAGGGTGTGTTCTCCCTTTTTTAGGTAGGTGGTAAATTTCCCCTCATTTCCACCATCCTGCAGATCGTATTTTTTCTCTCCATCTACCCACACCGTTAAATGGCCGGTAGTTGGCACTTTAAAAGTGTACCACCAAGCAATTAATCCGCCAGTTGTAAAAGTTCCTGTCCAGCGCACAGCATAATTTTCCTGACTGATCCATGCTCCAGGCCGTCCAGATTCAATATCTATCAGGATGTTTGGTACATATCGATAATGAACCAGAGAAACATTAAAATTATCCCCATCGAAGAATTCCTGAAGGTAAGAATCGTTCGAGTAATAAATTTCTATTTCTTCATCTCCCGAAGACTCCACCCAAACCATGGAAGCATTCTCAAAATCGACTTCCCAACGGGCACCAGCTGAAGTTGGATAACTATAAACATCCCCCAGGGGCAAACCAAAATAAAGAGGATTGTTTAGGGAAGATAAACTCTCCCACAATTCTCCGTAAATTGCTGCCGTTCTTTCTTCAATCTGAATGATGATCCCGTGTTCAAATTTTTGCCATGGATATAAACCATCCAGCAGGTTGGCTAAATTATCCATTGGCACAGGATTGCCCAATACGCCCCGGCTTCCTCCCAGCGAAATATATTTTTTAGCAATTTTCCCTGTAACCGGGATCCCATTGGTAGGTGAATAATCTTCCGGAGAGAAGAATATGATTTCGGTTATATTCTTAAATCCCATCCCGGTGACATTCTTTGTAATAAGGATGCCTTTTCCTTCTGTTGCCCCACTTTTCCAGGGATCATTTATTAGGTAATTTCCTTTCTCATCTTTTCCTACAAGCACAACAAAGTGTTTTCCCCCCAAGAAAACCATCACAGGATGCTTTTCGGAAAGCTCGGCATCAATTTTTTCTTTATATGTTTCGGGTTTATTCGTGAACACTAATTGAAAATTCTTTATCCAAGGTAATCCGGGATTTGTAATTCCAGGATTATTAATATATGTTTTCGATGATTTTTCATAAATAATCCAGGATAGAAAATCCTTATAAAAGCCACCCTCTTGTTTAAGGGCGACATTCATATCCACCAAGGATGTCTGCAATCCATAATATCCATAAATCATCGCAATGGACGAAACTCCACAACCATAACTCCAGAGCAATGTATCTGAATTTCCCAGAGTATACGGTCGTCCGTTTGTATCCAATATACCTTTCAACGCTGTTTGCGAAATAAATGGAACATCTAACAGAATGGCTTCATTTACCGCTTTTGTAAGTGCAGAAGCAGGGATAGTGAAATTACTGAAGATATAAAGGGCAGTAATTATCCATCCAAATATTGTACGCGTCATTTCCATAAACATAATTCACCAATCCCTCTGGGCGGAGCCCATATTCCAAATGGAACGCATACTTATTATAGCTAGTGGATATTATCTACTACCAATATTTAAGTGTAATTATTTAACTTTTTTGAAGAACTGATACTTCAGCCCCAAAACATTTATTCTTCTTTTGGCGTCAGACCCATCTGGCTGGCTTCTTCAAAGCTGATGGCACCAGGCCGGTCGACCGAACTGCTGGTAGAGCGGGCGGCATCCTCCCAGAAGGCATCCGGGTCCAGGTTGGTAGCCGCTGGCCTTGGATGCTGCAGGGCTGCCGTGAATTGTTCGAGGTCCGGCTCTGGCAGTGGGGCAACGACCGGTTGGGTGGGAGCCAGATTCGTCGCATCCGGCTGCGGTGGAGCTTTCAGCACGGCCCGGATTGTTGTTTCAACCGGTAGTTGCAATAACTCTTCCACCGATAACGCCAGGCGCAGGGCAGAGGGTCCGGCACGCAGGACGAGCGCCAGCACGTTTTCACCGTAGGGCATCAGGGCCAGGTCAAATTCACCGCAACGCAACAGATGAACCGCTGCACCACCGGCCGGGTTCAGCCGGCGGGAAAGAATGCCAGTCGATGCTAGCGCGCCTAGTGCCAGCTCGCGCCACTCCGGGCGCTCCAGAACGGCCGGCAGGTCGCCGGAACGCACCACCACCTGACCATGGGCGTTCAAGGCCAGGGCGGCCAGCGCCCCCAACCGGCCGCGCACATCCGCCAGCAAGTCTTCCAGGCGCATCGGTGCACTTGCCTGGGTCATGGAAACAGCTTGCTGAACCGTAGCTTGCGGGCGGGTGATTTCCACGCCCAGCAAGCGCGTCACGGCATCCAGGAACTGCGGGATCTCGAGCGGCTTACGCAAAAAGAGATCCGCTCCAGCATCCAGGGCCTGCTGGGACAGGCGGGCATCGGTCATACCGGTCACCACCATGACCTTGATCTTGGGCTGCTGGACGCGAATCTTGCGCGACAGTTCAAAACCCGTCATGCCGGGCAGGCGGTAATCCGTCACCAGCAGGTCGACCGGGTAACGCCCAGACTCGAGCAGGGCTTCCTCGGCCGAGGGGACGACAGCCACCGCCATGCCATGGCCCAGCACGGCCAGGGCGGTCTGCAACAGGCGGCCAAATTCCAACGCATCATCAACAATCAGGACGTGTTTCATAAATTAAAGTATAGCGTAAAACCGGGGATTAGTTGCTTTACGGTTTTGAAAGCAGGGGAGGAATACAGGCCGGGGAAGATAATTGCAGGTTACGCCACCCGCCAGCAGGCCACCGAATGCTCCGGGGAGACTTCCTTGAAGGGCGGTTCCTGCACCTTGCAGTGATCCATGGCCACCGGGCAGCGCGGATGGAAGCGGCAGCCGGTGGGTGGGCGCAGCGGGCTGGGCACGTCGCCCTTGAGGATGATGCGCTCGCGGCGGATCTTCGGGTCGGGGATCGGAATGGCCGACATCAGCGCCTGGGTGTAGGGATGCAGCGGGTTGCGGAACAATTCCTCGCGGGTGGTCAGCTCGACCATCTTACCCAGGTACATCACCGCCACCCGGTCGGAGATGTGCTCGACCACGCTCAGGTTGTGGGCGATGAAGAGGTAGGTCAGGCCGAGTTCGTTTTGCAAATCCTTGAGGATGTTGAGCACCTGCGACTGGATTGAGACATCCAGCGCCGAAACCGGCTCGTCGCAGACGATAAAACTGGGGGAGAGGGCCAGGGCCCGGGCAATACCGATCCGCTGGCGTTGGCCGCCGGAGAACTCGTGCGGGTAACGGCGGGCGTGGTAATCCTCCAGCCCGACCTTTTGCAGCATCTCGATTGTGACCTGGTAGCGTAGCTTGGGGTCGCCAATCTTGTGAATGCGCAAGCCTTCCATGACCGATTCGCCGATCGGCATGCGCGGATCGAGCGAAGCGTACGGATCCTGGAAGATGATCTGCATATTACGGCGCATGGCTTTCAGGTCACGCCCCTTCAGGCTGAAGACATCCACATCGTTGAAATAGACGGAGCCAGCGGTCGGTTCGGTCAGGCGCAGCATGGTGCGGCCAATCGTGGTCTTGCCGCAGCCGGATTCGCCGACCATGCCCAGGGTCTCGCCCCTGCGGATGCTGAAGCTGACGTTGTCCACCGCCTGCACCCAACCCTGTACGCGCTGTAGAACACCGGCGCGTACAGGAAAATATTTACGCAATCCTTCCACCCGGATGAGCGTTTCAGATCCATTCGTTGAGGGTTGAACCAGTGCCATATAATCTGCCTCTTTCGTCAGGGATCAGGGTTTGAGTGGAGCCTGGTGATCGCCCAGGTCCTGGTACAGCCAGCAGCGCACCTGGTGTTGCGGGCGCGCCTCCACCAGATCGGGCACCTGGCTGGTGCAAATTTGCAGGCCATATTGCTCACGCGCCCGGCAGCGCGGGGCAAAACGGCAGCCCGGCGGCAGATTGACCAAATTGGGCACGTTGCCCGGGATAACATCCAGCTTATCCATCACCTTACCCAACACCGGGATCGAAGCGATCAGGCCCTGGGTGTAGGGATGCAAGGGCTTTTCAAACAGGTCATCGACGTTGGTTTGCTCCACGATCTGACCGGCGTACATGACCGCCACCCGGTCGGCCATCTCGGCAATCACGCCCAGGTCGTGGGTGATCAGAATGACCGAGGTGCCCATCTTCTCGCGCAGGTCGCGGATCAGGTCCAAAATCTGGGCCTGGATGGTGACATCCAGGGCGGTAGTCGGTTCATCGGCAATCAGCAGTTTGGGCTTGAGGGCCAAAGCCATGGCAATCATGACCCGCTGGGCCTGCCCGCCGGACATTTCATGCGGGTAGGACTTAGCCTTGCCAACCGCATCCGGAATGCCGACCAGTTTCAGCAATTCCACCGCCTGCTCCCAGGCGGCATCAAACTTCATTTTCTCGTGAATCTCAAAAACTTCACCCACCTGTTCGCCGGCGCGGAAAACCGGATTTAGGCTGGATTGGGGCTGTTGGAAGATCATCGAAATGCGGTCGCCGCGGATCTTGGTCATCTCGGCCACCGAGAGCTTGAGCAAATCATTACCCTCGAAGATGATTTCGCCGTCCACGATCTTACCGGGAGGACCGACCAGGCGCATAATGGAAAAGGAAGAAACGCTCTTGCCGCAGCCGGATTCCCCCACCAGGCCGAGCACCTCGCCGGGATAGACTTCGAAATCCACCCCGTCCACGGCTTTGACGACGCCATCTTCGGTGTAGAAGTAGGTCTTCAGATTTCGCACTTCCAGTAAGGGTTGATCCGTCTTTTTGGTCATGCCGTACAGCTCCAGGGAAGGATAGAGGAAAAGCAGGCGCAGAATCTTGCGATGGTTTGCACATTATAGCAGAAAATGAAAGGGGAGATGCAGGCTGTTGCCAAGATCGGTGGAGTTTCTAACCTTTACAGCAAGACCAAAACGGAGAAAATCTACTGTAGAGACGATAATTACCGGCTGCCTGGCCCTGACGAGATCATGCTCCCCCATCATAAAAAAACCCCGCTCAGTTGGAGCGGGGGATCTTGTTTTTACTTGCGTTCGACGCGGATGTACGTGAACAGGCCGTAAAATCCGAGGAAGATGCCGAGCACTGAACAGGCATGAGAGAAAAAGTTCAAGAAGAACGTCGATTCGACGACCTTTAGAACCATCAGCCACGGCAGGATGACGCCCAAAAGCATCAACCCCGCGCCAACCACCATCATCTTCTTAGGCGTGAATCGGTTCATCTTTGAATAACCAACAAGAGACTTTGTGCCCCGGTGTAATCTCGAACTCTTTCGGCCGTTCCACGTTGCACAGGCCTTCGATCATGTGCGGGCAGCGTGGGTGGAAGCGGCAGCCAGGCGGAGGTTTAACCAGGCTGGGCGGCTCACCGGGCGGGACCTCCTGGAACTCGTTGACATTCTTGGGGTCCGGGTCGGAGGTGGCAGCCAGCAGCGCCAGGGTATAGGGATGGCGGGGGTTGGCCAGGAGTTCATCCACAGGCGCTTTTTCAACAACTTCTCCAGCATACATCACAAAAATGCGCTCGGAGAAATAACGGACGGTGGAAAGATCATGCGTGATGTAAATTACAGCCAGGTTGTGTTGCTCTTGCAAACCACGCAGCAGTTTGAGGATTTCGACGCGCACCGAGGCATCCAGCATGGAAACGGGTTCATCCGCCACCAGCAACTTGGGGTTGTTAATCATGGCCCGCGCAATGACCACCCGCTGCTGCTGCCCGCCGCTGATCATGTGCGGGAACTTGGGCAGGAACTCATCCACCGGGGTCATTTTAACTTCTTCCAATGCCTTGTGGATGCGCTCCAGGCGCTCGGTTTTGCTCTTGACGCCATTAATGATCAACGGCTCCTCGAGGATCGTCTGAATATTCATAAAGGGCGGCAGCGCACCGTATGGATCCTGTTGGACATAACCAACCTGGGAGCGGTAAGCCCGCAATTCGCCGCGCGAGTACTCGCTCATCTTGCTACCCTTATAGACAATATCGCCCTTGGTGGGGGTATTGATCCCCAGGATGGTTTTCATCAGGCTGGATTTGCCACAACCACTTTCACCCACCACAGCAACTGACTCGCCCTGATTCAGGTCAAAACTAACGCCATCCACAGCCCGCACAAAACCGGCGCGGCCGAAGCCAAACCGGCGCAATTCAAACCAGACATGTAAATCTTGAATGGAAAGCAGCATATCTTGGGAAGTCTGGGTTTCTGTCCTAACTTTTGGATCTTCAACCATGGATTGTTCTCCTTGCCTCATGTATAAAGCCAGCACTTCACCAGGCGGCCTTCTTTGTTGACAACGGGCGGCTCTTCACTGCACTTATCAAAGCGCTTGGGACAGCGGGCGGCAAACCGGCAACCGGTGGGGGGGTTGATCAAGCTGGGTGGCTGCCCGGTAATGAAATCCGGTTCTACCTTGCTGCGCAGCTTGGGCACGGATGCCATCAACTTGGCCGAATAGGGATGAAGCGGGGCAGAGAAGAAACGATATGAATCGCTCACCTCGACGATCTGGCCGGCATACATGACTGCCACGCGGTCCGCCAACTCGCTGGAGGTGGCGATATCATGCGTGATCAGGATGAAGCTGGTGGAGATCTCCTTCTTGATGCGCTTGAGCAGGTTCATGATGTTGGCCTGGGTCAGCACATCCAGGGCTGAGGTGGGTTCATCCAGGATGACCAGGTCCGGCATGGTGACCAGGGCCATGGCAATTGCCACCCGCTGGCGCATGCCGCCGGAAAGCTCGAAAGCGTAGCGATCGGCAAAGTCCACCGGCACACCCACCCGCTGGAACATGGTCCTGGCCTGCTCCAACGCGGCGTCTTTGCTGACGCCGTGGTGAACCATCATCGGTTCTGCCACCTGTTCGCCCACCTTGAGCACCGGATTGAGCGAGTTCATCGCCGCCTGGGGCACCATGGACATGCGCACCCAGCGAATCTCCTTGCGGTATTGCTCATCATCCATGCCCATCATTTCCACATCGTTCAGGTACACTTTTCCCGAATAGGTGTCGACGTTGCGGGGCAGCAGGCGCAAGAGGGCTTTTGCCATGGAAGATTTCCCACAACCCGACTCACCGATAATGACAATCGCTTCATTGGTGTTGAGGGTCAGGTCGACGTCGTCCACAGCCTGGACAACACCCCTGGAAGCTTTGAAATACAATTTAAGATGCTCTACTCGCAATACAGTTTGTTCGGTCATGATGGTTACACCCCTCGCAAACGTGGATTGAAAATGCGGTCGAGTGCAAAACCAAGGCTTGCAAAACCCAAACCGGTGATCATCAGCAGAACGGCTGGTTCCAAAATCCAGTAATACCAACCGCGGTAAAGGGCTGAATTACCATAGGCATCGTTGATCATCTTACCCCAGGTGGGCAAGACCGGATCACCGATCCCAAGCAAAGCCAGCGAAGCTTCCAGGAAAACGAAGGCTGGAACCGAGGAGATCAAACCCGGCAGCAGGAGCGGGATCATGCGGGGGATGAGGTATCTGAAGATGATCCGTCCATCCCGGGCGCCATAGGCCCTGGCAGCTTCGATGTAGGTGGATTCCTTGACCTGCATGAACATGGCGCGGTAGGTCTTGATGCCACCGGTGAAGATGGAAAGCAGGATGGTAACCCCCAGGATCGTCCAGATCGAACGGGAATAAAAGGTGCCCACCATGATCAGGATGGAAAGGAACGGCAGCACCAGGTTGACTTCGGTAATGCGCTGGATGAGCGCATCCCAAAAACCACCAAACCACGTGCCAAAGGCGGCAATGGTCATCGTGAGTAGGGAGGTGCCCAGGGCAGCCAGCAGGCCAAACGAGAGGGCGATCGGGATGCCCCACAGCAACGAAAGGCTCAGATCGCGGCGCAGGTGGTCCGTGCCGGCCCAGCCAAAGACCTGGCCGTGCAGCACAAACTCAGGGTGAACCACGGAGTCCGGCTCAAAGACGATGGCCTCAATCTGCAGCCGGTAAGTTCCCTTTATGGGTGTCTGGATTTCCGATTCAGCTTCCGGATCCAGGAACAAGCCGATATTGGGAACCACGTTGTTCAACTTCTTCTGCAACTTTTGGTCCTGGAGGAAGGCATAGGTTTGGGTTTTACCGATGGCAAAATTAGCCATTTTGATTTCGCGCTCGTCCGGAGTGAAGAGTTTAATGGAGACAAACGGCTGCTTCTGCTGGTACTCCGAAGTAAAATACAGCATCATGTCCTGTGGGAAGGAGGTGTACTGATAGTCGAATTCAAAGGTGAAGGTTTTTATTTGCGTGCCACCTTCTGTGACTTCTTCGACCAAGGTAACGCCCTCGTCGCCTTCGACCATGTCAAATGACTCAACCAGTTTATCCTTGCGGAACCAGTTGTACCAAATCGGGGGAACATTGCGGGGATTTTTATAAACAATCGCTTCACCGCCGCGCCAGGTGTCGATAGCAACCTGGTATGGGATTTTGATGATTACGATGATGGCAGCTACCACCAGTGCCAAAACAACGATGGTGCCGAAGATGGCGGTTGGGTATTTGGCAATTTCCCGAAGGGTATTGAGGAAATTTTTCATTTTCCACCTCCACTGCCGCCAATTTTGACGCGTGGGTCGACCAGGGCGTAGACAAAGTCCAGCAGGAAGACCGTAATTGCCAGCAAATACGCATACAGGATGGTCGTGCCGACAATCACTGGCGTATCATATAAACCGATGGCTTTGTAGGTGATGCGTCCCAGGCCAGGCCACAGAAAAACCGTTTCGGTGATGATGGCGCCGGTCCACATGCCAATCAACATCAAGGCAAAAGAAGTGATGATGGTCGGCAGGGTCGGGCGCAGGATGTAACGCCGTTCAATATCGCGGGCGGGCAGTCCCTTGGCTTTGGCTGTCTCCACGTAATCTTCACTGGAATAGATCAGGAAAAAGGTGCGCCAGTTATAAATGCTCAAGAAAAACGAAGCAAAGATGAGAGAACTGGCCGGTAAGATCAGGTGTTTGAGGACGCTCAGAATGCGTCCCACCATGTCCTTGGGAACCGGGGCGTCAATCACGCCCCCAAAGGGCAGGATCCCCAGGACCGCTGCAAAAATCAGGATTAAGAAAATACCATAAAACCAGGGCGGTACGGAGGAAGTCGGTGAGAGGGTAATGACAAACTTATCCCAGAAACTTCCGTATTTGCGGGAAAGCGCCAGCGCCAGAAAGAGGGTGCTGAAAAAGAGGATCAGGTTGGCCGTGCCCATCAACAAAAGGGTGTACGGGATGCGTTCCAGGATGATCTGCTGAACGTTACGGGAACCCTGGTCGCTGCTCATGCGCATGGCGCGCCCCAGGTCCAAAGTCAGGGCATTTTTGAGGAAGCGGAAGGTGCGGATCGCCAGCGGCTGATCCAGATCCAGCCGTTCAATCTCGTTTTGGATCCGCTCTTGTGTCAGCGTATTTTTCGTTTGCGGATCCAGTTTGTCGTATTGTGGATTCATGAAAATCTGCATGGTGACGGATTCCTGGATTTCAGAAATCATCATTTTATCGACATAGCCGCCCATGTTTGCGATCAAGATGGTCAGGTAAATACCAATAACAACGGTGACAAAAAGAGATAACAGCCTGACACCGGAATACTTCAGCACCCTGGACAGGGTACTGGTAGCCCCGGATTTCTTTTTCTCTACCGCAGGGGTTGTACTGTCAGCGACCGATCCCATAAGAGCCTACCTCCTCATTGAGATGAGGAGGGGCAAGGTGACAAACTCCTTGCCCCTCCTGTCTATACTTATCTTACATTGGCTTTACGAGCGGACGAATTACTTGACCGTCACGAATTCAAAACCAACGAAGGTCGGAATGGCCACGACATAGGGAACCACGACAGCTTCCAACTTGCTGGCGCCGGCTTCCATGGTCGCCGAGAGATCAGCGGGAACGGTGATGACGTAGTGTCCATCTTCGACCAGTTCGCCATCCAGGACCTTGACGATCTGACCGGTGGCGTCGTAGAGCAAACCAATAACTTGCTTGACATCCGCAGCCGGGTAGGCTTCACCATCAAAGGTCACAAAGACATCGAAGGTAAACTCGCTGCCGACCACCACACTGCCTTCGCCTTCGACCTCGAGTTCAGCAATCTTGGGGGTGCTGAAGCGAGCCCAGACATCAGAAAGGTCCACATAATCCGGGTTATTGACCAGGGTGGCGACCTTTTCGGTCAGGAAGACTTCACTCAGGATGTAGGGGCCATTGCCGATCATGTAGTGACCGTACTTGGCATAGAAGTCCTTGGCGGCCTGATAGCGGGCAACTGCCTCATCCGGGGTGATGTAGGCGGATAGGACATTCGGATAGGGGACGTACTTGTCAGCGATAGCCTGATCCAGGTACTTGGTCAGGATTTCCAGGCTGGGGCCACCCACCAGGCTCAACCACTCAACCGTCTTGGTCTCGCTGGAATTGGCATCGGCCTTGTCAGATGAGAAGGCCACTTCACCAGCAGCATCCGCCAGGGAGGCGGCGGCCATGGTGTGCCACGGGGCATAGCCATAGGTGTAGACCGGGAACATGGTGGTGATGTTCATCTCGGCATCGATCTGCCAGTTGTCGCTGAAGGTTTCGATGACCAGCGGATCTTCGGAGATGATCTTGAAGCCCTTGTAGGCTTCCAGGGCGGCTTCAATATTGCCCGCCTGGGATTCGTCATAGATAGCTGAGCCTTCCTTGCCAATGTCCAGGCCGATGATCCAGGTGTACAGGAAATCAGCCAGGTCCATGTTGCTGCCGTCTTGATTCTTGACGTCGGTCCACAGGGCGGCTGGATAGGTCACGACACTCTTGACTTTGGCGGTGATGCCCTCCGGGAATTTCTCGCCGGCGGTGATGAATTGTTGATTGACGGCGTCCCAGTCAACGATGGTGTCTTCGGGGACCTTGATTTCGGGGGCAAAATTGAGGGTCACCCAGTCATGAGTCTTGCCAACCGGCAGACCTTCCAGAACGGTGACTTCGGCTGATTCGAAGCGCAGCGGCCAGACCAGGCCAGTGTAGGGATCAAACATGGCACCTTCGTCGTAGGTGGCGCGCACAATCGGCTGGTCAAAGGCCCAGTTGGAGCCGGCGATCGGGTTGATGGGATCCACGAACAGGTCGGGCGAACCCCACTTGAGCGTACCACCTTCTTGATCGGTCAGGCGCAGGGTATATGGCCAGATCTGAGCGCCATCCACACCAGCAGCCAGGTCATAGGTCACGGTCAGACCAGCTTTACTGGGTGTGAATGATTTACCGTCGATCAACCAGACGTGCATGGAATTCTTGAGGGACATTTCCACGGCTTTTTCAAGGGCTGCAATACGCTCTTCGGGAGTATTGAAGTTGGTATAGGCCAGGTCATCTGCCAGCAGCTTGTATTCTTCGTCAATGTTGTTGGCCTGCCAGAGAGCGGTGAAACCGTAGGCAGAATTCGGGCTGTCGAAGAACTGGAAGTTATCGGCTTCGTTGCGGGAGATGGCAGTCGCAGACCAGGCACCGGTGTAAATGTGGAACAAGCCATCCGCAGGATTGCCGCCGACCCAGATGGGGGAGGCTTCCGAGGAGGTCTTGTACTGGCGATCGGTGGCGAAGCCAAGGGTTTCAAGTTGATTGGCAACATAATCGCCGATCGGGACACGGGTCTTGTCTGAGTCAGTCCGGATGAGCAAGATGATGGTCACCTGCTCGCCACCGAAGATGTACTTGCTATCTTCAATGGTGACGCCTTCGATTCCGAGCATAACCTCGTCCATCGCGGCTTTGGCCCGCTCAGGATTGTAGGCATATTCGGCTTCCAGGCGGCGGATGGTCGGAGCAATGCTGGTGTAATCCGGCATGTTGGTGACCAACGGGAAGAACTTGAGCAGCGCACCACCGTTGTAAACTTCACGGTTGATGTAATCGCGGTCAATCAGCCAGTTCATGGCTTCGCGCGCCTTGGCAAAGTGGAAGGGGTTGACCTTGCCGGTGGAGTCGGTGAAGACTGGGCCAACCGGGTTGAAGGTCAATTCATAATACAGGCCATTTGCCGAAGTATAGGGCAAATTGGCGGCTTCAATTTCGGGCAGGGTGGCTGATGAAACGCCGGCAGCGTAAATATCGATGGCGCCAGCCTGGATCTGGGTGACCGCAGCGGCAGCATCGACCACTGAAATCACAACTTCATCAAACCAACCGCCATGGCGGGTGGTGCGAGGAATTGCAGTGGGTTCAGGGGTGGGCACTTCGGTTGGAACCGCGGTCGGCGCTTCGGTTGCAACAGCCGGCGGTTGGGTAGGAGCCTGTGTTTCGACCGGAACTTCGGTCGTGGGAGTGCCACAGGCAGCCAGGATCATGCTGGCGAGCAAGATCAGGCTAATCAGGGAAAACAACTTCTTTTGCATAGCGATTTCTCCTCCATAAAGAATGTGTAGAAAAATCAACAACCTGCGATCCGGGATTTCACGCTGCTCGATCATATTTAGCGAGCGTTGATCCACGCCGCATTTTAACGCCACCCTACTCTCCCCAAGGGGTTGAGGAGGGTTTCAATATTTATAGCATTAGGTTAATAGAAAGTCAAGCCAAAGATGAGAAGATTCATAAATTGAATGCTGTGACACTTTGTCATAAAAAAAGTACATTTCCAGGAAATCCGAACGGTAGATGATGGCCGACTGCAAAGCCTAAGGCGTGCAGGTACTGCCGTAATTGTAGGTCTCTAGGTTCCACAGGTTGCTGCGGGCGGAGCCATCCACCTGAACTCCGCACATATCCAGCCTGCCAGCGGTCAGTTTGATCGAGTAATACAACGGGATGACCGGCAGTTGCTCGGCAAACAGGCGGCTGACCTCTGCGCTGCGGGTTTTGAGGGAATCCAGCTCTTCCGGGCGGGTTTCGCGCAGGTCCCGGCAGGCGGCGTTAAATTCTTCATGGCTGAAACCGGAGACATTGGCGCCAATCCACAGGTTGCCTGCGGAGGGGATTTGAATGGTTTCATATAAGTAGCAAGGAGTCTGAGTCCCACCCACCCAGGTGAATTGCACCAGGTCAAACTGGCGGCCAAAGATCGCTCCATCCGGACCAGCAGCAAATAACTCGGCTGAATTGCTGGTCTGTACGCTGACCTGGATACCGCACTGACCGAGAGAATCGACAAACCAGGCGGCTGCCTTCTGGCGCAGGGGGGAATCGGTGGTCTGATAGATGATGCTGAACGGGGTGCCATCCGGCACGTTGGCCACCCCCTGGGCTGTGCGCGGGGTGGCAGGGTCCGCATCCGCATCCAGCCAGCCGACATCCTCCAGCAGGCGGGCGCCTTCCGCCGGGTCAAATTGGATCGCCTGCAACTCAGCCGGATAAAACGGGGAATCCGGGGGGTACATGCCGGTCGGGATGGTTGAACGCGAGAACAGGTATTTGGCTATCAGGCCTTCCCGGTCCAGGCAGGCAGCCAGCGCCTGGCGGACGCGCACATCGCCGAAGAAATCCGGGCGATCTGTGGCGGCGCTGTAGCCGTCATCGTAGCTGGCTGGTTTAATTCCAAAATCCAGGTGTTCCCATTCCGGCCCCTGGGTGAAATACACCTGCAGGCTGCCTTCATAGTTCATTTGCAGAACTTTGGCCACTTCTTCATCGGCAAAGGTGGTCAGGTCCACCACGTCACATTCACCATTAACCAGGGCGTTCAGGTTGTTATCTGTCTGCTCGCCCAAAAAGCGGAAGACCAGCTTGTCAAAGACTGGCAAGCCCTCGCTCGAGCGAAAATAGCGTGAATTTTTATGCAGGGTGATATGATCACCAGCCACCCAGTCTTCGATGATGTACGGTCCCCAACCCAGCGGGCGGCGGTTGACCTCTTTGTTCAACAACATCGTCTCAGCTGAAAGGGTACCCAGACTATGCTTTGGCAATGGGGTAAATAAGAGGCTCTCATACCTGGATGGTAGATAACCGGGGATGCCCACCCATTCCACCGTCAATTCATCGGCAGCGGTATAACTTGCGGTGCGGTCGAGCTGCCAGCGGTTGACCGGGCTGGCCGGGTCCGCGGCAATCTGGTAGGAAAATACTGAGTCGGCCGCCGTGAGCGGAGCACCGTCCGACCACTGGATGCCGGCTTTCAAGCGAAAGCGCAGGATTTGCTGGTCCATCTGCAGGGGAGATTGACCGTCCCAGGCGATGGCGCAGGTGGAACTTTGACAGCCGGCGGGGAAGATACTTAACCCTTTTTCCAAGACTGCCAGGTAGCCGTATGAATCCACAACTTCCTGGCCGGCATCCACATCCACCGGCTGCAGGCGGGCGCTGCCATCCGCGGAGACGGGCAATCCCTCCAGGATGACGGCCCGGGGGGTGTAGTCAATGCTATCGACCGGTCCATCATAAACCGCCTCCAGTACGCTCCACATGGCGCGCGAGGAAGCTGCATAAATGTATAATGAAGAGGGCTCCTGCCCCAGGCAAATGGAAAGGGAGCGCGGCGGCACCGGCGTGATGGTCGGCGTCACCACAGTCACCACCGGGCTGGGCACCACCTGGGATGGCAGAGGCTGAATGGTGCCGCTCTGCTGGCAGGCGCTCAACAGGAAGATCATTGCGATCAGAATGACGGAAAAGGTTGTACGCATGGGGAGGTCTCCTTGGTGAGCTGACCGGGGCTCCTGATGGTTTAGAAAATGCTCAGGGTTGGTATTTTGGTTTTTATACTGCGTATTATCCCACAATCTAACAGGCAGCGAGCATCCCTCTCGCTTCCCGAATTTGGTTGATTCCCGGGCGCCTGCAGATCATTACCACCTTACATTATCGTTAATTTTAGCATGTAAGCGTGGAATCCGGGCTTTGCATGTATTGATTTATATATTTAATTGGAGTATGATCGTTTAATTGCTTTTTCAAGTAACGTTGCCCGACTTCATCCTTCATTTTTTATTCTCGGAGCCAGGCGCCATTCTGAATTTTGAAGCTTTTTATCATGAACCAGGAATTTTATAACAAGCAACGGATGTTGGGGCTAGCTTACGGGCTGGTTGCGGGGTTGGCTTTTACGATTCTTTGCTGGGGGATCGATGCGATTTCCCTCGCCCGGGCCAATAGTAGTTTTCCCTGGATTAAAATCCTGCCAGGCCTGGTCCTCAGCCTGAGTGCGGGCGGGCTGGCAGGTTGGATCACCATCCGCAGCGAGAGCCACTGGCTGGCGCTGGCGCTCTGGCTGGGATTGGCTGCCCTGTTTTCCTGGCTGACCCTCTGGCTGCAGATCAGCAGCACTCCCTTCTTGTTAAAACTTTTCAACCCGGCCCTGCAGAATTATCTGGAGTATCCTTCCATTAACAATCAATTTCAATACTGGTTGGTCGGCTTCCTGATCCTGAGCCTGGCTTCCATGATCTGCGGACTGCTGGAGATCAACCTGGTCAAAGGAGCCCTGCTCTCCTCTTCCGGCATCAGCTCGGTAGCGCCGATTTTTTTAACCCTGGTTGCGTTCGGCGTGGCCGGCAGTGCGATGGATTACATGCTCAACACGCATTTCCGCACCCCCGTGGTTGTATTGAACGAACTGATCGACTTCGCATACGATAACAAGGACGTGGACGTAGCACCTAAGATTGCGCGGGAGAAACGTCTGTCGGCTGTGAAAGATCTGACGGATTTGATGGACCGCAAGCGCGACCTGACGGTCATTGCCTACGACCGGGATTTGGGACAGATTGATGTCCTGGTGAACTTTAACGGCTTGTGGGTACGCTGCACGGTGATCTACAACCAGCCGGTGTATTGCAAACGTATTTCAACCATTCCCGGCATTATTGATGTAAACGACGCAAGCAAGCCCTTGCGCTCCCCGTGGGTATGGGACGAATCCAATAAAATGGATTTTTGGAATCCTGCGCCTTTTGTCATATTGAACTAAGATTTTCTACACTTTTCATTTTATTTTGGAACGCCAGGATGCTATTTTATTATAGAATTGTGTTAGACTCATTCGATGTGTTATCTTCTCATCATTTGATTGTGTTTAATAATCCCCCGAAATTACGAGGACGAGCGAATGGTTGATCAAGCACTATTGAGCGTCAAGGGCCTGGAGACGCAGTTTAAGACTCCAGAAGGCACAGTACATGCAGTCAATGGTGTCTCTTTCGAAATCCATGAAGGAGAAACCCTGGGTGTTGTGGGTGAAAGCGGTTGCGGGAAAAGCGTCACCATGCTCTCCTGCCTGCGTTTGATCGCTTCACCTCCCGGGAAAATTGTGGCCGGCGAGGCCAATTTTCACGGCAAGGATTTGCTCAAAATCTCTGAGGAAGAGATTCGCCAGGTGCGCGGCGCCCAGATCGCCATGGTCTTCCAGGATCCAATGACCTCGCTGAACCCTGTGATGACGATTGGCAAGCAACTAGCCGAGCCGCTGCAACTGCACCTCAATATGACCGCAGAGCAAGCCCGCAAGCGCTCCATTGAATTACTCAGCCTGGTCGGTATCCCCAATGCAGGGGACCGGCTCAAAGATTACCCCCACCAATACTCCGGTGGTATGCGCCAGCGCGTGATGATTGCCATGGCGCTCTCCTGCAACCCACAAATCCTGATCGCAGATGAACCCACCACCGCCCTGGACGTGACGATTCAAGCCCAGATTGTGGAGTTGGTCAAGCGCCTGCGCAGCGAGCTGGGCATGGCAATTATCTGGATCACCCACGACCTGGGGGTGGTGGCCAGCATTGCCCATCGAGTGTTTGTGATGTACGGCGGCCTGATCATCGAAGAATCAGAAGTCAAAGAATTGTACGCCAATCCCAAACACCCTTACACTTTGGGCCTGCTGGGCAGCCTGCCCAAGCTGGATTCATTGGAACGTACCCGCTTATTCTCGATTGAGGGGATGCCGCCTATCTTGTATCAAAAACCACAATCCTGCCCGTTTGCCCCGCGCTGTTTGTGGGTAACTGAAAAATGTTGGCAGGAAACTCCGCAACTGGAAACCGTCGGACCCGACCACCGGGTGGCATGCTGGGTTGATACCAAGGCCGGGAGCAAGTCATCATGATTAATAACAACGAAGTCCTACTCCGGGTTGAAAATCTGAAAATGCATTTCCCGATCTACCGGGGCGTGATCAAGCGCCAGGTTGGAGCGGTACACGCGGTGGATGGTGTTTCTTTTAATGTATATCGAGGTGAAACCCTCGGCCTGGTGGGGGAATCCGGTTGTGGTAAATCCACCACCGGACGGGCCATCCTGCAGCTGTATAAACCGACCGCCGGGGATGTTTACTTCAAAGATAAAAACCTGGTCAAGCTCAAACGTGAACCGATGCGGATGATGCGGCGCGAAATGCAGATGATCTTCCAGGATCCATACGCCAGCCTGAACCCGCGCATGACGGTGCGCGATATTGTCGGCGAGCCGTTGATGGCCTTTGGCCTGGCCAGCGGCAAGGAAATCGACAAGCGGGTGGACGAACTGCTGGACCTGGTGCGCTTGAGCCGGGATTTCTCCGGGCGCTACCCGCACGAATTTTCCGGCGGTCAGCGGCAGCGCATCGGCGTTGCCCGCGCCCTGGCCTTAAATCCTTCCTTTATCGTTTGCGATGAACCGATCTCCGCCCTGGATGTATCCATCCAGGCCCAGGTCGTCAACCTGCTGGAAGACCTGCAAAAAGAATTCAACCTGACCTATTTGTTCATCGCCCACGACCTTTCGATGGTACGCCACATCAGCGACCGGGTGGCCGTGATGTACCTGGGCGTGATTGTGGAGCTGGCTGACCGCAATGAGCTCTATACCCGGCCGCTTCACCCCTACACCCAGGCTTTGCTGTCTGCCATCCCTGTAGCAGACCCAGTATTCAGTGAGAAACGCAAACGCACTGTGCTGGAAGGCGATGTACCCTCCCCGGTTAACCCACCTTCTGGCTGCCGTTTCCGCACCCGTTGCCCGATTGCCGAGGCGATTTGTGCCGAGAAACAACCAGAATGGCGCGAAATACATCCAAACCATTTTGCTGCCTGTCATAAAATCTAGTAATTTGTTGATTAAAGGAGGTGATTACAACCGAAACACTTAGCTTAAGTAATAACGTAGCAAATATCAAAAAATCTAGCTAAATTTCTCAAATGGAGGAGAAAAAATGCGTAAGATCTATAGTATTTTTGGGCTGTTGATCATCATCAGCATGGTCCTGGCGAGCTGCACCACCCCCACCACCGCCCCGACCACCGCCCCCGTTGCAACCGATGTTCCTGGCACCGTGGAACAGCCAACCGAAGCCCCCACCGAAGAAGCTCCGGTAGAAGAAGTCGTCCTCAACCCCTACCTGGGTTCCAACAAGCTGGATGGCAATGGCATCCCGGCTACTTTCTTTGATGACGTGCATGTCCGCCGAGCCTTTGCTTACTGCTTTGACATGGGTATTGTAATCAACGATATTTACAAAGGCGAAGCCGTGCAGTCCAAGGTCCTCTCGCTGGTGGGCATGCCCGGTTTTGATCCGGAAGCCCCCTATTACAGCTATGACCTGGATAAATGCGCCGAAGAGTTCCAACTGGCCGATGTCGATAAAGATGGTGTCGCGGCTGGTGAAGATCCGGACGACGTCTGGGAGATGGGTTTCCGCGTGCAGATGCTCTACAACACCGGCAACACCACCCGCCAGCTCTATGCCGAAATTCTGCAGGCCAACCTGACTGAAGTCAACGAGAAGTTCGTGGTTGAAATCCTGGGCTTGCCCTGGCCATCCTATCTGGCCGCCCAGCGCGCCCACAAGATCCCGATCATGACCGCTGGCTGGTTGGAAGATATTCACGATGCCCACAACTGGTATCAGCCCTACACCACCGGCACCTATGGCGCCCGCCAGAACATGCCGGCTGACCTGAAGGCCCAGTTCAAAGCCCTGTTGGATCAAGGCGTCAGCCTGGTCGACCCGGCTGCCCGCCACGAAGTTTACAAGCAGTTCAATCAACTGTACTACGACACCATTCCTGGATTTCCTACGACGCTGGCCACCTCACACGGTTACGAGCAGAGCTGGGTGGAAGGCCGCATCATGAACCCGATCTTCTCCGGTCTCTACTACCGCACCATGTACAAGACGGATGCCGCCAAGGATCCAACCTCCTACACCGATGCCACCATTGGCGACATGGACACCCTGGATCCGGCCCTATCCTATGATACCTCCAGCGGTGAAGTTATCCAGAACATCTACGAAACCCTGGTGTTCTACGATGGCGAAGCCACCGACAAGTTCGTGCCGCAATTAGCCGAATCCTGGACCACCTCGGATGACGGTCTCGTCTGGACCTTCAATGTCCGCCAGGGTGTCAAGTTCCACGAAGGCGGCGACCTGACCGCTTCGGACGTGGCTTATTCCTACTGGCGTGGCCTGCTGCAGGGCGGTTATTCCTCCCCGCAGTGGCTGCTGGCCGAACCCTTCTTCGGTGTTGGCATGGATGACATCACCCTGCTGGTCGACGAAGGCGCTTCCGCGGATGACCGCGAAGCCCTGATGGCCAATGATCCCGCAGTCCTCGTGGCTGCCTGTGAAACTGTCAAAGCTGCCATCGTTCCCGATAATGCTGCCGGCACTGTGACCATGACCCTGGCACAGCCCTGGGGCCCGTTCCTGGCGACCATCGCCAACGGCTGGGGCTCCATCATGGATATGGAATGGGTGGTTGCGAACGGTGGTTGGGATGGTAGCTGCGATACCTGGCAGAATACCTACGGCATGGTCTCTGCTGAAAACCCCTTCACCCCGATCGCCAATGGTACCGGTGCCTTCAAGCTGGATCGCTGGACCCCCGGCCAGGAAATCGTCCTGACCAAGTTCGACGGTTACTGGGGCGGAGCTGCCCAGCTGGACCGCGTCGCGATCAAGATCATCCCCGAATTCGGTACCCGCTTTGCCATGATGCAAGCTGGTGACATCGACAGCATGGATGTTCCTGTCGAACAACGACCACAGATGGATGCCATGGTCGGTGAGATGCGCGTCTACGATCCCGCCACCAACACCTACCTGCCCGCCGTCAAAGTCTGCGCTTACGACTCTACCAAGCTGGGAATCGAACGCTTCACCCCGTGCGGCGAAGGCGAAACCGGTCTGGATCAACCCCTGACCCTGTACATCGGCCGGCCTGGTCTGTCACAGGATATCATCCTGTTCAACTTCTTGATCGAGTAATTTCCGATCAACCGACGGCATGCGGGGACAAATGTCCCCGCATGCCAGCTCTGTTTTTGTGCTGCTGAATACTTTGAAATTGTTTCAAGGTATTCCGAATTACAAAAACCTTGCTTGAGGTGAATCATGCTCAACTATATTATCCGTCGCCTTCTACTCGTCCCGGTATTATTATTCGGCGTGACCGTGATCATCTTTGGCCTGCTGCAATTCCTGGGACCGGTGGAGCGATCCGCCCTGTACGTGCGGGATTTCCCAAGAAACGACAAACAGATTCAGGGTATTATCAAAACCTACGGTCTGGATCAGCCAATGTACGTGCAGTACTACAAGTGGCTGGTTGGGCATATCGATCCTGGGAGCGGCGAGCGCAAGGGCGGCATCCTGTACGGTGATTTTGGCTATTCCCGCACCGCCTCCCAGGATGTGATTGAAATCATCAAGAACCGTTTTCCCAACACGCTGGATTTAACGCTCTGGGCGGTCTTCCCGGTGCTCTCGGTGGGCATCTGGCTGGGGGTGAAGGCGGCCGTTCACCAAAATGGCTGGGTTGACCAGGCAGCGCGCATCTTCAGCATCGTTGGCACCTCCTTTCCAGTCTTCGTCTTTGGCCTGCTGGTGTTGATGATCTTCTACGCCAACCTGCAATGGTTCCCGCCCGGCAAGATGAGCGACTGGGTCAGCACGTTGATCTACTCCGGCGAGTTCACCCAATATACCAAGCTGTTGACGATTGATGCCCTGCTGAACGGCCGGCTGGATGTGTTCTTGGATGCCCTGCGCCACATGTTCCTGCCAATTTTGACCCTTTCCTACATCAGTTGGGCCACCTTTGTGCGCGTGACCCGCTCCTCGATGCTGGAGACCCTGCGGATGGAATACGTGGTCACCGCCCGCGCCAAGGGCTTGAAAGAAAAAGATGTGATTAACAAACATGCCAAGCCGAACGCCATGATCCCGATTACGACCCTGGCCGGGTTCCAGGTGGTGGGCTTGCTGGGCGGCGTGGTGATCACCGAGACCGTGTTCAACTACCCGGGCATTGGCAAGGCGGCGGCGGATGCGGCCAGCCAACTGGACGTGGTGACTGTGCTCGGGCTGGCTGTTTTCAACGGCTTGATCCTGATCGTGGCCAACCTGGTGGTGGATGTGATGTACGGAATTATCGATCCTCGCGTTCGTTTGTCCTAAGGAGAATGTATGACAGCCATCCTGACACCCAGTGGTGATAATACAAAACTGACTGAAACACTGCCCGAGCGCAAGATCAGCCGCCTGGAACGCTTTCTCGGTCCGGAAAACTATCGCATCCTGAGAGGCTTGCTCAAGACCCCGGCCTCGATTATTGGCTTCATTTTGATTGGCTTCTTTATCCTGGTGGCTATTTTTGCCCCGGTGATCGCCCCACCGGTGGGCAAGGATCCCTATAAGATCCCGCGGGATGGTTTCAGCTCTGAACCGAGAGGACCCGGAGCGGAGTGGACCAAGAAAGTGCCGGACCTGCCCTTCTGGTATAAGACCTTAACCGGTAAGGAAGAATGGGTACACCTGATGGGCACCGCCCAGGGCCAGTATGATATCTTCTACGGCCTGGTCTGGGGTACCCGCACCGCCTTCCGCACCGGTTTCATCGTGGTAATCGCAACCTTCCTGCTGGGGGTGATCATCGGTTCAATCTCAGCGTATTTCGGCGGGTGGATGGATAACATCATCATGCGGATTGTGGATGTTTTTATGACCCTGCCCTTCATCCTGGCAGCCCTGATTGCAGCGGCAGTGCTGACGCCAATGCTCGGCAAGACTTTGATGCCATCCATCCTGGCGTTGATCATCTTTGGTTGGATGGGCTATGCGCGTATCATCCGCGGCGATATCCTCTCGGTCAAGGAGCGTGATTACATCCTGGCGGCGCGGGTGGTCGGGGTCAAGGATAGTCGCATCCTCTTCCGCCACATCCTGCCCAACGCCATCTTCCCTACCCTGGTGCTGGCTTCCCTGGCGATCGGCGATGTGGTGCTGTCCTTTGCGGCCCTGTCCTTCCTCGGCATCGGCACGGAAATTGGCTACGCTGACTGGGGCCAGATCCTGAGCTTTGCCCGCAACTGGATTTCCAGCCTGCAGAATTACTGGTACATCGTGGTCTTCCCCGGCATCACCCTGGTGCTGTTCGTAATGGGTTGGAACCTGGTCGGCGATGCCATGCGGGATGTGCTCGATCCGCGCATGCGCGGCAAAACCTAAGCCATTTGTCCTGATGAAATCAATTCGGCCTGTGTTTTCCACAGGCCGAATTTTTCTATATAATCAACCTATGATTTTCTCCTCGTTTCTCCTCATCGTTCTGGCATTTGGCGTCTATGGTGGGCTACACTCCACCCTGGCGGCAGAGGGTCTGAAAGCCCGGGCGGAAAAGCTGCTGGGGGCAAGCGCTTACCGTCACTACCGGTTGGCCTTCAACCTGGTTTCCGGGTTGGCCCTGCTGCCGGTCCTCTTCCTGGTCTGGCGCCTGCCAGATGGGCCATTATGGAGCATCCCGTGGCCGTGGCTGCTGCTGACGCTGGCGCTGCAGGTAGCGGCCGGATTGGGCCTGTTGCTCAGCTTTCGCGTCACCGGTTCGCTGGAGTTCCTGGGTATGGCGCAGTTTTTGCGCCTACACCAGCCCGCCCTCCCGGAGGTGCTGCGGGTGGACGGAATGTACCGCTTCATGCGCCACCCGATTTACACCTTCAGCCTGCTGATTCTGTGGCTGACGCCCGTGATGAGCAGCAACCTGCTGGCCGCTGCCCTCGGCATCACGCTGTACATCCTCATCGGCTCCCGGCTGGAGGAACGCAAACTGGTCAAGCAGTTCGGCGCGGATTACCAAGCCTACCAGCAGCGCGTGCCGATGTTCATTCCTGGGTTAAAGTTCAAGCGAGGTTAGGCCGGTTATGCCGCTGCTCTGGCTCTCCGTTGCCTTTGCGGGCGGCATCTTACTGGGCTCGCTGATCCGCCTGCCCTGGCCGGTCTGGCTGGGCCTGGCGCTCCTGCTGATTGTCCTAGCCTTTTTTGAGAAAAAGCTGGGGATCTCCTGGAGGTACTACCTGCGCTGGCGTGCCTTCAGCCGGGTGGCGGTGGCGGCTGTGTTGGCTGCGCTCTGCCTGGGCGGGTTGCGTTATGCCCTCAGCCAGCTTCCGCCGGGTGAAAACGACCTGGCCAGCCAAACCGGCGAACGCCTGGAGCTGAGCGGTCTGGTCAGCCATCCACCGCAGGTCAGGGAAAGTTACACCTCCATCCTGTTGCAGGTGGATGAGCCCTGGCAAGGCGTGCTGATGGTGCGCCTGCCGGTTGGTAAAGATGTGCAATATGGCGACCGCCTGCAACTGGAGGGTGACCTGCAGGCCTTCCCTTCTTTCTGGAGCCCTTCCTACACAGCCTACCTGCAGCGACTAGGTGTCGGAGGGGTGATGTATTTTCCGTTCAGCAAAGTGGTCGAACGGGAGGCGGGTAGCCGCTGGCTGATGGCGCTCTACCGGACGCGGGAGCGCGGCCTGGAGATCCTCAAGAGCCTGCTGCCGCCCAAAGAAGCGGCCTTGATCTCCGGCATCCTGCTCGGCATCGATGATGACTTGCCAGAGGCAACTTTGGAGGCTTTCCGAGCCACCGGCACTGCCCATCTAACCGCCATTTCCGGGGTCAACATCGCCATCGTCATCAGCCTGGTCTTCGGCCTGTTCCGCAAATTAGCGGGCAGCGTTGATGGGCGGGCTGGGCCTGGCCGGGGAGCAAATCGGCCGGCGCAGGGCCGGAATCCACGCACTGTGCCTGACTGCGGCTGTGATGACCGCCTTCAACCCGGCCGTGCTGTGGGATGCCGGTTTCCAGCTCTCTTTCAGCGCCACCCTGGGTATCCTGTGGTTGAACGAGCTGATGCAAAAAGGTTTCACCAGGCTATTGGAGTCCGCTCTGCCGGGCGAACTGGCGCGCAAACTCGCCCGCCCGCTGGGGGATTACCTGATTGTTACCCTGGCGGCGCAGATCACCACCCTGCCGATCCTGGCCATCACCTTCGGCCAGCTTTCCCTCAGCGCTCCCCTGGTCAACCCGTTGATTTTACCCGCCCAACCGGCGGCGATGGCACTGGGCGGGTTGGCACTGGCCGGCGGCTGGATCGCTCCCGCGATTGGGCAGGTCTTTGCCTGGTTGGCCTGGCCACTGCTGGCCTACACATTGAAGGTGGTGGAAGCCATCGGCGCCATCCCCGGTCTGGTGGTGTACGTTCAGACCGGTTGGGGTTTTGCCGCCGCCTATTACACCCTGCTGGCTTTTTTCACCAGCATCTACCCACGCCTGGGCGCATGGAAGCTGAAAGTCCGGCCGGTGGTAATTTTGCTCACCCTCGGGTTGGCAGCGTCCGAGTTGTGGCGGCTGGCCGCCGACCGGCCGGATCAAAAACTGACTGTCACCCTCATTCCCAACCCGGGCGGGCCGGCTGTCCTGATTCGCCTACCCGGTGGAAATTTTCTACTGATCAATGGCGGCAGTTCCGGGCGCGAGCTGGGGGCGGCGTTGGAAGCCTGGCTACCGCCCACCCAGCGCCGGTTGGCTGGAGTCTTTTTGACCAGCGCTGAAAACAATTCCCTTAAAGGTCTGCCGGATGTACTGGAACGCTGGCAACCGGACCGGGTGTATTGGCCGGAGGATGCCGCCAGATCGAGCTCCGGCAAGGAGATTGCCAACCGGCTGGGCCTGGGCGGGGAAACCCTAGAAACCGGCATGGTCTTTGACCTGGGGGCGAGCGTGAGGCTCAGCATCCCGGCCGCCAGCCAAAGCGAAGCTGCCCTGCGCCTGAGCTTCGGCAATTTTGATGCCCTGCTCTCCAGCGGCATCGGCATCGACGATTTCCAGGAAAAGCCGGACGGGCTGGATTATATTCTGCTAACTCCGGCTTATTTGGAGAGTCTGCAACCAGACGGGTTGCGCCCGCTGGGCGCCGGGATCGAACTGGCGGAAGGTCAAAACCAGACAACCCAGGGCACTCCCTGGCTGGCGCTGGCCCAGCAGAGCTGGATCCGGTTGGTGAGCGATGGTGAACAGGTCTGGCTGAGCCGTCAACCATAGTACATAAAACATAAGCATCGGCTGCATGGATTTTTCTTTTTAGGGTATCATTACCGCATTCCGTCATCTCTGGAGGATCCCATGAAATTTCTCATCACCGGCGGAGCCGGTTACATTGGCAGCACCATCGCCTCGGCGCTGATTGACGCCGGGCATATTCCCATCATCCTGGATTCACTGATCACCGGGCAAAGAGCCTTCACCAAAGACCGTATTTTTTACCACGGCGATATCGGCGATACCGCCCTGCTGGAGCGCATCTTCCAGGAGCATCCGGAAATCTACGCCACGGTACACTGTGCGGCGCTGATTATCGTGCCCGAATCGACTGCCAAGCCCTACGAGTACTACCGCGAGAACGTGGGCAAGTCGATCGAACTGTTCCACAACCTCAACCGACTGGGCTGCAAGCGGGTGCTGTTCAGTTCATCGGCCTCGCTGTACGACACCGTGCCGGGTTTCATGGTCACCGAAAATTCCCCGATGCGGCCGGACTGCCCGTACGCCCGCACCAAGTACATGATGGAGATGGTGCTAAGGGATTTCTGCAAAGCCTACGACATGCGCGGCATCGCCCTGCGCTACTTCAACCCGATCGGCGCCGATCCGCAGATGCGTTCTGGGCTGCACGTTAAGTTCCCATCGCTGGTGGTGGGCAAAATGGTGGACACCGTAGTGGGTAAGCAACCCGTGTTTGAAATCACCGGCACGGATTGGCCGACCCGGGATGGCAGTGGTATCCGCGACTACCTGCACGTCTGGGACCTGGCCCAGGCGCACGTGCTGGGGGTGACCGATTTTGACCAGGTGTTTGAGCGCGCTGGCAACCCGGCCGATGACTACCTGGCGATTAACCTGGGCACCGGGCGGGGCGTGACCGTGTTTGAACTGGTGGCGGCCTTTGAGAAAGTCTATGGCAAACCGCTGCCGAAGCGCCTGGCGCCGCCGCGCCCGGGAGATGTGGCCGGGGCCTTCGCCAACGCCGATACCGCCCGCCGCCTGCTGGGCTGGGAAGCCAAGATGAGCATCGAAGAGTGTATCTCGGATGCGCTCAAGTGGTCCGCCAGGCGAAAAGAGATGCTGGGTTACGATTAGTTCCGTAAGGGTAGGGCTTATCCCTGCCCGGATGAAGCAACTTATACCTACCGTTACCACAACGGGCTGGTCGATTGACCAGCCCGTTCTTGTTTAGCGCTTTTTCCTGTTAATCCCCATCATCTGCCTGGGCGCCCATGACCACAATCGCCGGCTGCAGCCGGGCGATGGTGCGCACCAGCACGCCCTCCTGCAATAGCATGACACGTTCAATATCCTTGTAGGCGGCGTAGGTCTCATCCGGCGCCACCCCAATGGCCAGGATATCCCGCTGGCGCATGTGCTTCTCAAAAGCCGCCGGGTCAAACTGGGCGCGCGAGGCCGTACGGGAGCGCAGCCGCCCGGCGCCGTGGCTGGAGGAGTTCAGACCGTCCGGGTTGCCCAGGCCTTCCACCAGGTAGCTGGAAGTACCGGAGGAGCCGGGAATGATGCCCACCCGGCCTTTCTCGGCCGGGGTGGCGCCCTTGCGATGCACCACCAGGCCGCCCTCCAAAAAAGCAAAATTATGATGGTTCTCCCAGCGGGCAACCGGGCGCAATCCCGACCGCTCCACGAAATGGTCATGGATCAGGTGGTGATTAGCCTGGGCATAACGGCCCATGAGTTGCATCACCTGCCAGTACTCCTGCCCGGCCCCGGAACGCAGCGAAAGCCATTCATAGCCGCCCGGGATGCCGCTGGCGATGCGGCGGGTCTCCTCAGCAGCCAGTTTCTGATAAATATGCGCCAGCTTATTGCCCACCCCACGCGAGCCGGAATGGGTCATGATGGCCACAAAGCGCGCCCCCACTGACAGCGGCATCCATTCGGCTTCGGCCAGCACCTCGCCGATGACGCAATCGAAGAAGTGATTGCCGCCGCCAGAGGAACCGAGCTGCTCCCAGGCCAGGGAGTGCAGCGGCCGCAGAGCTGGGATTTCCTTCCAGAGAGGATCATCCATCACCGGGTGCTGGCGCCGCTCGCGGCCGCGAAAGCCCGAGCCCAGCCCGAAACTGGAGACGCCGAGCATGTCACTGGCGATCTGCTGGCGGTTGTGGATTAATTCAGAGGGAGTCAGGTCAAGCAGGCTGAGAGTCATACGGCAGGCGATGTCGTAGCCGACAAACGACGGGCTGATCGCATCGTCGAGGGCAATCACCCCGCCAATCGGCAGCGCATAACCGGGGTGTCCATCCGGCATGACGGCTGCCTTGAGCGCCACCGGCAGGCTGACTGCTTTGCGGATCTGCTCCATCACTGCCGCGTCAAAATCCAGACCCGGTTCGCCAAAGTAAGCCACCGGCGCGGGTGGATCCTTCGGCAGCAGGCGGGCACCCCCGCTGCGGCTTTCTGCGTCCAGATCGATCATTTGACGGCGTTTTTTCTTACTCACAATATCCTCTATCCTCCATTATAATGATTTGTATTCGCTTTACTACTCCAGGTTATCGGAGTATGTGCTTCCGCGTTATTTTTCGCTAAAGATTTCATAGGATTTGTTTGTTGGATACAGCCAACACTCTCAGAACACCGTAAGGAGAAACAAATGAATTCAACAACCCGCGGTTACGAAGAAATCATCCAGCGCTTTTGTCAGTGGGCGGAGAACCAGCCGGAGGTACGGGCGGCGATGGTGATTGGCTCGCAGGCACGCCGCGAGCGACCGGCAGATGAATGGTCGGATCTCGACCTGGTGGTGGTGACGACCGAACCGGATGCGCTGATGACAGACACCGAGTGGTTGAAAAATCTGGGAAACCTCCTGTTAACCTTTGTTGAAACCAACCCGGCTGGCAGCCCGGAGCGCCGGGTGATGTTTGAGGGCGGGTTGGATGTGGATATCGTTCCGCTCCACCCGCAGGCAATCAGCTATTTACAGGCCGGGGTGGAAACAAAAGCAGCCGAAGCCGTGGAGCTGGCCAACCTGATCGGACGAGGGACGCGGATCCTGTTTGACCTGGATGGTGCATTGAACCAGTTCGTGGAAAGCATCACCTCCTTGCCGGTTCCCAAAGCAAGCACCCGCCTGCCAGACGAGCAAGAGTTCCTAAACCTGGTCAATGATTTCTGGTATCACGCAGTCTGGGTGGCCAAGCACCTGCGGCGCGGGGAATTGTGGTGGGCCAAGGGCGGCTGTGACGGTCACCTGAAGGGCCTATTGCATAGCATGCTGGTCTGGCAGGCGCGGGCGGCTGGCTGGGATACCTGGTTCCGCGGGCGTTTCCTGGAGGACTGGGCAGAGCCCCGGGCCGTGAAGGAACTCGGGGGCACCTTTGCCCACTACGACCGCGAAGATGTCTGGCGGGCGTTGTTTGAAACCATGCATCTGTTTGAGCGGGTTTCCCTGGAGACCGCCACCCGGCTGGAATTTACCTATCCGATCAGCGGAATGATCGCAGCGCGGATGCTGGTCTACCAGTTCTACGCCGGGAGAGTGGATTGAAAAATTCCGGGCAATGCGCAGATGGTTTGAACCTGACCAACCTTGCATAAAATAACCGATTGCGCCAGTCGGTGGGGGTCCCCTCAGAACCCGGCCGGTGCAATCGGTTTCGTCACTTGAAGATTATGGGGGCTATCTTATCAACGGACTAACCCAATCCCGGGCAATTCGGATAGCTTAAGGGTGGCATGTTCGTCGTATTCAACGCCCTTAAACGGGTTGTTGGCAAGCAAGAGCGGGGCATCCAAATCCAACCATTTGGCAACACCACCCAGGTGGGCCACGGCACTCACTCCGATTGAGGTTTCCATGACACTACCCAGCATGATCTGCAAACCCAGTTCCTGGGCCAGTCGCAGGAGTTTGAGGGTGGGGATTAAACCGCCCAGCTTCATCAGTTTCAACTTGATGCCAGAGACACCGGAACCTGCCAGGCGTTTTACCTCTTCTTCAGTCTTGGTTGATTCATCCGCCACAATCGGGATCGAAGTCTGTTTTTGCAACCAGCCCAACCCGCCGATGTCTTCCTTGACCAGGGGTTGTTCAAGCAGCTCCAGCCCAAGGCCTTCCAACAGTCCCAACCATTCCAATGCCTTCTGGCGGTTCCAACTGGCATTGGCATCTACCCGCAGCAACGCATCCGGCCGGGCGGCTCGGATGGCTTTCAAACAGGCCAGATCATCCTCATTACCGATCTTGATCTTGAGGATCGGGTAATTCGCAAGCTGGCTGGCCATTTGAGCCATTGCTTCGGGTGTATCCTTTTCAAGCGTGAAGGAAGTCGAACGCGGTTGCGGTTGAGGCAGACCCAGCAGGGTGTAGAGGGGTACGCCCGATTTTCGGGCAATGCGGTCACAGCAGGCCAAGTCCATCGCCGCCCGGGCAGGAGCCGGCCCATCGGAGCCCACCCAGGCATCCACATCCTCCAGAGTTTCCGGTGGCTTGCGTTTGGTGCGCAGCAATCGATCCCAGTAACTTGACATGGCGCCCGTGTCTGATTTGTAATAGGCCGGAATGGCCGCTTCGCCCCAGCCTTGATCCCCATCCAACCGCATCCAGTAGGTCTGGAATGTTTCTGGCGTCCCATTGGCAAGCTGGCGCGGGGAACGCAGAATTAAGTTAATTTTTTCCCAGGCAAACAAAGGTGGCATGCATCCCTCCAACCCTGCACACCGAACAGTGAAGACCATCTGGTGTGAGGCAAACCAAGTGATTTAATCCTCGCGACCGAATCTCAGGCGCAGATAGGATTGATAACGCTCGGCGTCCACCTCTCCGGCGGCCACCGCTTGACGGATGGCGCAACCCGGTTCGTTCTGGTGGGTACAATCGTTGAACTGGCAATCCGACACCCGTTCTCTCAATTCGGGGAAGTAACCATCCAGTTCCTCAGGCTCGGTATCCCAGAGCGCCAGTGAGCGCAATCCGGGTAAATCTGCCACAAAGCCACCCTCATCGAGTGGAAACATCTCACGTACCACGGTAGTATGCCGGCCTTTCGCATTATATTGGCTGACCTCCCGCACGGCCAACCCCAGTTTGGGCTGGATGGCGTTGAGCAGGCTGGATTTGCCCACCCCGGAAGGCCCGGCCAGGCCGCTGATTTTATCCTGCAAGACCTGGCGCAGGGCATCCAGGCCCAAGGCCTGCTTGACGGAGGTGAACAGCAGGTGATAACCCAGCCTTTCGTAGATACCAAAGCGCTGGCGGGCGGCGTCCAGCCCGACCAGGTCAATTTTATTCAAAACAATTACCGGCGGGATCTCGCATTTCTCGCAAATCACCAGGAAGCGATCCAGCATACGGCGGTTGGGTTCTGGCTGGGAGCAGGCAAACACCAGCAGTACCTGGTCCGGGTTGGACAGTAAAATCTGGCGATAATCGCCGCGCGGGGTGGGGTCCAGGCGCACCAGGGCCCGGCTGTACGGCTCAATCTGCTCGACCATACCCTTGCCATCCGGCTGCAGGCTGATCTTGACCCGGTCACCGATGGCAATGATATCGCCCTGCACGGTACGCCGTTTGAGGCGGCCGCGCAAGTGGCAGGTGACCGGACCGGCATCCGTCAGAACCGTGTAAAAGCCGGATTGAAAGCGGGTCACCCAACCGCGAACCAGATCATCCATGGATCATGGCTGCGGGGTCTCAGTCTCATCCGGCTTGGGTGTTTTGGTCACATAGTAGGAGGATTCCCACGGGTAGAGTGGGCCCAGCCGGCCGTTGAAGTAGAATTCCACCAGGCGGCGGAAGATAGGGGCGGCAATTTCCGAACCTTCGCCGGCGTTTTCCGCAAAGACCACCATGGCGATATCCGGCTTGTCTGAACGGTTGGCGTCGGTATAGCCGGCAAACCAGGCGTGCGGGTCGCCGTTGGAGGTCTGGGCTGTGCCGGTCTTGCCATAAATGGTCACGCCGACATTCAAGAAGCGGTTGTAGGCGGTACCGCGCTTGTTGGCCACCACCAGGCGCATGCCCTCGCGCAGGACTTCAAGGGTGGATTCAGAAATCGGTAACTTGCCGATCTCCTGCGGTTCAAACTGCAATACAGGAACGCCATCCAGCGAGGCGACCTTCTCGATGACTTGCGGGCGGTAGAGCGTACCGCCGTTCCCCAGGGCGGCGATGAAGTTCACCACCTGCAACGGGGTGGCCAGCATGGTGCCCTGGCCAATCGCCAATTGAACGGCCTCGCCGGGGCTGGTCGGGTCCGGCATGGCGCCGGCCGATTCATCCAACTGTTCAATGCCCGTCTTGGAGCCCAGGCCAAAACCGCGCGCCATCTCCGAAACCAAGGTGGGAAAGCCGTTTTTGTATAGATCCAACCCAATATGATAAAAATACGGGTTGCAGGAGCGCATCAGCCCTTCCGGCAGGTTGAGTTCACCAGAGGCAGCCACCCCTTTCTCATAGGTCCAGTCGTAGAGCAAAAAGCCATCTTCCGTAAAGGTCTGCCCGCAGGTGTACAAGGTGTCCCGGGTGTAGAGGCCGCTTTCCAGGGCGGCAGCCATGGTGATAATTTTGAATACGGAACCCAGCGGGTAGGCGGACTGGGCCGCCCGGTTGAGCAGGGGTTGGGTCTCAGGGTCCAGCAGGTCCCCCAGCAGCCAACTGGAGTTGATGTTGTCCACCTCGAACAGATTGGGGTCCATGCCGGGCGAGGAGGCCATGGCCAGCACCCGGCCGGTATCCCGTTCCAGGATGACCACCGCACCGCTGAAGCCCTGAATGGCTTTCTGGGCGGTCAATTGCAGATTATATTCCAGCGTGGTATAGATTTCCTGGGCGGGTTTGGAGGCAATTTCACTCAGACGGTCGGTGGTGAAACCGTTGGCGTCTCGCACGTACAGGGTCAGGCCGCGCTGCCCGGAGAGGTATTGCTCACCCCACTGTTCCAACCCGGATTTGCCGACCTTTTCATCGCCACGATAGCCCAGGCGCTTGTAATCGCCCAATTCTTCCACCGGGATATCCTGGACATAGCCAACCACGTGCGGCCCCACACCGCCATCAAAATAATAGCGGCCGCTGAAGGGGGTCATAGCCAGGCCACCGAGCGAGATGAGCAAATCCAGATTGCTGTTGACCGATTGAGCGCTGGCGTCACCCACCGGCACGTACCAATCCGCCCCGGCGTTTTCATAGAGGGCTTCGATCTGTTCCGGGGTCTTGCCAGTCAGGTCGGAAACCTCATCCAGCAGGCGGGCTTCCATGTCCTCGGCGATCTGCCCGGGGACAATGCCCAGGGCGTAGGCATCCGCCTGGGCCACCAGGGTCTGGCCAAGTCGATCGTAGATATTTCCACGCGCCGGGATGGTGTAATTGACGACCAGGCTGCGACCCTCGCGCAGCTCCGGCATGATCATGGTTTCGTCCCATTGCAGGCGCCACTCGCTGTTTTCCAGGCTGAACTTCATCAGGATGTCGCGCACAAAATCGCCCATCAAGGCAGAAGTCAACGTCACCCGGCAACTGGCCTGGGCATCGCCAGGGTTGGTGAGCAGGGTCAAAATCTCATAATTAACACCGGAAAGCGCCAGGGCGTTGGCTACATCATTATAGCTCTGGGTAAACTCTTCAATAGTCACAGCGTCCAGCGTCAAGCGGGAGAGCATGGCATACATGGCCGGGTAATCTTCCGCCTGCCAGGCCTGCAGGTAGGCTTGCACCGTGTTGCGCACGTCCGGCGTGCGGGTCACGCTGACATCCGGAGAGGGCAGGGTATTGGCGGCTTGCGGCGTGGGCGTATCGGCGACCGGCAGGGCGGTCGGGCCAGTGCAGGCAGCAATCACCAGCATCACGAGCAGGATTAACAACCAGGGGCGGAATTTCATTAACAATCTCCTTTACCAGCCATCAACCGATCCTCTCACCCTGCAACACCCGCAGGTAGATCGGGCAGTTGTAGGCCAGGTGGTTCTGGCAGGCAGACGGCACCCCGTCCGGCGGGGCATACCCGAGCCGGGAAAGAGTACGCTGAAGGTGGCAGAGCGGCAGGCCAACCACGCAGGCATAGCAACCGCTGAATTCAGCCACCGGCCGGAAAGCGTCATTTTGAATGGCGTAAGCTCCGGCCTTGTCCAGCGGATCGCCGCTGGCAATATAGGCCTGCATTTCAGCATCCGAATAATTGCGCATTGGTACGCTGGAGACGCACAGGTCGGTTTCCAACGCCCCGCTGCGGGGATCATGCACAGCAATAGCGGTCAGCACCTGGTGGGTACGGCCGCGCAACTGGCGCAGCATACTTTCAGCTTCAGCGGCATGCCGCGGCTTACCCAGGATCTGCAGGCCATCCGCCACGGTCGTATCAGCAGCCAGGACCAATTCATCCGCTTCAGCATGGGCGGCCGCCGCCCTGGCTTTCCTGCGCGCCAGGCGTTCCACGTAAGCCTCCGGGGGTTCAGCCGGCAGGGGTGTCTCATCCACATCGGCGGCAGTCAGCCGATAGGGCCAGCGGGTCCAACGGATCAGTTCGCGGCGGCGTGGAGAAGTGGACGCCAGCAACAATTTTGGGAAAGCCATTGATTTGATTCTACCATTATCCTGAGTACATTTTTAAGGATCTCTCTGGCCTGAGTCGTGAGCGACTGATTTCATAGCCAGCTCTGCCAGCAGGCGGGCAGTGTGACGGGTGGCCTGCGGAGTGGCCAGGCGCAAGCTGCATTCGGCGGCCTGCTGCCGTTCGGCCGGGTTCTCCAGCCAGCGCCGCAGCACGCCAGTCACCTGTTCCGG
>JBGSJZ010000160.1:0-7195 GCA_041741455.1 Anaerolineaceae bacterium | reverse complement strand
TATTGGTTCTGCTGTTTCACCATTTAGGGCTGCAACAAACCTGCCAATCATCATAGCAGTGGAAACAGCCCCAGCATCCTGATATCCGCGCGAACGTTCACCCAGGAAGTGCGCCCGCCCGTGCACCGCAACCATCTCACGAGTTGCCAGGGCACCCGCCTGGGCTGCTTCCGCAGCAACTGCTAGAATTTCGCTTAAGGGTTGATCCGGATTACCCTCGAAGGCTGCGGCTGCAGGAGCAAGAGCATCCAACAAAGTTTTTTGACCAGGAACTGCACCACCTATTTCTTGTACGGCTGCCAGGCCATTCATGAAGAAGTGAGCAAAATCCTGTACATCTGCTTGAGATCTACCAGCAAATGCGGCACCGCCTTCTGCAAAGAAGGCTGCCAGTAAAGGTCCTATGGCTCCTCCGGAGCATTCTGCCATGGCTTGAGCAGCTGCATCAAATAATGATCCGAGGTCAGAAAAATCAGCCCTGGAAGCTTCTTCCGCAGCCCGGAAGGCGCGTTCAACCGTGAAGCCATGGTCTCCATCGCCAATTGCCGAATCCAGCGCATTCAATGTGTCTCGTTGTTCAGTAAACTGCTTCCGAAGCAGGCCAAAAAGGTTCTGAGCTGTCTGGATATTAAACATTTTGAAATTCTCGCTTTAAGAATGTGGCTGCAGATTTTGCAGCTTCATCCAGATTAGCTGCCATAGACCGCCAGATGTATAATCCGCTTCCAACTTCACCGATTGGGTTCACAAAAGTTTCTGCGATGATATAGCCTTGATAATTGATTGCATGAATACTCTGACTGACCGCTTCCCAGGGGATATGCCCTGCACCTGGGACCTTTCGATTATTCTCCACCACATGCAAATGCCCTAGAAGTGAACCAGCTCGTAAAATTGCTGCTCCTAGATCATCTTCTTCAATATTCATGTGGAATGTATCCAGATGAAGTTTAATATTGGAACAGGATAATTCTTCTAATAATGACAATCCCTGGTCAACAGTGTTTAGTAAATAGCCTTCAAAACGATTTACAACTTCCAAGCAAACTGTAATACCGTAATCATTTGCTATTTGATCAACTAATTTTAACGAGTCAATGCATTGCTTGCGTCGTTCCATTTTCCCTTCAACTGGAAACACCCCCCAACCAGCATAGGTCAATCCACCTAACACTGGACTTCCCAGACGAGCTGCACCTTCTATACAAGCCTGGAGGTAATCTAAACCCGCTTTCCGGATCAATCTGTCCGGATGAGTAATATCAGTGTCAGCGCTTAAACCAGTTCCACAACTTGCCGCCATATCAAGATCAGCCAGACAACTTCGCAACGATGGATAATCCAATGAATTAGGAAATAGCAGCGGGAATTCTGCCACATCAAATCCGGCTTGATGTGCCTTGTGAATCAACGGCAACAGGTCATCAGACCATCTTTCTTGCCAATACGAGAGATGAATACCAATCCGATGCATGGTTTTCCTTCAACCCGATAAAAACGTCGATCCAGAAATAGATGGAACCGTTAATCATTCTAGAAAAGGAATTTTCTTCAACGAGAAGGTGCTCCACCTGTAAGTAGATGGAGCACCTTCATCGCCACAAATTAGAGACCGAGCAAACGAGCAATTCCACCAACAACGATCGCGATCAGGGAGAAATCGTTGCCGCCAAACAAATTGACGAAGCCTGCTGCCGAATTGATCACAAATGGCAGAGCAAGGGCTTGCAAGACGATGAGCAAAACACCGCCCAAAGCAGCATAAATGATGGCTCCACGCCGTCCGCCAGTTGCATTGGCAAGGATGACGCCCGGACCTACATCAAAGAAAGCTGCTGTAACCAATGGGAGAAGAACATACTTGAAACCCGCAAGTCCGAAAATCACCAGAGTGATCAAGGAGGTTACCATTGCAATCGGGAAACCGATTGCCAGGGAATTCTGTCCGTACGGGAAAACCATTGGGCAGTCCAACGCGGGAACCGCATTGGGGACAACTTTCTTTGCCAGACCATTGAAGGCTGGGATGATCTCGGCCAACATCATGCGCACACCAGTGAGCAGAACTGTTAAACCTGCCGCAAATAAGAGTGCCTGCATCAGTGCCCAGAAGTACCAAATCACCTGATTGCCACCAGTGAAGGTTTCGGCAGCAAATACGGTCCCAGCAATCCATCCGAGAACCAGGTAGAGCAAGAACATGATGATTGAGGTGGAAATGGTCATGGATTTGATGAAGGACCATGATTCAGGCAGTTTGACATCTTCGAGTGATTTGGATTTATCACCCACTAACTTGCCCACCCAGGCGCCCAGGAAGGCGTGAATCGTGGTTGTGTGACCGATCGAGAAATCTTTGGTTCCGGTCAGGGCAAAGACAAATTTGGCGATGATGGCAGGCAGGACCGTGGATAGGATACCTTGTACAAGGCTGCCAACCACAACCAGCGTAACGCCGGTGATTTTACCAGCATCCGCCAAAGCCGCCGTCACCATAAAGGCATTCCAGAACATGATGTGTCCAGTCAAAAAGACATATTTTAGCGGGGTGATGCGCGCTAAAACAAGATTGACCAGGAAACCAAACAACATGACCAGGACAACTTCCACACCAAACTGACCCAGGAAGGCAACCCAGTCAGAGGAAATGGCCTGGCCAGAGGATGAATACACCTTGCCAAATAAAGTTGCCAGTGGAGACATTGCATTGACCAAAAGGTCAACGCCAGCAAACAAAACCAAAACCCCCACCATGGTTTTGACAGTTCCAGATATTACGTCACTGGCACTTTTCTTCTGTAAAGCAAGGCCAATCAGCGCGATAATGCCCAACATAAAGGTTGGGAGTAAACGCGGCACAATCTTAAAAATTAGATCAGGGGTCATGTTAGATTCTCCTTGTGAGTCAAAAATGGATGAAAATTTGAAAATAATCGACCTTATTGCCAGTTGATTTCGATAACTTTCACCTCCTTTGCTTTAAATTCCAGGGATATGTGAACAACCTCGCTTTTCTTAACACTATTAAGATCCAGCCGGTTCGGAAAGATTTGATAGGCATCATCCACTTCACGGCTCCCGGCTTGCAACCAAAATGTAACAGAAAGATCTGTAGGTGAATAATTACTGAAGAGGACCATGCTCTTGTTTCCATTTTCCAGGAGATGTGCATCAATCCCGTCTGTGCGCGGAACATCCCCAATGAAACCCATCATTGGTTGAATTCCAGCCCGCCGGGAGATTTCAACAATCACTTGAGTGAGCAGATCTCCTTGCGGACGGAGACTGCCGCTATCGGCCTGGGTTGCCAGATACATACCCATTCCCTTACCGTGGTAATTCAAGGTTACTGCTGGGAGACCATCAGAAAAGGAAGCTAGAATTTCAGTATCGAAGTTTAGAATTAACTGGTCACGATTCATATTTCCAATAAATGATTGGTCTTTAAACTGAATCGTTTTAACATCCAGATTGCCGGCATGCACTGTTTGAATGCCAAAAACAGCCTGTAGCCCACGAATTGGAAGCTGATGATGATACCATCCTCGATCACTTAAAGTCGCGCATCGGGCAAATCCAATCAGAATGCCACCATTGAAAACAAAGGTTTCCAACTCAAATGCCAGTTCTTCGCTCATTAACCCAAACATTGGCAGGCAAACAATGCGATATTTTTGAAGTATTTCCTGGGTCAAATTTCGAGTTGAAATGAAGTCAACCCCCAAACCCTGCTCCCAGAAGGCTCGATACACCCCGCGTTGCGCTGCAAACAACATTTCTTCCTGATTGACACCCCGAAAGAAAATTGCGTTTGATTTGGATTCAAGGATGGCAACTTCAGCCTGCGGAACATGTGATGTCATAAGAAAATCGGCTTGGTCTTGAACGGTTTTTCCAAGAGCCATCACTGCTTCAAACCGCGGGGTGGGATTCCCATCCAGATCTACCAGGGCCCCCCACCGCAATGGCTGGTAACCCCACTCTCGCCAGGGCATATACAATACCAGCTTAACGTCGTGTCCCAGGCATTCAATTGCATTATTCAAAACATCTTGTTCGTCAGTGTCGTGGTCAGGTCCCATCACCCAACCGCCAATTGGCCCGCTCTCTACTTCATGTGCCCAAAAATCACCACCCACTGACTTCGCCACACTACGCCCGTGATCCAGAAAGATGGAGTTGTGTTCAGGACGACTTTTTAACTTGTCACCGCTGCCCGGATAAAGGTCATAACCAATATGGTCAGTCCTTTCAGCAATCTGCCACTGATCCAAACCCATAAACGTGCCAAAACGATCGAAACCCTTAAAGTTGAATGTGTTTACAGATGTGGGGTGATCAAAGTCGATTTTGCGGATGATAGCATGTTGCCAACCTGTAAAACTGGCAAATGAAGATTGCATAAACAGACGCCAATCCAACCAGCGCGTAACACCTGACCATGATTCTGGTGTAGATTCGGGTGCGCTAATATCTTCCCAGGCATTATAAACAAAATTGGTTGTACTCCAGGACCAGGCTTCGGTAAGGGCTTCCAAAGTTTTATATTTCTTTTTCAACCAGGTTCGAAATCCATCCTGACAGAATTTGCAGTAACAATAAAGCCCCAAGTCGTTTTGCTCACGAGCGGGCATAAACGGGAACCCTATTTCATTGGAAATTTGCCAGCCAAAATGATTTCCATGTGAAATGGCAAAATTTGCTAAACGCTCCAGATAGCTCTCTGCAGCCAGACGAAATCCAGTGTGATTCACGCAAGCCCAATGATATGATGCCCCTAGTGGATAGCACTCACCCCGGCTGGAAAGAATGGATATATCTGGATATTGACGCGCAAGCCAGAGGGGCGGTGAAGATGCTCCGGTGCTGAGTAGAATGTGGACACCAAAACGTTGGGCAGAAATGTAAAACTGATCTAAACGATCCAACTGCATTTCACCGGGGCGCGGCTCAATCCGATCCCAAGAACCGTGCACGTCTCCAATACGCACCAGATTCATGCCGGCGGATTGCATCTTCGCCAGATCTTTTTCCCATTCACGTTCTGAAAAAATCAATGGTGAATAGGACGCCCCGTAAGGAAAACCAGAGAACATGGTCACTCCGCTGATAATGTTCGGATAATTTCCAATCCTTTTTCTCGCACTTCAGCCTTGCTAAGGAAGTTTTGAATAACAATAACTGGTTGCTTAATGCCTTCAAACAATTTTACTAAGGGTTGCGAGGTGAAGACTATATCAAACCTTTCTCCGCGCGAGGTAGCTTCATCGGAGCAAAAAGTCTCAGCCTTAATTCCCTCCTCTTGTAAAACCGCGTCCAAGGTCATGCGCAGCACCAGGCTGGAACCCAAGCCAAAACCACAAACGACCATAATCTTCAATTTCTTCATGTCATCCTCCGTTATTTGTTCTCAAAGCGGCCATCACCATTTTCACATCCGTTGCAGATTTCAACATTTGCTGGTTCGTTTCATCAATTAAGAATCCCGCAAGCTCCTGGAGCATGTTAATGTGACTGTGTTTATCAACGCCGCCAAATGCAATCACCAGGCTGACAGGATCATTTTCTGGTGAGCCAAAATTTACTGGAACAGCCAATGTGAGAATGGCCATGCCAATTTTTAATACTCCATCCTCTGGGCGGGCATGAGCCAAGGCAATTCCAGGCGCAAGCACCATATATGGCCCCAATTCTTCTACTGCTTTTACCATTGCTTGAACATAGCGCGGCTCACACACACCAGCAGTCACCAGCAGTTCCCCACCTGCTTGCACTGCTTCCCGCCAATCTGCAGCCTGGACTTGCAAACAAATTCGATCTTCGGACAGATAATCACTTAGCATTTATTTTCTCCTCAAGAAGTGCTTGGGCAGTTTGGTAGTTGGTGATAAAAACGTTGAAGAGTTTCCCGCGCAATGCGCTATCAATGGGTCTAATTTTTTCAACACCTCCACCTATCAGCACGCTCCATGGCACTTTGTACAAATCTTCCAAATCAAGACCGATGACACGATCATCAACAATGGTTTTAACGTGCTTCCCGTTCACATCAAAGTAGTGCCCCATTGCATCCCCTACGACACCCTCCTGACGTAATTCGGCTAATTCAGCCACACTTAATACCCCATAATTAAATAGCAATGAGGATTCATCGATCGGACCTACGGATTGCAGGATTATCTGACATTGTCTGGCACGTTGTAACGCAGCAGCAACCGAGGTCTCGGCAATTAATTTTTTCTTCAACTCTGGATTTGAAACAAAAGTGGGCGCATAAAATAATTCCGCTCGTCCACCAGCCAACTCCGCAAGTTTGGTTGTTACATTATAGGATACCAATCCTCCCAAATCCTTGGAGGCAGCGCCTACTACTTCGGTAAAAGTACAGTCAATAGGATTTTCTACTCGAAAAACCTGAGGAAGGTAAGATACGGTTCGTCCAAGGCTGATCCCTACACACATCCCCTTCTCAAGACGTTGGCTCAACCATTCCGCTCCCCCACGGGCCAGGGCCAAATACAGGTCACGTCCGGATTCTGCGTCAGCAACGACGCGTACATCCCTCAAGCCATACTTGCGCATTAAACTATCTTCCAGATGAATAAAAACATCCGCTGGGAGATGGATACGAATTTCAACGATTCCTGCATCACGAGCTTGACGCAGCACCCGGTTAATTTTCACCCGTGAGTAACCTAGTAACTTGCCAATCTCATCCTGCGTGAGATCATTCTCGTAATACAAATACGTCACGCGCGCACACAAACGGTATTCTTCTTCACTCAAATTTATAAAGGAGGTTGAGTTTGATATATTCAAGAGGAAGCCCTGTACAAATGTTCACAGTTTGAACATATATATCATACAAGTTTTTTTTGAAAAAGCAATAGGTTTTTTGAATATTCGTCAGGACCATTCTCAGAAGGTTACCCTCCCACTTTTGAGGAGAGTCAATTATTCATTTACGAGCGGCTGGTCTGCGGGTTCTTTACTTCTGTACGCCAGTTGGATCAACCATTGAATCAACGATTAAGTCACTACCCTTTTGAGACGGGTACACCATAGCATTATTGTTGAATTCGGAAAGGAGATCTCCAGCCACCGCGCCCAAGAAGCTGCTCAACGTATTCAGGATGAACCCAGCGAATAGATGTTTATCCGGGGCTCTGCTTTACCTCCAGCTATGGCCCTACAC
>JBGSJZ010000159.1:0-2852 GCA_041741455.1 Anaerolineaceae bacterium | reverse complement strand
GCGCTTGTGCTTTGCCGTCTTCAAATCCTGGATGGGCAGCAAACGGTTTTGATGGATTATGTGAAGGATCTCGAATCCGGTTATACCCTGTGGAGCTGGGATCCGGGTCTTTCCAGTGATTGGCTGCCCCAACCGCCGTTTGATGCCCAGGCTACTCCTTGGCCAAACATTCCTACAGCCTACCCTGCGGATTCGTTGGAGCCGTTGGAAGGCACTCCCGCTGGAAGCTCGTATCCATAGGAATTGATAATTGCCTTTTTAGAGTATTTGATATACAATAAATTCAAACTAGTCAGACTAGTCTGAATGGAGATTTACCATGAACAACATCTGGCAATTACAGACAGCAAAAAGCAAATTTAGTGAAGTGGTGGAACGGGCATTGACCCAGGGGGCGCAGATCATCACCCGTCATGGTCGCAAAGCCGTGGTTTTATTGCCCTATGACGAGTATGTGCGCCTGACGCACCAATCTGGCAGCCTGGCGAAATTTCTACTGGATTCCCCCCTGGTAGGTTCTGAGTTGGATACCGGACGCAGCCCGGAGCTGCCGCGCGAAATTGGGATTGAGTGATGAACTACCTGCTGGACACCTGTGTTCTGTCCGAATTTACTCAGCGCCAACCGGAACCGGCTGTGCTCCATTGGGTGGAGGCGATCCCGGAAGAAAAACTCTTAATCAGCGTCATCACCCTCGGTGAAGTCCAGCACGGGATTGAACGCCTGCCCGATTCACAGCGCAAGACGAACCTGCTGGTCTGGATGAACAATCGCCTGGTTGAGCGTTTCAGTGGCCGAATTCTGCCACTGGATGCGCAAACCATGTTGATGTGGGGATCCCTCACCGCCCGTCTGGAGGCAGCCGGACAGCCGATGCCAGTGATGGATTCATTGATCCTGGCAACAGCCCTGCAGAATAATTTGATCATTGCCACCCGCAATACCAAAGATTTTCTGCCAGCCGGGGTGCAGGTAATCAACCCGTGGGAATAGAGAAAAACTTCTGATAAAAAGTCATTGAACTTTCCGAATACCAACATACGACTTCAGTTATAATGATAGAGGAAGGTTCACCAAAATCATCCAACCGTGCAACACCATTGATCACATCACAGACGGAACCAGCCAAGGAGGTGGAAAAATGCCGCTGGATCTGCCGCAACCCATCCTGGTTGCCAACCTGTTCCCGGAAGTACTGGCGGAATTGCTCAGCCTGCTCAAATCGCTATCTGATGAGGATTGGCAGAAGCCGACGGTCTGTGAAAGCTGGTCGGTGAAGGATGTGGCTCTGCACCTGCTGGGGGTGGAGGTGGGCAACCTCTCCCGCCGGCGGGACGGCCACAAAATCAACCAGAATATCAACACCTGGGAGGAGCTGGTGGTCGCCGTGAATGACTCCAACCAGAGTTGGGTCGAGGCCAGTCGCCGCATCAGCAACCACCTGCTGTTGGACCTGCTGGAGTTGACTGGCACCCAGATGTGGGCCTACTTCGCCAGCCTGGACCCATATGCGATGGGCCCGTCGGTCAGTTGGGTGGGGACGAAGCCGTGCAAGGTCTGGGTGGATATTGCCCGCGAGTACACCGAACGCTGGCACCACCAGCAGCACATCCGGGATGCGGTCGGCAAACCCGGCCTCAAACAGCCGCGCTATTTTTCGCCGGTGCTGCAGGCCTACATGCTGGCCTTGCCGCGCACCTACCAGCAAGTGCTGGCAGCCGATGGTACCTCCGTGGCGGTGACGATTACTGGCGCAGCGGGTGGCAGTTGGAGCATCACCAGCCTGGGGGGGGATTGGCGACTCTACAGTGGCCTGCCGGATATGCAGGATGCACATGTAATTCTGCAGGATGACCTGGCCTGGCGCCTGTTCACCCGCGGCATCCAGCGTGAAACCGCCCGGGAACAAATGCTTTTCGATGGGGATCAATCGTTGGGGTTGAAGCTGCTGGATATGGTGGCGATTATCGCTTGAAAATCTTCTTTCAATGCTTTTAACCACAGAGTCACAGCACGAAGTTAGGACACGCAGATAAGCCAGATTTCAGAAATTTTCAAGATTTCTGAAATCTGAGCTTTCTTTCTGAACAGGGTCTATTTTTTCAAGGTTGAGAGTTTAGGTTTACCTTTTCACCACCGGCATGAAGATCTTCAGACTCGGCGTTGGCGTGCTGCCATCCTTCCAACGGTGATAATAGACATTGAGCAGTTGGACGAACTCTGCCGTGGCTTTCTGATTGCCCGCTAAATTGGGGTGGCTGTCACCATTGGGATACGAGGCATAGTTATTATTCACGGTTTGGATGTGCTGCACCGCGCCATTCCACCAGCGGTGATGGTTGCCAGTCGCTGACCCCAGATCATTCGTGTCAATATTCCCGCCGTTGCTGGTCAGGACGTTGTAGAAGTCAAACACAGCCACGTTGGTGTACGGGTAGGCATCCAGCCAATCATTGACCAGCCAGTTGTTGAGGGCGCGGGCGTTGGCAGCCAGGGTGGCATTGGTCGCTGATTGAACCAGCGGCGGGGCGGTCACCACGATGAAGAGCTTATCCAGGCGGGTGGCAAAATAGACCAGCAGGTCGTTGTAGATACCCTTGGCATTCCCGACCGTGTAGGTGTTACTGCCAGCCCAGGCGCCGCGCATCGGGTTGTCGCCGACCGTAGCCGGGTCATCCGGCTCGCCGCCCAGGTTGGAATTGGGATAGCAGGACTTGAACAGGATAATTTCGTTCTCGCCACCCGGATCCGTGGCCAGGCGGGACCAGGAGCCGAAACTGCCAAAATTCTGATCGTATTCTGTGTAGAGGGCGGCCAGATAGGTGGCGGAATTTGTCTCCCGGAACCAATTC
>JBGSJZ010000158.1:0-9470 GCA_041741455.1 Anaerolineaceae bacterium | reverse complement strand
TGCTGGCTTCGGTGCTGGAAGTGCTGGAACATAACATCCGCTTGCGTGATACACTGGAATTGTTCGAGATCGGCCAAATCTTTCTGCCGAAGGCCGGCCAGACCCTGCCGGATGAGCCGCGTCACCTGGTGATCGCCCTGACCGGCCAACGCCACGCCCCGCACTGGAGCGGCGGCGAAACCGGCACGCTGGATTTCTTCGACCTGAAGGGTATGCTGGAAGCGTTGGTCACTGCCCTGCACCTGCCGGTGGTCACTTTCGAACCGGCGGCGGATCCGTCCTTCCACCCCGGCAAGTGCGCCGCCCTGCTCTGTAACGGGCAGGCCCTGGGAGTCTTCGGCGAGCTGCACCCGCTGGTTAAACAGCAGTTCGATTTCCTCTCGGCCCCGGTGATTGCGGCTGACCTTGACCTGGAAGCGCTGTTGGCCATCGCCGATGAAACCAGCGCCACCCGCGACGTGCCCGCCTTCCCGCCGACCCTCGAGGATATCGCCGTGGTGGTGGATGAAGAGGTTCCGGCCGGCAAGGTCGAAGCGTTGATCCGCCAGACCGGTGGCAAGCTGCTGGCCGGGGTGCGCCTGTTCGATATCTTCCGCTCGGAGCAGATTGGTCCGGGCAAGAAGAGCCTGGCCTACAGCCTGACCTATCAATCGTACGAAAAAACCCTGACACCCACCGATGCCGCCCAGATGCGCGGCCGCATCATCCGCCGGCTGGAACAGGAAGTGGGCGCCAAACTAAGGAGTTGAGATTATGGCTATTGCCGATGTTCGTCCTTCGCCGATCGCCGGGACCTGGTACCCGGGCGATCCCCGGCGGCTGGCTCAGAGCATCGCAGACTACCTCGCTGCCGCCAGCTTGCCGGAACTGCCCGGACAGGTCATCGGGGTGATCACCCCGCATGCCGGGCACCGCTATTCCGGCCGCACCGCCGGGCACGCCTTCAAGGCCGTCCAGGGGATGGACTGGGAGCGGGTGGTAATCCTCTCGCCCTTTCATGGTTACACCAACGCCGAGCTACTGACCAGCGCCCACCGCGCCTACGCCACCCCACTGGGAGAAATCCCAGTGGATGGCGAGGCGCTGGCGGAACTGGGGGTGGCCCTGCAGCAGGTAGGCGGTCCACACCTGACACCGGCTGCCTACGACCCGGAACACTCGCTGGAAATTGAACTGCCCTTCCTGCAAATCGCCCTGGAAAGGCCCTTCAGCCTGATCCCGCTGATGGTGCGCGAGCGCAACCCACAGCAACTGGAAAAATTAGGGCTGGCCCTGGCCCAGGTGATGCAAACCCGCCCGGCGCTGATCGTAGCGAGCACCGACCTCTCACACTTCCAATCGCTGCGCGAGGCCGAGGCTTTGGACGGCGAGATGCTGCGCCAGTTTGAGGCCTTCTCCCCGGAAGGAGCACTAAAAGCTGACCTGGAAGGCACGGGGCTTGCCTGCGGTGTTTCCGCGGTGGCAGCCGCCCTGTGGGCCTGCCGGGGATTGGGCGCTGACCGCGTTGTCACCCTTCACCACAGCACCTCCGCCGAGCAAACCGGCGATCGCAGCAGCGTGGTGGGTTACGGGGCCGCGGCGATTCTCAAAACGGTATAAAATAATTCGTAGGGGCGACCCGGTGGGTCGCCCGAAAATGGGCGGGCAAGGCATCGCCTTCCCGGTGTGCAAAATACCCGGTAGACCCTCTCCCTCGCGAAGCACCCCCGCAGGGGGTTGGGAGAGGGGGATTGAAGGAACATGTTCGTTCAGGTGGCCGTGAATGTGCCGCAGATCAGCGGCGTGTACGATTATCACCTGCCCGCCGAATTGGTGGAGCGGGTGCAGCCCGGCTGCCTGGTGGTGGTGCCCTTTGGGGCGCAGATGGTGCAGGGAGTGGTGCTGCGGCTGATTGATGAAGCCAGCGTGCCACACACTCGCCCGGTGGAAGCCCTGCTGGACGAACTGCCGGTGCTGACCCCAGCTCAACTGAAATTGGCCCAACGGCTGGCCGAGACCACCCTGGCACCTCTATCCATCTGCATCGACTTGATGCTGCCAGCCGGCCTCACCCAGCAAGCGGATACGTTGTACAGCCTTAACCCCCATCCCCCGGCGCCAATTCAGAACCCGCAGCCGATGCAAGCCCGCCTGCTGAAACTCATCCAGGAGCGGGGCGCCTTGCGCGGCCGGCAGATCGACACGGCCATGGCCCGCCTGAACTGGCGACCAACTGCCACCAACATGGTCCGGCATGGCTGTTTGAATGCCAAACCGGTACTGCCCGCCCCCAATGTACGTCCCAAGTTCATCCGCACCGCCCAGCTCACCATCCCACCCGAGAAGATCGATAAATTGGCCGATAGTCTCGGACGGGCGGACGCCGGTGAACGCCGCCTGAAAATTCTGCGCTACCTGGCGGCTGAACGCGTGCCGGTGGCAGTGCCCTGGGTGTATGCCGCCAGCGGCGGCAATCTATCGGATCTGCAGCGCCTGGCAGAACAGGATTTGATCCTGCTGGGTGAGACGGAAATCTGGCGGGACCCGCTGGAGAACATCATTGTCCCACCCGCCGAGCCGCCCGCCTTGACCCCCGAACAGGCCGAAGCCCTGGCGCGGGTCAAAGCTGGCCTGGCTCAGGCTACGGTAGGACAAAAGGTGCTGCCCTGCCTGCTGCACGGCGTGACCGGCTCCGGCAAGACCGAAATCTACCTGCAGGCGGCGGCAGAATGCCTGCGGTTGGGTCGGCAGGCCATCATCCTGGTGCCGGAAATCGCCCTGACCCCGCAGACCGTGCGGCGCTTCCTCAGCCGCTTCCCCGGCCAGGTGGGCTTGCTGCACTCGCGCCTTTCCGAGGGTGAGCGCTACGACACCTGGCGTCGGGCGCGGCGCGGCGACCTGCGCATCATCGTCGGGCCGCGCTCGGCGCTGTTTGCCCCGCTGCCGAACCCCGGCCTGATCGTGCTGGACGAATGCCACGAATCTTCCTACTTTCAAGATGACATGCCCCCGGCCTACCATGCCGTGCGGGCTGCCGAGGAATACGCCCAATTGGCCGGGGCGGTGCTTATCTACGGTTCAGCCACCCCACCGGTGGAACTGCTCTACCGGGCACGCCGCGAGGGCTGGACGTATTTGCACCTGCCGCAGCGCGTGCTGGCACACCGCCAGGTGGTGGCAGCCCAGATGCAGGCGCTCGGCCAGGCCGCACCAGCCCTACCCATGGAAGGGGAAGCTACCAGTTTGCCACTGCCGGAAATCCAGATCGTCGATATGCGCCGCGAACTGCGGGAAAACAACCGCAGCATCTTCAGCCGGGCCCTGGCCGACAAGCTGAAACGGGTGGTCGCTGCCGGGCAGCAGGCCATCCTGTTCCTCAACCGGCGCGGCACGGCTACCTACATTTTCTGCCGGGATTGCGGCGCTTCGCTGGATTGCCCGCGCTGTGAGATTCCACTCACCTTCCACGTCGAGCTAGGCGGATTGATCTGCCACCGCTGTGGCTACACCCGCCAACTACCGAAAACCTGCCCGAACTGCAAGAGCGACGCCATCCGCCAGTTTGGCCTGGGCACGGAGAAGGTGGAGGCCGAGGTGCAAGCCTTGTTGCCGGATGCCCGCACCCTGCGCTGGGACGCTGAAACCACCCGTCAGAAGGGCGCCCACGAGATCATCCTTTCGCACTTCTCCAATCACCGGGCGGACGTGCTGGTGGGCACGCAGATGCTGGCCAAGGGGCTGGACCTGCCACTGGTGACCCTGGTGGGGGTGGTGCTGGCGGATGTCGGGTTGGGCTTGCCGGATTTTCGGGCCTCCGAGCGCACCTTCCAGTTGATGACCCAGGTCGCCGGGCGGGCCGGGCGCTCGCCGCTGGGCGGTGCGGTGATTTTACAGACCTTCCGGCCGGAACATCCCGCCCTGCAACTGGCGGCGCGCGGCGATTTTGAAGCTTTCTACCAGTATGAGCTGGAAGGCCGGCGCAAGATCGGGTATCCACCGTTCAGCCGGCTGGTGCGGCTGGAGATGCGGGACGAGGACAACCAGGCGGCCGAGAGCGAGGCGCGTCAACTGGCCGGGCAAATCCGGCGCTGGGCGGAAGAACGTTCGATGGAGAATGTGGATTTGATCGGGCCGACACCCTGCTACTTCAGCAAAGTCAACGGCCTGTACCGCTGGCAGATCGTGCTGCGCGGCGCAAACCCGGGGGCCATCCTGCGCGGCCGCAGGCTGGAGAATTGGCGGGTGCAGGTCGACCCGCAGGATTTGTTGTAGGAAAACCATATCCACAGATGTACACACATCCTCCCTGCCAGGGCAGATTTTCACAGAGACAACCTTTCTGATGGGGGTGTTGTATTCTTATGATTAGTGTATTATTATTCACATCATGAATAAATTTTATTCATCTTCTGAATTATATTACAAACGTTGGATGACTCCGCTGTTGCAACAGGCGGTTCAAGATCATTCTGTTGTGGTCCTAACCGGCGCCCGCCAGGTAGGGAAAAGCACCTTGTTGCTTAATGAAGAGCCATTCAAGAACTGGCGTTACCTCAGCCTGGATGATTTTGATACGCTGCGCCAGGTGCGCCAGAATCCGGCAGCATTGTGGGCCGGAACCTACGACGTTGTTTTGGATGAGGTGCAAAGGGCTCCGGAAATCCTACCCGCCATCAAACAGGCAGTGGACCGCCAGCCAGGAAAATATCATTTTGTCCTGTCAGGCTCTGCCAATTTACTGTTGATGCAGCAGGTTTCGGAAAGCCTGGCAGGGAGGGCGGTTTATTTTGTGCTGGATCCCATGACGCTGGGTGAGACGCTCAATCTTCCTGCACCCACGCTGCTAAATCAATTAATTTCAGGACTGTGGCCGACCGATGGGATTCTGCCCGGCGAAACTCCTGAGGCGCTGCCACTACTAGAAAGGGGATTCATGCCGCCCCTTCTGAAGCTTGAGTCACCTCAGGCCTGGGCGCGTTGGTGGGATGGTTATGTCGCCACCTTCCTGGAGCGGGATTTACGCCAGTTCTCACAGATTGATGCGTTAGTAGACTTTCGCAGGTTGATGGAATTGCTATCGCTACGTTCCGGGCAGTTGCTCAATCAGGCCGAACTGGCCAGGGATGGTCAATTGTCCCAGCCAACCGTTCACCGTTATCTAAATTTATTGGAATCAACCCACATGTTTGATCGCCTGCCGGCCTATTTGAGCAATCGAACCACGCGTTTGTTGAAAGCCCCCAAGGCTTTTTGGAATGATTCGGGGTTAGCGGTTTTTCTTGCCGGATATTATGATCTGGCTGGATTAGGTAAAGCCCGCGAACTGGGAAATTTCTTTGAGACCATGATTTATCATCACCTGCGCGTTCTGACTGGGTTAATGACGCCAAGCGGGAGAATATATTTTTGGCGTACACAGAGTGGCGTGGAAGTGGATTTGGTGTTGGAACACGGGCGACATCTGTTGGCATTTGAAGTGAAACAGACAAGCAAACCAGGCTACGGTGACGCGGCTGGATTGCGGGCATTTTTGGCCGAGCATCCACATACAAGCGCTGGGGTGTTGCTGCATACCGGCCCGGAAATTCGTCGGCTGGATGAAAAAATCATCGCGCTGCCGTGGGTAATGATTGCATCCGGTACTCAAACAAGTATTGGGTAAAGTTAAACATCAAATTTCAAAACTCTTGCAGGAGATAGACAAGAGTTTACCAGGCAGATCGTTCTACGCGGCCGCAGGCTGGAGAACTGGCGGGTGTAGGTGGCCACCCAGGATTTGCTTTAGAAGAGATTTATCCGCAGATTGCCTCTTGTAATTAACGTTTATATATAAGATAATAGACATTAAGTGTCTATTATCTTATATGAAAACAACAATCCTTTCCGCACTTGATTCTTTCCCATACTTCACCATCGAAGCGGTCAAACAGCTTCTCGGCGATGAATCCGCGGCTGCTGGCACGATTCAAACGGCCCTGTACCGCTGGATGAAGGCCGGGCAAGTCATCCAGTTAAAAAAAGGCGTCTATATGACGCCCCGCTTTTTTGAACGGCACCGGGCGGAGGCTGATTTTGCCGCCATGGTCAGCGCAATTTTGATCCCCCAGTCCTACCTGTCCCTGGAATATATCCTGCAGCGCAACGGCGTTCTTACGGAAATTACCTACCCGGTATCCGCGGTTACCCGAAAGCAAACCCGGGTATTTGAAAACCAACTGGGAACGTTTACCTACCGCAATATCAAGGCGGATCTCTATGAGGGATTTACATTTGCTGAATACCAGGGGATTCCATTTGCCCGGGCGACAGCAGCCAAGGCGCTTTTTGATTTTTTCTATTTTCGACCCTGGAAGATCAATCGTCTGTCGAATGATTTTAGCCTGGCGGAGGAGCTGCGCCTTAACCTGGAGGACTTTTCAGAAACTGACCGGGATGAGTTTGCCAGGTTCGTTGAGCTGAGGAAAAGCCGAAAAATGGATCGGATCTTAAGCAGTCTGAGGAAAACGGTATGGCGACATTGATTCAAATCATGCAAAACGTCCTGTCCCAAAAAGATCCCCTGTTGCCAAATGAGACGAAGCGGGTGATCCTTAAGGAATTCCTGCAGGCTTACACGTTGGATTTTTTATACAACCACCCGGTCTACCGCAGGCTGAATTTCTACGGCGGCACCTGCCTGCATTTCATTTACGGCTTGAACCGGCTCTCCGAGGATATCGACCTGGACAACAGCCAGGGGATGGATCTGGGCCGTCTGGAAAATGACCTGCTGGCTTTCTATCGCTCCTCCATCGGGTATGCCGAGGTAACCGCCAAAACCCAGACCGGGGAGTGGGGTGTCCGGCGAACCAAGTTGATGTTTCCCATTCTGAAAGCTCTGGGTTTGAGTGCGCATGTCAATGAACCTCTCCATCTACAGGTTGAAGTCAGCCAGCACAGGCAAGTTGCGGTTGTGCGCCGGACGCCCATCCTGCTTTTTGGCAGAAGTTTTGTGGCTGCCCATTTTTCTCTGGAAACCATGATGGCAGGAAAAATGCTGGCCTGCCTGGAGCGCAATTTTCAAAAGGGGGCAGGTGCGGTGATCAAAGGGCGGGATTTTTATGATCTGCTCTGGTTCATGCAGCAAAAAATCCGGCCGCTGGAGGAAAAATTAGCCAGGGACGGCCGCCAGCCCTATACCGTCCAATCAGCGCTGCAATTGCTATCCGTCAAGGTGGCGAATATCAAGCGGTCTGACCTGGCAGAAGATCTACTGCCTTTGTTTGAGCAGCGATCTTTCATTGAAGCCTGGCTGGACGGATTTCAGGAAAATTTCAGAGAATTTTCCAGGTACCTAGCGCCAGGGTGATCTGAAGAGAAACCTTGTTCTGGCGGGTGCAGGTCGATCCGCAGGATTTTTTTAAATAAATTATATTCGCAGATGATCGCAAATTAGCCTTACAGAAGAGGTGTTGTAGTTACTTAAAATGTTAACTTATTCATGACGTGAATGAAAGTTATTCATGCTTTGAATAACTTTGCAATCGCTGGGGATGTGCAGGGCGGGTTTACCCGCCAGATTTATTCTATAATTACAAGTGAAATAAATTTCAGATAAAAGGGAGTTGCCATGAACCCTGGTTTACGCCGTTCCCAGATAATTTTTCGCATTCATCTTCTGATCCTCCCGATGCTTGTCTTCTGCCTGGCTGCATGCCAGCAGACGCCGGTTGAAATAAAAGCAACCAATACTTCAACAGTCATCTCAGCGAGTCAAACGCCATTTACGCAAGCCCCCCAGGTTACTTTCACGCCGGTATTGACCGCGACAACAAAGTCAGAACCAAGCGCCACTGCAACGCTTGAAATCAGCCAACCCGGATTGGGGGTTGAACAGGATGCATTCCTGGAATTGTTCAGCGTGAAGGGATTTAAATTTTATCCACCGATGGGTTTCCTGACCCTGAGCAAGGAGCAGGGGCATCTTTATGATCTCGATTTGCAGGTTAGTTTCACCGGCTCAGCGGATAATCTGCAGCGAATGGAGATGCTGATTTGTACTTTCCCACCGATGCAAAAAGAGCAGATGAAATTAATCGCCGATTATTTGCATTTGTTTCATTACACTGTGCTTCCATTTTGGTCCAGTGGTTCGGAATGGCTGGATACCAACCTGGCCCGCCTGAAAATAGGAGAGCAGAGCAAGGTAAGCACAAAAATCGGCGACGTAAACGCCCAGTTGACCATCAGTCCATTGAATTCAGCCGACAATCCCGAGGGGATATGCTACACAAACACGTTCTGGGTTGACCCGGTCTCGGCCGGGGTAGGCGAAAATATCCACCTCTCTGTAGAAATTCATAACCGTCCAGAATCAGACGATGAAATAAAGATTAGTTGCTGGGACTTCGAAGATCCAGCCAGCGCAACCTGGACATCTGTTTACAGCTGCGACCAACTTTGTGATACGAATCATCCAAATGTTAAAGTCTCAAGGTCAAAGATCATCGTTTATGAGGGATTCCCGGTAACGCACGACCAATGGAGTATCCATGTAATGACTGAATGGGGAAGCCAGTACAAGGAAAACGAATTGATCATCTCAGTGGTGTTTCATGACCGGTCTTTCAAATGTACCAACCGCCAGGAATTGGGCGGGCAGGAAGATGTCGGCGTCTGGGTGAACGGTGAAAAAGGGGTCATGACCGATGATCCCAAGATGATTTGCCAGGAGCAATGACCTCGCTGGCCCTTTGCCGAGCAGGCTGTGGTGCCCTCCTAAAAAGGGGGCAGGCAAACAGGTGTATCCTGTGCGCTGAAACCAAATGATCAGAATATTCGGTTTCGCCTTATTGTTTTTTATGTGTGTAAATCAGAGGTATCCGTGGTTTCGTTTACCAAAGATCGTGGTTTTAACGTAACCCGCATCACAAAGCGGTCGACTGCCCCGAAGCGGTACTTGTAATCTTCATCCCCACGCATGAAGTCAAATTCAGCATAACCATTCTCGTTGGCCCACTGCAACAGGTAGCCGAGCAGCACCCAGCCGGGGGAGTATTCCATGAAGCGTCGGTCCAGCCCGGAGTTGTAGACCCACAACCGGTTGAGGTAGTCAAAGCTCAGGTAGCCGGCGGCCTTTTCACCATTTACCGTCAGAAACGACAAATGCAGGCAGCCCTGTTCAAAAGCGCAACGCGTGATGGTGCGCATTTGAGCGCGCATGGCCGGGGTCAGGAAGGCGGCCTTTTCCGGGTCCTGGGCCATCAGGTTCATGAAGTCTTCGATCTCGCCGTCCAACCCTTCCGCTTGGCGCACGATATACCACTGGGCCGGCACGGGCATTTCCTCGGCCCGGCGCATCTTGCGGCGGATTTCGTGGCGTTGTTTTTTATCAATCCCGGCGAGATAAAGCTCCCAGTCGCCAGGGATCAGGATATGCGGACAGTGGTAAGCGCGGGTTTCCACATACTGCCAATCATGTTTTGCCGCCGCGGCGCTCAGCGCGGGCAGGC
>JBGSJZ010000157.1:0-1663 GCA_041741455.1 Anaerolineaceae bacterium | reverse complement strand
GCGGTAGACCTCAGCCGGGTCAATCCGCTCTGCCACCTGGCGCTCCTGCTCCACGGCGCGTTGATCCGCCCAGATGATGGCCTTGCGCAGCGGCATCCCCTTGCGGTCCACCGGCACGCAGCCCATCATTTGCCCACTGAAGGAAACACATGCAATTTCCTCCGGGTCTGCCCCGGTCAATTCCAGCAAATCAGCTGTGGAGGAGCAAACCCCATCCCACCAGTCTTCGGGGTCTTGCTCGGCCCATCTTGTCTCGGGGTATTCGGTGGAGTAAGTGTAAAATGAGCTTCCCACCAGCCGTCCCTGCCGGTCATAGAGGGTGGCTTTGTTACCTGTTGTTCCCAGGTCATGCGCCAGGATGTATTTTTTCATAGTACCTTGCCCTGAAGTTTGCGTTGGAATACAGACACATTGATTTTAATCGAAAATCCCTGTTGCGTGATCGTTCCAAAGCTGGTAAAAGCATGGTTAAATGGTTGTGAGGCAGTCTGACAACCGCCCCACAACCTACGAACAAAGAGGCACACTGGCATGCGCCTGAACCTAATTTTACCAAAAGTTGAACCGACCGAATATGAATTTCCAAAGAAATGTCCCCGGAAAGGATGTCAGGGAATGCGGTATATTCCACGACAGGAAGTGAGGAAGAAGATAGTGGATGCACAGCACCCTGAAGTAACGGCCTGGAGATGTGAATGCAAAAAATGCGGGCATGTATTCCGGGTTTACCCCACTGGCGTGAGCCACAAGCAAATCTCGAAGCGAGTGAATGGAATGGCGGTGATGATGTACATTCTGGGATTGAGCTACGGGGCAGTAGAAATCGTATTGAGCAGTCTTGGCATGGGAATAGGAAAAACGAGTGTCTATCGGGCCGTCCAGGCAGTTGCAAAGCAAGTGCCTGGGCTGAAGTGCGAAAAGCTGCTGAGTGGGTACAAGACGAGAGCAATTGGGGCAGATGTAACCAGTGTGCGTTGTAACGGGAAGTGGGTCACGGTCGGGATCGTGGTAGATGCGGTCAACGGGATGGTATTGAGTATAGACGAATTACCAGGTGAGGATGCCGAGCAATTGAAAGCCTGGCTTGAGCCAATTATGGAAGCGGTAGACGCAGATATTGTGGTGAGTGATGATGCAGATGCATTGAAGAAGGTGTGCGAAGAGACCGGACGTTCGCAGCAAGTGTGCAAGAGCCATGTCGGACGAAACACCGACGCCCTGGTGGCTGAACTCTCGGCGATTATTAGCACAGGACACGATCATTCTCTGGATGCGATTGGCATTGCCCCTGAACAGGCGTTGAGTGACCTGGGCACACTCAAGGAGATGATCCATTCCCGACGCCCGGAAGATCAGCCACACCTGGAAGGAATCTATCTCCGCTACGCCAACGCTCGTAAACCAGGCAAGGGCAAAAAACATGATGTTGCCTATCGGATGCGCAATCTGTTTATGGATCGCTGGAACCTCTGGCCTCGCCTGACTTTCTATCGCAATTGGAAGGATGAATATGGAAATGAGATTTTAGACGGCACCAATAACCATTGTGAGCGCGCCATTGGATGGTGGATCAAAGAGCGCTATCGCTCCATGCGCGGCTACAAACAAGTGCAGTCGGCTCTTGGGGTTAGCCGCTTGATCGCCTTGGCCGGGAACAACCTGG
>JBGSJZ010000156.1:0-11395 GCA_041741455.1 Anaerolineaceae bacterium | reverse complement strand
ATCAAGTTCGCTTGCTTTTGGCTGCCGTATTACCAAAGCCTGTTTTTGATGCTGCTGCCGCTTTACATCGGGTTCGTTATTATCAGAAACGAAATTTCCAGGCTTATTTGTCTCACCGTAAGTCCAAGCTCGCTCGACTTGCTATCCTTTTACCCAACCTTGCGCTGTAATACTAATTATCCCTGCTTTAAACCCGGGCTGTGCTAGAATGAAATTATGCAAGCTTCTCCAGAAACCTGGATCCTGCTCGCCGGCACGTTGCTGTTACTAAGCATTTTGGGCAGCCGCCTGGCAGATTTGTTGGGCGTACCTGCCTTGTTGATGTTCCTGGGGGTTGGAATGCTGGCCGGTTCAGATGGAATCGGCGGCATTTATTTTGGCAACCCAGCCCTGGCTCAATTCCTCGGCAACCTGGCGCTGGTCTATATCCTATTTGCCGGCGGCCTATCTACAGATAGCCGGCGCATTCGCCCGGTGCTGCGATCTGGTCTTTCTCTTTCCACCCTGGGTGTGGTGCTGACGGCGGTGTTTACCGGGCTTTTTGTACAATGGTTGCTCAAACTGAATTTCTGGGAAGGTTTCCTAATCGGGGCCATCATTTCTTCGACTGATACGGCCGCTGTTTTTGCCGTACTGCGCTCACGGGCGGTCAACCTGCGCGGTAAATTGGAACAAATGCTGGAACTGGAAGCCGGCAGCAATGACCCAACCGCAGTTTTCCTGACCATCCTGGCATTGCAGATGCTCATGACGCCGGGGCAAACGGCCGGTGAGATCATCCTGAGCCTGACCTTACAACTTATATTGGGAGGGGTGATCGGCTACCTGGGAGGGCGGATGATTCCGCTGGTGATCAACCGCATCCGGCTGGGGTACGATGGTCTGTATCCGATTATCAGTCTGGCATTGGCCTTGGTGATTTACGCTGGGTCTAGCATGCTCGGAGGAAACGGCTTTCTGGCAGTCTATCTGGCGGGCATCGTGGCGGGTAACCGCACCCTGGTTCATAAACGGAGCCTGCTGCGCTTTCACGATGGTTTTGCCTGGTTGATGCAAATTGTGATGTTCCTGACGCTTGGGTTGCTGGTGTTTCCATCACGCCTGCCGGCGGTGGCCGGGACCGGGCTGCTGATTACCCTGTTTCTGATGTTTGTCGCCCGGCCGCTTAGCGTCTTGATCAGCCTGATCGGCTCCAAAGCCACCTGGCAGGAGCAGGTGTTCGTCGCCTGGGTTGGGCTACGCGGGGCAGTGCCAATCATCCTGGCAACCTACCCCTTACAGGCCAGGTTTACCGGGGCAGATTTCATTTTTAATGTAGTCTTCTTCGTGGTGCTGGTCTCCGCCTTGGTGCAAGGTACCAGCGTACCCATGGTCGCCCGTTGGTTGAAGTTGAACGATCCCGGGCCGCGCCCGCGCACCTTGCCGCTGGAGTTCAACCCAGTCGATGGTTTTACGCCAGATTTGCACCAGATTACCATCCAACCCGGGTCACGGGCGGCAGGCCGGGCCATCATGCACCTGGAATTGCCGGAAGGCTTCCTGGTGGTGATGGTCGGGCGGGGTGACGAGTACCTGCTGCCCTCCGGCAGTTTTATCCTGCAGTCCGGCGACCAAATGCTGGCGATTGCAGAACAGGAAATCTACGAAACCACCGCGGCGCGCCTACACGAACCGGCAGCGCCCAGTTAAAACCTGCAAAAAATCCCACAGATAATCTATGGACAAAGCTATTGTCCGCGGTTACTCTTCCCCGTATAATACAATTGGTCAATCAAAGACCCATCCAAGGAGGATTGTATGAATATTGCATTACTAACACAGGGGCTCGCTACATTGGCGTGGATTGTTACGGTTGCCTTACTGGTACTGGTATTGACGCGGGCTTCGCGCAACCGCCCGATCAAGAATGGCGCCAGTATCGTAATTGTGGCAAGTGTTCTTTCCATCGTTTTCACCACGGTCAGCTCGGGGTTGGTTTTCATCAATCCAGAAGAACGCGGCGTGGTCATCTCGGCTGTCGCCCCCAAGGGCTATCGCGAAGAAATCCTGCAACCTGGTTTACGCTGGATTATTCCCTTTGCAGAAAATGTTGTCCGCTATCCCATCGGTCGTAAGAATTACACCATGTCCATTGCACCCTCCGAAGGCCAGATTACGGGAGATGATTCCATCACGGCTCGTACTGCGGATGGACAGGAGATTTTTATAGATGCCTCGATTATCTACAGTGTTGAACCCAGTCAAGTCATACAGGTGCATATTTATTGGAAAGACACCTATGTGGAAGGGTTGGTGCGACCGCTGGCCAGGGGCGTCATCCGGGATGTTGTTTCTCAATACCAGGTGGAAGAGGTTGTTACAACGAAACGATTTGAGATGGCCGAACAATTCCGCACCCAAATGACGGATAAGTTGGCTGCCAATGGCCTGATCATGTACGATTTTGTTTTGCGCAACATCACCTTCTCGCCGGAATATGCGGCTTCGGTGGAGCAGAAGCAGATCGCCGAACAACTGGCCCAACAAGCCAAATTCGTGGTGGAACAGCGAAAGCAAGAGGCTGAACAGGCCCGCCAGTCTGCCCAGGGCCGCGCTGATTCGGTCATCATTGAAGCCAAGGGTGATGCCGAAGCCCGGCTGATTCAGGCCGAAGCCGAAGCCAAAGCATTGGAGTTAATTGCTACCGCGCTGAAGGATAAGCCGGAGTTGCTGACCTACCAGTACATCACCAAACTCACCCCCAACATCAACGTGATGCTGCTGCCCAGCGACACACCGTTCCTGTTCCCATTGGAGCAGCTCGGCCCGACTGAATCAACGCCAACAACCACGACCGCCCCATAAGTAGCTGTACCCCGTAAAATCTCGTCCCACTGGTTTTTATCCAGTGGGACGAATGTTTTGAAATGAAACCATGCTACAATTTAGCTAGCTCAATTTCACGTCTCCTTTTCATCAAACCCTAAGGGTCTTAAAGACCCTTAGGGTTTGATGGGAGGATGAAATATTTTTTCCAGAAAGGACGCCCATGGCCAACCCACCCAGCGGCAAGCAAATTCGCCTGACCAGCCTCTCCAACTGCGCCGGTTGAGCGTCCAAACTGAGCGCGGAAGCGCTGGCGCACGTGTTGCGCCCCCTGGATGCAATTTTTCACGCCGGCGATTTTCCTGATTTACTGGTGGGGATTGACCCGGCGGACGATGCCGCCATCTGGCGGCTGGATGATGAGCGGGCGCTGGTGATCACCACCGATTTTTTCACCCCGGTAGTGGATGACGCCTATGACTACGGCGCCATTGCCGCAGCCAATGCTCTCTCGGATGTATACGCCATGGGTGGTTCACCGTTCCTGGCCTTGAATATCGCCGCGCTGCCGCCGAACCTACCCTATGAACTTTCTGCTGAAATTATCCGAGGGGCAGCAGAAACGGCCAAACGCGCCGGGGTTGCCATTGCTGGCGGCCATACCGTGCAGGACAAAGAACCCAAATTTGGCCTGGTGGTAGTCGGCTTCGTCCACCCGCAGCACATTTTGACCAAAGGCGGCGCTCAGCCTGGCGACCGGTTGTACCTGAGTAAACCGCTGGGCTTTGGCACCACCACTACCGCCCTCAAACGCGAACTGGCCAGCGCAGAGGATGTGCGCGAGGTGGTCGGCTGGATGACCCGCTTGAACCGCGAGGCCGGGCAGCTTGCCAGTGAACTAGGCCTGCGCGCCGGAACTGATGTGACCGGCTTCAGCCTGCTGGGGCATGCCATGGAGATGGCGGATGCCAGCGGGGTGGGACTGCGCTTCGAATTTGCCCGCATCCCATTCGTCTCCTGTGCCCGAAAATATGCTGAACTGTGGGCCTTCCCCGGTGGAGCAGCAGACAATGCCCTGTATTTTGGCCCTGGCGTGATTTTTTCTGACGGAATTGATGAAGCAAACCGGATGCTGTTGTTTGATCCGCAAACCAGCGGCGGCCTGCTGCTGGCTGTTCCACCGGATAAGGCACCGGAATTTGAAGCCCGGGCGTTCGCATTGAACCAGCCGGTCTGGCAGATCGGCGAGTGCCTGCATGGCTCCGGTATCGAAGTTTTCTGAGCTTTCCCCTGCCTGGCAGGCCTGCTTTATCGAAGGCTGGCAAGCATTCCTGGGGGGCAACGTCCCCATTGGCTCGGCCATCACGGATCCCCAGGGGCAGGTGTTGTACCAATCCCGCAACCGCATCTCGGATCCCAGCGCCCCACCCCGCCAGGTGTGCAACAGCCAGGTTGCCCACGCCGAACTGAATACGATCCTGATGATGGAAGGCCGGCCGGAAAATATCCACGATCTTCACATCTACTCACTGGTGGAGCCCTGCCCGTTGTGCTTGGGCGCCATTTACATGGCCGGCCTGCGCCATATTCATTACGCCTTTCCGGATACCTACGCGGGCAGCACCAACCTGCTGGGCGCCAGCCCATACCTGGGGCGCAAGGCAGTGCGGACGTATCCTCCCAACCAGGATACCCTGCATGAGATTGTCGCCGCCCTGCAAATCGAGTTCAACTTGCGGCGCGGCGGGCGGTTCTGGGATGTGATGGATGCCATGGATCGTTCCTCCCGGTTGGGCAGGCGCCTGGCCGAGAAATTGAATTCAAATGAATCTTTACAGGCATTCGCGGCCGCCAGTTTATCCGCTGCGGAAGTATTTGATCAACTGGCCCAACAACTGGCCCACCTGGAGACTGCATGAACATGACCTTTTCTTCTCGCCGATCAGCCGTTTATGGACGCAATGGGATGGTGGCTGCCAGCCAACCGCTGGCTGTGGCTGCCGGTTTACAGATACTGCAGACAGGCGGAAACGCCGCGGATGCTGCAGTGGCCGTTTCGGCTGCATTGAACGTGACCGAACCCACATCCTGCGGACTGGGTGGAGATGCTTTTGCCCTCTATTACGAGGCAGCCAACCGGCAGGTGTTTGCGTTAAACGGCTCAGGGCGCGCCCCGGCAGCCCTGACATTGGAACGATTGCGACATGAAGGCCTGGCAAGCGAGCTGCCCTGGGATCACCCTTACACCGTCACCGTACCAGGGGCTTGTGCCGCCTGGTGTGACCTGGCCGCCCGCTTTGGCCGTCTGTCGCTCAGCAACTCTCTTGCTCCGGCCATTCACCTGGCAGAGGAGGGATTCCCGGTAGCGCCCATCACCGCCTACTTCTGGCAGCGCTCGGCGAAAAGCATTCTGGCGCGGGCGCTAAACGGCCGAGAATTGACCCTGGATGGACTAAGCCCGGCCGCCGGGCAACTCTTCCGCAATCCCGGGTTGGGGCGGTCTTTGCGCACCATTGCCACAGGTGGCAAGCAAGCCTTTTACACCGGCCCGATTGCAACAGAAATCGTCCATACCCTGCAGCAGGCCGGCGGCTGTATGAGCGAGGCCGACCTGGCAACTCACAGTTCCACCTGGGAAGTGCCGATCTCCACGGTCTTCCGTGGCCTGCGGGTCTGGGAATGCCCTCCCAATGGCCAGGGTTTGGCAACATTGCTGGCGCTCAACCTGCTGGAAGGTTTTGACCTGGCTGACATTCCCCCGCTGTCCACAGAACGCCTGCACCTGACCATCGAAGCCATGCGCCTGGCCTTTGCAGATACCCGCCATTTTGTCGCTGATCCGGCCTTTGCCCCGGCGCCGCTGGCCGGGCTTTTGAGTAAAGAGTATGCAAACCAACGCCGCGCTTTAATCGACCCCAACTTCGCAAATCTCCAACTTCTGCATGGCGCGCCAGCGGCATCATCCGACACGGTATATTTCAGTGTGGTCGATGGGGAAGGTAACGCCTGTTCCTTCATTAACAGTAACTATATGGGGTTTGGTACCGGAATCGTACCAAAAGGTTGGGGCTTTACACTACAAAACCGCGGACACAATTTCAGCCTGGATCCAACCTCGCCCAACGTGCTGGCCCCAGGCAAACGGCCTTACCACACCATTATCCCGGCCATAGCCACTCACGAGGATACTTCGGCGTTATACGCCAGTTTTGGCGTGATGGGCGGATTCATGCAACCACAGGGTCACTTGCAGGTATTTTTATCAATGGTGGTGGATGGTGACGATCCACAATCTGCGCTGAATCGGCCGCGCTTCTGCATCGAACCAGATTCTGCTAACAGCCAGATTTCCCTGGAGGATGGCATCCCTGCCCAAGTGATGGACGATCTGGCTGACCTGGGCCACCAGGTGACACCGGTACGCGGCATGGGGCGCAGCCTTTTCGGACGCGGCCAGATCATCCGCCGGGACCCGGTCAGTGGGGTGCTGGCTGCAGGCAGTGATCCGCGGGCAGATGGCCTGGCATTGGGATTAATTTAAAAATATTTCGAATTAACAAAATCGGGCGTCCGTTCTCCTACGGACGCCCGTCTTATTTTCGATGTTTGTTAGAATCGCAGCAAGGCTCCAATACCCCCGGCTTTTTCCAGGGCGGGGTTATCATGAATCACTTGCACATCCCCGCCGTTGCGCAGCACACCACTGACAGCAAACTCCACTACATCAGAGGTTGGCCCCAGTTTGGCACCACAGGCCGGGCAGGTTTCCGATGGATGCACCGTCAGCCTGCCGCAGGCATCGCAAATATAGCCGCGTGAGCGCAGGTTCGGCAGGACCACCATGCGTTTGACCTGATCACGGTGGATGGCCTCCAGGGTCTTTTCTACCCCGACCACCGCCGCCCCACCCTTGGCTGACAAGTTAGTAATTTCATCCACCAGCCGGGCTTCGTGCTCCAGCTCGGCGGCCTTACCCAGTTGCAGGGCTTTGGTTAATACGTCAGTATGGCTGGCCGTCATGGCCATCGTGAACGTTCCCATCACCAGGCTTTGCCAGTGGCGGGGCAACAGGCCGCGCAGCACAGCCACATTTTCATCCGTCCCACCGATCAAGATGCGGCGGATGTGATTCTCCTCAAAGAAGTGAGCCGCAAATTCCGCAATCTCTTTCATATTGCGGTCAACCAATTCTTCTGCATGGCGCGTCTGTCCGGCAGTGCCCCCACGCCGTCCGGGGAAAGAAGAAGCGCCTCCCCGTTTGATATGTTTCACCTCCTCACCCAGATATCCTTCTTGTTCGCTCAACTCCCCCATGTGAAAAAAGAATAATCTGGCTCCTTGCTTATCCACCAGGGCCACGCCGTACCCGCCATAGTTATCCCACAGGTCAGCCAGTGGCTTAACTACCGGTCGGTCACTGACCCGGATCAGATCGATAACTGGCACGGCCAGTGGATAAGCCCGCAAAAAACCGTTGGCTGCGCAAGAAAAAACAGCCACACTTCGCCCGCTCCAATCGAACTCCTGGGAAAAAAATTGATCCACGGCTGCCAAATCATCCGGCAGGTTGGCAGATTTCAGCAGGCTGCGCAGGCGTAATTTGTGTGCTTCCGCATTCCCTAGTGTCGGGTCCAGGTTTAAGTACAAGCTTAATACTGGCGCACCAGGGGTGTATTGTAGCAACTCTTTCAGATCTGAATCTTTCAACATAACAGCCTCCGAATAGTTGTTAAAGAGCAATGTGGACCGGAGGTCCCAAACCCTATGGACGCTTGCCAAGCGTTACACTCACCTCCATTTCTTTTTTGTTACGAATAATGGTGAAGGTCACAGTATCCCCCGGCGATTTATTCTGCAGGATATACCCCAGCATGTCATTGTAGATCAAAATCGGCCGGCCATCCACTGCGATGATGAAATCTCCGCCAGCCAGGATGCCTTCAAGACCCGTCTGGGTGGCGCCGCCTTGCAAACCAGCTTGATCTGCCGGACCGCCCGGCACCACACTAAAAACGTACACCCCGGATTGTCGGGGCAGATCGAGGGCCTCAATCTCATCCAGTGTAAGTTCACTGCTGGAGCTGATGCCAATATACGGATAATCATAATAGCCTGATTCAATCAGGAAAGGCACCACCCGGGCCACAATATTGGAGGCAATGGCAAAACCGATGCCGCTATTGACCGGTTCACCGGTCGCATTGCTGCCTGAGGAACGAATGGCCCGGTTTATCCCGATAACCTCCCCCTGCAAGTTGAGCAGCGGCCCGCCGGAGTTGCCGGGGTTGATGGCTGCATCCGTTTGAATAATATCCCCGGCGGTGAAGTAATTAGCGCCATCCGAGGTGCGCAGCGAATCAAGTGTACGTCCCTTGGCCGAGACAATCCCCAGGGTCATGGTACCCGTCAGCCCAAACGGATTACCGATGGCCACCACTATCTGGCCAGGTTGCACCAGGTCTGAATTACCAAACTTAAGCGGGCTGATATTTTCCGGCAATTCCTGCACCCGCAAGACGGCAATGTCCGAATCTAGGTCAGTGCCAATCACTTCTGCCCGGGTTTTAAAACCGTTATTAAAATCCACCTCGATTTGCGTGGCACCTTCCACCACATGATAATTGGTGACCACATCTCCGTCGGAAGAAATGATGAAGCCAGAACCGGAAGCTCCACCTGTATCCGAACCAATCAGGATATACACCACCGCTGAACTGGCGCGTTGGTATATGGAAGTGAGGGTTTCTTGCAGGCTGATCAGATCAGGCGAGTTGACAATCACCGGCTGGTTGTCGATCACTGTGGGGACGCTGACCGGTTTAGCGGTTGGTATCACCGTTGGATCAGAATTGAAAATGTTTGGAAGAGTAGGTGTAAACTGGCAAGCCAGGGTCGCGATTACCAGTAGAGCCACTGCCAGCCAGAGGGTAATTTTCTTCATCGCAGCCATCCTCTTGAATTGTGTGTATATTGTTAACTATGACGCTTTTAACTGCTCAAAAAGTACGCGCTGCTGCGGGGTGAGATTCTTGGGGATTCGCACTTTAATCATAACATAAAGATCGCCGGCTGTTTGCGGGTTACGCAAATGCGGCATGCCCTTGCCGGCCAGGCGAATCTTCTGCCCGGGCTGGGTGCCAGCCGGGATGGTCAGCATAATTTCTCCGCTCAGGGTCTTCACCCGGACCGTGCCGCCCAGCACCGCAGTGTACAGATCCACACTGGCCTCGGTGGTTAAATCATCTCCAGCCAGGGAAAAATCGGAGTGGGGCTGCACCTGCAGGTTGAGAATGACATCGCCGCCGTTTGCCACGCCCGGAATGCGCAAGCGGGTGCCGGTGCGCGCACCGGCCGGGATTTTGACCTCCAGGCGCTGGCCGCCAACTTCAACCAGGCGCTGGCCGCCATGGAAGGCTTCCTCCAGGGTGATGGGCGCCGCCTGTTCGAACGTCCGCGGGCGTCCGGCAGAACGCCGCCCCGTTTGAGCGCCGCCCATGCCGCCAAAAATGGTGGCGAAGAAATCCGAGAAGCCGCCACCGAACATGGTTTGGAAGTCTTCTTGAGTCATGCGCTGCCCGCCCTGGGAGGACCACTGATCCCAGTTGAAGTTGTCTGGCTGACCGCCTTGCTGTTGATAGGAAAAGTAGCTCTCACCCAGCTCGTCATAGCGGGAGCGCTTCTTGGGGTCGTTCAGGACTTCGTAAGCCTCGTTAATTTCCTTGAACTTTTCCTCGGCTTTTTTATCTCCAGGATTTTTATCCGGGTGCAGCTTCATCGCCAGTTTGCGGTAAGCAGATTTAACCTGGGCGGGTGTGGCGCTGCGCTCAACTCCCAGGATTTTATAGTAATCTTTGTATTCCATACTATGATTGTATGCACGGGAGGGGCTGCGAGTCAAGCCCACCAGGATGGATTTAATAAAACTCTTACCTGGGGGAATTTACACCACAGAGTGACCGAGAAAACGGAGGGGACGGAGGTTTTTGGATTCTGGTGAACCATTCAACGAATAGGAGGCGAATCAATAAACGGAAAGTTGATGGATTGTTTTGCGCTGACGAACACTGACTGGTTTTTTTGAACTATCACTACCTTAGAATGATGGTGTCGAACCAGCGTTCCTGGAATTCGGTCAGGGCTAGAATTTGCTCATCCGTAAAGACCCGATCCGGCGGGGCTAATACCAACTTGTCATCCTCATCATCGCGCCGGTGCAGGACTGCGATGCACACACCGCTAAATTCCGTGATCGGCTCAAAGACTCCCAGGATGTAACAATCCAGCTCTTCTCCATCCGGGGCAGGTTGACCAGGGATGAAACCATAGTTGAGCAGGTAGAGAAAACCATGCTGCGGGTGACGCGAGCCGAGCGGGCGGTCGATGCGGGCAGTCAGGGTCTGGCCGATGAAATGGGTACAATCCACCGGTTATTTCCTCCTGGATCGGTCGATGAGCACCCCGATCAGCAGCAGAATCCCCAGCAACAACAGCGGACCATATAATAGTGCCCTTTGAATTTCATCATTCGGTTGGTGATGGCCTCCTGCCAGACCGAATAATCTTAAGAGTATTCCAAAGCCAATCAAAACAAAGGCTCCCCAAAGGGATCGCCTCCAGTTCAGCCAAAGCACAAGGACCAAAACCAAAACTGGCACAAAAACGACCCAGCCAATGATTGGTACTTCCAGGAAAGTCGTTATTCCCAGGTAAGTCCAAAGGAGGATACATGCCTTCAACAAAATATGAACTACCCGGCGCACGGGTCCCATCTGGAGGGAGGAGTTCATTAGGTTCCTCTATGCCACCATTTATTACCCGGAAACCCCGCACAGGTCTTCGGAGAGTGCCCACAACCCGGCAGCCAGTTTCGCATCCTGGGCCTGGCGGCTGGGCGGCTTTGGCTGGCGGGTGCGCAGCCAATAATATTCCTTTACATGTTGCAAATCTGGGTTGGCAGCCAGGTGCAGAATGCCATCCGCAGGCAGCTCCGGGCTGGCTCCGCCGCGCCGGCGCAGACCCCAAACCAGGTCGATCAAGCTGGAGTTGGATTTCTGGCCGATGCCGGTATCCACCAGGCCGGGATCAAAGGCAAAGGCCCGCATACGGGTATCCGCATAGCGGCGGTTGAACTCGTAGGTGAAAAGCACATTGCACAATTTGGAATTGGCATAGGTCCAGAGGATGAAATATATTGGCGGCCGGTTCAACCACTGCAGATTCAACCAAGCCATGCGGTGGTTATTCGAGCTGACCGTGATCACCCGCCCCAGTGGCGCCATCCTCAATTCGGGCAACAACTGTTGGGTCAGCAGGAAATGGGCAAAATGGGTGACCGCGGCGGTCAGCTCCAGGCCATCCTCGGTGCGGACGTAGGTGGGCGAGATGGCGCCGGCATTGTTGACCAGGGCATCCAGGCAGGGGGCGCCCCATTCAGCCAGCGCTGAGCGGATCTGCGGCACCACCGCCCGCACCTCGGCCAGGTGGGAGAAATCCGCCAGGCAAAAACGCACCCGGGCGCCCGGTACTGCCGTCCGGACCTGCTGCTCGGCCTGCTGGCAGCGCTGCGGGTTGCGCCCGATGCCGATCACCT
>JBGSJZ010000155.1:0-34501 GCA_041741455.1 Anaerolineaceae bacterium | reverse complement strand
TCCACCACCTCCGCCGGTAGTTCCAGGTGGATATAGCGGGTGTGGAAGTTGTAATGGCAAGGGGAGTATTTCATCCGCAGGGCTTCCACCAGGGGGCGCAGGGTCATGCCCTGGTAAAACGACAGGGCATCCAGCCACCTGCCGCGCCGAATATCCTTGTCCACCAGCGGCTGGAATAAATCAAAAACTGCGACCATCGAACCCAGGCGGTCTGCCAGTTTCTTCCGCCAGGCATTTTCATCCCAGGGGGGTGCCTTGGTGACCCCTTTTTTGTCAAAATGCACCACCGCCTGGCCGTGAATTTCCGGTTCCAAAAAGCGGTTGGGGTTGGATGCCTTCATAATCACCAGGTCGACCATCAGGAAAGGGCTGGCCTGCTCCAGAGTGATAAAAACCTGGTAATGCCCGTGCCAGGTGGGTTGCGGCAGTTCATAGCGGATGGCGAACGGTGAGAGCTTGAGCAGGGCCTGTTCAACCACCTGGCGGGCATCTTCCACCCGTTCATCATCGGTTACAATCTGCAGATCCAGATCGGACCACTCGTCCACCCGGTCAAAGGATGCCGCCCCACCCTCCCACATGGCTTGCACATAATCCAGCGGTAGCAGGGCGGCTTCCAGAACGCTCAGGATTTCGTTGCGCTTGATCAATTTACTCATGGTTTTCCTCTATCAAAGCCAGAATTCGCTTCAAAGCTTGCGGGTTTTCCTTCATCATGCCGGCAGGCGGCAGGCGTGTCAAGAGCACTGCCCAGTTGGAATTAATCCAAAACACTTCCTGGAATATTGGCAAGGCTTCCTCCAACCTGTCCAAGTCGGTCAGGGTGACCGCATGCCAGAAGGGCAATTCATCCATGGATGGGGCAATTTCAGCTGCCGAGCGGTAAGCCTCGAGCGCACCTTCCACATCCCCTTTGCCCAGCAGGGCATCCCCGCGGTTCATGTGTTCATACGCCCGCTGTACCTGCACCAAACGTCGCAACTCAACAATAGGTTGGGGATGATCCTCAACCCGTAATTCCATCACTTTGCCTTCCCAGGATTTTTCCGGCTTTTGGTTCTGAACAATCAAAATGGCAGCAGATTGCTGGCCGCGCACATCCCCACCGACGGTTTGGGCTGCCTCCAGCGTCACCAGCAAACGCTCGGCCAGGTCGCCCTGCGCAGATCGATAAGCGTCCGCCATGGCCGGCCAGACGGTATCATTCAGCATCATGTTGGCTTGAACAGAAAAGCCTTCGCCTTTCACATGCCCGGCCGCTTCCATGCAACGTTTGCCGGAGTGGACGTCGTTGCACCCCTGTGCATCCACCATCGCCACCTGGCGAACTTCCCGCAATTCATCTGCTGCCAGCAACTCAACCAGAGCCTGTGGGCCTGATAATCCATTCCTCATCTTCTCCAATCCCAGCGGTCCATAACTCATTTCTACCAGGGCCTGGGTAGCCACCACCCCCACACCCGGCTCAGCCCAGGTAACCACCGAGCCAACCGAAAACCAGTGAGATTGGACAGCCACGCCCATCTGGCCCGTTTCTGGATCGTGAGCCACAATTGAAAATGTATGAGCAAATGGAAAGCGTTTCATGGTTTTTATATCCTCGAACTTAGGAATTAAACCACAGATAGGCACAGATTTTCACTGTTAAAATCCTACATTCATTGTTGTTGTTTGGCTGGATCAGTCACGTCAGCCGGGCCAGGTTTCGCATATAAAGACCGGAAGCGCAAAACCCCAATCAAGAGCAGGAATTGTACCGTGGCAATGGCGATGGTCGAGAATTGGTCAAAGTAAAAAACCAGCAGGTTGACCACAGTCAGGTTGATCATCAAGGCTGCCAGGGCAAATGGAATTCCGCGCCGATCCTTCCCGAGCGCCAATAATGCCGCCGTAATCAGGAAAACCAGGCCAACCGCACCTTCCAGCCCGACCCGCCATTCAAACCAGTTCAAACCGGAGGGGTTGCGTACCAGGCGATCTGATACCAGATCGTTTAACAAGCGCTGCAGTTCGGCTGGCGTGCGAATACTGAGCAAGACGGAAACTGGAAAATACAGCGCCCAAACTCCCAGCGCCACAAAACCACCGGTGATCACTGCCCTGAAGCGGCGCTCAGACAGCCATTTGCGTTCCCATGCTCTCAAATTACGGCGATAGTGTTCCAGAATCGGTGGGCGATCCGGCGAATTGGAGACTTGCGCCACGGCCAGATAATCTTCCAATTCCTTGGCCAGGCGGTCTAATTCCGGAGGAGCATTGGACTGGCGCACTTCCTTCAACTCAGCCAGGACTTTTTCCCGCTCATCCGTCGAAAGATCATGATCCAACACTTCTTCCAAATCCTGAAGGATGTAATACAGCGCCTCGCGCGGTGTAATCTTTGGTGGGCGGCGGAAGATCAAATAAACCAACACTGTCAGCAAAAAAACTGCATAGACGATCGGCGCAGCAGAAGGATAGAAGTAATCATTGGTACTGGTGATGAATTTACCGACTTCATCGATGAACAAGCCTACACCAATCCCAGCAAACAACGCTCCAAGCATTTTCGCCCAGCGGTTGGCATACACCAATAAAACCAGGGCTGCCGCAAACAGGAATAGCCCACCCCACAAAACGTGGGCGATGTGTAACTCGCCACCCCCCAGTTGTGGGTAGCCGGTTAATTCCAGGAACAACCGTGTACCAGCGACGGTGATGGCAAATGACACCAGAGTGACTAGCAGGTAATCTTCTGCTCCCTGGCGGATCACCGCTTTACGGTTGGATGAGCGTTGTTTTTTCATTTTTTCAAGTATAGCACTTCTAGAAAACCTCAGAAAAAAACCGGCAGCTTTCGCCACCGGTCATGAACTTAGCGCTTTTTGTTAGGATAACCCGAGGATCTTCCCGCTTTCCAAATCGATATCCACATCGTAGAATCCAGGCCGGATCGGCAGACCGGGCATGGTACTCATCTTCCCAAGCAACGGATAAAGGAAGCCGGCACCGACCGAAGCCCGCACTTCGCGAATCGGGATGCGGAATCCCTTTGGCACGCCCTTCAGAGTAGAGTCGTGACTCAGGCTGAGGTGGGTTTTGGCCATGCAGATGGGTAATTTATCAAAGCCCAGGCGGGTGAAATCCTCGATCTGGGCGTCAGCCTCAGCAGAGTAATCCACGCCATCTGCTCCGTAGACCTCGCGTGCGATCGTTTCAATTTTTGCCTTAATCGTCCAGTCCAGCGGATAGAGAAATTCAAAGTGCGAAGGCTTTTCAGCAGCTGCCACCACAGCTTTCGCCAGGTCCACAGCACCCTCTCCGCCCAGCTCCCAGTGCCGGCAGACAATGGCATCTTCCGCTCCACCTTCTTCCACCGCCAGCTTGCGGATCAACTGCAATTCGGCTTCTGTATCCGTGGCAAACATGTTAATGGCGACAACAACCGGGATGCCAAACTTGCGGGCGATTTTGATATGATGGAGAAGATTTCCCATCCCGGCCTGCAATAATTCCAGGTTTTCGTTGGTGTAAGCTGAATCCAGAGGCTTGCCAGCCACCACTTTGGGACCGCCCCCGTGCATCTTGAGGGCACGCACCGTGGCCACCATCACCACCACATCCGGGACCAGGCCCGAGTAGCGGCACTTGATATCAAAGAACTTCTCCATACCCATATCCGAACCAAAGCCGGATTCGGTCACCACAAAATCGGCCAGTTTCAAGCCAATCATATCCGCCAGGATGGAACTGTTGCCATGGGCAATGTTCGCAAACGGACCGGCATGCACCAGCACGGGTGTGCCTTCCAGGGTTTGCATCAAGTTTGGCTTGATCGCATCCCGCATCAGCACAGTCATCGCCCCGGCCACACCCAGATCTTCAGTTGTAATGGCTTCGCCGTTCTTACTGACAGCCACCACAATCTCACCCAGCCGTTTGCGCATATCGGCCAGGCTGGTAGTTAACGCCAGCACAGCCATAATCTCGCTGGCCACGGTGATATCAAACCCGGTTTCCCGTTCAAAGCCGGCTTCTTCGGGTCCCTTGCCGATTGTAATACCGCGCATGAAACGGTCACTGGTATCGATCACCCGCCGCCAGGCGATTCTGGCCGGGTCGATATCCAACCGGCATAATTTCTTACGTTCTTCCGGCGTCAGCTCATCCGGGTCGGTTTTCTCGATCCCAAATTTTTTCAGGCGTCCCAGCAGGCCTCGTCCAAATTTTCGTTTACCCTTCTTATCCGCCGGGCAAAGCCGGTTGAACAATACTTCATCCGAAGCTCCCGCTTCGTGCATCACCCGTACATCGATGGCTGCAGCCACCAGGTTATGGGCTGCTGTGATAGCGTGGATATCTCCAGTCAAATGAAGGTTGAATTCCTCCATCGGGATGACCTGGCTATAGCCACCACCCGCTGCCCCACCTTTAATGCCAAAGGTCGGACCTTGACTGGGCTGGCGGATACAGGTCATCACCCGGTAGCCCAGGTGCGCCCCCAGCGCTTGGCTCAGGCCGACTGTGGTAGTCGTCTTGCCTTCACCCAGCGGAGTGGGTGTGATAGCGGTTACATCTATGTATCGACCGTCAGGTTTTCCCTTCAAACGATTCAGGACTTCCAATTTGATCTTGGCCTTATAGGGACCATAAAATTCCAGCTCTTCTGGGAGTAACCCCAACTCTTCAGCAATTAAAGAAATTTGTTTAATGTCTGATTCTTGGGCAATTTCAATATCCGATGGAACAGGCACATGCCGTTTCAAGTGGATGGGGGTGAACGGCTTGCCAGTTGGGTCTGTTGTTGGAGGACACATAGGCTTTGCTCCTTTCAATTGGTTGGAAACTGGGGAACTCTGGTCATATTATCAGACAATTCAAGTAGAATTGCAAGAAACATTTGCAATGATCGTCCTTGATGGAAAAATCACAAGCATGAATCTCTGGATCACCATCACCATTGTCATTATCACCTACCTCGGCATAGCCATCGGCTGCTGGCCGATCATCAAATCCAACCGCGCGACCATCGCACTAATGGGGGTTAGGTTTATTACTGGTCTTCGGTCAAATCCAGTTCGAGGATCTCCCGGGTTTCATTGACTTTGACACGCTGATTTTGCTCTTCAGCATGATGATCATCAACGCCAACCTGAAGGTAGCCGGCTTTTTCACCTGGGCTGGGGGCGCTTTGATTAAGGTCGCGCGGTCACCCCGCATCTTTCTGCTGGCAGAAATTCTGCTGGTCGGCTTGCTCTCCGCTCTTTTCGTCAACGACACCATCTGCCTGATGTTTACCCCATTCCTCTTAACCCTGTTGCTGGCCATCGGTCGCAACCCCATCCCTTATCTGATTGCCCTGGCAACTGCCTCCAACATCGGTTCGGTAGCCACCCTGACTGGCAACCCGCAAAATATGATCGTCGGCATCGCATCCGGCATCTCTTATATCGATTTCTCCAAAGCTCTATTGCCGGTTGCTCTACTGGGTCTGGGTTCGATCTGGCTGGTGGTGATCCGCTTTTATCGTTATGAGTTTAAACCCGGCAGCTTCCCGACCTTGCCATCAGCCGAACAAATCCCTAATCGCTGGATGCTGATTAAGGTCCTGATTGTGACCGGTGGAATGCTGGCAGCCTTTTTGGCCGGGGTGCCGATTGCCCTAGCTTCTTTCCTGGCAGCCTGCCTCCTGCTCTTCACCCGGCGTACCTCCCCACAAACAGTTTTTGCAGAATTCGACTGGAGTTTGCTGGTCTTCTTTGCTGGCCTGTTCATTGTGAGCGGTTCCCTCGAGGCCAATGGCGTTACGCAGCGTTTGTTTGAACTGACCGAGCTGGGCAGTAAAACCAACATCTGGTCATTTTCACTGATCACCGTGGTTCTCAGCAACCTGGTCTCAAACGTTCCGGCAGTATTGTTGTTACGACCTGTTGTGGAAATCCTGCAAAATCCTACCGCCGGTTGGTTGACACTGGCTGCTGCGTCCACCCTGGCAGGTAATCTGACGTTGCTCGGATCTGTGGCAAACCTGATCGTCGCAGAAATCGCCGATCGCTACCGGGTCAATCTCTCGTTCTGGGAATATTCGAAAGTTGGGGCTATAATCACTCTACTGTCCTTGATAACTGGAATTCTCTATATTTGGTTGGTCATCTGGAATTAATCGAGTTTATCATCGCTTTCGAAATTTATTGGCCTTTATGAGTAATGTTTCATATAATATATAGATAAAAAATCCCACAGCTTTTTTGCTGAAGGTTTACTTTTGGAGATATCGTTATGATTGTGGATCCTAACTTGATCCTTCGAAAAACTTTTCCAGGTATGCTTCCTGAAGAAGCAGATAGTCTTATTAATCATAGTAAGGTTTGTACTTACCCAGCTTTTACATTATTATGCCGGGAAGGGGCATTTGAGACAACGGTTTATATTATTCTTGAAGGTGAAGTCAGTGTCAATAAGAACCTGGATGATCGAGAGGTGCGTCGCCTGAATGTACTTGGACCAGGTGATTTTTTCGGTGAGATGGCAAATATTTATAATGCCCCACGCTCAGCATCAGTTTTGACCATATCACCTGTAAGAGTGTTGGAAATCAGCAGGGAAGCATTCACAGATCTCCTGGAACATTCGAATAGTGTTGCGCTGGCTATGGTCCGCATTGTAAGCCATCGATTACGAGATAACGATGCAATGACCATCGAAGATCTGCGAGTAAAATCCCGCGATCTGGCGGATGCTTATCAACAATTAGCAGAAGAAGAATATGCCCGACGACAATTTTTAAACTCGATCGCCCTTGAATTGCGTGCTCCTCTCACCTCACTTACAGGATTTCTACAAGCCATCCAGATGGGATTAATTCAGTGGGATGCTCTGAATGCTGATTTGGGTTCAGTCACCCGAAACCTTCAAGAAATCACCTCCCTTGTGAATGATGTTCTTTTCCTGCAAGAACAAGATTTAATCCTCCCGGAATTTCAGCAGACAGATGTAGGGAGGATGATTCAATCGGTGGTAAAAAAACAATTGTTGAAAGGCGATAATAATCGTGTGACCATCCATTTGACGATTGCGCCGAACCTTCCAATCATCATGGCTGATGAAGTGCGTTTGGAGCGCGCTTTTCTTTCAGTTTTGGACAACGCTGTCAAGTACTGTCCAAATGGGGGAAAAGTAGATATCGAATTAAATTACAATGCACGAAACGTATTTATCCAGATATCAGATAATGGATTGGGAATCCCAACTGAGGCTTTACCTCGCATATTTGATCGCTTTTTCCACCTGGATGAGGTAAATGGACACTTTTTCCGCGGCGCTGGATTAGGCCTAGCCATCGCCCGTCTAATTATCGAGCACCACCAGGGTCACATAACTGCAACCAGCGAATTGGGAAAAGGAAGTATATTTACGATTCAGTTGCCTCTTCAAATGAGAGGAATTAATTAAGAGTTAAAATTACGATTCCTCCGATCGTCATCAACATGCCAATCACCATTTTCAAGGTGATCGGTTCAGCGGAGAAAATGATGCCCATTAGTGCCCCAAACAATGGGGAAGTGAACGCAATTGGCATCACACGGGTTAACGGCGCACCCTTCAGCGCCGTGTAAAAGCACAACATTCCCAGTGCCCCGGCCACCACACCCCCGCCAATTACCATGTAAAGCAGCGCCTTGGAACCTGCCTGTGGCAATGTTTTCCATTGCGGGAAACTGACAATCGCCAGGATGATTAAGGCTGTGGCTGTTCGGATGGTGATGCCTATCTGAGGAGAGAGGTTGCCAAGAAGCAAGCCTTTCTTTTCAAAATAGCCCCCCACCCCCCACATAACTGCCGTTAATATGGCATATACTTCTGGGCGCAACCAATCGAATTTCATAAATTAATCCTTTCAACAAAAAATGGTTTTGGCCTTGCAGCAGGTTGGTGTGTGATTGATCAGTTAATCAAGATAACCCTCATCTATATACAGGACCCATTTCAAGGCATCCTATCAATTTTGAAAATAAATAATTTGGGGGCTTGTAAAAGAGGATTAATTCGTATATACTAAGAACACAAGTGGTTAAATGTGGGTTAAAGTGGATAACCAACCCATTCTATCGTGAACGCCGGCCCGGTCCGGCGTTCAACATAATACAGCAAGGTAGAACGAATGTTCCTGGGTCGATTTGAACACACCATTGATGAAAAAGGTCGGATGACGATCCCCGTACGATACCGGGACCTGATCATCAATGGCGCCTACATTACCCAGGGTTTCGATCAAAATCTCCTCGTTGTTTTGGCCGAAAATTTCGAACGTAACTACCAGGAGCTCGTCGTGATGAGCAGTATGGATCCCACCGTCCGTATGCTCCGCGAGAAAGTTTTCTCCACGGCAGAACGGATCGAAATCGATCGGCTTGGGCGCATCCTTATTCCCAATTTCCTGCGTAAACATGCCCAATTAGCGGACAGTGCCATGGTTATTGGGGCTGGTGCCAATTTTGAGATCTGGTCTCCCGAGTTGTGGGAAATCCGTGACGCCAAGCTTTCAGACGTCAAGTTTTCAACCGAACTTGAGAAATTCAATCTCTCATTGCTGTGATGCCTGCCCAACCCTCTGCGGAACCACTACCGCACCGGTCAGTACTTTACCAACCTATTATACACGCTTTGCGTCCGTGCAGTCCGGGTTATTATGTTGATGGAACGTTGGGTGCCGGAGGTCATGCCTGGGGAATTTTACAGGCCAGCGCTCCGGAAGGACGGCTTCTCGGTTTGGATCTGGACCCCCATGCCCTGGAAATTGCCCGCCAGCGCCTGAGCAGTTTTGCGGAGCGGGTTGTTATCCGCCAGGCCTCCTATACCACCCTCAAAGCCCAACTGAAAGAACTGGGCTGGCCGGCGGTCCAGGGCATCATCCTCGACCTGGGCGTCTCTTCCATGCAGTTGGACCAGGCTGAACGCGGATTTTCCTTCCAACAGGAAGGACCGCTGGATATGCGCTTTAGCCCGGAGCAAAAGACTACTGCCGCTGACCTGGTCAATCGCCTGCCAGAGGCGCAGTTAGCAGATATCATCTGGCGCTATGGAGAAGAGCAGCTGTCCCGACGCATCGCCAAGGCTATCCTCCTGGCCCGACCGCTGCAGACCACACTGCAACTGGCGGAGGTCATTCGTAAAGCAGTTGGCGGCCGTGGTCGACTTCATCCGGCAACCCTGACCTTCCAGGCCCTCCGCATTGCTGTCAACACTGAACTGCAGTCTCTTGAGATGGTGCTGCCCCAGGCAATGGAAGTCTTAACCTCTGGCGGAAGGCTAGCCATCATCTCCTTCCACTCGCTGGAAGACCGATTGGTCAAGCAGACCTTTCGTAGGGAAAGCCGGGATTGCATCTGCCCGCCTGAACAGCCAGTGTGTACCTGTGGGCATAAGGCTAGTATTGTTGAAATCAATCGTCACCCTATCACGGCCGGGGAGGCGGAAATTCAAGAGAACCCTCGGGCTAGAAGCGCTCGATTAAGAGTTGCCGAAAAGTTGTGAACTGGCATGAGTATTGCAAATGAATCTGCAAGACTCATATCGGAAGGAATCGAAAAAGATGACTAACTTTTTCACCCAGGCTTACAAACAAGCACCCTGGCGGCGGGAAATCCGCCTCAGTGGTGCAATTTTGCTGGCTGTTCTACTCGGTACTGTGGTGTCCTTGCTTTATTTGTTCGTAATTAACCAAAAAGCCGCCGCTGGTATCTCCATCCAACTGCTGGAAACCGAGCGCCGCCGCACAGTACGCAGTATTGCAGATCTCCGAACAGAATTTGCTTTGATCACTTCTGCCAGCCAGATGCGCGCCCGCGCCGAAGATATGGGTTTTATTCCAATGAATCCGGAAGAAGCCCTGTATATCGTTATCCCTGGTTACCATGGGCGCCAGGCAGAAATTCCGGTCGAAATCCAGTCCAAGGTTATTGATAATAATCCAGCGGCTAATGAAGCTTACCACTCCTCACTCTGGGATTGGCTGACCTATCAAATCAATAACTTGCCAGAGGTGACAAAATGAAACTCTCCCGCCAGATAATCATGGGGATCCTCATTTCCTCCTATGCTCTCGTCCTGGGTATCCGGGTTTTTGGGTTGCATTTTGACTCAGATTACATCGACATCGGCAATGACATCCGTATAAATAACCAGACTTATGCCTACGAATTGGATACGGGGCGAGGTTTGATTTATGATCGTTGGGGCAAGTTGCTGGCCACCAATCGCCGGGTCTACGAAGTCGGCCTGGCATTAAATGGTACTTATAATGCAACGACTGTTGCCCAGATTGCCTCCAGCCTTCTGCATGTAGAAACCCTCCCAACCGATACAGGCCAAAACATAAGTGTTTACGAGTATGTAAATCAGAACCGCCACGAAAAAAAAGATTATGCCCGCATCACCTTGGCCCGCTTTGTCGAGCCGGATGTGGTCGAGGATATAGAAGCCAAGATCCTTGAGTACCAAACTGATGGATTGACCGAGGATACCGATCCCAGCCTAAATGGAATTGAATTCACCCCGATGTTAGTCAGAACTTATCCGGAAGGCTCATTGGCTTCGAACATATTAGGGTATGTTGACTCTCATTCATCAGAATTCTTCGTAGGGAATTATGGTGTTGAAGGCGAGTACGATGCCCTTCTGAACGGCGAAAAGAGTGGTTATGTGCTACCGCGCAACCCATTAAACATCAAAGACTTGCCTCCGGATTCTTCTGCCGGTAACCTGGTACTGACCATCGACCGAGAAATCCAGGCAACCGTTGAAACCATTCTGGATAATGCCCTCGAAGAAAACGGGGCTGAATCGGGTACGATTGTGGTTGCTGATCCGAAGACGGGTGAACTACTGGCCGTGGCTACTTCCGGCCGGGGCGATGCCAATCACTACCGAACTGCAATTCCAAGCATTCATCCCTTCTTCCGGGCCATTGGCCAGACCTATGAACCGGGATCTGTCTTCAAAGTTATCACCATGGCTACAGCCCTTGACCTGGGTGTGGTAACCCCTGAAACAACCATGTTCGACTCCGGGCTCTATACAGAATATGGGTCCTATGTCCAAAACTGGGACGGAATAGGCCATGGCACAGTCACTATGACCCAATGTATGGAGCTTTCTCTAAATGTATGCCTGTCCGAAGTTGCCGATAAGTATATCGGTTTTGAAAAATTTTACGAATATATTGATCGCTTTGGTTTTCTTGAAGATACCGGGGTCGATATGGAAGGCGAATCTGTTTTTCCACCCATGTTACCCGGTCAGAGTGCTCACTTTGCCAGTGGAGAGGAATTCTTCTGGACACCCATTTACCTTGTCAACAACTCGTTCGGCCAGGGCCTGTATGTAACCGTGATGCAAATGATCCAAGCCTTCACCGCCTTTGGCAATGATGGCTACATGATGCGCCCACATGTGGTTAAATCCGTCATCCTGAATGGTGAAAAATATGACACCAATCTCACACCCATCCGCCAGGTAATCTCTGCTGAGGCCGCCCATACCCTGACAGAAATGCTGGCTGTTTCAATTTCCGGTGAAACCTCCAAACTGGATGTTCCTGGTTATCGGGTAGCTGGCAAGACCGGCACTGGTGAAATTGCCATCCCGGGTCAAGGGTACACCTCTCCCCTGACCAATGCTTCATTTGTTGGTTGGGGTCCGGTAGATGATCCGCAACTTTTAATTTATGTCTGGTTTGAAAAACCAACCTCCTCCCGCTGGGGTTCGGAGGTAGCCACTCCGGTATTCAACGAGGTCTTTCGGCAAACTGCGATTTTACTCAACTTGCCGCCGGATGAAGCTCGTCAAATTCTCGGCGGCGTCAGTCCGTGAGGTAACATGCTAACTTTGGCAGATCTCCTGAAAGCCCTGACCGGGCTGCAAATCGAGGGAGCCTCCCTGATCATCAGCGAGGCTTCGATCGATTCTCGCCAGGTGATTCCTGCCAGCCTGTTTGTTGCCCTTCCCGGCGAGCGTGTAGACGGTCACGATTACGTTGGAACTGCATTCAACCGCGGCGCTAACCTGGCCCTGGTGCAGAAAGACCTATCAACCCAGTTTGCCCAAGTCGACCTGAGCTCGGGCGATTGGAAACCAGGTTACAAACTACCTGCGCCACCATTTTGCATCCGGGTGGACGACTCACTGGTCGCCTTTCAGAAAATTGCAGCTTACTGGCGCGCACAACTATCCCTGCGAGTCATCGGCATCACCGGTAGTGTGGGTAAATCCACCACCAAGGAGTTGGTAGCCGAGGTGCTCAGCCAACGGTATCACACCCTTCGCAACACCGGCAACCTTAATAACGAAATCGGCCTGCCGCTCACCTTGCTGCGGTTAACCGAAGCCCATCAGCGGGCTGTTCTGGAAATGGGTTTTTATGTTCCAGGCGAAATTGACTTCCTCTGCAAGATGGCCAAACCCCAGATTGGGGTTGTGACTAACATTGGAACCGTCCACGCCGAGCGCGCTGGATCTCAGGAGGCTATCGCCCGTGGAAAAGCCGAACTTATCCAGGCGCTGCCTGCAGATGGGGTAGCCATCCTGAATCACGATGATCCCTGGGTACGCGGTATGGCCGAACAGACAAAAGCCCATGTTCTATTCTACGGTCTGACCCCGGAAGCAAACCTCTGGGCGGATAACATCGAAAGCCTGGGACTGGAAGGCATCCGATTCTGCCTGCACTGGGGAAACGAGAGCGTCCATATGCGGGTTCCGCTCATCGGCCGGCATTCGGTCCACACAGCTTTGCGAGCAGCTGCTGTGGCCCTGGTGGAAGGATTGACCTGGCAGGAGATCGGTGATGGACTCACCCACAGCCGTTCCCAATTGCGCCTGGTGGCTGTTCATACTCAAAACGGAGCTTTGTTGTTGGATGACACATATAACGCCTCGCCCGAATCCACTCTGGCTTCTCTGAACCTGCTGGGAGAATTAAGCGGCCGGCGAGTGGCGGTTTTGGGAGATATGTACGAGCTGGGGCAGTACGAACTCCAGGGACATTTCCTGGTCGGGGCACGGGCAGCTGAAGTTTGTTCCGAATTGGTTGCAGTCGGCAAGCTTGGGAAATTGATCGCAGAGGCTGCTCAACAATCCGGGTTACCGGCTTATGCTGTCACCTGGGTCGAGACCATCCCCGAAGCCATCGAACTGCTCAAGGTCAAACTTCGCCCGGGCGATGTTGCCCTGGTGAAAGGTTCTCACGGCTTGCGCATGGATCGTATCATCAACGCCCTAGAGGTCGAGGCAGAATGATAGAGACTTCCTTAGCGCTCACACTGAGTATGTTAGCCTTCATGCTATCGGTCATTTGGGGCGGTCCCCTTTTGCGGATTTTGCGTCACTTTAAGATCGGTAAACAGATCCGCCTGGAAGGGCCTGAAAGCCACCTGAGCAAAATGGGCACCCCCACCATGGGCGGCGTGATGTTCATTCTACCGATCGCCTTCCTGACCATCCTACTAAACGCTGCCTCGCTAGTGGGCTTGAATGTGTTGGGGAATTCGGTTTTACTGCCCGTACTGGCAATGATTGCCTTCTCGGTTTTAGGCGCAATTGACGACTGGGAAGGGATCCGCGGCCCCCGCCGTGGCCTGGGGATGCGCGCCCGCACCAAGTTAATCATTCAGATCATCCTGGCCTTGGCCATTTCAATCGTTTTACAAAATAAAAACCTGATTGGCGTACCGGAAATGTACTGGCCAACCTCCGAAGTTCCCATTTCATTGGGCGTCTTATACATCCCTGTGGCGGTTTTTATCATTGTTGGCATGTCAAACGCTGTCAACTTCACCGACGGCCTGGATGGATTAGCCGGTCTGATTTCTGCCACTGCTTTTGCTGCCTTCGGGGGCATCGCCCTGATGCAGGGCCAGATCTTCCTTGGTCGTTTTTGCTTCACAGTCGTCGGTGCGCTCTTTGGCTTTCTCTGGTTCAATGTCCACCCGGCCCAGTTCTATATGGGTGACACCGGTTCTTTGGCTCTGGGTGGAGTCCTGGGAATTGTGGCGCTGATGACGGGTCAATGGCTGCTCCTGCCAGTAATCGCCATCATCCCAGTTGCAGAAACCCTGAGCATCGTTCTACAGGTCGGTTATTTCAAACTGACCAAGGGCAAACGAATTTTCAAGATGGCTCCACTACACCATCATTTTGAGTTACTGGGTTGGAGTGAAACCCAGGTTGTTCAGCGCTTCTGGCTGGTCGGTCTGTTATTTGCAATGCTCGGCATTGCGATTGCGATGGTCTAAGATGATGATTTATGGTTGGCAGGGAAAAACCGCATTGATCCTCGGCGCCGCACGCCAAGGGTTGGCCTTGGCTCGCTTCCTGTGCAACCGTGGTGTAAATGTCATCCTGAATGACCAGCGGCCAGCCGAACAACTCTCGCCCATCATGCAGTCACTGGAAGGTTGCAAGGTTCGCTGGGTTTTTGGCGGTCACCCTCTTGAATTGCTCGACGATATCGATGTGGTTTGCCTTTCAGGTGGTATTCCCCTCAGTCTGCCGATTGTTCAGGAAGCGATTCGCCGCAACTTGGTATTAACCAACGACACCCAGGTCTTCTTGGAGTATGTACCTTGCCGGGTGATCGGAATCACTGGCTCTGCTGGAAAGACCACTACAACCACCCTGGTAGGTCGAATCGCCCAGGTGGCAAGTACCCCACCCGCCCAGGCCTGGGTGGGTGGCAACATTGGCTTACCCTTGATCGATCGGGTGGATGAAATTATGCCGCACGACCTTGTCGTCCTGGAACTTTCTAGTTTTCAATTGGAGCAGGTCATCCAATCCCCGGAAATTGCTGTAGTGTTGAACATCACTCCCAATCACCTGGACCGCCACGGCACCATGCAAGCATACATCTCCGCCAAGACCCGCATCCTCGAATTTCAAAACCAGAAGGATTGTGCAATCTTATGCCGGGAAGACCCGATTTCTTGGAGCCTTCGTGCGCAGGTCAAGGGTCGATTGATTTCATTCGGCTGGCAACGACCCGAGGATGGTTCAGATGGTGTTTATCTGGCGGGAGGTTCGATCATGTTGCTGCAAAATGGCAAAGACTCCCTGCTCCTGCCCATCAAGTTGATCGAATTACGCGGATCGCATAATTTACTCAATGTGCTGGCTGCCTGCGCCATATCAGTTGCTGCTGGTTTTCCAATATCTGCCATTCATGCCGGGGTGGATGGTTTCGGTGGGGTTCCCCACCGGCTGGAATACGTCCGGACATTTCACGGAGCAGCCTGGTACAACGACTCCATCGCCACAGCACCCGAACGCACACTGGCGGCCATTCGTTCGTTTGATGAACCGCTGGTTCTCCTGCTGGGTGGACGGGATAAAAATCTGCCCTGGGAGACATTGGCTGAAGAAATCCGCCAGCGGGTGGATCATGTGATCGTTTTTGGCGAAGCTTCCGACAAGATACTCAAGACTCTCGGAACAGCCACGACTGGCGAGCGGCCATTCAGTATCTCGAGCTGCAGCGGTTTACGTCAGGCAATCCAGACTGCCGTCAGTCTATCGGAACCAGGAGATGTAATCTTGCTTTCTCCTGGTGGAACCAGTTTTGATGAATTTCGCGACTTTGAAGAGCGCGGGGAGCGTTTTCGAGAATGGGTGAATCAACTTTTATGACATCAAGAACGACCTCTCAGTCCACTTCCTGGATGCGACGGATTCGTATCCAGATGGATTGGCCTCTGGCCATTTCGGTTGGTATTTTGCTGCTCATCAGCATTGTCTTTGTGTTCTCTTCCTCAGTGGAACAGTCCCTCAAAGCCGAAGAGCCCTTCACCTATATCGGTGCCCGTAATCTACTCTGGATTTTCACCGGCTGCTTCATGGGCCTGGCAGCCAGCACCTTTGATTACCACCGTATCAACAGAGTTTTTGTTTTATCAGTTATGGCTCTTGCTGTAGGCTTGCTGATCTACACCGTTGTTGCCAACAAGGAAGAGGGTGCCGGTCGCAGTATCTTTGGTGCATCCGGTCAGCCAACTGAATTCGTCAAACTCAGCCTGATCATTTATCTTTCTGTCTGGTTAAACTCTAAACAGGGTGTGCTTTCCAATTGGACACTCGGATTGATCCCATTTGGTGTCATCGTCGGCAGTTTGACTGTGTTGATCATCATGCAAGGTGATTTTAGCGCTGCCCTGACTGTTCTAATGCTCGGCATTATTATGTTTATTCTATCAGGTGGAAAATGGCGCCAGACCCTGGTGTTCATCGCTATCGTGATAGCGGGTGGTGCCCTATTTTTGCTGTTATTCGGCGGTAACCGCAAAGATCGCATTATTGATTTCATCTTTGGACTAAAAGATCCCCACCTGGCCTCCGAGCATGTCCAACGTGCTTCGGAAGCCATCAGTAGGGGTGGTTTGTTTGGCGTCGGACTTGGAGAAAGCATCTCCAAATACACCGGCTTACCTGTTCCGTGGACAGATAGCATTTTCGCTGTGATTGTTGAGGAAGTCGGAAGCATTTTTGGTTTAGGTTTAATTGGCATCTATATCTTCATCCTCTGGCGCGGCCTCACCATTGCCAACCGAGCACCAGATTTGACTGGTAAGTTGATTGCCTCCGGCATCAGCATATGGATTGCAATGGAAGCGGCAGTAAACATAGGAGCTCTGATCAACGCAGCCCCATTTGGTGGGAATGCATTACCCATGATCAGCTATGGCGGATCCAGCATGTGGGCAACCTTGATTGCTTTGGGTATTTTAATGAATATTTCCAACGCGACTTCTAACGCGAAATCGGAAGAAGGGAGAAACTTCAGTGCGGTTGTTGATTTGCGCCGGCGGAACCGGAGGCGGAGTATATCCCGCCCTCGCGGTTCTTAAGGCTCTCGGCGAGCAGGCAAACCCGGTTCTCTGGGTAGGCGGTCAGGGCGGCATCGAAGCCGACCTGGTTCAACGCGCCGGTGTCCCCTTCCAGACCATTCCGGCCGCTGGTGTGCACGGGGTTGGTTTGACCAGCCTACCGGGCAATTTTCTCCAGCTCGGACGGGGAGTTCTGGCTTCACGCCGTATCCTGAAACAGTTCAACCCGGAAGTAATCCTCTTTACCGGAGGTTATGTCGCAGCTCCCATGGCGGTGGCATCCAATCAGATCCCCAAACTCCTCTATGTTCCGGATATTGAACCCGGCATGGCTCTCAAGTTCCTGGTGCGTTATTCAGACTGCATCGCGATCACAACCCAAGAAAGCCGATCGTACTTCCCAGAGACAGCTCGCACCGTTGTGACTGGTTACCCCACCCGGCCGGAACTTGCGGAATGGCCTGGAAGGAAAGCTCAATCCCGCCAGATACTGGATGTGCATTCTGATCTCCCAGTTATCCTAGTATTTGGTGGCAGTAGAGGTGCTCGCTCCATCAACCAAGCCCTCCTGGCGATCTTGCCAACCCTGTTGGAAACGGCTGAAGTGGTTCACATTACCGGTTCACTGGACTGGAATGAAGCCCGAACCTACCACGACGCAATGCCTGCTGCACTGTCTGCCCGCTATCATCCACATACGTACCTGCATGACCAAATGGGTGCTGCTCTGGCGGCAGCCGACCTGGTTCTCAGTCGGTCAGGGGCTTCCGTCCTCGGCGAATATCCGCTGTTTGGACTACCTGCCATCCTGGTCCCCTATCCATATGCCTGGCGTTACCAAAAAGTCAATGCCGATTTTCTGGTGCAGCGCGGTGCAGCTGAATTGCTGCCAGATGAACAATTAAAAGAGAAAATGCTACCAACGCTTTTAGCCACACTCCAGGACCAGGCCAGGCTTCAGTCCATGCGGCAGGTAGTCTCCACTCTGGCGCATCCGACTGCGGCTGCGGAAATCGCCAATCTGGCGCTTGAACTGGCGGCGAATGGCGCCGTCCGGGAAGGAAACAGGCATGGTTAGTCTGAATGTCCTCTTCTGGTTGCTGGTGGTTCTGTTTGGTCTGATCGGCTCAATGCGGGGCTGGGCCAAGGAACTACTGGTCACCTTTGGCGTGGTCCTCTCAGTGTTCCTGATAACCATCCTGGAGCGCTGGGTTCCTTTCATTAACAAAACCATCACTTTTGAAGGTGGCGCAACCCAGTTTTGGATGCGCACCGTCATTTTGCTGGCTGTCATCTTTTTTGCGTACCAGACACCCAACCTGGCCAAATTAGCCGGTACGGGCCGCTTTGCCCGCGAACGCCTGCAGGATTCACTGCTCGGATTGTTCCTGGGTGTAGTAAATGGATATCTGGTTTTTGGCTCGATCTGGTACTGGTTAGATTTTGCCAATTATCCGTTCCCGAATATTGTCTCCAAACCGGTGGAGCAGGCTGCCCTGGCGCTCATCAACTTGCTGCCCCCCCACTGGCTTGGAACACCGGTGATTTACTTTGCCGTAGCCATCGCATTTGCCTTCGTACTGGTGGTGTTTATCTGATGGAACACATTCATTTTATTGGAATCAGCGGTAGCGGCCTTTCAGCCATTGCCCGGCTCCTCCTTGAAAGCGGTTACACTGTGAGCGGTTCTGACCGCATGCCAACCGCCATCACCCAGGAGCTGGAACATCTGGGAGCTGTGATCTATACCGGCCATTCCGCCTCCAATATTGAGGCAGCGGATGTAGTCGTACGCTCATCCGCGATACCTGATGAAAACATCGAAGTCATAGCTGCCCAGGAAAAGCAAATCCCTGTGCTCAAACGGTCTGAATTTTTGAGCCAAATTCTATCCCAAAAGACACTGATCGCCATCGCTGGGACGCACGGCAAGACCACCACAACCGCCATGGTTGCCTGGGCTTTGAAGAAGATTGGTCGGGATCCATCCTATATTATCGGCGGCATAAGCAAAGACCTGGGCAACAATGCCCACGCCGGCCGCGGCTCCGAGTTCATCATCGAAGCCGATGAATATGACCGCATGTTCCTTGGCCTGAATCCGGACATTATCCTGCTCACCTACCTGGAACACGACCATCCGGATTGCTTCCCCACCCCGGAGATTTACCGCCAGGCATTTATTCAATTTATCCAGCGAATAACTCCGCACGGTTTGCTGATCTTCAATGGTGACCATCCAGCCACTGCCAGCCTGGCCTCTGAAGCTCCAAAAAACTGCCGGGCGTTTACGATCGGGTTTTCCGCCGGAGTCCATTACCGGGCTGCCAATCTCTCTCCCCTTCCCAAAGGAGGGAAAAGTTTTGATTTGATCTTCAACCAGGAAGGTAAGTGGGAGAGCCTGGGACATTTCTCCATCAGCCTGCCCGGTGACCATAACCTGAGAAACGCGTTGATGGTGCTGGCTCTGGCTCATCAATATTCTCTTCCGCTGGAACAGATCGGTCAGGCCCTGCAAGTCTTCAGTGGCACCGGACGCCGCTTTGATTTCCTGGGCGAAGCCAAAGGTATCAGTATTATTGACGACTATGCGCATCATCCTACCGAAATCCGTGCTACCTTGCAAGCCACCCGCGCCTGCTATCCCGGCCGCCGCATCTGGGCTGTCTGGCAGCCGCACACTTTCTCCCGCGCCCGTACCCTGTTGCAGGAATTCGCTGCCTCTTTTGACGATGCAGACCGGGTGATTGTCACCGAGATCTACGCTGCCCGCGAAGCGGATCCCGGATTTTCTGGGCGCAGCGTGGCGAATGCAATTGCCAAAGCAGAAGTACATTTTTCCCCAACCCTTGAAGATGCCGCACAGACGCTGCTGGCTGAACTTCAACCCGGGGATGTCCTCCTTGTTCTTTCCGCTGGCGATGCTGATCGCATCAGCCGCGAAGTTCTTTCGGCCCTGCAAAAGAAGGAAGCCAACCATGACTGATTCAAAACCTACCGTCAAACGCACCTATGAAACCGAGACAACAGCCACCACTGGCTTGCGCCTGGTGAAGGACACCCCTCCCCAACCCACCCGGGCCGGCGAGAGTTTATCGGAATCCGCTACCGGCGCGCCACGCGATCTGGTAGAACGCCTGATGGAACGCATCAAGAGGATTTAAGGGAAAAATCATGACCTTTGCCGGTAGTTCGATCAACCTGAACGCCCTGCGCTCTGCCTTTGGCGAGCGATTGCAGGAACGCGTTCGCATGGCAAACTATACCACTGCCCATGTCGGTGGGGAGGCGGATGCCATGTTGATCGTCAACACCGCTCAGGAAATGGAAAACACCATCCGCCGCCTGTGGGAGCTGGATGCGCCATATTATGTCATCGGCGCCGGGTCGAATGTACTGGTGGCCGAAACTGGCGTCCGGGCAGTTATCATCGTCAACCGAGCCCGGACAATCAAAGTGGATGCAAATCACGAACCTCCCACGGTTTGGGCCGAATCCGGCGCTAACCTGGGCACCATTGCCCGCCAGGTAGCTCTGCGAGGCTTGAGTGGCATGGAGTGGGGTGCTAGCATCCCCGGCACATTAGGCGGTGCAGTCTTTGGTAATGCTGGTGCCCATGGTGGGGATATGGCCGGGAACCTGATTCTGGCAGAAATCTTGCACAGTCAATTGGGTAGAGTAGATTGGTCAGTGGATCAAATGGACTATGCCTACCGCTCCAGCATCCTCAAACGCCAGCCCGGCAATTCAATCATTCTGGCCGCCCGGCTCAAACTTGGACATGACACGCCTGAAGCAATTCAGAACCGCATGAATGATTTCTCAGTCCGCCGCCGCCAGACCCAACCCCCCGGCGCCAGCCTGGGCAGCATCTTCAAAAACCCTGCCGGGGATTATGCCGGTCGATTGATTGAAGCTGCTGGATTGAAATCTACCCGCATTGGTGGTGCTGAAATCAGTTCAGTACATGCCAATTTCATCATCAACCTGGGCGAAGCCACGGCCAATGACATCGGTAAATTGATTGCCCTTGCCCAGGCTACCGTGCAGGAAAAGTTTGGGGTCCTGTTGGACCTGGAAATCGAATTGCTTGGCGATTGGTCCAGCCACAACGTTGAGAGGTCATATCATGGCGGATAAGATTCGCATCGCGGTCATTTTTGGTGGACGTTCAGGCGAGCATGAAGTCTCGTTGATGTCTGCGCGCTCTGTGTTATCGGTACTCGATCCTCACAAGTATGAAGTCACTCAGATCGGCATCACCTCGGATGGCCGTTGGTATGCCGGTGAAGATGTACTCGAATCCTGGGAGAAAAAGCAACCCGCTGAACTGCTTCACGTCGCTCTGCTGCCAGAACCCGGCGAGAATGCACTTTACGCACTCTCCCAATCCACCGAGGGTCAGATGTTGAAACGCCTGATCAAAATTGATGTTGCCTTTCCGGTCTTGCATGGTACTTTTGGTGAAGATGGCACCATCCAGGGGTTGCTCGAATTGGCAGACCTGGCTTACGTGGGCGCTGGAGTATTGGCCTCATCAGTTGGGATGGATAAGGCCTTGTTCAAGCATGTGATGCGCGCCCAACATCTCCCGGTATTGGAGGCTCTCACCCTGACTCGCCACCAGCTTGAGACTGACAAGGATTTCGTGGTCACCTTGGCTGAGTTGGTCGCCCCTTATCCGCTGTTTACAAAACCTGTCAACCTCGGTTCATCGGTCGGCATTAAAAAATGCCACAATCGTGAGGAATTAATCAGTGGTTTACACCTGGCTGCTCGCTATGACCGGCGCATCTTGGTGGAACGCGGGTTGGATTCACCCCGTGAAATCGAAATCTCCGTCCTCGGCAATGATGAACCCGTCGCATCCTTACCAGGTGAAGTAATTCCCTCGGACGAGTTTTATTCCTATCATGCGAAGTATGAAGACGAGCGCTCGCAATTGTTGATCCCGGCTCCCCTGCCGGAGGAAACCATCGAAAATTTACAACAGATCGCTGTTGCTGCTTTCAAGGCGGTGGATGGCGCCGGTATGGCTCGCGTGGATTTCCTGATGGACCGCACCACCGGTGAAATCTTCCTCAGCGAAATAAACACCATCCCGGGTTTCACCAAGATCAGCATGTACCCCAAGCTGTGGGAGGCTTCTGGGCTGGCCTATGTTGACCTGGTGGATCGTCTGGTTGAACTGGCTATCCAGCGCAAAGCGGATCGTGATCGCACAGAGCGCCATTATGGGAGGGAAGAATGAGTGAAATTAGTTTGAAAGCCAACCGATCCCGCGCAGAGCAGGTACGCGCCCGTCGGCAACAATCCAGCCAGACACGCCAGGGCCATGCCAGCCAGCATACCCGTCAACCTGTCCGGGCTGCGCCTCCGGTAGTCAGCCGCAGAACCTCTGGCCGAGTGGCTGCACAGCCCTACAAAAGGGTTGGCAGTCGCACCCGCCGGTCGTTCTCAATTTCGATGGACAGCGGTGCAGAACTGGTGCTGGGATCTCTGCCAAACATTCAGATTGGTTGGCGCACCGTCTCCGGAGTGATCGTCGGCATCCTGGTTGTCCTGATGGTGTTCTTCACCAATTCCAGTATGTTCCGGGTCAGCTCTCCAGAAGTTATCGGGATTACCCGCATCAGTGTTTCAGATATTTCCACATTGGTCAACCTGGGGAACAAACCGATCTACATGGTGGACCCGCAGGTCGTTGCCGCACAGATCACCCAATCTTTTCCACAACTGATGAATGTCAAAGTCAGTGTGGGAATGCCTGCCAGTGTGGTTATTTTGGCGCAAGAACGACAGCCGGTTCTGGCATGGGAATACAACGGTCCAGTTGTCTGGATTGACAGTGATGGTTACATCTTCGAACCTTCTGGAGAACTGGATGGTTTACCTATCGTCCATGCGGATGATCTTCCTCCATTTACCGTTGTTGAAAATCCGGTTGATGAAAAATCCTTTATTGCCACCTCCCCACTCGCCCCAACCGTGCGCAAGATGGATACCGGATTGTTACAAGCAGCACTTCAGATAGGAATCAACGTCCCAAATGGAGCTGATCTGGTGTTCAATCCTTTGGAAGGTTTTGGCTGGTACGATCCAGGGGGTTGGAAGGTCTTTATCGGTACCGATTTGAACAATCTTGATTTAAAATTAATCATCTATCAAGCCATCAATCAGACGCTCGTCGAGAGGGGGATTACCCCGACCATGATCAGCGTGGCGCAACCCGATGCGCCCTTCTACCGGGTGGAGTAAGCCTATGAATGAACCCATCGTAGTCGGCCTAGATATCGGTACAACGAAAATTTGCACTTTGGTCGCCCGGATCGAAGACGAAAATAATTTGCGCATCCTGGGCGTTGGGATTGAGCCTTCCCAGGGAATCCGCAAGGGAACCATCGTGGATATGGCTGCCGCTTCTCAGTGTATCGCCCGCTCGGTCGAAAAAGCCCAACGCTCGGCTGGGATGGAGGTAAAATCCGCCTTTGTTAGCCTGGCTGGATCCCATGTCTCCTCCATCAACAGCCGGGGTGTTGTGGGTATCTCCGGCGGCATCATCGAGCAAGAGGACGTGGATCGGGCCTTGGATGCGGCCCAGGCAGTCGCCATCCCCCACAACCGTGAAATCATCCACGTAGTTCAACGCAGTTTCATTGTTGATGGCCAGGAAGCCATTCGCACTCCGGTTGGCATGCATGGCTACCGCCTGGAAGTGGAAGCCCATATCATCACTGCTGCAGCTGCCACGGTGGAAAACCTTCGGCAATGCGTGATGGCCGCTGGATTGGAAACCGATCAATTTGTTCTAAACCCCCTCGCCTCAGCCGAGGTCGTCCTGACCGAGACCGAGCGAAACATGGGGGTCATCGTCTGCGATATTGGCGGCGGGACCACGGACCTGGCCATCTACGTGGACGGAGATGTTTGGCATACCATGGTTCTCGCCGTCGGCGGCAACCATCTGACGAACGATATTGCTCATGGGCTGCGCCTTTCTCCGGAAAAAGCCGAAGAGGTCAAAAAACTTCACGGCCATGCGGTGGAAAGCGAGATCAGCGAGAGCGACCTGTTTACCGTGCAGAGCTTCGGTGAAGATAAACCGGTTCAGGTCAGCCGTAGAGAACTGGCCGGTATCATCGAAGCCCGGGTCGAAGAGATCTTCCAACTGGTACTGCAGGAGATCAAACGATCCGGGTATGATGGCCTGCTACCAGCCGGGATGGTCTTAACGGGTGGAACAAGCAACCTGCCGGGCATTCGCACTTTGGCTTCCCGCGTTTTAAATCTCCCGGTGCGGGTTGCCAAACCAGAGAACCTGGTTGGACTGGTGGATCAGCTCCATTCCCCCGCGTATTCAACCAGTGTCGGCCTGCTGAACTGGGCAGTCATGATGAATGACACAATCGCCCCTGTATCACGCAAGCCGCACTCGCGGAGGAAGGAAGGAGGAGGCCTTGCGGAGTGGTTAAAAAACTTCTTCAAAAGCCTGATGCCGTGATTTATGGTCATCCGATGACCAATCGTTTATCAAATCTTAGGTCGCAAACAGAAGAGGATACGATGGAACAAAACACTCAATCACTACCAGAATCATTTGCCCGCATTAAAGTGGTTGGCGTGGGCGGTGGGGGCTGCAATGCCGTGAACCGGATGATCGAAGAAGGTCTTTCGGGTATCGAGTTTATTGCAGTCAATACAGATGCCCAGGCACTACTGCAATCCGGCGCTCAAACGCGCGTTCGGATTGGCGATAAAGTAACCCGCGGTCTTGGTGCAGGCGGTAACCCGGAAAACGGGCGTAAAGCCGCAGAAGAATCTGCCGAAGAGCTTTACGAAGTCCTGCGCGGCTCAGACATGGTCTTTGTCACGGCTGGCCTCGGCGGCGGCACCGGTACTGGTGCAGCCCCGATCGTGGCGCAGATTGCCAAGGAAGTTGGCGCCCTGACGATCGGCGTGGTTACCCGCCCCTTCACCTTTGAAGGCGGCCGTCGTTCTCAATCTGCTGAAGCCGGCATTGACAAACTCAAAGAACATGCCGATACTCTGATCGTCATCCCGAACGATCGCCTGCTGCAAATCGTTGACAAGCGCGCCAGCCTGACCGAATCCTTCAAAGTTGCGGATGATGTGCTGCGCCAGGGCATCCAGGGTATCTCTGAACTGATCACCGTCCCCGGCCTGATCAATCTTGACTTCGCTGACGTGCGCACCATCATGTCCGAAGGTGGCGCAGCCCTCATGGCAGTCGGCAAGGCCTCCGGTGAAGATCGCGCCCGCATGGCAGCCGAGATGGCCATATCCAGCCAGTTGCTGGATATCACCATCGATGGCGCCCGCGGCATCTTGTTCAACGTGACCGGCGGCCCGTCGCTGACCCTGTACGAAGTCAACACCGCGGCGGCCATCATCAAGGAGACCGCTCACCCAGATGTCAACCTGATCTTCGGTGCGGTTATCGATCCGAACATGAGCGATGAAGTACGCATCACGGTCATCGCCACGGGTTTTGACCGGGCGGGCGTGCGCACCTCGGTGGAGCGGCCGATGATGTTCAAGGCTGAAGAACCACAGACGCATCAGCGCCCGCGCCCTGTTCAAATCAGCGAACCCACCCGCCCCGTTCCCCCCACGCCAGCCAAACGCGAAAATGAAACGGTGAACGCAGATTTCCAACCCCGCACGGTCAATACCGATGATATTGACATGCCCACCTTCCTGCGCAAACGCTTGCAGCGATAAATCCATTCGATGAGATTAAAACCGGGGCGCAAAGGCGCCCCGGTTTGTTATTTTTACAGCCAAATTCAACTGGTCGGAGTTATTACCCCTTGAGTGAGCCGGCCAACATGCCACGCAGGAAATACTTGCCCAGGAACAGGTAAACCAACAAGGTCGGTAAGGCAGCCAGTAGCGAACCGGCCATCTGTACATTCCAGGAGATGATCTGGCTACCTGCCATATTATTCAAGGCGACGGTGATCGGCCAATCCTGGTTGCCGGTCAGCACCACAGCGAACAGAAAATCATTCCACGCGGATGTAAATTGCCAGATCAGCACCACCACAAAACTTGGGATCGAGATGGGCAGCAGAATATGCCGATACACTCCCAGCATATCCGCCCCATCGATTCGGGCTGCCTCAATCAGCTCCGTCGGCAGGCTGGCGTAGTAGTTGCGGAAAGTCAACGTCGTAATCGGGATACCGTAGATGACATGCGCCATGATCAATGCCGGAATGCCAGAGAGCCCAATGGCCCGCATAAATTGCACCAGCGGGATGAGGATGCTTTGGTAAGGGATGAACATCCCAAACAAGATAAAGGGGAAGATAATATCCGCACCCCGAAATTTCCACTTGGCCAGAACAAAACCATTAACCGAGCCGATGATGGATGAGATGATGGTCGCCGGGATCACCATCTTGAAGCTATTCCACAACGATGGGGCCAGGTTCTTAAGCGCTTCGATGTAATTGTCAAGTGCGATACCGCGCGGTAAATCCCACATCTTGGTCAAATCGATCTCATCAAATGCCTTGAACCCCGTAACCAGGATGAGGTACATAGGCAACAGATAAAAAATCGTCATCAAAATCAGCGGAATATACAGCCAGTTTTTCTTTTGGATATGAATGCCAGGAAATGAGCGTCTCATTGGGTCGCCTCGCTTTTCAGCGTATAGCGCATGTATGGAATAATCAACACGGCTACACTGATCAACAGCAAAATACCAATGGCCGCCCCCCTGGCGTAAAACTGACCATCAAACGTGGCTTGCCACATGTAAATCGCAGGCACATCCAGCGGCAACTGTTTCCCAGCAACTGCAATAATCAAGTCAAACACCTTCAGGGAAATATGCCCCAGGATAATCAGAGCGCTCAGGCTCACCGGAGTCAGGATGGGGAGAACAATATGCCGATAAATCTGGATTTCATTAGCCCCATCAATTCGGGCAGCTTCCTTAAGTTCCTGCGGAATGCTGCGCAGCCCAGCCAGGTACAGTGCCATGGTATAACCAGACATCTGCCAGATCGCTGCCAATGCAATGGCTGCGATCCCCCAGGTAGGTGTCGAATGCCACCGATTAACGAGAAAGTCGAGCCCAAGGTTTGAAAAAAGAAGGTTAAAGCCACTGGTACGATCACCTGTCGCCGGATTCATCAACCAACGCCAGACAACACCCGTTACAATAAAAGAAATCGCCATCGGAAATAGGAAAAGGGTCCGAAAGAATGCTTCCCCTTTCAAACCTTGATCCAGCATGACTGCCATGAAAAAGCCAAGCAAAATGCAACCAAAAACAAAAACTACCGTAAAAATGACAGTGTTTCGCACATCCACGTGAAAGCGCGGATCCTTAAATAATTGCAGATAATTTTCCAATCCAGCAAACGTATAATCCGGAGTCAGGCCTTTCCATTTGCTGAAAGAAACCCGCACTGACCAGGTTATAAAACCATAAACAAATATCAAGATAGCCAAAATTGAAGGGAGAACCAGCAGGGAAGAGAGAAATCGATCCTTATTACGAAACATGGGCGGCCTCTCCAGTTCTTATATTGAGGGCTTCACCGCGTAGACGGTGAAGCCCTTTCGATCACGAAACAGAGGTTTTACTTGCAGGGTCCTGAAGCTTTGCACGCAGCGACCAGGGCGGTCTGGAATACATCCACCTTTTGATCGGCTACGAACAAACCAAGAGCTGTGTCAATTTCAGTCTTCCAGGAGTCATTGGCCACCACACCGTGGGTCAAAGAGCCCACGACGGTATTGCTGGCCCAATCGTCCATGGCGGATTGCAGGTAGACACCAAACAGGGTCTTATCGCAATCGGTGCGGGCGCAGATGGAGCCCTTCACTGGGTTAAAGGCTTCCTGACCTTCCTTGGAACCCGCAATCGTCAGCCAGGCTTTGGCAGCTTCGGCATCCGGAGCACCCTTGGCAAGGACGAAGGAGTCAGAAAGGAACTGGAAGACACCCACTGAACCGGGAACCGGAGCCCAACCGTAATCAGTATTGGGGGCTTTGCCGAGTTCACGGAAGTAGCCTTCCGCCCAGTCACCCATCACATTGAATGCTGCATTGCCATTGACAACCAGTTGCGCGGCATCCTGCCAGGAGAGGGAGGCGAAATCGCTATTGGCATAGGTTAGCGCCTTTTGGAAGTTCTCCAGGCCTTTGGTTACATCCGCACTGCCCCAGTCCGTTGTACCATCCCACAGACCATTGTAACCATCCACGCCCAACGTTCCGAGAAGTACAGTTTCCATCAGATGCATCTGAGTCCATTGCTCGCCCAGTGCCAGAGGAGTGATGCCAGCGGCTTTCAATGTATCCATGGCAGCAAACCATTCAGCAACCGTCGTCGGGACAGCAACGCCGTTGTCCGAGAGGACTTTCGGGTTGTACCACATAACATTGGCGCGATGAATGTTGACCGGCACGGAGTAGATGTTGTTATCTTGTGAAATCAATGGGATCAGGGTCGCGGGCATGACAGCCAACCAGCCCTGCTCTTCGTAGAGTGCATTCAAGGGTTCAATTTGGCCACCCTTGACATAGGTGCCGATCAGTTCTTGACCGGCATGACCCTGCCAGCTATCCGGCGGATCGCCAGCCTGCAAACGGGTCGCAAGCACAGCGCGCGCATTGGTACCAGCGCCACCAGCCACAGCAGCATTGTTGAATGTAATAGCCGGGTATTTGGCGCTGAAGACCTTGATCATGGCATCCAAACCAGCAGCTTCACCGCCGCCTGTCCACCATGAGAAAACTTCAACGGCCTTGGCAGCCGGAGGAACTTCGGTTGCAACTGGAGCTTGAGTTGTCGCTACTGGCGTAGTGCAAGCTGAAAGAACAAAAACCGCAATCATTAGTACAGCCATCAGGCTATACCACATTTTCTTAGGCATATCTTCTTCTCCTTGAGTTAGTGGTTCAAATATGTGAATCTTGTATAGAATGGAAATTTGATGCAAAACTCCCCTGTCCACCTCCTTTCCACAGTTGGTGTTGAGAATTTCTGACATACCCCAACTGTACCCAATATTATTATACATTCATTCAGAAAAAATAGATACTCGATTGCCATTCAGGTTTGGTTCTCAGAAGCTTTGGCCGAGGCGAGGTTATACGCACCACTGCCTGGGAATTTATCTCCAATATTTTAAGATTAAATTTTCCTCATTTCCTCTTGCGATCATCGTTCAGTTGTGCTACAATCACAGACGATAGTAAATATAGGGGACCCTTCGATCTTACCCCCATATGTGGGGGTAGTTCGTTCTGAATCTCAATTTTCCCCGGTTATGGTGGTAACCGTAATTTTGCTCCGGGAAAGGTGAAAAAACGTGCGCTGTCCTTATTGTCAATTCGAAGACTCGAAGGTTCTGGATACTACACATGATGCGCATGGGGGAGTACGTCGCCGCCGTCAATGTCTGAATTGTAAACAACGTTTTTCCACGGTTGAGCGCGCCATCCTGGCCACCCCCCTGCTGGTCAAGCGCGACGGTACCCGCGAGGAATTTGACCGCGAAAAACTCGCCAGGGGTGTCCGAATCTCTTGCGCCAAACGCCCGGTTTCTGCGGCTGACATCGAACGCCTTCTTGGTGAAATTGAATCCACCCTGCAGCGCATGGGACGGGCTGAGGTGCCCTCCCGCATCGTGGGGGATATGGTTATCAACGGCCTGAAAAATTTGGATCAAATTGCTTATATCCGTTACGCCATTGTCTACTTGCACCTGGACGATCTCGAATCAATTCGTGAAGAGATCGATCGACTTTTAGAAGATTGAGGATATTCAATAATGGCTAAATCCCTTCCGCCCATCGGTTTACTGCCGACTCCACCTCGACCTGCAAATTTACCTTCGATTGATCTGACCGATAATGCCCGCTCCGTTCTCACTCGTCGTTACGTCCGCCGGGATGACCAGGGCAAACCTGCTGAAAGTGTTGAGGATATGTTCTGGCGGGTTGCCTACCATGTCGCCAAGGTGGAGGAAAATTGGGGGGGAGATGTACTGCTCCGGGCTTCGGAGTTCTACGCCCTCCTCACCAGCAAACGCTTCTTCCCCAATAGCCCTACATTCACAGGGGCTGGCACGCCGCTCGGTCAGTTGGCCGCCTGCTTCGTCTTGCCTATATCGGATGACATGGGTAAAAAATCCACGGGTATTTTCCAGACCCTGCGGGATGCGGCACTTATCCAGCAAACCGGTGGCGGGAATGGTTTCTCCTTCTCGCGCCTGCGCCCAAAAGGCAGTCTGGTCAAATCCTCGGCTGGCCAGGCTACTGGGCCGGTCGGGTTTTTGCGGGTCTATGATCACGCCTTCGGTGAAGTCGCCCAGGGCGGCTCCCGCCGGGGTGCCAATATGGCCGTGTTACGCGTGGATCACCCGGATATCGAAGATTTCATCACCTGCAAAACAGACGAAAACTCCATCACCAATTTCAACATCTCGGTTGGCATCACAGATGCCTTCATGAAAGCCGTTGAGAATGACGAAATGTGGGATTTGCGCTTCCCGGATGTCCACACGCCGGAATACCGCGGCTTTGACGGCACAGTTGAGCAGGCCGAAAAAGCTGGTGTGCCTTTCAAGGTGTGGCGCAAGGTTCGAGCCCGGGATCTGTTTGAAAAAATTGTGCAACAGGCACACCACAATGGTGAGCCGGGCATGCTCTTCCTGGATGCAGCCAATCGATACAATCCTGTTCCGCACCTGTATCCGCTGGAAGCCACCAATCCCTGCGGCGAGCAATGGCTCGGCCCGTATGAGAATTGCTGCCTGGGTTCGGTCAACCTGGCCCAACATTTCGGTCCGGATGGAACGGTGGATTGGGATGGCATCCGCCACAGTGTCGATCTTTCAACCCGCTTTTTAGATGACGTGGTGGAAGCCAACCAGTACGTCCCGGCCGTTCCTGCACTCAAAGAAGCTGCCCTGCGCGCCCGCCGGATTGGCCTGGGCATCATGGGTTTGGCGGATTTGATGTACCATGTGGGCATCCGCTATGGATCGCCGGAAGGCCAGGAATTTGCGGCCGTGGTGATGGAATTTGTCCGTTACCAATCCATGCTGACCAGCATCGACCTGGCCAGTGAGCGCGGTTCGTTCCCGGCCATCCAGGGCAGCATTTATGACCCGGCCCACCTGACCTGGCAACCGCCAGTTTCGCTCATCTCAATTGTGCATGAATACCATCGCCCCACAGTCGACTGGGGTTTGGTGGTCAATGGCATCCTGAAACACGGCATCCGCAACGCTGCCCAGACCACTATCGCACCCACCGGCACCATCGCCACGGTGGCCGGCTGCGAGGGCTACGGCTGCGAGCCGGTTTTTGCCCTGGCTTACATCCGCCATGTCAACGACAATGGCCGGGACCTACAACTAGCCTACGCCAGCCCGCTCTTTGATCAGGCGCTCGACAATCTCGGCCTGGAATCTGATGAAAAAGAAAAAGTCATCGAACAGGTCATGCTGGCTGGCTCCTGCCAGTCCATCGCCGGGTTACCGATGGAGACGCGCCAGACTTTCGTCGTCTCGGCGGATATCTCTGCCGAGGAGCACGTCCGCATGCAAGCCGCCATGCAGGCCTTTGTGGATAACTCCCTCTCCAAGACCATCAATTTCTCCGCCAATGCCACTGAAGAAGACGTGGCCACCGCCTACATGCTGGCCTGGAAGTTGGGTTGCAAGGGCATCACAGTCTATGTCACCGGTTCGCGCGACAAGGTAGTGCTGGAAACCCACGCCACCGCCGGCCAGAAGAAATCGAGCGAGACCCTGGCTGATACCGCTACCGCCATGGCGACAACCTCACCCCAGCAAACCCTCTGGCATGAGATCAAGAAACCCCGCCCGCGTTATCTGCCGGGTTTCACCTACACCATTGAAACCCCGCTTGGCAAGGCCTTCATCACCATCAACGAAAATGGAAACAACCAGCCATTTGAAATGTTCGTCAACACCGCCAAAGCTGGCTCTGACACTGCTGCCGTCTCGGAAGCCATCGGCCGCTTGATCTCCTATATCCTGCGCCTGGCTTCGCCCATTGAGCCGATCCAACGCCTGGAGGAAGTCACCCGCCAGTTGGCCGGCATCGGTGGCGGACGCTCGCTCGGGTTTGGCCCCAACCGGGTGCGCTCCCTGCCGGACGGCCTGGCTCAGGTCTTGATGGAATACTTACAGCACCACCAGGAACGGGTGGTCAATGAGCTGCAATTCCGGGAGGATTTCCCGAACGGAGATAACGGCAACCACCCGGAACCTGCCCAGGTGCTGGTGCCGGTGGAACAGCCCCTGCTGCAAATTGGCGATCTCTGCCCGGAGTGCGGCCAAGCGGCGGTGATCAACGAAGAGGGCTGCCGCAAGTGCTACGCCTGCGGATATAGTGAGTGCTAGTTTCAATGATCGGTTATCACAACGATTGAGCCGAGTGCCATAGAAATTGAGCGATACCATAAAGACTTAGCGGGCAGAAACTGGTTTTCTGCCCGCTTTTTATCCAGGATAATATGGTAAATCAACGTAGTTGCACCCTAAGATATTGTAATCAGGTAAAATACAGGCATGCTAACTGAAGATTACATCATGCGCATGATCAGCCAGGCAATTTCGGTGTTGCTTTATATTGCCCACCTCAAGGAAATCGGACAGTATCAGCAGGCGCAGCAGGCTATCGACCAATCCCTGGAACAGCTGATTGGCTTGCGGGCAGATCTGCTCAAGCTGCTGGACGATGAGTCCATCTTCCGCATGCTCACACGTCAAGAGAAGTTGGATGTAGAGCGGGTGGTGGTGATCGCCCAGTTATTCAAAGTGGAGGGCGATATCCTGGCCGATCAGAATCGGCTGGCCGAGAGCCGGCAGAGTTACCTGCGTGCGCTGAACTTTTATCTGGAGGCCGGTCTGTCCGAGCAGATTGGATCATCATCGCCAACCTTGACAGAGCCAATTGAATCGCTGGCAAGCCAGCCCGCGATCCTGCCATTACCCGATGATATCCAATGGAGTTTATTCAACTATTACGAGCTATCTGCTGACTATGCCAGGGCAGTTGCAGCCCTGGAAGAACTAGCCGGCCGCCCAGGCGTGTATGCCGATCTTCAGCCGGAGATGATTGCCTTTTACCAACGACTCCTTACACTACTACCTGCTGAACTGTCTCGCAACCACCTTGACCGAGAGCAGGTGCAGGCAAAATTGGATCGGACGAATTCAGCCTGACTTCTGTTCCTGAAACGACTATCCCTTTTCCCACCAGCGTAACACCCGCAGCGCCCGCAGCGTATTCCAACGGCTGGGCTTGCCGGTTTTCTCCATGTCAAAGTATCGTAGCCCTGCATGTCGGTATTGCGCCGGCCAGGTGCCATCCTTCAACTGCCTTTCCTCCAAAATTGTGATGGATTCCTGCAAACGCAAATCCCGGGCTGCGCCGGCCCGTTGGAAAGTATCCAACGCCCGGAAAATTGTATAAAACCAGCGGCAGGGATGGGTAAGCCGCAAAAAATGATCTGAAATCACCTCGCCCGTCCGGCTGGAGCGAAACAGGCGGTGCTGCAGCAACAACTCCAGCGCCCGGCCTTCCGCTGCCTGCAATTCCGCCTGCAACGGATGACTCCCCTGCTCCAGCACCTGCCGGATGCCCTCCAGCACGTTCAAGGTTGTGTGGAACGAGCTGTGATGGACGCCTTTATCCCGGCCCAGGCGGCAGTTCCAACCGCCATCTGCCAGTTGGGTTTTCAGTAAGTAACCAGGCAAGGCCTCCAGCCGGGGGTCGGACAGATGAAAATAGGTGCCCAGTTCCAGGGCCATACCCGTCAGGCAGATATCCAATCTCTCCAGGTGCAGGGGAAACTTGGGGTCTCCCGGCAAACCAAAGAAATGGTCAAGGATGACCTCGGTCCCCCGCTGCGCAGCTGGATGGTCCTGCGGCAAGCCAATTTCCACCAAAGTCAGCAGCGTGTAGGTCGAGGAAATCCACTTGGGTGAATATACTCCCCCGCCCCAGATGCCGTCCTCCGCCTGCTGAGACAGGAAAGCAGCCCCCCAGCCCTGGCTGGCCGTTTTCTGGCGTTCCGCCTGCCATTCCGCTTCCGGCGCATGCAACAAATCCCGCATCACCTGCCAGCGGATGGCCGGGTCCCCTTCCATCAGCCACTCAATCACCTGCTCCTGGTATAGATTCATGAAGATTCTCCTTCCAATTCGATCTCCCAATCAAATTTCGTAGTATAGTAGCCATAGCCCTTCGCACACCCGGAGGGGTGGGTCACACAATAAGGATGTCCTTATGCTGAACGCAGTGAAGCATCTGGGAGTGACTCGGAGATCCTTCGCTTCGCTCAGGATGAAAAAACATCAATACGTTAATTTCCATATTATTGTATTCCATCCCGGCCAAGTTGATATAATCTATTCTACAAAGGCAAAACAAATCGTCAATCAAGGAGACCAACCTGCATGGCAAAACGCTTGATTTTAGTGGCCGGCAACATCGGCACCGGCAAGACCTCCCTCACTGAACGCCTTGGAGAGCGCATGGGCTGGCGCACTGCCTACGAATCCGTCAGCGATAACCCATACCTGGCGGATTTCTACGCCGATATGCGCAAGTGGTCGTTCCAT
>JBGSJZ010000154.1:0-16542 GCA_041741455.1 Anaerolineaceae bacterium | reverse complement strand
ACTGATGAGGAGAAAACCATCGCCTGCCTGCTTTCCAAGGAAGCCGGAGCGGATTTCGTCAAGACCTCCACTGGTTTTGCCGGGGGAGGGGCGACGGTTCATGATATTGAATTGATGCGCCGGGTGGTTGGTCCGGAGATGGGCATCAAGGCTTCCGGCGGCGTGCGCACCTACGAGGACGCCGAGAGCATGGTGCAGGCCGGGGCGACCCGCATCGGCGCCAGCGCCGGGGTCAAAATCATCCAGGGACCCAGTGCAGAAAAGCCAGCGACTCCTGCTGCCGCTGCACCGGCCAAGAGTTACTAGAAAGGAATCCCATGCTGATTGCCAGAGTGATTGGATCAACTGTTTCAACCATCAAGGATGAAAAGCTGGTCGGGCGCAAATTGTTGATCCTGCGCCAGACTGACGAACGCGGCAACCCGGTGGGCAAACCCTATGTGGCCGTCGATACCGTAGATGCCGGCAAGGGCGATCTGGTGCTGACCTGTGCCGGTTCCTCCGCCCGCCAGACCAATATCACCAAAGACACCCCGGTGGACGCGGTCATCATGTCGATCATCGACTCGCTGGAAGTGGACGGCGAAGTGGTCTTCCGCAAATCTTGATTTTTTCTCTGTGGTCTCCGCGGTAAAAACGAAAAGGAAGGATCAAAATGACACAAGACATTTCGAATATTGCCCTTGGAATGGTCGAAACCCACGGCCTGGTGGCTGCAATTGAAGCCGCGGATGCCATGGTCAAGGCAGCCAACGTGGTGCTGATCGGTTCCGAATACGTCGGTGGCGGTTATGTCACCGTCATGGTGCGCGGGGATGTTGGGGCGGTCAAGGCCGCCACGGATGCTGGCGCTGCCGCGGCCAAACGGATTGGCGAGCTGGTAACGGTGCACGTCATCCCACGCCCGCACGCCAGCGTCGAGATGATCCTACCTTCCGAAAGCAAAGGCAGCTTCGGTGGCCGAAGTTAAGAAGTATTTTTAACATGGATTTGAACGGAAAAAACGAATAAAGCACGGAAATATATTTGAAATTGTTTATCTCCGTGACCTCCGTGTTCTCCGTATCTCTGTGGTAGGGTTTTTGGAGTAATGCATGCCAAAAAAGTTCTATTCTGAAGCGGATATCGAAGACCTAGTCAAGCGTGGCATTCGCTCGCTGGAGGTCAACGACCAGGTGGTACTGACCGACCTGGCCTTTGAGAAGGCCAGGCAGCTCGGCTTGCATTTGGTTGGCTCCCAAGCGCTCCAGCCGCCGGCTGCCCCGATCCGTCCGTATGTCAGTGAGCAACAGGTCTCCATAGCCATCCGCACTTCGCCCGCTTCTTCGTCCGAGCTGCACCAGCGCATTCGTAAAGCCGTCATTGCCAAACTCGGCAACCAGGTGGACCCGACCCTGCTGGATACCATCATCAGCCGGGTGCTGCAAAGCACGGGATTAAAATAAGATGCTCTTCGGTCGAGTCAAAGGCAACGCTGTCTGCACCATCAAGTACCCCGGCACCGAGGGCTTGAAACTGCTGGTTGTCCAGCCGCTCAACAAGCACCTCGAGCCGGTCGGTCCGCTGCAGGTGGCGGCGGATGTAGTGCAGGCTGGGGTGGGCGATCTGTGCCTGATGGCACGCTCCCGTGAGGCCGCCTTGGCCTTGCCAGATGTCAAGTTCGTGCCGATTGACCTGGCCCTCATCGGTATTGTGGATGAATTAAGGGTTCTGCCGGATGGGGATGTGGATATCACCCTCAAACGCGGTTGGAACCAATTCAGTTGAGGATGCGATGATCTTAGCCAAAGTTGTGGGAACCGTCGTCACCACCATTGGTCACCGGGATTTCAAGAACCGGCGGTTGCTGGTGGTGCAGCCCTTGGCGCTGGCTGGTGAAACCCCCGAGGAAGATTTCATCGCCCTGGATAACACCCAGGCTGGCATCGGTGATACCGTGCTGATCAACCGCGAGGGCAATGGCAACCGCCAGGTGCTCCAGAACCCGGAGGGTTGCGTGAACTCGGTCATCGTCGGCATCGTCGATTCGGTATTTATTGAGGGAGATGGTTAGATCGCCAACAGGACAGGTTATTTTGGAAAAAAGCGGCGCCTTCTTAATCAGGAGGGCGCTTTTGCTTTCATGCTATAGTAAATGCAAACCAGGTGTTGGCCGACCTGTAGCCTGGGATCAGAGTATTAGAGGCAAACCCGTGAAAAAGAAAATTTTCTTCGCAATCGTTGGAGTCATCCTGCTGGCATCCTTGAAAATGCTTACAAATAAAAAGGAGTTGCCGGTTTCCACGCCAGCAGCGGCCGGCCTGGTCTGGCAGGAGTGCCTGCTGGCAGAGGGTTACGGAAACTGGCGACAGGCGCAGGAATGTTTTGGATTACCAGAACCAACCGGGGAAAGAGAGGATGGATTTAATTATAGCAAGCGTGTGGGAATGGACAATTTCCAATTGAAAATCGGACAGGATGATTATCAAACCCACCGGATAGGCAGCTTATTTTCGTTTGAAGTTTATTACCTTTCAAGGAACCAGTGGCCTATCAGTATCCAACTGGGGGAGTTTATCGCACATTCGCCCAACATTGGATTGGACGATGTGGACGGTAAAGCAGCCTGGGAGTTCGTAAGTTTCGACAAGCCAACCATCATCTATAATGGGCGAAATCTCCGGCAGCGTTACAACCTGGACCAAGCTTTCAGTCCATACAATCTGAACGGTAAGCTGGTGTTTCTTGCCCAACAGGATGATAGCTATTTTGTGGTCTATGACGGAAAAAGATTGACACCGGACTATGAGGATGTCGTTCATGCCTATTGTTGTGAAGCTTTCATGTATTCACCTGGGGGCAGACAGGGAGCTTATCTCTTTAACACCAAGCGGAATGGAAAGAATTATTTTGTGATGTTCGCCACATCTGGAAAATAATCAACATCATCCAGAGAATGGATAGAGTGGTGGAATCTGTCAGGGGGGAAACCCAGCCATTTCTACTTTCAGGGTTTTTGCCAAAATTTTCATCACCAGATTTCCCACATTTTAGATTGACATTCGTGTTTTTCGGGATTCAGATATAATTAATCAATCCACCCCATTTTTCTGAAGGAGTCATTGCCATGCACCATGAACCCGCAACACCCGTGGGAAAAGATCCTGCCGGACCATTTAAAATTCGTTTAGGCATCTGGATGTTCCTCTCATACCTGCTTTTTTATGCCAGTTTTGTGGCGATCAACCTGCTGAAACCCATGGCGATGGCCTCCATCGTGTTTGCCGGGTTAAATCTGGCAACTGTTTATGGTTTTGCATTAATTATCGTGGCGCTCATCGAAGCCCTGATCTATGACTGGCTTTGCCGTCGCAAAGAAGCCTATTATATTCAGCTCGAAAAATCCAAAGAAAAGGGGAATTCCTGAGCCATGGCCATCATAGTTTTTCTCATCTTCGTCGTACTGGTCATCGGCCTGTCGCTTTATCTGGGCAATAGGACCAAAACATCCAGTGCATACTATGCGGCTGGCGGTAAGATTCACTGGGGTGTCAATGGCATCGCCTTCGCCGGAGATTATCTTTCGGCTGCCTCGTTTCTCGGTATTTGTGGCATGATCGCCACCGTCGGTTATGATGGTTTCCTGTATTCCATCGGCTATCTGGCGGGCTGGATTGTGGCGTTGTTTGTGGTGGCAGAGCCCCTGAAACGCTTGGGAAAATACACCTTCACAGATGCGGTGGATGCCAATTACAACTCACGCGGCATTAAGCTGACTGCTGCCATCAGCACCCTGGTGGTTTCGATCTGTTACCTCATCCCGCAGATGGTGGGGGCGGGCGTGCTGGTGGAACCGTTGCTGGGTATTCCCCATGCCTGGGGAGTAGTGATGGTTGGTGCAATCGTAATTACGATTGTTGCCACGGCCGGCATGGCCTCCACCACCTACGTGCAATTCCTGAAGGGTTCATTGTTGATCATCTTTTCGACTGTGTTGGTAGGGGCCGTGCTGATCCGCGGTCTTTCCACCCAGCCGGATCAGGGTGGTAAAGTACCATTTTATGAATATACCCATCTCGCCGCTTCGAAAAACGCCGAACAGATCACAATAACGGAAGCGGGTTGGAATGTAATTGAGCAGAAGGAAATTAAAGGCGGATTGCAGTTTGTCAAACTGGGCCGAGACGGTCAGGAAACCTGGTGGTATGTTTCCGAGAAGGAAGGTGCATTTGTCCTGGAGGAAACTCAATTTGTGGTGACCAAGCAGGATGGAAAGTGGATCAACGGCATGCCAGCCTCAGAGACCAACCAATTGCGCCAGGTGGGAAACTTGGAGAAAATTAATGGAGAAGGGGATGTGGAAACCGGTCGGTTGTCCATTTTTGGCTTCCTGTCTACTTTAACCGATTCGGATACGTCCATTCGCACCTGGAAGACGGCCAACTTTGTGGATGCAGCTGGAGAAAAGGTGACCGTCTATTATCCACAGCTGGTATCGGGTGACCGGATCATGCGGCCTGGCCTGAAGTTTAAGGTGGAAGGCACCTGGCTGGAGAAATTAGATTTCCTTTCGCTGATGGTGGCTCTGTTCCTGGGAACTGCCGCCCTACCTCACATTCTTATTCGATATTACACTGTACCCAGCCCGGCTAGCGCCCGCAAATCCACCATCGTAGCAATTGCCGCCATTGGCTTTTTCTACATTTTGACGCTCTTTATGGGTTTCGGGGCCATGGCAAATGGGGTCATCAATCCGGCGGACAGTAACATGGCCGCGCCGCTGCTGGCGCGCTCTTTTGGTCAATTGCTCTTTGCGATCATCTCAGCCATTGCCTTTGCCACGGTGCTGGGAACGGTCAGCGGCCTGATCGTGGCAGCCTCCGGGGCAGTCGCCCATGATCTGTTTGACCGTTACTTGAAAATCAAAATGGATGATCACCAAAAGGTGAGAGCCGGGAAAATTACCGCCTTCGTCATCGGTGGCATTGCCATTCTGCTGGGCATCCTGTTCAAAGGCATGAACGTTTCCTTCCTGGTTGGTTTGGCGTTTGCAGTGGCGGCTTCTGCCAATTTGCCTGCCATCATCATGCTGCTTTTCTGGAAGAAAACAACGGCCAAAGGCATCGCCTCCTCGATTGTGGTCGGCATTGTTTCTTCTTTGGCTCTGATTGCATTTTCCCCGGAACTGTACACGCTGTATGGCTTGAATCCACTGGATGCGCCCGTGCCACTGAATAACCCCGGCATTGTTTCCATCCCGTTGAGTTTTATCACCCTGGTTGTGGTTTCTCTGCTGACCCAGAAGACCAAGGTAGTCAAAGCCTAGTATTTCAAGAATGGGCTGGGCGTTTCTCCGGAAGCACCCAGCCCTGGATAATCTTTGGTCGTCAGATTTATTGGATGGATCGATGAGCGAGAGCATCCTGGTTAATTTTCATTGTCACTCCATCTTTAGTGATGGCGAGTTGACGCCAGAATCCCTGGCGGCCAATCTGGCTGCTGCGGGAGTGCGCTATGCCTCATTGACCGATCATGACTCAATCGATGGCCTGCCGCGCTTTCAAGAAGCATTAAAGAAACGCGGCATTGCGATGATTACCGGGGTGGAGTTAACCACTCAGTTCAAAGGCCGAGAAGCTCATCTGTTGGCGTATGGCTTCGATCCACAACATTCAGACCTGGCTGCCACCCTGGTTTCCTTGCGGCAGGTTCGCAGCCTGGAAGTGCACAGCATCGCCGGGTCTTTGCGCAAAGTCGGCAGCAACCGGGCAAACGGTTCGGAGATTTCACAATCTGCCAGTGCTGCCCCCAATGGCCAGCTTGAGATTGGAGAAGCCATCGAGCTGATCCACCAGGCAGGTGGATGTGCCTTCCTGGCGCATCCCCTTTATTTTGAATCCGACCTGGAAAAATTGGCGGATTTGATCGGGGAATTGAAGATACTTGGGTTGGATGGCATCGAAGTCATTTACGCCCCGTTTTCGCAACCTGACCAGGCCAGCCTACGTTCCATTGCAGAAACGCAGGGTCTGTTGGTATGCGCAGGGACCGACTTCCATGGCACGAACGGTCCCGGCAGCCCGTTATTCGCCATCCAGATGCCGCGCGAGGATTGGATCAAGTTCCGTAACGCAGTTTTTAGCGGGCAGGCCAACTCCAGCGGGGAATCCGGCGAGACAGAACCATTTTCCCCTCTCCAGACCTCCCACTCTTCCCCGTCCCACAAGCCCCACCATTTCCGCCGGCGGGCGTTCGTCTTGCGGATTTTTCTGCCCACGCTGGTTGCGATTGGTCTTTTCATGGCAGCCTTCTGGTTCATCATCCTGCCTTCCTTTGAGCAGACCTTGCTCGAGCGCAAGCGGGAAATGATCCGGGAATTGACCAACTCCGCCTGGAGCATCCTGGTGTCTTACCATCAGGATGAGCTGACCGGCCTGGTGACCCGCGAACAGGCACAAGCCATGGCCAAGGAGCGGATTGAAGCGTTGCGCTATGGCCCGGAAGGCAAGGACTATTTTTGGATTCAAGATACCGAACCGCGCATGATCATGCACCCGTACCGCTCAGACTTAAATGGCCAGGAGCTGTATAGTTTTACTGATCCGCGTGGGGTGGCTATCTTTGTTGAATTCGCCGAGTTGGTGAAAAGCCAGGGGGAAGGATATATCGATTACGTCTGGCAGTGGAAGGATGACCCGCAGCGCCTGGAGCCGAAGGAATCATTTGTCAAAGGATTCTCCCCCTGGGAATGGATCATCGGCACCGGGATTTACATGGATGATGTCAACCAGGAGATCGCCCGGATTGAACAAAGTCTGATCACGACCTCCTTGATCATTTCCGGGGCAATCATCCTGCTCTTGTTATTTGTCCTGCAGCAAACCCTGCGGATTGAACGGCAACGCCAGGAAGTGCTGGATGATCTTCGGGAATCAACCCAGCGCTACCATTCACTGGTTGAAGCCACAACGGAAGGAACCCTGCTGGTGTTGGATGACCGCTGCCGGTATGCCAACCCCACCTTCTTGAGCATGTTGGACTACAACCAGCATCAGTTGGAATTTTTGGAACTGGCCGATCTTTTACCGCGTGACCCAGGCAACCAGTCTGCCTGGCTGAATTTGCAGAATCTCAACGGTGAAACCCCCTCCATGGGGCAGACGCTGGAGGGTTACCTGGTACGATCAGATGGTAGCCAGATTGAATGTATCTTGACCATCAATCCGATCCAGTACGCCGGCCAACGCGGCTTTATCCTGCTGGCAAAAGACATCACCCGCAACCTGGCTGCGCTTGGTGCAGATGGCCTGAACCTGGCTACTCAAGCGGCGCCGGTTGGTATCTTCCGGGGGCGGGCTGCCCGGCGGGGTGTCTTTGTGGAGCTTAACCCCGCGGCTCGGGATCTTCTGCCACAGGGCTTTCCAGCAGAAGGTTCCCAACCTGCCCTGGCGGATTTCTTTGCTGACCCGACCGAATTTGAGCAAGTATTACAAAAACTGCTCTCAGAGGGTGAAATTAAGAACTACATCCTGCAAGTTGTAACCCGTCAGGCAGCCCGTTCGCTGTCTCTATCGATGCGCTTGGTGCGGGATGAACACCAGCACCCGGCTTATATCGATGGACTGGTGGAGGATGTGACCACAGAAATTAAACAGAAAGCTGAGCGGGAAGCCCTGATTGACAAATTGCAGGCTTCCTTCCTGTTTTTACATGAACCGATTGCCAACCTCGGCCGGGATGTCCTGGTCTGCCGGATGGACACCAGCATTGAACAACTAGCTCGCCTGATGACTGTGCGCCATTTAACCGCTGCCCTGGTGGCCAGTGAGAATATGGCAGTCATTGGCATCATCACGGACCATGATTTGCGGGTGCGCGCCCTGGCTGAAAAGGTGGATCTGAGCGCTCCGATTCATACGATCATGAGCGCACCGATCATGAAAATCCCGGCTCACGCACTGATTTACGAAGCCCTGATTCGCATGGAAGAAAAAGGCGTCAGCCACCTGGCAGTGGAGGACGAGAACGGTCAGATCATCAACGTGATCGACGCCAAATCGCTGATCCAGTTTCAGCATTACGGACCGATGGTGCTCACCCGTGAAATTTCCCGCTCACAAACTCCCGCCGATGTTGCTCGAAGCAGCGAGCGCACTTCCCCCCTGGTCAAGGCCCTCATCGATAGCAGCGCTCGGCCGCGCCACGTCACCAGCATGCTGGCTTCCATCTGCGATGCAGCCTCGGAACGCTTGATCCAACTGGCGCTGGCTGATCTGGGTCCGCCGCCAGCGCCTTTTGTTTTCGTCGCCATGGGCAGCCAGGGTCGCCAGGAACAAACCCTGCTGACCGATCAAGATAATGGCATCATTTACAGCCCCGATGAAAAAACGAACCCGGAAATGGCAGCCGATTACTTTATGAAACTGGGCAGTTCGGTCTGCGAAAGCTTGAACCTGGCTGGGTACCCGTTCTGCCAGGGGCGGGTGATGGCCAGTAATCCGCGCTGGTGCCGCTCTCTACCGGAATGGCTAGCTGGTTTTAATGCCTGGGTTCAAACACCTGAGTCACAGGAGATCATCGATCTCAGCATCTTCTTTGATTTCCGCCCAGTCTTCGGGGATGCAGAGCTCAGCCATGAAATGCGCCGACATATTCATGCCGTTCTGCTTCAGTCGCCAGCATTTTTTAATTTTTACGCTCAAAATTCACTGATGTTCAAGCCGCCGCTGCGGCTGCTTGGCAATATTTACTTGAGTGGCGGTGCTACGGAACATGCCGGGGAGATCAACCTGAAAGATGCCATGATGCCAATCGTCAGTTTTGCGCGCTTGTATGCGCTCCGGCATCAAATCAATCAAACCAACACCCTCAAGCGGATTGAAGCACTAGCGGAAAGAAATATCATTCTCCCCTCCAGTCGGGATGAAATTACCACAGCCTACGATTTCCTGATGCAGTTGCGCCTGCAGAATCAATTAGCTGCCATCCAGGCTGGGAAGTCTCCAAACAATCTCATCCATCCTGGAAAATTAGGTTACATTCAACAGGAAATGCTCAAGCAAGCCTTTGCCCAGATTTCGATCATTCAAAAAAGGGTGGGCTTTGATTTTCCGGGCAGCGCCTGAGCGGGTTAATTGAAGGTCCAGATTGCGCCAGCCGGCCGTATTCCCTGGGTGGGATGCAATCTGAAGCATTCAACCGTGAATTAAATGGCCTCCCAGTCTTTTCCCTCATTGTTTCTTTATCAATCTGTCTGCCCATACAGGCGGATCAGTTCCTGTTTGCCGATCTTGCCAGTGGGCGTCATTGGCATCTTGGGGATGATGAGGATAGCTTGCGGACTGTCCTCCACCCCGAGGATTCCCTGGCAATGGGATAACAATTCCTCCGGCGTGACAACCTGGTCCGGGTAAAGCTCCACAATTCCAAGCGCAATCTGGCCGAATTGGGCATCCTGCCTGGCAATCACGCCAGAGTAATGGACAGCCGGATGATGCAATAATGCTTCTTCCATGTAGCGCGGGTAAATCACCTTGCCCTTGCAGATGATGCGCTCCGACCAGCGGCCCAGCAGGGTGAAGTATCCCTCCGAATCCATCACACCCATGTCGCCGGAGTGCAACCAGCCGTCATGGATGACCGAGTCAGTTTTCTCCGGCAGGTTCCAGTAACCCAACATCACATTATTGCGGATGAGCAGCTCGCCGGGTTCCCCTACCGGTTGCTCTTTTCCTCCTTCGTTCGCCACAATCGTCTCGCGGTCCGGTAACCCCGGCCCGATGGCATAGAAGCGCTTGCCGGGTTCTGCCCGCGGGTAACCCATGGCCAAAAAACCTCCCAACTCAGATTGACCGTAGGACTCCACCAGGTGCACATCAAATTCCTGGTGGAAGGCCAGTTTCAATTCAGGCGGAACAGGAGCACCCCCGGAGATGCAGCGCGTGAAAGCTGCTGGCTTGCGCCCTCGATTCCTGGATTCTTTAAGCAAATCTCCCAATACCAGCGGATTGCCCGCAAAGAAGGTCACGCCGCGTTCGTCCATCTCCTGCCAGACGGCTGTCGGGTTCCATTCCTTGCGCACCCCGATCGCCATGGCCCGATGGACCCCAGGCAGCAGGTTGGCAACCAGGTGGAACGAGCTGGATAACGATGTGACACCAAGCGAAACATCCTCACTCGAAAGGTCCAATCGCTCGGCGATGGTATGGGTAGCCCGGGCGGTGTAACCATGTGCCAGCAGCGCCCCCTTGGGTGCACCCGAAGAACCGGATGTATAAGAGAGGTGGGCCGCATCCAGGTCACTGACGTGCACAGCGGGTTTGGCAGGCGCTGCCTCCAACAACTCGCTCCAGCCGTGGGCAAAGTCCTTCTTACCATCAAAACATATGAAGTGCTCGATTCCAAGATTTTTATTGCGGATTTCCTCGATGGCCCCGTGCATGTCCCCGGTGTAAATCATCACCTTGGGAGCGGAATCCTTGACGAAGTATTCCAGGTTGTCTTTTTGCAACACGCTGATGTGGGCTGAGATCGCACCCAACTTCCAAATCCCAAACATGGCCATCACATAATCCAGGCCGTTGTGGGCAAAAATGGCGACCCGATCCGTTTTTTGAATTCCCAGCATCGCCAGCGCCCCGGCGACCTTGTCACTTTGCATCTCCCCTTCGGCATAAGTCAGGCTGCGTTTTCGATCGGACCAGTAAATAAAGGGCTGATCTGGCAGGCGCCAGGCTGCTCTGCGCAGCATATCGTTGAAGGTCGTGAACTCCATAGTCATCCTCCAGGTGGAAGTTTGGTAAGAATAATTATATATGGGTTCCTCAAATCATCCATTCACCCCCGGTCCACTGTTTCAATATCGCCCTGCATGGCCAGTCCGTAGGTTAGTTCGAATCCTGAGCCAGCGGCAACCGGCGATTGTTCAAGTAATAGTAGAGTAGCAGCGCAGTTTGAATCAGGCTCGCCAGCAGCACAATCCATAAAATTTCTGTAAATCCACCGATGATCGTAAAGGCGATATCCGAGAGGTGCAATACTGTCGGAACGAGAAAGATCGGCAGGTCGTTGCTGGTGAAAGGGCTGATGTTCTTGCCGCGCCACAGAAAGATCAACAACAGGGTCGGCAGCAGCAGGTGAAAGGCCAGCAAGAACCATTCGCTGGCATCGCCTTTTTGAAAGATCGGTCCCAACCATAATAACAGCCTGGAGATCGGGCTGATCATCAGCAGCAACGCCGCAAACATCGTCAGAAATGGGTAAACGATCCCGACGATCGTTTTATATCCGGATTTTTTATACCACCACCGTCCCACCAGCAAACAGGCGGAGCCATACAGCATGATCAACATCCAGCCAGGAAAGTTGAAGACTGGGATATTGAGGATGTTGACATCACTTGGCCCGATCAGCCAGTTCCAGCGGGCGGTCACCCCATCCGCCGTGGTGTAAACCTGGCGAATGGCCAGCGGGTCCAGCGAGAAATCCTGCAGCATGCCAAACAATCCGATGATCGGCGGCCAGGCCCACTTGGGCACGGTCGTCTTCTCCAGGAACCAGAAACCGGTGATCAGCACCAATGCCTCAATCAGCGGCACGGAGAAAGGCACAAATCCGACCATCACCAGCGAGCGGCCGTAGGAATACAACCCCATTACAATCGCGGCGTTTTCATAAACCGCTGCATACAGGAACATAAAGGCGAACGCCTCTAGGATGGCCACAAACGGGCGCTTTTCTCGCCGCAGGAGAAAAGCCAGGGCAAACAAACCCAATCCCAGCGCCAGGATATCCTGTACCAGCCAGGTCCAGGGCGGTGGTTCAACGAACAAATAATCCAAAATCCCATTCATGATGGCTCCCTTATTTGATGTTTGTGAAACAAGCTTAGTCGGTAAAGGCGAAGCGGCTGGAACAATGGAAATCTTTAGAAGAGGTGTAAATGCCCGGCTGCTTCGACCTTACTACAGTAAAAACCGACTTTATCAACAGGATGTCGATAAATGGATTATAAGTAAAGCAAAGGTAATATCATCTACAATTTTGCCAAAAATGTTGATTAGTGAATAAATTCGATGAGGTGATCGATGAATTCTCCAACGCTTGATCCACGCGTCCTGCGGACCCGGGCTTCGTTACGGGATGCCCTGATGAGCCTGGTGGTGGACCGCAGCTTTGCCAGTCTGACCATCCAGGAGGTCACCCGGAAGGCCGGCCTGAACCGCACCACTTTTTACTTGCACTACACAGGCTTACCAGAATTGTTGGAGGATTGCGCCCGCTCTCTATTCAGCCAGATGCGGGCTGAAATTTACGCCAATCTACCGGATAATTATCACGCTGACCAGGCACGGTTGGAGCCGTTTGTGCGCAGTGTGTTCAATCACCTGGAACAGCACGGTAAATTTTACCGGGCGATGCTCGGCAAACAGGGTGATCCGTATTTTCGTTCGCTCTTTCAGGATTTTTTAATGGAGTTGATCTTCGAACCATTAACCGATTCCGCCCTGTACCAGGATGGTATGGTCATGCGCTTTTTCAGTGCTGGTTTTACTGGCATCGCCTCCTGGTGGGTAGACCATGACATGCCAATCTCCAGCCAGCAAGCTTCGCACCAGGTTGCCCGGGATATCCTGCCAGGCTACCTGAGATTGATGGGATCTGGCGGATGAACTACATGCCTGGCGCTTCGCCCAGCCCAATGCCATCCCAACTTCGGTGGGCAGGTGGGGCGAGGAATGTCTCATCATTCAGCAGGATATAAGGATAGGCAAAGGCGTCGGCATCGTGCTGTAGCGTCTCTGGCGGGCAATCCCCCTGGTAAGGCGCTAGCAGCAGGCTGAATTCCTGGACCCGCCCGTTGTAGGAGGGGGCGTAAGGCTTGATCTGGTCGGCAGCTGAGAAGGTGGTTGCCAGCAGCTTGCCCAGCCCGGTATCCGCCGTGGCGTAGTGATATTGCCGGCCCCAATAGGTGCCAAATGGGTTCATACGCAATTGACCACGTTGGATCCGCAGCGGGCAGAAGGCCACATTGTTGGCCGAATCGGCCGTCTGTGCCAGCAGCAGGCCGTTCTGCCCGTCCGTCACCGCCAGCCAGCCGGCTGTGATCTGGTTGTTGGCCTCGGCCAGGTCAGGGTTCTTTGAAAATCGGCCGTAATCCAGTTCATAACTGCTGACGTGGTTGCAATAGTTGTGCTTCCAGACTCGCGGTGCGGCGGTTAGTTTCGGCTGGATTTCGCAGGGCAACACCTCCTGCCAGCGGTTATCCCAGGCCTGCTGCAGCCGTTGGGCCTTGCCCGGGTCGTAGCCCTGGTCGGGGGTGTGCGGGTAGCGGACCCGCAGGCGCAGGTACAGGTACGGCAGGTCGGCTGCCAGCAGCAGCTCTCGCTCAAACTGCACCGGATAACCTCCAGGCAGACGCAGTTCGCCCTGCTGGCGCTTGCTGCCAACCACACTGGCTGCAAAAGTTTCTGTCTCCCGCCATTCTGCCAACCGGTAGGTCCTGCCGGCATAGGTCACCCCACTGTGTAGTAGTTGCCCGGCGTTGATTTCCCTTCCTTTCAAAAGCAGGCGGCTTGCCTGGCCTCGTTCGTCAAACTCCAGTCGAAGGTGTTTGTTCTGTAAACAATTACCTGTCACTTGCACCGACTTAACCGGCTGTGGACTGGATCTGCCGGCTTCGATGTGGTACGGCTGACGTTCCCCGGCTGCCAGTTCGGCCACAAACAGCAGTTCTTTGCCCAACACGGCACACGGGATGAGTTGGCCACCCTGATCCTTCACCACCAAGGAGGTAGGGGACTCGCATCGCAAGGGCAACCGCACCAGGCCGCGCGAAGCATGGGCTGGATAGTGAACCAGCTTGGTCGATTCGCCGCGTGGGTAGTCCAGCAGGCTGAAGCAGCCGGGTTTGGGCTGACCGGCGGCCATCTTAAAGGCTGCGCCTGCATTTTCCATGGCTTTTTCGACCAGCCGCCGGGCAGAGTGTTCGCGAGTCAGGTTCATCACTGGCGCAGCCATGCCAAAGTGGGTGGTCGAAAGCAGCTTGAGGCGCGCTTCAAAGGCTGCATCCAGGCGTTGTTGGATTTCTGGTGGTAGCTCGGCCTGATCCGCCAGCAGCCGCCGGGTCTGTAAATCAAGGATCCGGGCGCGCTCCAGGCCGGTGAATAATAGGTGGTTGGACCATTTTTCTGTCCAACTGGATAGGCCGTCAAAACTGCCATCCGCGGTATCCTGCCCGAAGGAGATGCTGCCGACCGGCGGGTGATCCTGCAAATAGCGACCGGGGGTGGTGAACTCGATGTAATCCAAATCCTGCACATTTTCCAACAGGCCGGCCAGCCCGCGGATCGTGGAGAAACGCTTTTTCAGCCAGCCGGGCGCTTCAAAACCAACCCAGAAAGCATCATCCGCATCCTGGTCGATCAGCAATAGCAAGTCTTGCGGCTGTTCCAATGTCAGTTGCTGCCGGCGCATCTGCCCCAGCCAGCGCCGCAGCGTCAGATGGTCCGCCAGGTCACCGACGTTGTAACACGGCAACAAGGTCATGGTTTCCTGGATGCAGGAGTAGCCCAGGGTCAGTGGGTTGTAGCGTTGGACTAGCGGGAGCGGTGGCACGAAGTTGCTGAATCCGTTGAAGGGCAGGGCGGAGTAATACAGGCTGATTGAATCCACCCCACAGGCCTTATACAGTTTGAGGTGGATCGGGGTGAACATCATCTCCTGCGGGCGCACCATATTGAAATAGCCATTGCCGAACAGGTCGCGCAGGCCGGAGCCGGCCGGGTTGTGGATCGCCCGCCGGATGGCCGCCTCGAACTCGCGGGCGGTGTGGGCATTGATCAGGCCGTTGTTGTAGGACATGAGCTGCATTTCGTCAGCGTTTTCCCGGACCCGGCGCTGCAAGGCGGAGATGATGTCCGGGCAGTATTGCGGCATCAGGGTTTCCAGCGAGAAATAATTTTCAAAATCCCAGGTACCGCGCACCGGCAAACCAGCCTGGTTGGCTTTGTCCAGCACGTCAATGATGTGGCGGATGATGCGGATATCCTTGCCAAAACCCAGCTCATCCGGCGTGTCACCGCGGTAGGAGTGGTAGAAGTTGCCGTGGAAGCGGAAAGCCAGGTGGATTTTGGGTTGGACCATGAGATTTTCTCCAGAGGACAATTATTCAAGCTTGGCGATCACGCCGATCCACTCCGGGTCTGCCTGGAGCGGCGTGCCGCACAGGTCTCCCCACAGGCTGGTCACCTGGAAACCCCCGCTCTCCAACTCCAGGCGAATACGTTCAGGGTTGTAATCTTGGAACCAGTTGCGGTAAACGCTGACCCGGCCTTCCGCTTCGATCACGATGTACTGGTCGAGGAAAAGATCCTCCGGGTAGGCAAAACCATGCTCCAGCACCAGGTGCGGACCGGGTTTCCAGAAGCCGCCGGGGGCAGCATACCAGCCGTTTTTCAAGCCGATCCGCTGATGCAGCGCCGGCGTGGAGACATCCAGCACGAATGATCCTCCCGGATTCAGCACGTTCTTAACATTGGTCAGCAGACAGGAGCGTTGCTGCGTTGAAAGCACACAGAAATCCCCAAAGATCAGTAGCACCAGGTCGAATTTGCCTTCCACCTGCAAATTTAGGTAATCCTGGCAGAGATACTCAACCTCCGGCCTTTGCTGACGGGCGTAATTGATGGAATTCTGTGAGAAATCCACCCCGGTCACCCGCAAGCCGGCATCCGCCAGTCGGGATGTGTATAAACCCGGCCCGCAGCCCAGGTCGAGGACCCGCATGCCCGGCTTGAGCGCCAGGGTCTCGATCAGCCAATCCACAGTGCGTTGGATGGTTTCCGGTCGGCGGCTGGCAGCATCTGTATTAGGATCCAGGTGGACAGCCAGCATTTGGCGGGCGATGTGCGGGTCAGTCCAGAAGTGTGGCTCGCCGGGGCGGAAGGGAGCGGGCGGCTCTTGCAGGCGGGTAAGCATCTCGATGGGCAGAAAATCTTCAGGCATTGGCATCTCCAAGGAATCAATCCAAGTATAAGCGGAAATCACCTGGCAAAAAGGCTTGCCTGGGATTGTATAATTAAAGAAAGGCTGTTTTTATCGGTAATGGAGGATACGATGATTGACTTTACCTCGGAATTTGGACAGCGCGTCAGGCGGCGCCTGGAGACCGAACAGGTCATCTGGATCACCACCGTCTTTCCGGACGGTACCCCGCAGCCCAACCCGGTCTGGTTTTACTTCGATGGCGAGTGCATCCTGATCTACACCCGCCCCGGTTCGATCAAGCTGAAAAATATCACCCGCACCCCGCGGGTTTCCCTGCATTTTGAGGGTGCCACCGTCAGCGGCGGGGACGTGGTTATCTTCCATGGCATTGCCCAGTTGGAGCCTGAAACCCCTGCCCAACACCCGGGTTATGCTGAGAAATACGCAGCCATTGCCATGGAGCAGTGGAAGGTTACCATGCAGGATCTATTCAAGGAATACAGCGTCCTGATCCGCATCACGCTGGAGAAGGTACGGGGGTTTTAACCAGTTAGATCACCCTGGGCGTTATTGGCT
>JBGSJZ010000153.1:0-4787 GCA_041741455.1 Anaerolineaceae bacterium | reverse complement strand
TTCGCCTGCCGGGCGGCTGAAGGGCGGTTGGATGGGTTGACGGACCTCTTCCAGGCGATGATCCATTCCTTTAAATTCAATCCGCAGTGGTACGCCCAGGTTTTGCAGATCAGCCAATGGATGGCGCAGAACGAAATCCAGCACATTCACCAGATCGGCCAGTTCAGCCGCCAGCTCAGCCAGATGAGCAACGAAATCAGTGAGAGCAGTATGGAGAGTTACAACCAGCGCCAGCAGGTGATGGACCGCCTCTCCACCCAATTCAGCCAGTACATGCGCGGCGTCGATGAATATCACGATCCCAACCTGGGCGGCAGCGTAGAACTGCCGAGCGGCTATCCGCAAGCCTGGTCCAATCCGCTGGGTGAGTATTGGCTGACGGATGATCCGAACTTTGACCCCAACCGGGATGCCAATGGCACCTGGACCCCGCTCGAGCGCAAGTCCTGAGCGGGATTATGTTACAATTTGATATTCTTGCGCCATTGTAAAAGGGAAACTACCATGCCAAAACCCCGCCCGTTTTACCGGTATCTCTGGACAGGGCTTGCCCTGGTCTTGCCCCTCGCCCTGTTCTGGGCGTTCTTTTTTACCTCAGAGGCCCGGGCTGCCCGCCCGCTGAGCGACGGCGGTTGGCTGCCAGCGGCGAGCGGACTGACCTCCGCCAGCCCCGAAGCCAAGGCTGTCTCCTCCAGCAGCCAGCAGATTGAGCTGAGCTTCTCCTTCAGCGGGGTGCAGGCCGAGCCGGTCCAACTGGCTGGCCAACCCTATACCCGCCTGAGCGGCCTGGAGCTGGGCAGCGCTGCCCTGCCGGGCCAGCCCGAGTTGCCTTTCCTCAGCCGGGATGTGCAGATCCCCTTCAAGGCTACCTACACCTTGGAGATTACCCACAGCGAGTACCGCGAGGTGAAGCTGGCCGAGCTGGGCTTGCCAGGGCAGGTTTTCCCGGCCCAGGTGCCACAAACTAAATCCGGCCCGGTGCCGCCCGTGTCCGCCCCGGATGCTACTGCCTATGCGACCAACGACTTCCTGCCCGCCCAACCGGCTGAAATGGGTTTGGATTACATCCAGCGCGGCCGACGTGGTCTGAGCATCGAATTGCACCCGGTGCAGTACAACCCGGCGACCGGTACCCTGCGGATTTATTCACAGATCGATATGCGCATCCACCTGACGGGTGGGGATGCCGCCCTGACCCGCCAGATGGCCGAACGCTACGCCAGCCCGGAATTTGAATCCCTGCAGGCGGCGACTTTGCTGAATTACGGCCTGCCCGGGGCGGAGGCAGTCAAACTGCTTACCCCCCCGTCGGGCTACCTGATCATCACGGCCAACAGCTATGCCGCCGGCCTGGCTCCGTTTGTAACCCTCAAGCAGAACCAGGGTTTTGCCGTCACCCTGGCTACGCTGACCGATGTGGGCGGCACGACCAACACCGCCATCAAGACCTACATCCAGAATTTTTATAATGCCAACCCATCCCTGGCCTACCTGCTGCTGGTGGGGGATATTGCCGACGAATCCGATTCGATGCCGGATTCCACCGACAGCCTGACTTCCAACACCACCGACCTGTACTATGCCACCCTGGCCGGAAGCGATACGATTCCGGATATCTTCTACGGGCGCTTCCCGGTGCGGGACACGGTCCAACTGGCCAACATGGTCAACAAGGCGCTGACCTACCAGTCGGCCAGCGGCAGTGAGGTCTGGGTCAAGCAAGCTGCTTTTATCGGCACCAGCGATGCTACTTATTATCCGCTGGCCGAAGGAACTCATAATTATGTGATTGACACCTACACGGCCCCGCTGGGCTATACCGGCAGCTTCCCGGCCAACCCGCAGCCGGGTGGGGATAAGTTATATGCCATCACGTATGCAGCCAGTACCACCCATGTCATCACGTCTATCAATGAAGGGCGCTCGCTGGTGGTCTATTCTGGCCATGGCAATACAACATCCTGGGCTGGGCCAACCATCACCCAGCCCAATGTCAGAAGTTTACTGGCCAACGATATATTTCCCTATGTAGCCGGTCATGCCTGCCTGACCGGCAAATGGGACGTTGAGGAATCGTTCGCCGAAACCTGGGTCATTCAGCCAGACCAGGGCGCCCTGGTCTATTTTGGTGCTTCCAACAATACTTATTGGAATGAGGATGATTTGTTGGAGCGGGCCATTTTTGACAATCTGTATGGAGAGGATCAACCCTCGATTGGCGCCATGACCCAGTACGGCTTGCTGGCGGTGAATACCAAGTATCCGGACCGCGGCTTGTATTACCGCCAGATTTACCACATCTTTGGCGACCCAAGCGTCAAGCTAGTGTTGGGAGCGCGGGATTTCAGCCTGGCGGTAGATCCGGAGGAGATACAAATCTGCTCCGCCGGGGAAACCCATGCCGTGGTCAATTTGACCAGCATTAATTCCTTCGCCAACCTGGTGGATCTCAGCCTGATCGAAGAACTGGATGGTATCTCGGGTGCATTTGATCCGGCCCAGGTCACGCCAACCGGCAGCAGTCTGTTGACCCTGACCGATGCCGGCATGGCCCACGGGACCTATCCGCTCTCTGTCCAGGCGGTCAGCGGTGATCTCACCCACACAGTAGATTTGTCCTTGACCGTCATTAACGGCCCGCTCTCCGCCAGCAGCCTGCTCAGCCCGGCGGATGCTGCCACCGAGCAGTGGATCTACCCGGTCTTTGAATGGGAAGCGGTGGAGGGAGCCATTTCTTACTATTTTGAACTGGACGATGCAGATGATTTCGTCACGCCCCTGCTGCAGGCCAGCCTGACCTTGCCGGCCTACACCCCGGCACTGGCACTGCCATCCGGCAGCCAACTGTACTGGCGGGTGTTGGCCAAAAACGATTGCGGCGAGACGCTCTCCACGGTCTTTGATTTCACCACCACCAGCCTTCCACCGCTGTATCTCTATCTACCGACCATCTCGAATTAAAGTTTCATTCCCCGGGAAAAGACAGGTGCAGCGCACATTTCGGAAGTGCGCTGCACCTTATTTTTGGGGGTAATCAGGTTTGAACCCTGCCTGAAAGGCTGTTATTAGCTGTTGTTCCAGTTCTCAAAAATCCAGCGCCTGTTCCAAATCCGCCAGGATGTCTTCGACATTCTCCACGCCCACCGAGAGGCGCACCAGGCCGTCCGTGATGCCCGCAGCTTTGCGCATGGCAACTGGCACCGAGACGTGCGTCATGCTGGCCGGGTGCTGGATCAGGGTATCCACATTGCCCAGGCTGACCGCCAGGGTGGCGATCTGCACCCGGTTCATCATCGACTCACCGGCTTTCATGCCGCCCTTCAGTTCAAAGGCGATCATGCCGCTGAACGCCAACATCTGCTTCTTGGCCAGTTCATGGTCCGGGTGGCTCTCCAGGCCAGGGTAGTAGACCTCAGCGACCTGTGGGTGGGCTTCCAGCATGCGGGCCACGATCATGGCGCTCTCGCAGTGGCGTTGCATGCGCAGTTCAAAAGTCTTCAAGCCGATATTGGCCAGCCAGGCATCAAACGGCGAGGCCGAACCGCCCAGTACTTTGAGCATGGTGTAGAGCGAACCGTTGACGTAATCCAGGTGCGGGCTGACAACTGCCCCGCCGACCACCAACCCGTGACCGGAGAGGTACTTGGTGGTGGAGTGCACCACCACATCCGCTCCCAGGGTCAGCGGGCGCTGGCAATAGGGCGAGGCAAAGGTGTTATCCACCATCAGCCAGGCGCCGTGCCCGTGGGCAATTTTTGCCACTTCTACCAGGTCCACCAGGGACATGGTAGGGTTGGCCGGGGTTTCAGCATAGGCCAGCACGGCTTTGGGGTTCTGCTCAAAAGCGCGCTCCCAATCCGCCGTGGTGGGGTGATGCAGCCAGACTACGTTGAAGCCAAAGCGCGGGGCCAGGTCGTTCAGCAGGGTGACTGTGGCGGCATACAGGGCGTCCTGGGCGATGACCGTATCCCCCGCCTTGACCCGCCCCAGCACCGCCGATGAAATGGCCGACATGCCGGAGGAAAAGACGTGCCCGCCAACCACCTCGCCCGGTTCCCGCCCGGGTTGAGCGCGCAGCAGGTCCAGCCCCTCCAGGACAGCAATCTTGGCGGCAATCTGGTCGGTGTTCGGGTTGCCTAGCCGGGTGTAGACGTAACCGGGCATCTCGCCATTGAACATGGCCGCGCCGGTGGCAACATCCGGGAAGGAAAAAGTGGAAGTTTGGTAGATGGGGGAAACATGGGCATGATTCGGGTTGTGGCCCTCACCCAGATGGGTAACAATGGTGCCCATTCCGCTCTTGGGGGTAACTTTTGACATTCGCTCTCCTGAAGGGTCGATTCAATATGGGTCTATTATACCCCCTGCAAACCGAGGCGGATTGGGCCAAGGAGGAGAAACGCGATTGCTGGTTATGATAGTAGAAAATCCAGATAATTTCCGGGATGGATCACCTGGAACGAAGAATCTGGATATGTGTCAATCCAATCAGCAGGAGGCCGAAGGTTTTTTTGCTGCGACCACTTAAATTCGTAGCCATATAATTGACCACCACGTTCTTCCACCAGGTCAATTTCCTGACCCTTGTACGTTCGCCAGAAATAATGATTGGCAAACAATGGTTGGTAGGAACGGGCTTTCAGCCTTTCAATCATCATAAAATTTTCCCACAACCCGCCAAGGTCGTTGCGCTGGTCCAGATCATTGAATTGGGCAATGACGGCATTCCTAATGCCATTATCCAGGAAAAATATCTTGGATTTGTTTGTTACCTCTTGACGGAGATT
>JBGSJZ010000152.1:0-168029 GCA_041741455.1 Anaerolineaceae bacterium | reverse complement strand
ACGTGGAAAGAGATAATGAATTCGTCTTCTTCCTGGATAGAAAGCAGGAGAAGATCATTGGCAAGAGGCATCGAATAGACGCGACCTTAAATATCCAATACGCCCTGAACGCTGTGGTCTCAAATATGTTTGAGGTCAACGCCAGTGTGAGAGTTTACTTTTGCGATAGGCGCGCCTACTATCGCGGGATGACAACGCTGGACCACGCCGTCTTTGACAGTCTGGTAGAGCAAGTGCTCATTTCGACAAAGCTATACCTGAAGGAGTTCAGCAAGCACGAACCAATACCAGATAATTTTGTACCATCTCAAGCGACGAGTGACCAAGAAGCCTTTGTAGCGTAAGCGCGTCTACAATCTCCAATTGTCCGAAGGTGACGCCTTACGGTGCACCCGCTCTACATCACTCTGGGCGATATTCAGGTAATGTTGGACCATGTCCAGAGAGGAATGTCCCAGAAGGCGCTGAAGGGTCATGATGTCACCGCCGTTGCGCAAGTACTCAATCGCAAAGGTGTGACGGAAACGGTGCGGGTGACAGTTGTTGACACCGGCACGTTCACCCCATGAGCGCACGATATTGCGCAGCGTCTGAATGCTCGTGCAGAAGAGAGGGTCTCCCGGTTTGTGCGGATTTTTGGCCAGGTACAACCACAAGGCGCGCTTGGCTACGGTCCCAAGGTACACCAATCGTGGCCGGCTCTTGACGCTGGATCCAAAGGGGGCAACCAGGATTTGGCCATTGTCCATTTGCAAATCTTCGGTCTTCAATCGAGAAACTTCGCCAATTCGTAGACCTGTGTCAAGGAAGAACAGCAGGAGCGCCTTGTCCCTGGCCGCCTGGGGACGATGCCGGCGGAAACTTTTTCCGGCTTCGTTCTGAATGGCTTTCGTCCATTCCGCTGCCACCAGCAGCTTTTTCACGTCATCTTGTGAGAAAGGGTCAGGCTGAGGTAGTTTATAGCGAGGGCGTGGCAGTGCTCCATCCGGGCGTGGTAAATCGATGGCTTCTGAAGCCCAGCCGAAGAAAGAGCGCAGGCACTTCCAGTGATTGTCAAGCGCTGAGGGACCGAGCTTGTCCTTATTCCCCGAGGGTCGATTGGGGACGTATTGGGTCTGCATGTAGAGCAGATATGTCTTGAGCAGGTGAGGGGTTATGGTTTCTACCTCAGGGTCCCCAGCGTATTTCTGGAAGATGCCCAGGTAGAGACGATACAGTACCACGGTCCGTGGGGATAGCGACATGGTCGCATCCATAATGTAGCCTTCAATAGCTTTGCTTAAAATCATAGGTAACCGTCCATCCTTTCTGTTGTTTTCGATTAACAGTGGGACAGTAACCTACCTAAATGCTTATGTTACTAAACGGAGTGTGAGGCACAAAAACGGTCGTGGTTTTTAAAATTAACTTGGGAAGCTACTGCCTTACCGCTTGGCTACACCCGCGAATGAAGTGATTATATCCGCCCAACCTCATTTGTCAAGATGCAACGGAGCTGATCAGTTTTTCGCCGCGTTCGGTTAACAACCAGCCTTGACGGGTGGAGGCCAGCAGACAGCCTGCATGAGATGAGCAAGTTTCGCAGGAATAGGATGCAGTAATGTCTATTGAACAGGCAGATAAAGGCTGTAAGTAACCTGATTGAACTAATTGATTGACCATACCCAAGACCAGAGCGGGTGTGATTTGTAATTTTGTGGCTAATTCCTGGTGGGTTTGGATTTCGCCAGAACGAATCATGAACAGTAATTGATATAACATATCAGACTCCCGGGAATAAAAAGTGTCCAAGTTGATAAACCAAAACGGATGCTCCGAGAGCTAATCCCAGCATCAATAAGACACTAAAAATAGTCCATTTGAGGGACCTTGATTCCTGGCGAATGGCTGCGACGGTTGCAATGCAGGGAATGAACAGCATTTGAAAAACCAGCATCGCCAGCGATGAGGCTCCGCTGAGAATGACAGGCAATGTACTTGCAAGATCTCCATAGAGGATGCCCAGGGTGGCAATGGTATTTTCTTTGGCCACCACGCTGGTGAGCAAGGCGACGAGGGCTGGCCAAGGTAAACCCATCCACTGTCCAACGGGTTCAATGATTTTTCCAAACTCCGCCAGCCAACTTGAGTTAATGTCCCCGCCAGGAAAATAGGAGAAAATCCAAACGACCAATGAGGCGAGTAAAATTACTTTGCCAGCTTTTTCGAGAAATCCGGCTATGTTGTTCCAAACATACATGCCGATGGTGCGCAGGTTGGGTATATGGTAGAGCGGAAGCTCCATAATGAAGGCAGTATGTTCGTTATTAAAGGCAAATTTATGCAAGATCAGACCGAGGACAGCCAGTAGGAATAAATTTCCGGCGATCAAACCCCAGGAAACCCAGGCAGCTACAACTGGTGTAAAGAAAAGTGGAGCGAGAACTGTAACGACAGCCATGCGGGCAGTGCATGGAATCAACGGAATGAGCAGAATGGTCAAAAGCCTGGCGCGGCGGGATTCAATAATTCTGGTTCCGAGGACAGCAGGCACATTGCAACCAAAACCTAACAAAATAGGTAGAAAACTTTTGCCATGCAAACCCATTTGGTGCATCCAGCGGTCGGTTAGATAGGCAGCCCGCGCCAAATAGCCAGTATCCTCCAGGAATCCCAGGATAGCGAAGAAAATAACCAAGATGGGCAGAAAGGTGAGCACCATGCCAAGACCGCCCAAAATTCCGCTGGCTATCAATTCGACCATCCAAACGGGTACTGAAACCAGGGATGTGCGAATCAGATCAGATAAATTTGAAACCAAACTTGCCAACCAGGCTTGGATTGGAGATCCAACTGAATAGGTGAAGAAGAAAACCAAGCCCAAAACCCCAGCCAAGATTATTGTTCCCCAGAGCGGATGTGTCAGGATGCGGTCGAGACGAACGGTGATGCCGACCCGTGTGATAGGGGGCTGAACAACCGCAACCCGGATCATCCGAGCGATCCATTCGTAGCGGGCTCCGGCGATATCCAAGATTGCATCCTCATGCTGGTAAAGCAGGGCATGGATCTTTTGCCATTCGGGTCCTGGCATTTCCGTTTCCATCAATTGGATCATCTCCGCATCGCCTTCCAGTAGCTTAAGGGCGACCCAATCTTCCGGATAGATGGGTGGTACATAGTTAGCAATGATTCTCTTCACTTGATTGAGCACATCCAGATGTTTGGGCAAGATGGAGGGTTTATTGGGGAGATATGGAAATTCGCCAGCCAACATTTTCTTTACGACCAGCATTAAATCCATCAAGCCTTTACTGTGGGAGGCAGACATAGGCACTACCGGGATACCCAGGGCAGATTGGAGAACGGGAACTTCAATTTGGATACCTTCTCGGGATGCGACATCCATCATGTTAAGCGCGAGAATGACTGGCGAAGGCAAGAGAAGTAATTCAGAAATAAGGTATAGATTTCTTTCAAGGGTGGCGGCATCCACCACTGCAATCACGATATCGGGACGTTCTTTAAGAATAAAATCTCTGGCAATGCGTTCTTCATCGGAGTTTGCCGTCAAACTATAAGTTCCTGGCAGGTCGACAAGGTTGTAGACAATCCCTTCGTGAGTGAAATTGCCGGACTTGCGCTCAACAGTCTTACCGGTCCAATTGCCAACATGTTGATTCATTCCTGTCAGGGCATTAAAAATAGTCGATTTTCCGACATTTGGCTGCCCGGTCAGAGCAATAGTAACTTTTACCTCGGCTGATCGAGGAACCTCTTCGGTTTCGGAATAGTCAGAGGCCGAGATCAGGATATTTTCTGCTTCATGGTGCCCGATCGCAATTTGCGTTCCACGGATGGAAACCAATAAAGGACCATGATCGCTGGAGCGAAGGATTTGGATGGGTGCACCGGGGGTGAAACCAAGCGCTAATAGCCGCTGGACCAGGTTGTGACCACCGGTGAGATGGCGTATGAAACCTCGTTGACCAACTTTGAGGTTTCGGAGAATCTGACTGGTGAAGTTGGGTGTGGTCATTTGATTTTTGTCGATGCCATTGGTGGGATGATACTACCATGCGGACAGGCTTCTGGATTGCCAAGTAACACCGAAAGACGGTCCGTTACTTCTTCAGGCGCAGCATGTTCCAGGTGATCGGCAATCTCATGGACTTCCTCAGGCTGAAAGTGAAGCGAATCCACTAAAAAGCGTTCCCAAATTCGGTGGCGGCGAATCAAGGAGGTTGCCAATCGTTCACCCTCTTCGGTCAGTAGCACTCCTTTATAAGGGTGGTAAGTAAGCAATCCCTGATCATTCAGCTTGATTATCATTTCATGGATGGAAATGGGAGAAAAGTTGAAATATTGCTTAAGTTGACGAAGTGAAACTGAAGCTGAGGTTGATTTTCTCAAGCGAAAAATCCCAGCGATGTACATTTCAACTGCCTGACTGCTCATAAATGCCTTTCGATGAAAATGAGAAATATAAGGTGCACCTTATTATTTGATTAGTATATCATAATTATCCTGTGGGTAGAGAAAAGAAAAACCGGGTTGAGAGTCAACCCGGTTAGAAAACAGGGAAAACAGTTAATTTTTCCCAAAAATCCAGGGATCGACATTTCGATCCCAGTCAAACAATTCCTTTGAATTGAACCAAAGTGCAATTTCCTTGTCGGCAGTTTCTGGAGAATCAGAAGCGTGGGTCAAATTTCGGCTGATACCCAAGGCAAAATCATGGCGGATGGTCCCAGGATCAGCCTCGAGAGGATTGGTTTTTCCCATTGTCTGACGCACAGCTGCAATCGCATCCAGTCCTTCCCAGACCATCGCCATCACAGGGGCGGATGTTATGTAATTGACTAAACCGGCATAAAAAGGCTTGCCGACATGTACGGCATAATGAGCTTCGGCAAGCGAGCGGCTGACGATTATGAATTTGGCAGCAACAAGGCGCAAGCCGCGTTTTTCCAGTCGGGATGTGATCTCACCTATGAGGCCGCGTTGTACGGCATCCGGTTTAATGATTACAAAAGTTCGTTCCAAATTTCCTCCAGAAATCAGCGCAATAACTGCTCGGCTTTCGTATAGGCATCAATCGCTTCTTGCAGGCGGTTGGTTTTCATATAAGCATCCCCAAGGATTTGATAAAGTGGAGTTTCCATCGGATGGCGATCAATCGCCTCGCGTAAATCATGAATGGCTTCTTCGAGCATATCACCCGAGTTTACCAATTCTTCATATTGATTAAGAGCTTCCTCCAGGTTGTTATGGCGTAGTGCAGTTTGCGCCTTTAAAAGAAAGTCAGTAGCTGCTGCCTGGGTCTTAATTTCGGTGGAAATTCCCATTTGCTCTGGAGTCGCAGATTCAGCAGAGAGAACGACAGAGGTTGGGGCAACTGCGGGTTCTGCTGTATCTTCGGGCTGGCTGGCAGAAACATGATCTGGAATAGCTTCCTCGCGCACCCATTCTTCGCTAACAGATTCAATGACGGGCAGTGTTTCTACTAATGGAATGTTTTCGTCAACACCTCTGATCCACTCGGGCAATTCGACCTCAGGGTTCTCAGGCTCAACCCATTCGGTTACCGAAGGAGTTGCCAACACTGGCGCTTCGAAGGATTTTAAAACTTCGAGTCCTTCCTCTGATAGTGGCTCTGAAATCTCAGCAGGATGTGTGGATGATTCAAGTTCTGATGAGAGAATCTCCTCGATGGGTTGAATCGGTTCAATATCAGGAGCTTTGGTCTCCATTGTTACTTGATCAGTCAATTGTGGTTGCAGCGCAGGTTCTTCCGCCGGTTGTTGGAACACTTCCTCTTCAGGGGGAGGTGGGAGTTGAGTTTCTGGGGAGTTCTCGACTTCGCTTTGGAGCCATTGCGGCATTTCAGTAGATTGTTCATCGGCGTTTACGGATAAGGTGCCTTCAATGGCTCCCTGGCGAGCTGCCAAGGCTTCCATCCAGGCTAAGGCAGCCTCCAAATCTGTGGGCATTTCCTCAGCAATCTGGCTTCCAGTGTCAACCATTATTTCCTCTGGAATAGTGCTTTGTGAAGGTATCGAGTCTAACGGAAGTGAAGTTTCTTCTGCTTTAATTTCTTCGATTGGAAAAGCTGGTTCTTCGATCGATTCAGGGGAAGATAGCTTTATCTGAATAGGTTGGGTTGGAGCCTGGGATTCCAGCTCGTCAGTTATTGCCAGGTCCATTTCTTCAGATATCTGATCATGCGTTGGTTCAGCTTTCAGTATCGTGGATTCAACAACAGGGGATGCTGGTTCTTCCAGGGTTGGTTGAGCTCCGACGAAGGGTGGGATCTCCTCGAATTCGGAAAGATCAGAGACTTCGGTAGATAACAATTCAGAAGGTGAGATTAATAGAACGCTTGGCTCAGCATCGTATGGTTGAGGGATTGTTTGGTCAAGTTCGACCAACCAATCCGGCAATTCAGCTTCTACCGCCTGGCCCTCCAGTTCGGTTTCAGCAGTTGCTTCACTGAGAGGCACTTCAGGCTCTACTTGATCGACAGGTGCAGCGATTTCAGTAAGCCAATCCGGCAATTCTGCTTCTACCGCCTGGCCTTCCGGTTCAAGATCAGCAGTTGCTTCACTGAGAGGCACCTCAGGCTCTACTTGATCTTCAGGTGCAGTAATTTCAGTAAGCCAATCCGGCAATTCAGCTTCTACCGCCTGGCCCACCGGTTCAGTTTCAGCAGTTGCTTCACTGAGAGGGACCTCAGGCTCTAATTGATCGACAGGTGCAGCAATTTCACTAAGCCAATCCGGTAATTCAGCTTCTGCTGCCTGGTCATCCGGTTCGGTTTCAGCAGGTATTTTGGTATCAGGCATTTCGAATTCGACTGGAGACTTGTTGGCTTCAAGATCGGCTAACCCTTCTGGAAGTTCAGTTTCAACTGCTTCAGAGGGAATCACCTCGCCAGTTTCAGTGATAGGTGTTGGAGGCATTTCTGAAATTTCTGGTGGAAATTGTGTGACAATTGGCAGGTTTTCATCCGGTTGTACCTTGGGTGAAGCCAATAATGAAGGTGACTCGAGTGTGTTGGAAAGAGGTTCCTCGGCTTGAACTTCATCTTCGACTTGTGGAATAATCCCCGTGATCCAATCAGGCAACTCAGCTGGAATATTTTCGCCTTCAAGTGGTTCGGTTGGGAAAGCAGGAATCTCCACCGGCGGGATTGGAGGAGTTGATAAAGTCTGCAACCATTCCGGGGTCTCTGCTTCAGTTCCATCCAATTCTGCGCCTGGTTGACCAGGTAAGGTTGTTTGATTTACCTCTACTCCTTGCAGCCAATCTGGGATGGAGGCAGAAGGTTGGGGCTCTTCTGGCAATTCATTGCGATCTGGCATCACTGGAGGTTCAGATAACCAACTCGGTAAGGTCGATGCAGAAGGCTCCACTTTATCAGGGACTTCATTGCGCAGCCAATCTGGCAGTTCTGCACTGGTGGTTGGCGATTCTGCTACTTCCTTCGACTCGTTTGAATCTTTGGGAAGTTGGATATTTTCTGGACTTTCCTGATCAAGTTGGGGCGTTTGCTGAACTAAACCAGCAAACCATGATTCATCTTCAGGAAATATCGATTGATCGACTGCGGGTTGGGCGGGGGCAATGGATTGAAGCCAATCTGGAATCTCGGCTGAAGCCAGTGGTTCGCCTTCCGCCGGAATATCCTCGCCTTCTGAGATGTTCAGGGTTGTGGGTTGTTCTGGGCCAGTGGCAGCGGTGAAACCCGCCTGGCGAATGAAATCTGGAATCTCGGAGTCCTCTGCAAGTTGCGCGGAGATTGGCTCAGGAGCCGATAATGATTTTTGCAAATCGGGTTGTTGACCGGTGCTGGTTTGGAACCAATCTGGTAATTCTTCATCATGACTTGGGCCAGGGAGACTGATTCCAAGATTTTGCGCCCATCCCGAATCCATGGTATGTTCAGCCATGCGAACATCTAACTGCTCCAATTGAATGGCATTATCAGGGACATGTGAAGAATTTGGTGAAGAAAGAGGAGTAAAGGCAAAATAAGGGTCAAGGTCCAGGACGCGTTTCTGGTACAGTGCAGCATCCTCAGCTCGACTGGTACCAGGGAGAATTTCAGCCAGAATGCGGTTGGCCTCAAAACAGAAAGGAAGTTTGGAGATAAGCTGACTGGCGAAATCGGTGGATTCTACTCTTTGGCCAGCCAGAAAATACATGCGGCAAAGGATTACCTTAAGATCTATCCGATCTGGGTGTTCTGCCAGGGCTGACTGGATTTCAGCAATAGCCTGGCGATATAGCTCACCTCTCTCATACATTCTTACCAAGGCGCCACGCGTCAGACGAACGCGAGGGGGAATGACGCCATCCCGTCTACCGTATAAACGCCTGAGCTCGTTTTGAATGCCGGCATTGGCTGGTTGGACTTCGTAAGCCCGTTCCATGTGGAAAATCGCGGCATCCAGGTTTTCTTCGCCTTCACGAATGATTGAAAGGCTAAGATGGGCTATAAAATCATCCGGGTATACCGACAGGACTCTTTGAAAGACATCCAGAGCTTCGCTATATCGTTGACTTTCCAGATATGCTTTGCCAAGCAAGCCATAAATTGGAATATATTTTGGGTAAATCTTGAGGACATATTTGCAATGAGCAATCGCTTCAGCGTTTTCCCCACGATCAATCAACGAATCGATCTCTTTAAGATATACACGCAAAGATATCTTGGCCATAGCTTTTCTCCCATCACAAGTATGCAACAAGAAGGACTTTATTGCAAGAGATTTTAAGAAACAACCTGGCAATTTTCATGCCAGGTTGAGGATTTAATCTCCCAAATAATCCCGTAATTTTCTGCGAATGGTTGGGTGGCGCAAGCGACTTAATGCCTGGGCTTCAATTTGTCGAACGCGCTCCCGGGTCACACCCATCTTACGGCCGACTTCCTCGAGTGTATATGCCTGGCCATCCAATAAGCCATAGCGCAATTGCAGAATGCGTACCTCGCGAGGAGGTAATGAGTTGAGCACTTCTTCCAGATGTTCTTTGAGTAGGTTGTAGGTGGCAGTTTCATCCGGTGGTGGAGCATCCTCATCCTCGATGAAATCTCCCAAGACCGAATCATCCTCATCGTCCGCAGGAGTCTCAAGAGAAAGTGGCCGGCGGGCAACTTGGATCATATTTTCAATTTTCTTGGGTGTGACATCCAAGGCGGTGGCCAATTCTTCGACGGCTGGCTCGCGACCCAAACGCTGGGTCAACTGGTGTTGGACGCGAAGTAACTTGTTGATTTGATCTCCCATGTGGACCGGTACCCGAATGGTGCGTCCTTGATCTGCAATGGCGCGGGTGACTGCCTGACGGATCCACCAGGTGGCATAGGTGCTGAACTTGTGACCCCGGCGATAGTCAAATTTCTTGGTGGCCCGGATGAGACCAATGTTCCCTTCCTGAATGAGATCCAGAAACGGAACACCGCGCCCCATGTATTTTTTGGCAACACTGATGACCAATCGGGAGTTGGCGGTGATCAAATGCTCACGAGCTGCCCAGCCATCTTCAATCAAACGACGAAGTTCCATGCGACGGCGGTTACTAACATTTCCGCGTGCAAGTTCCTCGCGGGCCATTCGACCACGTTCAATGCGTTGTGCAAGGTCAACTTCCTCTTCAGCGGTTAGAAGGGGAACCCGGGAAACTTCTTTTAAATATAGTCCAATGGTGTCATCAGTATCGATATTGGCAAGATCATCGATCGCTTCGCCAGAAATCACTTCCTGAGCAACCTCTTCCAACTCTTCTTCGGTAAAAGGTTCCTCGGCAGATTCTTCTGTGGGTGTATCTTCCGTATAAGGAATACCTGCGCTCATCAGGGCAGCGAAGGCTTCCTCTAACTGCTCAACATCCTGTTCAGCTTCTGGGAAGAAATGCAAAATATCGTCAATTGTCACATATGACTTTTGACGGCCTAGTTCAATGAGTCTTGCGATAGCAGGATATTCTTCGTCCTCGTCTACCACATGAATTAAGGAATCATCCATATATTAGTGTGCGCGCCTTTTCTCTAATCTAATCAACAGTTATTCTGAGTATCAGGATACAATCATTTGAACTTTTTTTCAATACCCTGAATAACCAATTTCTAAATTAAGGTGTTGGATTTGTCGATAGAAGCGACCCCGGTTGTAATAAAGAGATCAGTTCCTGCAAACCGTACTTGGAAACTACGACAGCGGGCTTATTATTAACCTGTAGAAAATACCCGCTGCTGGTAGGGGTTAATGTGCCGATGTGTAAAACCAAAGATTCTCCGGATGTGTTCTCCAGTAGAATTTTTGAACTTTCTGGTGATATACCCAGGGCTTCCAAGGCAGTGTCTACTGAGACCGTTCCAGTTGGAGTGAGGTCATACAAGGTGGTAAGAAGACGTTCGATTTTTCCGTCATCAGTTTGTGTGCCTGCAGGGATTGAGATTGCCCAATTACCATCCGATTGTTTGGTGAGCTCCAATGAAATCTGGTTGTTTTCTGAAACTTGTAACAAATAAAGGGTTTCAAGCGGAAATTCCTCCAGCAACTTAGGTTGTACGATAGGGGTGGGTTCAACCTCCTCCTTCTCAAACCAGGTCTGCTGAAAAGCAATCGCCAGAACAGCCAACACAAGAAAGAGTAAGAGCAGGATGAAAGTAGAACGGCGAATCATACTACCCTCGTTTCCGACGCTGAACCCAGACAACCACGCCAATTACCAAAACAATACCAGGCAAAAGGATCACCGATACCAGCAATAAAAGGTTCTGGGTGGTCACAGTTGGGGTAATCAGGGATCGAGTGGTGCTCTGTTTGCTGGTTAAGTTCAATAAATTATCTTGAGCCGATGCCCAATCAATCATGTTGATTGCCATGTCCAGGTTTCCATACTGGGAATAAAAGGCGTTCGTGGCAAATTCTGCGTTACCGACAACCACAATCCGGGCACCTGTGTTGCTGTTTTCACCAGCGTAGGCCAAGGGAACAGGACCAAGAAGGTCTTTGCCTTCATCTGGAGACACCTGGTTGTTTTCCAGGCTGCTCATCTCAGTCTCAGCCCAAGAGTTTTCCGCAGTCGAAATAAGGAGAGTCAGGTTGACATTTTCAGGACTACCCGGACTTGTAACGCTGCGCGCCCTGGGAAATAGGGTAGCGAGGGTGGTCATGTTATCGGTAATGGGGTGTTGGGCATATGTGGCGCCATAGGCAATGATGGGAGGGTCGATATTTAAGTCCACAATCATATCGTTCCCTAATGCGATCCCCCAATTGGTTGATAGGTAATTCGCCAAGGATTCCGTGGATTCGCCAATATCGGTCAAGATTTTTGGAGTAGACCAAATGACGAGCGCTCCGCCAGCATCTTGATAATTCTTTAGAACTTGTAATTCGGTTTCGTTTAAATTCTGATTATTGCCGGCGACAACGACGCTCAAGGCATCGGTTGGAATCGTCGGATTGGTGAGCAAGTCGAGTGTTTTAACCGTATAGTTCTTTGACTCAAGCGTAGTAACAATCTGTGAAAGACCTGCATCTCCGATGGAGGTAGTATCGAATTCGCCATGGCCTGTCAAGAAATAGACGGTTCTCTCACCTGGGTTTGAGAGGCGCACCAGGGCAGACGCTACAATTTGCTCGGTGGAATAGGTCAGGATTTCCGATCGGCCGTCCATCGTAATTACAACGGAACCATCCTGGGTTATGCCGGCTTGTTGGGCTAATATCGGCTCAGAATCAGGATTGATGAACCTGTAGTCGAACATGCCATTTGAATTGAATTTAAAGCTATCCAATATATTGGCAGTGGTTTCGGAAGGGTACGAGGCTGTAAAAAACGCATTCGCCTGAACAGGGGATTGCAGGCTTTTTAATACCTTTATGGTCTCAGGAGCCAATGAATGCTCCTTGTCTTCCGTCAAATCCCAGCGGACAGAATTTTCATTGACAATGAAATTCAAAGCAACGACAATTCCCAAGAAAGCGATAAAAGCAATCAACACATTGCTTCCATAACGGGCCTGTCGTCCGGTAAAGATTTCTCTGGCTTTTTGTGGGTTTAATAAGACTGCCAATGCAACACTAATCAGGATCAGGCCAAGACTAATCTGAACCGGAAGAGTGAAGGAGCCTTGCAAGATGAAAAGTATGATGGCAACAAGTGCGAACAACCCAGCAAAGTACAGAGAAAAAGGAGCGAAGCGCTTAAAGTTTGTCTTCATTAACGCCACCTCCGAATTTCGATCATAGCTTTTCCCAAAAAAAGGAAAAGCGCAATTCCAGTGAGGTAATAGACTACATCTTTCAGATCAATAACGCCTAGATAGAAAGAATTGTAAAAGTGATTACCAACATCGAGATAACTGAGGAAATCGCTTCCGAATGCTCCCATGGCCTGGGAGGGTAAACCGATCAACCAGAAGGATAGTAAGATACCCAATCCTGTGAAAAACGCAGCGATTTGGTTGCTGAAAAGAGATGAGGCAAACACGCCTATTGAAATAAAGAAACCAGTGAGCAATATTAGACCAATGTAATTACTGATCAGTAAACCCTGGTCAATCCCCGGTGTGACAATTAGATTCAGCTCGATAGCAAAAACCCAGGTGGTTGCCAGGATCACCAGGTAGAAGAGCATAGCGCCAAACCACTTACCGATGATCAACTCCCAATCGCGAACTGGTGAGGTCATCACTAGCTCCAATGTGCCAGAGCGGGTCTCCTCAGCAATGGTTCGCATGGTGAGTGCGGGAACCGAGAAAAGAAAGATGGTGACCAAAGGTCCAATGACTACTTGGATGGTTGGGGGAGTGTATTGCTGCATGTACGCTGCCAGGATGTTGACATAAAAAATCAATCCCAGGATGAACAGGGTTACTAGAATCACAATATAAGCAATTGGGCTGATGAAGTAGAGTTTGAGTTCCCGGCGGGCAATGGTCCAAATATTACGCATATTTAATTCCTTCCCGTCTGTTTTTGTGAGAAGAAACAGCGGAATCTCCATCCAGGAAAGCGGCATCTTCATCTCGAATTAACTGCAAGAAAATTTCTTCCAGACTGAGACTGACGGTGTGAAATTCCAGCAAGTCAAATCCAGCAGTAATGATGGATTTCGCGACCTGAGCTCGCACATCTTCTCCCAATGCCGTTTCAAATTCCAACTCGCCATTAGGATGAGGCAAAATTAACGTTACCCCGGGTGTGGCAGCAATCACAGACGCCAATTCATCAGCATCGCCTTGAACTTTGATGGCAACCCTCTGAGCGCCAGTAAGTCGCGCTTGCAGGTGTTCAGGAGAGTCTTCGGCAACAATGTGCCCTTTATTGATAATCAGAACTCGGTTGCAAACCTGTTGGGCTTCAGAAAGAATGTGGGTCGAAAGCAATATAGTTCGTTCCTGGCCAAGTTCCTGGATCAGAGATCGTACTTCGATAATCTGGGATGGATCAAGACCTATCGTGGGTTCATCCAGAATTAATACTTTCGGTTCGTGCAATAGGGCCTGAGCTAGTCCGATCCGTTGACGCATTCCTTTGGAAAGATTGCCGATGTAACCCGTCTGGCGATCTTCCATATTTACCATCTTTATTACATCCTTCGCCCGTTGTTTAGATTGCTTGACATGCCGCAAATCTGCCATGAATACCAAGTAATCAAGGACGGTCATTTCTGGATATAGCGGAACGGTTTCAGGTAGATAACCAATCATCGTACGAACCTCGATGGAGTGCTCCATCAGATCCCACCCGCCAATAGTGACCTTGCCCATGGTAGGCGGAAGGTATCCGGCAAGAATACGCATTGTCGTAGTTTTCCCAGCTCCGTTGGGACCAAGGAAACCCAAGATTTCGCTTTCCTTCGCGTTGAATGTCATGTCATGAATTGCACGGCGTTTGCCGTAATCTTTGGTCAGACCTTGAACCTGGATCATGAATGGTTCCTCCGAAAGACCTGAAAAATCTCAGGGATTAAATGAGCGGAAACCAGGTTCCGCCCGAAGAGTTAACATAAAAATATGGCCGGATTAGAGCCGCATAACAATATACAATTAATGAATAGGTGAAGTCAACTAGTTTGTGATTTTCTAATCAAATGCTAATGTTCCAAAATTTGATTGACATTCATAACGGTTTGAGTAAAATAAGTACACTGCGTTGGAATTCGGTAATTATGCGAGCCGATCCAACCAATCCCCATTTAAACATCAGACGGAGGGAGTATGGATATATTTGGGCTTTTCTCAAGGCACGGATTGAATGGCTTTGAGCAGATCGCCATTATTGGCGTTCTTGTTGTTGCGTTCATCAGCTTGCTGTATGCCTGGTGGTTACGGGGCGGCGTGATGAAGAAAGATGATGGCACTCCGAAAATGAAAGAAGTTTGGAATGCCATCAAAGAAGGAGCCAATAGCTATCTGAATCGCCAACTGAAAACGATTCTCCCTGCTGTTGGATTACTGATGGTGGCGCTATTTCTTAGTGTCTATGTCGTCAAGCCTTCAGTTGAAGCGTTCGAGGAATTCGGACAATCGGCCCAAATTGTTATTGCTGTTGGTCGGGCAGTAGCCTTCATCTTGGGTGCTTCCTTCTCGCTCATTGTTGGTCAGTTGGGCATGAGAATGGCAATTGAAGCCAATGTGCGCGCTGCTTCAGCCGCTCGTCGGTCCCTCAACGAGGCGCTTTCCATTGCCTATTATTCCGGCACTGTCACCGGAATGTTGACCGATGGATTGGGTCTTCTGGGCGGAACGGTCATCTTCATTATCTTTGGAAAAGCCTCACCTGACGTTTTGTTGGGATTCGGTTTTGGTGGAACCCTGCTTGCCCTGTTTATGCGGGTAGGTGGTGGCATTTACACCAAAGCTGCAGATGTAGGTGCAGACCTGGTTGGTAAGGTGGAAAAAGACATTCCTGAAGATGATCCTCGAAATGCAGCCGTTGTTGCAGATTTGGTTGGCGATAATGTGGGTGATTGCGCGGGGATGGCTGCGGATATCTTTGAATCCTACGAAGTGACCATTGTCTCTGCGTTGATCCTTGGCCTGGCCTTGGTTCAGATAGATCCCGACAAGAGCCTGAAGTGGATTGTTTACCCATTAATCATCCGTGGAATTGGGGTTATCTCCTCGATTATTGGAACATTCACCGTACCAATCTGGGAGCGAATCCCGATCAAATTCTTAAGAGCGCATGACGCAGAAGGTGCGATGTTCCGGTCGTATGAAGTATCCAGTATCAATACTGTGATATTCTCGTTCCTGGTTGCTATTCTTTATGCTGGCGACTGGCGGATGGCTGCATTGACCTCCATAGGCGTTGGCCTGGCGGTTGCTTTCAATCCATTGACGGCATACTTTACGGCAACCAACCGAAAACCTGTTAAGGAAATCGTCAAAGCTACGAAATTCGGCCCGGCTACAACCATCTTGAACGGCCTTTCTACTGGTATGGAATCCAGTGTTTACGCCCTGTTAGTGATTGCCGTGTCTTTCATCCTGGCGTTGATGCTGTATGGAGGAGAATCCAATCCATTGTATGTGCTCTATGCAGTAGCCATGATTGGTATTGGTATGCTCAGTCACACCGGAAATAATGTTGCGATGGACTCCTACGGTCCAATTTCAGATAATGCCAACGGCGTGGCGGAAATGTCCTGGCATGGCCAGACTGATCCGGAAACCAAAAAAGCGCGCCAGATTCTAGCTGACCTGGATGCAGTCGGAAATACGACCAAGGCTATTACCAAAGGTGTGGCAATCGCCTCGGCGGTCATTGCCGCCGTCAGTTTGTTTGCATCGTATATTACTGATGTCGGTAAGGTTCAGCTAAATTTGGGCGTAGCTGCAGATCAAATTCTTACTGCGATTCGCATTTCGGATACCAAGGTTTTCGTTGGATTCTTGATTGGTGGCGCCTTACCCTGGTTGATCAGTGCCTTATCCATTCGGGCAGTCTCCAGGGCGGCTGGACAGATTGTTGAAGAAGTCCGGGCGCAATTTTTGCAACCTGGGATCATGGAAGGAACCAAAAAACCCGATTATGGCCGGGTTGTGGATATCTCCACCCAGTCTGCCCAGAAGGAACTCATCCCCCTGGCAACGATTTCAGTATTGCTCCCGCTTCTGGTCGGTCTGGTGCTGCAGGTTGAAGCACTGGGTGGTTTTCTGGCTGGCGTTATCTTGAGCGGCCAATTACTGGCAGTATTTATGGCAAATGCAGGTGGCGCCTGGGACAATGCAAAGAAATCCATCGAAGATGAAGAGCGCAACCTTGTGGCGAACACTGGGAAGGGATCGGAACGACACAAAGCCAGTGTGGTTGGAGATACCGTCGGCGATCCATTAAAAGATACCGCAGGACCAGCCTTGAACCCAATGATCAAGGTTGTAAACTTGATCAGTCTTTTGGCTGCTCCCATCATCGTGGCTGTGGATCCGAAGAGCATCATCGTTTGGATAGTGGCAGCGGTTATGCTGGCAGCTATCATCTGGGCGATTGCTCAATCCAGTAAATCCATTCCGGAACTAGGGGAACAGATTCAGAAGAAGTAAAAGAAAAATCGTAAAGAAACCAGCCCGTTAATCAACGGGCTGGTTTTGGTTTACGTAGGCAGTGAAATCATCAGGATAAGGGGCAAACAATTCCATAACTTCACCTGAAATTGGATGGGAAAATTGTAGATGATAAGCATGAAGGGCAGTGCGATGCATGATATCCAAGTCGTTAGGCGGTGAGGCACCGTAAAGTACATCAGCCAATAGAGGAAATCCACAATGAGATAAATGGGCGCGAATTTGATGCGTATAGCCAGTAAGTGGATGAACAAAAAGGAGCGCGTTTTTATGCAACCGTTTGAGTATATTACAATGAGTATTGGCGGTTTTACCCAATGAATGATGAACCACGGTTCTGTGACGACGATCTCCATCAACTAGAAGAGGGGCGTCAATATTGATTGATTCCCAGGATGGACAACCCTGAACGATGGCGTGATATGCCTTAGAAATTACCCGGTCTTGAAATTGTTGGTTGAGAATTCTGTGCACTTCGGAAGAGCGGGCCAACAGCAGAATACCACTTGTGTCTTTATCAAGACGATGCACAATCCACAGACGACCGAATTCAGATTCAAGGAGCAAACGGACGTGAGGTAACTCCGGTTGGTAACCATCGGGCAGACTGCGCAAACCTGCAGGCTTGTTGATACAAATCAGATGGGGATCTGAATAAATGATGGAAGGCAGAGTAACAGAACTCATAATAATTGATAATTGCTGGCTTAAGAAGCGCATGTTATAAAGTAACCGGCTGCGGTTGGCGTCACCGCAGCCGGTTCTAATGAGTATTTGATTTACTCCGCAATGAAGAAGCTCGCGCTGATCACACCTGGACCTGCATGAGTTAGTATCGCTGGTGGGAGTTCGTAGATTGGGATGTCAGAAATACCCAGTTTTTCTCTGAACTCTTCTGCCATCGACATTGCTTCTTCCAGCGCTGATCCATGCTGGATTTTCAATAAGGATTCTGGACTATGCGGGCACTGATCCAAAACCAACTCTCTCAGCCGTGCATGAGCTTTTCGCTGGGTTCTCTGGGATTCAAATGGAGACACTTTTCCATCAGTCAATGTCAAAATGGGCTTGACTTGTAAAATGCTTCCAAATAGGGCCTTTGCGGCACCAATCCGTCCATTCTTATATAGATATTCAAGTGTGTCAACCACGAAATAAACGCGTTCACGTTTCGATAAGGCCATGATGCGATTTACAATCGTATCAGCATCCAGACCTGATTGCACCCATTTCCATGTTTCTAAAACCAGACTTCCTAGACCGGCTGCAACAGTTCGGGTATCGATGATGCGAATATCTGCCCCCGGAAACTCTTGGGCTGCGACAGTAGCACCTCGAATGGTGCCGCTCACTTCTGACGATGGTACCAGAACGATTATGGTGTGTCCCTGGGCTGACAGTTCTTCATATATGGGTCTATACATTTCTGGAGAAGGCGCTGAAGTCTTTGGCATGATAGAAGAGCTTTTTAATTTTTCAAGGAATTGTGAAACAGTCAATTCCGTGTCATCCCGAAAGGATTCCTCCCCAAAAATAATGATTTGAGGAAGGTATGGAATCCCCAATTCAGCAGCGTGCTTTGGAGGAATACAGGAAGTGGTATCAGCAATAATCTTGATCATGATTTGGTTCCATCCTTTGAAAAATGATTGGAAGGATCTAACAATGAATTAATTATACAGTAGTGGTCAAGATCATCAAACCTGATAAGAAGGATGCAAGACTAATTTGTTAGGAATATCGGTGATGGAATTGTTTTTAGATGGCAAGAGTAATAAGAAAACCTTAATTGACAGAATTGCCGCAATTTGGACACTGGTGCTCCGCACGCCGGACGACGAAGCCACAGCGTTTGCACGTGGCAGGTTGGCTCTTGCCGAGAGGAGCGCCACAGGCGATGCAGTTAGGTTCCCCGACCGGATTAGCAGTATCACAGAAGCCACAGACCAAGCGGCGTAAGCGCTCACTCAATTCAAAACCAGCCCCCAGAACTCGAGTTTCATTTTCAATTACCCTCCAAACCTCTTCGGAAAGCTGGAGGTATTCAATATCCTGGGCGATATCATCCAGGCGATTCAATAAATTCCAGGGATTCATCAAAGTTGCTAATGCGCTCATTCCCAGAGAAGCAGCTACCCCCATCCAGGCTTGTTTTCCGACCTGAATAGCCACACCATCGACAACCTGTTGGATTGTGACGCTCAAAGCAGTTTGACCTCCGGAGGAAGCGCGTTCGGAAGTAGCAATTTGCACCGCCATTTTTGACCCGCTGCCAATCTGTTGGACACGCAGGTTGCCGCGTTGAAAACGGCTCATTAACGCACGTGCAATATCTGAAGGAGTTATTTTTCCATGATAAATTCGTTGGTCCATAACATCGATTATAATCAGGAATAGTCAAAAATGAAACAAGGATTATCTACGGAATGCGAAACCGCAGGCAAATTGCCACTTTCCTCATTTTTATTGTCTCGATACTGTCTGTTTTGATTGGTACCCAAGTAGTTACTGCATCCCCGGAATATCAGATTCCAACCGTGGCGATTCCAACCGTGACTGGTACACCAACTGGTCCGCTGGTCACGGTCAGATTAGACCTAGATCGGGATTCAATTAATGTCCGGAGTGGACCGGGAACCTATTATCCGATTATTGGTTTGTTATTAATTGGTCAACAAGTGCCAGCAAAGGGACGAACCAGCGGGGGGACCTGGTATATGATCTATTACCCAGGGGTACCCGGTTCGATTGGTTGGGTTTCGGCGGATCTGGTTAACATTGAACCGGGCTCTATCCCTGTTGTGGAACCTCCGCCTACCCCAACCCCTTTGGTTACACCAACAATCAATCCAACTCTGGCAGCCCAATTTATTGTTACTGAAATACCAACAAGATTGCCTACCTACACCGCACCCGCCCCGTTGGTGATACCGACCTTTGAGGATGCTACCAGTCAGAATCTTCCCGCAAATATCCCAATGGGATTGGTGATTATCTCCATATTTATTTTTGGCATCTTACTCTTAATCTTCTCTTTTGTTACCAATCGTTAAGCGAAGAAAGCTTTCAATTCAATAAAACACTTTGCAGATAATTTGTGACCGGCGAGCGTTTCGCAATAATTTACACTTGCCCCGGTACTTCTTAAGATTGTTTGAGCCATTCTTGCACGCTCCACCGGAACAATTTGATCAGAGGTGCCGTGTGTAATCAGGTAGGGCTTGTTAATTAAACTTCCATTTATGATCAAATTTTCCCCCCAATCAGGCAAAAATCCTGAAAGGCAGGCAATTTTTCCGATCTGATTCCCATGCAGGAAAGAAAGAATTAATGACATCGCTCCTCCCTGACTAAAACCAACCAAGTGGATGGTTATATCGTCAGGAATTCGTAGCATGTTTTTCCATCCTGAAATTTGTTGCCACAAACCGGATGCGGATTCTATAAACTCAATTTGAGCTTGCGGAAAATCCGGTATAGACTTTGTCCATGAATAACCAGTATCCGGTAATGCATATGGCGCTCGGGGTGAGATGATCCATACATTGGTTGGGAGAGCACGGATAAAGATATCCATGGAATTTTCATCTCCGCTCCATCCATGAAGCAGCAAGATAAGTTCCTGCCGAAAATGTTGATGCGGCTGGGAAACCTTAAACACCCAACCATTTTGCAAATAGGTCGTGGAATGGCTACTTATTTGCACGTTTACTGATCCAGTCCAGTAAATTGAGAAAAAGAACAATCAGGATGAGAGGGGTAAGCCCTGCCATCAAGCATAGCAAACCGAGCAGAGCGGCATTCGAGCCATATCTCCACCAGATCAGCCCCAGGCCAACTATGAAAAGAAGAAAGAATGCACCAGCGATGAGACGAATGTTGGTCTGATGGGTGTAACTTCGAAGATCACGTGGCATATTACTCCGATAAACCTGATGAGATATCGTCATTAGTAAAACCGGTAACTATTCCGGGGGGATCGGCCCGGCGTAGATGTCGCATGAATGATCTTTGCCAGGTAAGCGATTCTTTAATTTTGGGAAGAGCATCTATCACGGCTTTTTCACCCAGGGCTATTAATTCGTTTGGATCCACTGAATCAAGTATCCCAAATTTTTCAACATCCGGCCGAAGGATGACTTCAGGTTTTTCTGCTCGCAAGCGCAACTCAGTCAGCATGAGTGTGGATAATTCCATCCCGGTCAGAAAGATTTGCATTGCCTGTCCTAAACGCAACTTGTTGAGATACTCAACGATCGGGGTTGGTATATGCGCAGTGGTAGGGAGATGGTATGAAGGCTGAGTAAAGCCGCTTGCAAGGGAGGGAGATAAGCTGACCGCAATTACCGGCAAGCTGGGATTGAGCCAGCGTGCAACTGCAACAGGAACTGGATCCATGACCCCACCATCCACCAGGGTTGCGTTCTGAATGTGACGAGGCGGGAAAACACCCGGAATGGCAATGGTGGAGAGAATAGCATCTAGCAACCGTCCTTCACTTAGAATGAATTCCTGTGAAGATGTGATATCAACTGCCGTACAGGCAAACGGAATGGCAAGATCCGCAAAGGATATATTTCCGATAACTTCCGCTAGAAGGTTTGTCAAACCTTTTAAACCCATAAGACTTGGACCATCGTGCGAGTTGCGCCTGAAGAGTGCTTTTTGGTCCATTCGGTTAACTATCTCCATGATACGAGTTGGTGAATTACCCGCAGCGTATACTGCCCCCACCAACCCTCCGGCTGAGGTGCCGGCGACAGCTTTCACCGAAAAACCATTTTCCTCTAATGCGCGCAAGACACCCAAGTGGGCTATCCCTTTGATCCCGCCACCTCCCAGAGCAATTACGATATTGGGCACATTTCCTCCCAGAATTTTTTTGTGGATGCCATTGATTATAACCCAGCCAGAAGATTTCCCGATTGAAGAGTATTACTTGCATTTATTGGGGAGAAGTTGCGACAAGCCCTGCAGCAGAGCATCGCAATCCTCCTGGGTGTTGTACGCTTGAATGGATATCCGGATGAAGTTCTGGTCATCCCATTCAACCAGAGGGATTTCCACATTAAAATCTGTGTAGAGTCTGCTTTTCAATTCGACTAAATTGATCCCCGAAGGGAGGGGAGCAATCCCCATTTGAAGGAAAAGGGTGGATTGGATGGGGTAAAGAGGTTCCAGTCCAGTCAGATTGCAGATGCCTTCGATAGTGGAGGCAAGCAGACAATGGCAATTGCTTTGCACTTGGGACCAATGATGATCTTCCATAAACTGAATTGCCGCAGGCACTGCTAGCGAAGCTGAAGGATCGCGGGTGCCTGTCCACTGGAGATAATCTTGAAATTGTGAACCAATTGTGGTGGAAGGAGTGGAATGGTATCCCCAACTGACCACCAAAGGTTGGATAATTTGTTGCACTTCGGGTCGGGCATAAAGAAAGCCTGCGCCTTTTGGGCTTAGCATCCATTTATGGCAATTGCCAACATAAAAATCTGCACCAAGCGAATCCAGATTGAGTGTGATTTGGCCAGGAGCATGAGCACCATCCACAACTGTCAGGATCCCAAGTTCTTTAGCCCGGGTGCAAATGGCTTGCACCGGGAAAAGCAATGCGGTGGGGGATGTGATATGACTGAGGTAGATAACCTTAGTCTGTGGTGTAACACAGCTCCAGATTTTCTCAAACAAATCCTGTTCGGAATCGATAGGTAGAGATATGGGCTGAACCACATAGCGAGCACCGGTTTGTTTACAGGCAAATTCCCAAGCATACTCACAGGCGCCGTATTCATGGTCTGTGGCAAGGATTTCATCGCCTGGTTGCAGCTTTAGTGAACGAGAAATGATATTAACACCCTGAGTTGAATTCGTGATGAAGCTTAGATTTGAAGGCTCTGTCTGCAGGAAGGTGCCAAGTATTTTCCGTGCCTGTTGGTCAAAAGCGAATAGGTCTCGGCCCAAGAATTTAACAGGCTGGTTTTCCAGTCGCTTCTGCCAGTCTTGATAGACTTGAAAAACTGGAATCGGACATGCTCCAAAGGATCCATGGTTAAGAAAATGGATTGAATAATCAAGCATGAAATATTGGCGAAAGGGATTACTGGATGAAGATACCATAGGTAATAAATATTACGCTTCAACGCAGAATGTGCAGCCTCGTTTTTCTGCTTCGACAATTGCCTGATCACTGGACCAGAAGAAATTCTGCTCTCCAATTTCCTCCAGCAACCCGCTCCGCTTAATTATACTCATTACGTTATCATGAACTCCCGCAAACATCAGGGTTCCACCTCTTTGATGCAGTTTTTCGTACAAAAGGCGTATGGTTTCAACGCCAGCTGTATCCAGCAGAGGCACACCACGCATGGAAAGGATGAGCGCGTGCGTATCGCCCAGCTCTGAAAATGTCTCGTTGAAGATTCCGGTAGCAGCAAAGAAAAGCGGCCCGGTTAAGAAAGCCACTTGCACATGCTTGCAGTTGCCAGCGACATCAATTCCACGGGAATGAAGCTTATCAACATTCACCTGGTTAATGACAATTTCAAGGTTGGCAATGCGATTTAAAAATATAGCACCTGCCAGCAAGGATCCGATCAGGATCGCTTGGGTTAAATCCAGAGTAATCGTTGCCAGCATGGTGATCCCAAAGGCGAGGATATCAGTTTTAAATTTTTTCAAAAACATGAAACTGATGGAAACCCATTCATTCATTCGCCATGCAGTCACCATGAGAACACCGGCAAGGGCAGCCAGGGGAATCTTTGCCATGACCGGGGCCAAGAAGAACATAGAGAGCAATAAGCCAATTGATTGGATGATACTGACCAGACGGGTTTGACCTCCAGATTTGATCCCAACGCTTGTGCGTGCGATGGCAGCTGTTGCAGGAACCCCGCCGAATAATGGGATCAAGATATTACCAATTCCCTGGCCAACCAATTCCTGATTGGCCTGCAAACGGATGCCGGTCATTTTGGAGGCAACTGCACCACATAATAGGCTTTCAATTGCACCCAGTGCAGTAATTGTCAGAGCCGGGGCGATGAAGTCATTAATTTTTGACCAATCAAATGCCAGCGGGTTAAAGCGCTCTGCTAAAATAAGCGATTGAGGGATAACGCCAATTTGAGGAACATCCCACTGAAAAGCCGAACTTAATAGTGTCGCCAGAATAATTCCAAGCAAGGACGCTGGGAAACGCGCATTTAGTTTCTTTGGCCAGATCAGCATAGTGACAATAACAAGCAGCGTAATAATGACAGCGTGGAAATCTGGTGTGAAGCCACCTTTGAAGAATTCGATGAATTTTGTCAGGGCAGATTCTGTAGTTGGGGTTGAGATTCCCAGTGAATTATCGATCTGGCCGATAAAAATGATGAGTGAAATACCAGAGGTAAAGCCGGTAATTACAGGTGATGGAATAAAGGCGATAAATCGTCCCAGTTTTAAAAGCCCTATAATCAGCAGGAAAATACCAGAAAGAAGTCCCGCAACCCAGATCCCCTCAAGGCCGTATCGTTGCACCAAAATGATAAGTACCGCGGACATAGCACCAGTAGGCCCGCTAATTTGATACGGGGCTCCCGATAATGCACCGATGATTAAGCCTGCCAGAATGGCTGTCACCAGACCAGCAGATGCGCTTGCTCCGGAGGATACCCCAAAGGCTAAGGCCAAGGGTAAGGCCACAGCCGAAATCGTCAGACCAGCTAAAAAATCCTGTTGAAATTTCGATAGGTTGTAATTTTTAAATTCATCTTGATACAGCTTTATTAAGGATCTTCTTGGCATTTTATCAGTGACCTTCTTTCTTAGATAAACTAATAGTGTTAATGAAGCATCGATATTACTACCCATCCTGGCGTTTGGGGAGAGGCAGGATTTTTGCAAAGTGATCACAAGGGGTAAAAACTGATATGGTGATATACTTTTGCGAATTATTTAAAATTACAGAAGCAAAAAGAATGAACCAGGTAATTCCTTCCATTGTTAGATTATTCAAGCCGATTCAAACCATTCCCCCAGGTTTGAAGAGGAATTTTCGTCATCTGTATTTTGATATTGGCTGGTACGGAGTCTTGACTGGTACTTCACTGGCATTCCTTTCAATTTATGCCACCCGTATCCAAGCGAGTGGGCAACAAATAGGGCTGATAAGTGCTGGCCCGGCTATCATGAATTTAATTTTCACCCTACCGGCAGGGATGCTTCTTAATAAGTTCAAAGTGAACAAGGCTGTCTTCTGGGCGTCTGTGCTTAACCGGATGTTTTATGCCTCCTGGATTTTTCTCCCGTTGTTTGTTCCAGAAGGAACATCCATCTGGCTGATCATTCTTTCAACGTTACTTATGAATATTCCTGGTTCAGTTTTATCGGTTGGTTTTACCGTTTTCTTTGGGGATGCGGTACCACCTGAGTGGAGAAGTATGGTGGCTGGAATCCGAAATGCAGTCGTCGGGCTGGTGACCATGGTGAGTACATTGATAAGCGGCCAGATTCTGAGTTATTTCTCGATGGAAACCGGTTATGCGATCGTTTTCGGTATTGGGTTTATTGGCGCGGCTATGAGTAGTTATCATCTATTCATGATAAAACCGATCAAATCAGTAGATGCCAACACTCTACCGGTTGAAATTCCAGAAGTTGTGAAACCTCAGAGCAAGCTGAATTTATCAATTTTAAAAGGAAAATTCGGAATAGTAGTGGGCTTGCTGTTTTTCTTCCATTTTTTTCAATTCCTGCCAGCAGCTATTTTCCCGATCTTTCAGATCAATCATCTTAGCTTGAATGAGAGAAATATTAGTATTGGTACCACGCTCTTTTATATGATGCAATTTACTATTTCTTTAAGACTATATCCTCTGGTACGAAGATCCAATAATCTTAAGGTAATGGGGATAGGGATGGTATTATCCGGGTTTTACCCTCTTTTCTTACCTATTGCTTCCAGTCCGTGGGTTTTCTATCTAGTATCAGCCGTTGGTGGATTCTCCATGGGAATGCTTGGGGGAGTTCTGTTAAACTATTTATTGGAGCGCATGGCTGATACAAACCGCCCGGCTCACATGGTTTTATACAACCTAAGCCTTAATGCTGCTGTACTTGGGGGATCCATGCTAGGCCCAGTTTTGACCGGTTGGCTTGGTTTTGTGCCAGCATTAATCATCGCGGCAATCGGAAGAAGTCTGATTGGAGCTGCCATTCTGCGTTGGGGGTAGATATGTTAAAATCAGTACATGCCAAACAAGATCATCGCAACCAATCGCAAAGCGCATTTTGAATACTTCCTTCTCGAGCATTTTGAAGCAGGAATCTCCTTACTAGGCACAGAAATAAAATCGATCAGAGCTGGGCAAATGAGCCTGGCTGAAGCATATGTCAAGATAGATGACCGAGAAGCCTGGTTGATGAATGCACACATCGCTCCATATGAGTCGGCCAACCGATTCAACCATGATCCCAGGCGTCCTCGACAATTATTACTACATCGCAAGGAAATTCGGGAGTTGTGGGATGCGGTCCGGCAAAAAGGTGTAACTGTCGTGCCAGTCCAGGTTTATCTTAAAGAAGGTAGAGCCAAAGTTGACATTGCCGTCGCCAAAGGTAAAAAGCAATATGATAAGCGTGAGGAAATTGCCAAACGGGATGCCGAACGAGAATCAGACCGGGCGAAACGGGGGAGGGAGTAAGCATGATACAAAGCAATTTGCTTGCTTTTGTCATCACGGCCGCTTTGGCTTTGGGTTGGTTGAGGTTGAATGATTATTTTGTCCATAAAGGTTGGATAAACGGACCAGTAAGCCGTAAGATCATTCATATGGGCACCGGCCCAATTTTTGTTCTTTGCTGGCTTCTATTCCCAGATACTGCGTATAGTCGCTATATTGCAGCGCTGATTCCCTTAGGGATCACCGCTCAATTCGCCCTGGTTGGTCTGGGCATCCTAAAAGATCCATCTGCCGTTCAGGCGATGTCGAGAAGCGGAGACCGCAGAGAAATTCTGCGGGGACCATTATTTTATGGGATTGTGTTCGTCATCCTGACAATTTGGTTTTGGAAAGACAATGCTATAGGAATTGTGGCATTGATGCTGCTGTGCGGGGGAGATGGGCTGGCGGATATCATTGGCAAGCGATATGGTTCGGTGAAACTACCCTGGTCGAACCAAAAATCGATCGCCGGGTCATTGGCTGTACTCGCTGGCGGATGGGTATTCACCTTGATTGTGGTGGGCATCTACCTTGGTCTGAATATATGGGACAAATCCTTGATAGATTATGTACTTCCGATCACGGTGATAGCACTAGTTGGCGCAATTGTGGAATCACTCCCTTTCCGCGATATTGATAATTTAACCGTTCCGGCTGTTGCCATTTTTCTGGGTTATCTCATCCTGCCATAGAAGGAGCGCAGATGGTTCGCATCGATGGACATCATCTGACCATAGAAGAAGTTATTCGGGTAGCACGATTTGACGAAGAAGTGCAGATTTCATCTGAAGGCCTTGAAAATATCCAACGTTCTCATGCCATCCTGGAAGAAATATTGGCTATCGGGAACCCGGTCTATGGCATAAACACCGGTTTTGGTATTTTTGCGGACCGTAGAATCCCAGCCAAAGATTCAGCGAAATTAAGCCGAAACCTGATCTTGAGCCATGCAGTGGGATTGGGGGAGCCATTTTCCGAAGATATTGTTCGAGCAGCAATGTTGGTGCGTGTCAACACCTTATCAAAAGGTTATTCAGGAATCAGGCTGGAGATCGTTCAGACCTTGATTGATATGTTGAATAAAGGGGTTACACCGATCGTCCCGTCTCAGGGTTCGCTGGGATCTTCTGGAGATTTATGTTTGCTTTCCCACCTGGCACTTGTTTTTACAATGGATGCAGAAGATAGGGATGAGCATTCAGGATACGCCTGGTTAGGTCATCAGCGAATGAATGGCAAAGAAGCCATGCGCCTGGCAGGAATAGAGAGAGTCGTTTTAGGTCCTAAAGAAGGGCTGGCAATTAACAATGGCGCAACTTTTTCTGCAGCCCTGGCTGCCCTGGCAGTTTGGGATGCTGAGCGGTTATGCACGATCTGCGAAGCGGGATTGGCGCTTTCGCTGGAATCAATGCTTGGTTGTAGTTCAGCTTTTGATGTTAGATTACATGAGGTGCGAGGTCAGCGGGGTCAGATTCTTGTTGGACAGCAGGTGCGACGGTTTATTGAGGGTAGCAAATTAATCAATGCCGCTGGGCGAGTTCAGGATGCCTACTCACTCCGGTGCGCTCCACAGGTTCAAGGTGCAGTCCGGGATACTGTGCAATATGTAAGAGAGATTATTGAAATTGAAATTAACGCAGCAACTGATAACCCATTGTTATTCGAGCCTGATCTGGCAGTTTCTGGAGGAAATTTTCACGGCGAACCGATTGGCATGGTCATGGATTTTCTTGGGATTGCCATCACTGAACTGGGCGCCATTGCAGAACGACGGGTGTTTCGCCTGACGGATGGGAAATTGAATGGTGGCCTACCCCCGATGCTGGTTGATACACACGAAGCTGCCGGCCTGAATTCGGGATTAATGATGCCGCAATATACCAGTGTCTCTCTGGTGTTGGAAAACCAGACACTGGCTACCCCAGATAGTGTTCATTCTCTCCCCACCTCTGGAGAGCAAGAAGACCACAATGCAAACTCGATGACTGCAGCTCGACATGCAGCACAAATCATTCAAAATACAGCCCATATCCTGGCAGTAGAACTTTACACTGCTGCCCGGGCGATCGAGTTGAGACTAAGGATGATGCCTGAGGCAAATTTGGGGAAAGGTTCACAGGAAATCCTGGATCGGGTCCGGGCTGTGGTGCCTTACCAGGCTGGGGATACGTGGTGGGAACCGGAAATTGATCGGCTTCGGGAATGGCTGATGCATGATCCGTGGGTGGAAATATTAAAACCTTAATGAGCTCTCATCATAAATTGAATACACTTGATTGACAAATCGAAATTAAATTAGTATCTTTACTAAATGAAAATTTTTTCTGCTGAACGTCGAAAATTCCTAAAATCCAGCCTTCTAGGTCTAGGGGCGTTGACACTTCTACCGAGTATGAGGCGGATGCAAACGGCTGATGAATGGCCGATTGGAACCAAACTTGGTCGCGTCCTTAGAAAAGTAGATATTAAGAGTCGGCCGAATCTGGAAAGTGAAAACGTTGGTGTTCTTTATGAGGATGGAATCGTTGAATGGTTGCGGGAAGTGATTGGTGGACCAAATTATTTTTATTCAAAAAACTTGAGATGGGTGGAGACACCACAAGGGTTTATTTACGCACCGTTTCTCCAACCTGTAGAAAATAAACCAAATAATCCATTGGCAATTTTACCTGCAGGTAATGGCGAAACAGGGATGTGGGTTGAAACCTCTGTTCCTTATGTAAATATCTATGTTGCTAATCCTCCGGGACGGGCTCCATTATTGGCGGAATTGCCACAACCCAGGTTTTATTTCAGTCAAGTATTTTGGGTTAAGGAAATTGCCAAAAACTCGAATGGTGTCGTACTTTATCGGCTCGCTGAGAAATACGGTTCGTACGGAGATGAATTTTGGGCTGATGCCACGGCATTTCGGCCGATATCAGAAGAGGAAATCTTGCCCATCTCTCCGGACGTGGATGATAAACAGGTGGTCATCAACCTAGGTCGGCAGATTTTAACTTGCCTGGAGAACGGGCGTGAGGTTTACTTTTGTAGAATAAGCTCTGGCGCAAAATTTGATGCAGAGGGGAATGTGGTCGAGAAGTGGTCTACACCCGTGGGGTTATACCATGTCGTCAATCGAAAGTGGATTTCTGTTCACATGGCTGGGGGAAGTGCTGCATCGGGATATGAATTGTTTGGCGTTTCTTATACATCGGTGTTTGCCTCTGGTGGCGTGGCTATACATTCGACATACTGGCATAATAACTATGGTGAGCCGATGTCTCATGGTTGTGTCAATTTATCACCAGAGGACGCCAAATGGGTGTTTCGATGGACCTTGCCTAGTGTCCCTTATATTAATGGTGTAGTTGAACAGACCGGTTATTCTGGCACAAATGTGAAAGTAGTTGAAAGTTGAGGTTGCTGATATGAATATTAGTGTTGGTTTGGCTTTTCTGGCAGGATTGGCCTCATTTCTATCTCCTTGTGTTTTTAGCCTGGTGCCTGCCTATATTGGGTATTTGAGTGGAAGAACTTTTGCGAGTACTGAAGGTTCGTTAAAAGTAGACAAAAGGCTTACAGCTTTCTTGCACGGGCTGATGTTTGTTCTGGGTTTTAGTGTGGTCTTCGTCACGCTTGGATTGGCTGCTTCTGCGCTCGGGGCTTTCTTGCAAGATCTTAGCTTTTACCTGGCGAAAATTGGGGGCTTGATTGTTGTTATCTTTGGTTTACACATGACGGGGATTATTCGAATCAAATTCTTAGAGTACGATTTACGCCCACAATCCATCCAACAACAACGACAGGGTTTTTTGAGCTCATTCTTGATGGGTGTTTTCTTTTCAGCAGGTTGGTCGCCGTGTGTTGGCCCAGTGCTGGGGGCGATCTTGACGTTTGCGATAAATGGCGGCAATCTTACCACAGGAGCTCTCCTTTTATCATTTTATTCTTTAGGTCTGGGTATTCCCTTTCTAGTCGCTGCGTTGGGCATCGGTTGGGTGACGAAAATACTCCAAAAACATGGTAAGGTAATGCATTACGCAGAAATCGTAATGGGTGTGATCCTGATTATTGTGGGTGTGATGCTTTTCTTTGGAATTTTTGAGCAGCTATCGCGTTATGGCTGGTGGGTAGATTTTGGACTCTAAGCCTGTGAACATAAATAAAAGAAATGTTTTCTTTTTGCTCGGCGGTTTATTGCTGGGCGGGTTGTTGGGTGTGTTGATCGTTCTTGGCGAGTCACTCTTTAATCATCAGACGGGAAATGTTGAGGCACCAAAGATTGGTGTACCGTTGAAAGCCTTTTCTCTACGTGATTTGGACGGGAACAAAATTTCACTTGAGGATTACTATGGCAAGCCTTTGATAATCAATTTTTGGGCAACCTGGTGCCGTCCCTGCGAGAAAGAGATGCCGTTATTGAATGAGACTGCAATCAATGCTTCAAATTATCTAAATGTGATCGGAATCAACGTGGAAGAAGATCGTAATACCGTTCTGAAATTCACTGAAAATCACTTGATAGATTTTCCGGTATTACTGGATCCGGACGGAAAAATAGCCGACCAATTTGTGGTCAATGGCTTTCCGACCACATTTTTCATCGATGGTAATGGAGTACTACGAGCCATCCGGGTTGGTGAATTAGATCAAGACCTACTTATTGGATATTTAAATCAAATTGAGGTGGAGCCATGATTAAAGCTCGCTTGTTCATGATCCCGGGTACAGCCGAGAGTCAGCAAGCCATTGATGATTTGAAAGATATACAAATTACCATCCCACACGAACTGATCGTGGTAGATATTTCCAGTTCGCCTGATTTACTACAGAAATATGGAGAGGTCGCTCCGGTATTATTGATCGGACCGTACACATTAAAAACAAGATTTTCGCGACAGGAAATCATGGTAGCCCTGGGTGCAGCAAGGGATCGGGAAAATCAAGCCAAAAAGATTGATGAAGCCGGTTGGGAGGAGCGAACCCGGAGAGGGCAAACGGTGTCTACAGCAGATCGAGTCATGCTCTGGTTGAGTAAACATTATCTAGGACTATTTAATGTATTGCTGGCATTGTATGTAGGATTACCTTTTCTTGCTCCAGTTTTTCAAAAAGCTGGTCTTACAACTCCGGCAAAAGTTATTTACACTATCTATTCGCCTTTATGTCATCAATTTGCTTTTCGATCCTATTTTTTGTTTGGTGCACAACCATATTACCCTCGGGAGTTGGCAGGAGTTGAAGGCGTAATAACATACGAGCAAATTGCACCAGATCCTGTGGAAAATATCGATTATGCCCGGACATTCATTGGAGATGAGAGGCTAGGATACAAGGTAGCTTTTTGCGAACGGGATATCGCCATTTATGGTTCAATGTTGCTGTTTGGCTTAATTTTTGCTATTACCGGGCGGAGGTTGAAGAAAATTCATTGGTTGATTCTGGGGATTGTGGGGGTGCTGCCGATCGGATTGGACGGTTTATCTCAAATTCCAGGAATTTTGGACTCGGGTCTAGCTTTTGGGTTTTTGATCCGGGAATCCACCCCTCTTCTTCGAACCATAACAGGGTTTCTGTTTGGTTTCCTGACGGCCTGGTTTGTGTTCCCATTGTTTGAAGAGACGATGGGAGATACGCGAGAGTTTCTTACTGAGAAAATTGCTGTCAATACAAGTCAAAAAAATAGCCATGGCAATCTTTAATTCCAAACTCCAGGCTATTTCCTTAGACAGCTTCCCAACGAATGAGGTGAAACAGGCTTTTTACACCCGCCATGGAGGGATCAGCCCAGAACCTTGGTCTAGTTTAAACCATGGTGGAATGCTTGGAGATGACCGGGATAATATTATTGAAAATCGCCGGCGGATTTTTCAGCATTTTGGACGTCCAGTAGAAAGCATTTATGATGTCTGGCAGGTGCATAGCGCAGAGGTGGTGTGTGTGGATCGTCCACGCCCGCTAAACACACCTCACTTGAAAGCTGATGCAATCCTTACAAATAATCCGGAAATCACATTAATGATGCGGTTTGCAGATTGTGTTCCAATTCTTTTTTATGATCCTGTTGAACATGTGATCGGAATTGCGCATGCTGGATGGCAGGGCACAGTTCTAAAAGTTGCCAAAGCTGTTATTGAAAAAATGGAAATCCATTATGGTAGCCGGTCAAGAAACATTCTCGCAGGAATTGGTCCTTCCATTGGACCAGAATGTTATGAAATAGGAAACGATGTTGCAGAAAAAGTGCAGGAATCTTTTGGAAAATGCAAGGCGGAAGTCGTTTCTACAAAGGATGGAAAGGATACCCTCGATTTGTGGAAGGCCAATCAATTAACTTTAATGGAGGCTGGTGTTGAGCAGATAGAGATTAGCGGGATTTGCACTGCCTGCAATACAATCGACTGGTATTCACATCGGGCTGAAAATGGCAAAACAGGCAGGTTTGGTGCATTGATTTCGTTGATGTAAATTGGAGGTTTCTTTGAAAACCCTTCCCGAGAAAATAAAAACAAATTATGAATGGGTTTTGGATGAGATTGAGAGAGCAAGCAAAGCCAGTCGTTATTCTACCAGGGGTGTCAAGTTGGTTGTGGTAACCAAAGCACAACCGGTGGAGGTAATGAGTGCAGCTTATGCGGCTGGAGTACGAATCTTTGGAGAAAATTATCCCGAAGAGACAGAAGCCAAAATCGCAGCACTGGGCAGTATGCCAGATGCAACATGGCATATGATCGGGCACCTGCAGGGAAGGAAGGCAAAAATCGTCGCTAAAAGTTTCGATATGATGCATTCGATGGATAGCCTTGAATTAGCCCAAAAATTAAATGACCGACTCCTCCATGTGAATCGCAGGATACCAGTTTTATTGGAGGTTAACATCGGGGGGGAGAGCAGCAAATTTGGGTTTGAGGCCAGCGATCCAGAAAAGTGGATAAACTTGGTAGACACTTTCCAGCAGATTTCGTGTTTTTCAAATTTGGAAATTTGCGGACTGATGACAATGCCACCGATATATGAGGAAAAAGAGCGATCACGCCCATTTTTTGTCCAGATGAGACTGCTACAAAGGTTTCTACGAACACATCTTCCTGCCATCTGTTGGGATGAGTTATCGATGGGCACAAGCCTTGATTACACAGTAGCTGTAGAGGAAGGCGCAACTTACGTTCGTGTCGGAACTGCAATTGTGGGTGAACGACCCAGATGATCTTGTATTATATTTTGGAAAGGTATAATCAAAATAATGATCAGTATTATCATTGACTTAGTTCATATTCTGGCCAGATTGGCGTTTGTGCTTGTGCTTGTTAGTGTGTTTTTATCATATTTCATGGCGCCGTATCATCCTATTCGGAAAAATATCGATCGAATCGTTGAGCCTTTCTTAAACCCCATTCGAAAGATCGTTCCGCCGATTGCCAATATCGATTTCAGCCCGATTATTCTCATTCTCCTCATCCAATTGGTTGAATACCTGTTGGCACTTTTCTTAAATTACTTGAGGTGACCCGATGAGTGATAGAAAATTCCAGATGCATGACCAAAAAACAGGTGCTGCAATTACTATTCGAGTAACTCCAAGGGCGGGTCGGACGGCTATCAGTGGAGTCCTTGAGGATGGGACTGTGAAGGTCCGCCTGGCAGCTGCGCCGGTTGATGGCAACGCGAACATAGAACTGGTGAAATTTCTAGCTGAAATCCTTGAGGTTTCGGAGGAGCAAATCGAAATTGTTTCTGGAAAAACGGGGCGCAATAAACTGATCGCAATCGTTGGCGTAGATACTCAGATGGTTCAAGCGCGAATCCTGGCAAAAGCCGGAAAATTCTAAATTACACTTTCACCTAGCCGAAACCGTATTTTGTCTGAGAAGGCATGGAAGCACCTCCTGCAGCAATGATCCATAGGGATTGGATCGCTGAACGGCTGAGGATTTCAGATGGACCGTATAGGATGCCGTACAGGGTGCCGATGATGCTTTCCTCCTGTTCTAGGGCGAGGTAATCTAACGCACGTAATCGTTCTTCGGGTGAACCATTCTTCAGGGCATCCAATAAAATTGGAGTGGTTGCCTGGCCACGAGAAAACACAATTCCTGATTTACTGGCAAAGGAAATCATCCAGGGGGTTTCAGTTGGCTCACTGAGGGGAATTGGTATGTGAGGATCAGATCGATGCATCCAATCCAAAGCTTCAGCAGCTGCTGTTCGGACAATCCATTGACCATCTTCGACAGAAACTTTTTCCATCAGTTTGGTCATTTCGGAAGATCGGATCAATGATAAACCGTGAACAGCCGCACGCCGGGCCAGCAAGTCGTCTGAGGTTAGGGCATTAACCAAGGATTCCTGACCGGATTTAGTCCGGACAAGCGATTCCGCTGAAGCCTGCCGCTCCAATTCGCCAGCGTTCAGCAAGATGTCTGCACAAATCGTTTGGGATTGCGGTGAAGTCAGTGACCCCAGAGCAAGAATTGCTGAAAGGCCAACTTCTGGATCGGGGTCAGACATAAGATCCAAAAGATCATTGATCATGCCGGTGGCGTGCAAATAACCAGCTGCAAAGGCGCTCAAGCGACGGATAGCTGGTGATGGTGAAGTCAATAATTGCTTCACGACTACACCCAATGATGAATCAGCCGATGATAAAAGCGCAGCATAAAAACCTGATCGAATCGATAGCGGGATATCTTCTTTGTGAATCAAAGTTATTAAGCGGCGCAGGAAATTGGAGCGCCAGATAGATGAGGCTGGCGCATCTCGCAACCAACCACCAATTGTAAAGTGAACCCAATATAAGGGTCGATCCTCAAGCCTTAACAAGGTATCAATCCATAAATCGTTTCCACCCTGGGTGACGATATAATGTAAAGTTTCAGAATTGTATGACCAGAAAAGGCTTTCAAAAAGGGATCTGGGAAGGTCTGCAGGTAAAGCAAAGGCAGCCAGATAACCCGACACCTGGGGATGAGAAAATCCAATTAGATTCGATGAATATTCCTGCAAAACGCCTGTGGAAATCAGGCGATCAATTAATTGTGCTCCTGACGACTTCTTTTCGCTTTTATCAGACAGGTGAATTTTCCGAACGGAATCTATTGTCTCAGCAGGCATAGAGTCCGTTTCCGAAGTTTTTTCTTGACCCTTAGTAAATTGATTCAGGAATGCTTCTATTTCACTAAATGCCATTACTGAGCATTGATTCGTTATGAAATGGGCTGCCAATTTCTCAATAGCGATTCTTTCTCTCTCCGATGAGACACATCGATTAAGAAGCATTTCAATTCCAGAATAGGAAATTTGACCCTGCTGTAGGTCTCCTGAGAACAAGGACCAAATCTGTAAAGTTTGTTCCAAAAGATTAAGATTGGACGGGAGACTTCTTGCCCAGTATTTGTCCAACCTGGGATCTACCGAGGGAGCATCACTTTTCTTGGAGAGGATGTATTTTGACCAACAAGTTGCCCATTTTTCAAACAATCGATTTTTTTGATCTTCGCTGAACGGAGCAAGGATGAAAGGATAAAAATTTGATTGAACCAGACCGTTCATGTAATGCGGATTGGCAGCCACAACCATTAATAAACCCGGGTGTAATTTATGCAGGGTTTTTATAAATTCTGCGAAGCGGGGAAGTTCTTTTTCTGGATGAAGGTCATCCAGACCATCTAGAATGAGAATGAGTTTCTTTTGCTTAAGTGCTGACAGGATTGTTGAAGGTGCCTGTTTCTGAAAAATTGATGGAATGGTTTTCTGGATAAAGGCGGTTAATGCAGAAAGAGGATCGGAGATGTCGTCTTTAAGGTTGAACTCATGCACATGTAGATAAATTGGTAGATAGGAAGCAAGGTTACTGCCACTTTCTGGAGAACGAGAAAGTGCTGACGCAAGGTACGCCAACGCAACGGTCTTACCGCTTCCGGGAGCCCCGATAACTGCAATGTTTGCGCCAGAGGAGAGTAACTGTTGAAATGTAAGCCTGTGAGGTGAAAAAGTAGCTGTAAATTCAGGGTGAAAAGGCAGAAACGGGACAATCTGATCTGAAATGGTTTCAGGTGGTGGAGGTGAACCAGGAATGGTTTGAACCGGCGGAGCCAAAAATTGAGGTATGATCAAGATTTCGTTCAAGGGAACGAAGAAGTTACCAAGATGAGCAGATTGAGCGCGCTTGTAGGTGGCCTGGCGAATCGCCCCAGCCGCTCCGGCTAGCTGTTGCTTTTTTAAATCTTCAAGTTTTTCCTTGAGTAGCCGGCCAATCTGCGGAAAGAAAGATCTAGCTTGAGAGATGATGAACCAGATGAGTAAGCCGGATAAAATACCTAAGAAAAATGAAATCCAGTCGAATGAGAAGTTACGAAACATATTCATTAGCCTGCATAAATAATTCTGCCACACGTTGAGCAAATTACCAGTTCGGAACTTGTTCGGGCAGTCTGGATTTCCGCAGGACGTAGGGTGGTGCCACAACCTGAGCAGGTGTTATCCTGAGCAGAAACCACCGCAATGCCGCGTTTTTGTTTTCGTAACCTTTCATATAGGTCAACTCTCTCTGGAGAGAGCTGCTGAATAATTATCTGGCGCTCTACTAGCAGACGTAGTTTCTCTACCCCTAATGAACTCAATTCGCCTCGCAAGCCTGCCTGGTTCTGAGTGGTTTCAGAAGTGGTTTGATGTAACTGCTGGGTAGAAAGAAGATAAGCAGCTTCGGCTTCTTCAACCTGTAACATGGCTGCCAGTTGATTGTCTTCCAATATGACGATTCGCCGCTTTAATGAAGCGATTTCATTTTGAATATCCTGTAATTCTTTCGGATTGTGGATCCTGCCGCCATATAGTGCTGCCTCGCTTGTCTGAACCTTAATCCTAACTGCTTGAACCTCTGCTTCGATAGTGCCAAGTTCGGATCGGGCTATTACCAGGGCGGCCGATGCTGCTTTCTCTTTGGATTGAGCCTGTGCCAGGACGGTATCATTTTCTAATTCAAGATTGATTTCTGCCATCCGATTCTCGATCCAATTGGAACGAGAATCTTTTTTCTGTAATTGGTATAAATGAGCGGCTGGATTCATAATGAAATTATAGAAGCGGATGGGAAGAAGCGCAAGAGCATCTCAATTTGCAGGATTGTAATTAAACGACCAAATGATTGGAGATATACTAAAATAATAGCGGAGATTCCATGAAAAAAATTATTGTCGCTATTTTTGTTTTGCTGTTAATTACTATTCCGTATATATTCGCGGCCACATCTCCAAATGGCGAGGTAATTTTTGGCGGTTTTTTACTAAACCCCAAGGATGGAAATTCGTATCTTGCAAAAATGTACCAGGGATTTACTGGAAACTGGTTGTTTTCATTGCCATTTACTGTGGAGATTGGAGATGAAAAACCTCTTTTCACGTTTTACCTTTTTCTAGGGCACATCGCCAGATGGTTTCGATTGGATTTGATTTGGATGTTTCATCTTTCCAGGGTTGGTGCTGCAGGAATTTTGCTTTGGACTTTGGCAAAATTTTCAACTATCCTGTTTCCGGACGCTCCAAATAAATCTGATCTTTTTTATGTGCTGGCAACCGTTGGTTCGGGGATGGGTTGGTTATTATTTGGATTTGGCGTGTTGACTTCCGACCTATGGGTGGCAGAAGCCTTTCCATTCCTTTCTATGTATGTTAATCCTCATTTCCCACTGGGACTTGGATTGATGTTATGGCTCCTTATTCTCCCATCTCAGATTAAAGACTGGCGTTTGTACCTGCTAAGTGCTCTTCTTGGCTTGCTTCTCAGTATTATTCTGCCATTTGGTATGGTGATTGTCGGTCTGGTCTTTGGAGTCAAGTGGTTGTGGAGAAGCAAATCAACTTGGACTCTGCATATGCCTTGGGAAGGCATTGCTCTTATTCCGGGTGCGATTTGGGTTGGCGTCCAATATCTTATTACTGTGAATGATCCATTGCTGAAGATATGGAACCAGCAGAATGTTACACAAGCACCAGTGATTTGGGATTGGATAATTTCCTTCTCTCCAGCTTTGATCTTAATGTTCTTTGCGCTTAATAGAAATAAAATGGATGACGAGCCTGATATATGGAAAGGAATGCTGATTTGGGTGGCCGCTGCAACCATCATCCAAGTGGTTCCATTTAGCTTGCAACGCAGATTTTTACTGGGTTTTTATGTTCCCCTGGTTGGGTATGCTGTTCAAGCCATCTATTCCTTCAAAGTGAAAGTGAGAAAATGGCTAATTCCCGTGGTCTTGCTACTTTCAATACCGACAAATATTATGATTATTTTCCTGGGTTTTTATGCAACGCAAACGCAGTCGGAAGACCTTTATATAAACCCTTCCGATCTTCAAGCTTATGCATGGATCGAGGAAACCACGCCAGAAGATGCAGTAATTTTATGTAGTGCAGAAACTGGTGGGAGGATTCCCGGAAGAACCGGGCGGAAGGTAGTCTATGGACACGAATTTGAAACCGTCTATGCAATCAACAAGCTGGAACAAGTTGCAGATTATTTTCAGGATCCATTATCGGAAAATAGCATATATTGGGCTCGAGTGAACCAGGTTGATTACATCTACATAGGGCAGAATGAGGAAAAGTTGATGGATGGGAAAAAGCCGACTCTGGGGCGTATTGTTTACTCTACTCAAGAAGTCACGATTTTCGAATTCAACTCGCCTTGAAAGTTAAACGACTGCTGGTGATTTTTATCTTTATCCTTCCGGCTGGATTAATCCTTGTCCAGATGGGTAATTATGCATATTCACAAACCTCCATCTATTCCGATTTAACAATCAGCCATCTGCCATATGCAGAATTTATCCAAGCGAGCTTACGTCAATATGGGCAGATACCATTATGGTATCCGGGGTTATTTGGCGGAACTCCATTTTCTTCACATCCATTGTCAGGGTTGTGGTATCCATTCGGGTGGTTGGGAATCATCCTACCCTCGCCTTACGGATTTAACCTGTCGTTTGCGATCCATATGGTGATGGCGGGTGTAGGGATGTATTTATTCTTACGAAAAGAGGATATCGGGACGATGCCAGCTATCCTGGCTGGCTTGGCATTTGAATTGACGCCAAAACTAATGGCTCACTGGGGGGCAGGCCACGTTACCTTGTCGTTTGCGTATAGTCTCACTCCCTGGCTATTTTTGTGCGAAGCCTATTCCACCCGGGAGAATAATTGGCGATGGGTCGGGATCACCGCCATTCCCGTCTCTCTCATTCTCCTGGCAGATGTGCGATGGGTTGCTTATGCCGGCCTGGCTTGGATTAGTTACCGAGTGTGGGGTTTGCTTAGTCAAGAAAAATGGGTGAGGAGATTGCTACAATGGGGGGTGAAAACCTTAGGCGTCATACTAGTAACCTGCATGTTAACAGCTCCATTTCTATTGGGCTTTGTAGAATTCACAGTGCGCTCTACTCGGGTCTTGATGACGAATTCAGACCGAAACCGATTCGGATTGCCGTTGGACAATTTACTAGGAATGCTATATCCAGATTTTGGCGGGTATGCTGAGTGGGTGTTTTATCCAGGCGCATTGAGTTTGTTGTTAATCACCATGCTGCTTTTTGCAAAAGTGAAGCGGAAACGAGCAGGATTCTGGCTCGTGCTATTGGGGCTGAGCCTCGCTTTGGCGCTAAGCGGAGGAGGACTGGGAACCATTCCCCTGTTAAATTTATTGAGAGTGTCGAGCAGGTTCCTATTTCTATTTTCCTTTTCTGCAGTCGTGGTTCTGGGAATAGGACTTGATTTGATTCTCGAAGAAACGGATGAAAATGGTGTCCTGAAACCAGCTTCGTGGTTGGCTGCTGCCGCAGTTGGCTCCCTTACGACTTTGTTGGCGGTAGCCGTATGGTTTGGGACGGGAACGTTATCTTTGGAGATAGCCTGGGGAGCTACATTCAGTATTCTTTCATTGGCATTTATGTTCCTGGATCGATATCTTCCTTTGCCTCGCCGTTTAGAATTGGCTGTTTTAACAATCTTGATTACACTTGACCTGGGAGTTGTTGGCTACTCCCAATTACGCTGGGTGGAAAGCAACCAAGTGGATCGAGATGGAATGCGTATAGCCAATATTGTTGCTGAGTTGGAACCTGAGACAAGAGTATATAGTCCTTCCTACCAAATTTCGCAATTGGCAGCCGAGCGATCCAACCTACAGATGATCAGTGGGATTGATCCGATGCAGCTTATAGGTTTTATTGGATATATGGAAGGCGCATCAAATATTCCGCTTACCGAATACTCTGTAACCATTCCACCATTGACTTCAGAACCAATCAGCGAATCGAACCAAGGTATCATTCCAAATGCTGAAAAAATGGGGTGGATGAACGTTGGCCTCATCGTGACTGGAGAAGAATTCGAAAAGTCAGAAGATTGGGAACTTGTGAGGGAGTTCGACAACCAATTTATATACCGAAATCAACTAACTCTTCCACGCGCCTGGGTGCAAAAGTCTTCAGAAAAAATTGATCAGGTAATTAGTGAAGGAAATATTACATATTATTCCCCGAATAAAATTACAGTGGAAGCCGAGGGAAATGGCTTTTTGGTATTGGCAGAAGTAGTTTATCCGGGCTGGACCGCTAAAGTTGATGGAAAGGACAAAGAAATTGTTGAGTTAGCAGGTCTGTTACGCTCAGTGGAGATAGGTGAGGGACGGCATGAAATAGTCTTCACATACTGGCCGAATTGGCTAACCATAGGATTGGCTGTGCAATTTATTGGAATCTTGTTGATATTTTTTGCAATTAAAGTGAAAAAAACATGATTAGGCAATATTTTAAAGATCGTGTCTGGATTGTTTTCTGGAGTTTGTGTGTTTTCGGCGTTACCCTGATCCCATATTTGTTGGGATATGCGGTCCAGGGGAATGGCTGGCGGTTCTCAGGTTTTGTGTTTGGGGTGGAAGATGGTAACTCTTATATTGCAAAAATGTTGATGGGAGCAAACGGTGAATGGTTATTCAGGACACCCTATACTTCCATACCGCAAACCGGCGTCCTATCTTTTTTACCCTACCTGTTGTTAGGTAAGCTGTCATCAGAACCTGGCCAGCATGAGCAGCTTTTAGCATTGTTCCAAGGATTTCGTTTGATCGGGATTTTACTTTATTGCCTGTCATCCCATGATTTTTTGAAAATATTTTCCAAAAACCAAAAAATTGTTCGGTGGGGGGTGGTGATCAGCACAATTGGAGGTGGGTTGGGATGGTTATCATTGTTTGGTTTGAAGGGAACCGGGTATAACGGACTACCAATCGATTTATATTCGCCTGAGACCTTCGGATTCCTGTCTTTGTTTGGCTTGCCGCACCTGGCTGTGAGCCGGGCTTTGCTGGTTTGGGGATGGGTTATTTTTATCAGAAAGCTTGGATCATCCACCCCCTGGAAAAACGGTGTACTGATTGGAATTATTTGGCTGATTATGGGCTTTTTTCAGCCTTTAAGTGTATTGACCGCCTGGGCTGGACTGGGCGGAGCCTGGTTTGTCCAATATTTTGTTAAGATTATCCAAAATCAAAACTTGATCCAACCATGGATATCAAAGGAAATACGAGATGGATTCATTCAAGCGTTATTCGCTTGTGCTATTTCAGGGTTCTGGGTGATATACAATGTTTTATTATTAACAAGCAATTCGTTCCTGAAAAGTTGGGCAGAACAAAATATTATACGGTCCCCTAGTATCATCGATTACATGATTGGTTTTAGCTTATTAATTATCCCGATAGGCTTCGGAATGATCAGCATTTACAAGAGAAAATTTACGGAAGGTTATTTAGCGATGGGGTTTGTTTTACTCTTTCCACTCTTAGCCTATTTCCCGATAAATCTTCAGCGAAGACTGCCAGATGGAATCTGGTTGGTATTGACAGGGATAGCATTGATTGGTTTAGGTGAAATGGAGAAGAGATGGCGCATAGGCTTCCAAGTTTTCGGTGCATTGGGAATATTAACAAGCGTCTTCCTAGTTTTTGGTGGTATATTCTCAGCCAAAACCGCTTCCGAACCAGTTTTTACGACCATGGAAAAGATTCAAGCATTTGCATCGATTGAAAAGGACTGGGATCAGCCAGGAAAACCAGTTGTTTTAGCGAATTATGGTATATCCAATGACTTACCTGCCTGGCTTTATGGAAGCGTATTGATTGGGCATGGTCCCGAGAGTGTAAATCTGAAAGAGATGCAAATGAGAGTCGATGATATTCTGTATGCAACTGATATAGGTTCAATCCAATTGGAATTCTTGCAAAGTTCTGGAGTAGATTATCTCATCCTGGAAAATGAGATGGTCTCCAAGTCCTGGGAAACGTACGGAGGAGTTATTTTCCAGCAAAAAGATATCTGGGTTATCAAGGTGGATAAATTAGATACTGAACAATGAAAAGATTATTTCGCCGTCTTCTTCGTTCAGTCTATACCCCAATCATCCTTGGAGGAATTCTCTCTGTTTTTCCTGCATTAATCCCGGGTAGAGCGCTTTATTGGGGTACGGCCAGCCTACAATTCATCCCATGGCGGAACCTGGCGTTTGAACAAATCAATCAAGGAGTAATCCCATTATGGAATAACCTAAATGGTATGGGGGCTCCTTTCCTGGCAAATTACCAAATGGCTTTATTCTACCCTCCGAGTTGGTTGACTTTTGTTTTCGGATGGATTGGGGGAACTGGAGGCCTAATTTGGGCGTTTGGAATATTGCTTGTTGCACATATCATCTGGGCTGGAATCGGGATGGTTCGGCTGACGAAGCGATTGGGGGTGAGCGAAACGGGGCAGGTGATTGCGGGGTTAGCATTTTCGCTGAGCGGTTACTGGTTAGCCCGAGGCAGCTTTTTCTCAATGATCTGGGCCGGAAGCTGGATTCCGTGGGTAATTTTGGCCTCTTCCAATATTGCCAATCCTGTCGAAGGGAATGTGTCAGCAAAGCGGTTTGTGCCGACTTTTTTTGTGATATGCCTGAGCCTGCAATTACTTGCTGGCCATGCCCAATTGACCTGGTATAGCATTTTGCTGGTGGGCTCCTGGGTTTTGATTGGATGTCTGCGTGGAAAAGATTTACGCAAAGGTGGTATCAGTCTGGCCAGGCTGGCAGCAGGAGGGGTAATGGCTGTTGCAATCTCGGCCATTCAATTAATTCCAACTGCAGAATACTTGATGAATTCACAAAGGGCTGATGCTTATGCTTTTGAGCAGGCAATGGTGTATTCTTTTTGGCCCTGGAGAATCTTGACATTTGTTACCCCGAATTTATTTGGCAGCCCTGGAACCGGCACCTATTGGGGATATGCGGCTTACTGGGAGGATGCTGTTTACATAGGTCTGATTCCGATTATTCTTGCAATAATGACTTTGTTTACTCTGTTCAGGAAAAATAAAGAAGTTAAGACGGATTCTTTCAGGATCCTAAAATGGTATTTATTAGCTTCTGTAATTTTGGCTTTCTGCCTGGCTCTTGGTGATAATACCCCGATCTTCCCGTGGTTATATAACAATATCCCTACTTTTAACATGTTTCAAGCGCCTACCCGCTGGATGGTAGTAACCGTTTTTGCATTCAGCCTGTTGGCCGGAGTGCAATCGGAGAATTGGAGAAATATAACCGGGCGAAAGAGGAAAAGATGGCGTCTGGCGATGGTTGTAGCGTCAGCAGTGGTGATTGGAGCGATTGCAGCCAGGGTTTTCATGCCTGATATTCAAACAACATTTTCACAAGCGTTTTTTGTTGCAGGAATTATCGGCCTGATTATGGGAATCTTGAGTTTAAGAGCGCCAAAAATTGGCACTCAATTTGAGCTGGTATGGCGTTGGGTGATTGCCGGTGTCATCATTGTAGATTTAAGTATTGCGAACTGGGGGTTGAATCCTACAACAAGGATTTCAAACTATTTAATTTCGCCAACTACCCCTTCTGTGGAAAAAATTAATTTTTCGGATAGTCGAATCTATCTCTCAACGAGTGATGAGTACTTATTAAAGTTTAAGAGGTTCCTGCGATTCAGTGATCTACGTCCGATTGAGGATTTATCGAATTATTTTGCTTCATTTTTACCTAATTTAAATTTGATGAATAATGTCTCGACTGCGAACAATTTTGATCCGCTAACACCCGAGCGATATTCAATATTTATCAGATGGGTAGAGAGCCTTCCAGAAATTGAACAAAAAAATCAAATGGAACAAATCAATATTGGTTGGTTGGAAAAACGCGTAACCAATAATGTTGCTGGGGTTTCGTTTGAGAAATTAGACCCAATGATGAAAGTACAGTGGAAGCCTTGTGTGGATTGGGCTTTGACACCAGAAAATGTTCTTGAAAAAATGAAAAGCCTGTTGGCTCAAGATGGTCGAGAAAATTGGGTGGTGTTGGAAGGAAAACCAAAGGATAATATCCGTAAGTGCAATTATTCAATACCAGAAATGGTTTACACTGAGGCTTCAAATCATGTATCCATAAAAATCCAAACAGAATTTGAGGGATGGATTTTTCTGGCGAGTACATGGTATCCTGGATGGAATGTGTATGTCGATGGGAATAAACAAGAAAATTTCCGGGCAGATTACTTGTTTCAGGCTGTTCATGTTCCAAAAGGCTCACATTCGGTCGAATGGCGTTATGAACCGAAGATGTTTATAATTGGCACAATCTTGAGTGGTTTCAGTATAATTCTACTGCTGATATGGCATGCTTGGCCTGGTCTAGTGAAAAGAGATTCAAAGGAGCAAAGATAGATCATGAACGAAGTCCAATTATTTTCTGAAAAACTATTAAAAAATCTAGAAAAAGTCATTGTCGGAAAAAGTCAGACAATCCATCAAGTCTTAATTGGGTTGTTATGTCAGGGTCATTTGTTGATTGAAGATGTGCCAGGAGTTGGGAAAACAATGCTAGCCCGCAGCCTGGCAAAATCTCTGGATTGTTCGTTCAATCGTTTGCAATTCACGCCGGATATGCTGCCCAGTGATGTGACGGGTGTTTCAATATTTAACCAAGCTACCCGGGGTTTTGAATTTCGTCCAGGGCCAATTATGTCTCAAATCGTACTGGCGGATGAGATCAACCGGGCAACTCCCAAAACCCAATCAGCCTTGCTTGAAGCTATGGAGGAAAGGCAAATTACAGTGGACGGGGTCACTCATCCCCTACCGAATCCATTTCTGGTTCTAGCGACTGAAAATCCCATTGAATATGAAGGAACATTTCCTCTACCTGAAGCTCAATTGGACCGATTCTTGTTGAGAATTCATCTTGGTTATCCTTCCCTGCAAGATGAAATCCGGATTCTTGAACTGCAACAACTCAGGCATCCAATAGAAACCTTGAATGCAGTAACGGCCGAAGAAGAGTTGCGACAATACCAGGAAGCCATCAAACGGATTTACATCGCTCCTTCCATAAAAAGATATATTGTGGATTTAACCAGGTCCACGCGAACCCATCCAGATGTGTACCTTGGTGCCAGCCCAAGAGGAAGCCTTGGGTTGTTCCGGGCTGCCCAAGCCATAGCTGCCATGGCAGGCAGAGATTTCGTTCTCCCGGATGATATCAAATCCATTGCTATCCCAGTCTTGGCTCACCGGGTGGTGGTGAATCCGGCTACTCGTATGAAAGATATTTCATCAGCGACAATTATCGATGAGTTGATTTCTAATACGCCTATTCCAGGTGGTGATTTTTCTTCAAAAGGGAAGTAACCTTGTTCCTCAAGCCTGGATTCTATGGAATCGTGGTTGTTTCAATAGCTGCCCTGATTGGCAGCTTCTTGTTGCGTACTCAAACACTCATGCGCTTGTTTTATCTAGGAATTTTGATGATTGTCATGGGGGGGATATGGACTTATTTCTCGATAAGCGGTGTAAAACTCAGGCGAACAGTGCGTGGAATTAAGCAACAATTGGGGCAAGTATTGGAAGAAAGATATGAGCTTATCAATCAATCCCGCATAGTAAAAATTTGGATACAAGTTGATGATAAAAGTGATTTACCGCAATCCAATGGTTCTCGAGTTATGTCACAATTGCGTGGCAGGGATACTCGTAGTTTTTCCTCCTATACACTTCTAACCCGTAGAGGCTTGTTTCATTTAGGTCCCTCTTATATTTCCTCGGGTGATCCGATGGGTTTGTTTGGAAGGCGGATAGAGGTTCCTGCTTCGCAGACACTTTTGGTTCTACCTTATATGGTCCAACTAAGACATTTTCCCTTTCCTCCGGGTTATTTATCAGGCGGAAAAGTGTTGTGGAGAACAACGCAGGAAGTTACCCCACATGCTGCTGGCGTTCGGGAGTATGCCCCGGGTGATTCTCTTAGCCGGATCCATTGGCCCATTACAGCGCGTAAAGATAAATTCATGGTAAAGGAATTTGACCAAGATCCCCAGGCAGATGTATGGATTTTTCTAGATGCAGAAAAATCTGTACAGGCAAAGATCAATTTACCGCCACAACCGAGACGTGTTGATCGGTTGTGGATCCTCGGACACAAGATTCAGGTAAAGTTACCTCCGGATACTTTTGAATACTCGGTAAGTGCAGCTGCATCCATCGCCAATTATTTTATTAAACGGGGTGAATCTGTTGGTCTAGCCTGCGCAGGCCAAATAACCACCACCTTACCAGCAGAGAAGGGTGAGCGGCAGCTTGGAAAAATCCTGGAGACACTGGCTTTTATGGTTTCAGATGGTCAATTGCCTTTACATGGCTTGGTAGATATCCAAATTCAGCACATAACCAGAGGTAGCACGGTAATTATCATCAGTACCACTCAATCCAATTCTTTGGTTGTATCTGTCGAAAAATTGATTCGGAAAAACATCCGCCCAATTATGGTTCTGATGGATTGCGAAACCTTTGGGAGTGAAATCAACAAAACCGAGCTGCTTCAACAGTTCAACGAATATTTTTTAACTGTTATCCTAATCCGTAAGGATGATGACTTGAAACAATACTTGGAAAATATTCAAACATAGCGTTCACCAATGATTTTATTGATTGATCTGATGGTTAGATTCGCTGGATGGAGAATTGGTTAATAATTCAATTGCGTGGGGCAACACTACCTGGATTGACTGAAGGTTTTCCACGGCTGCTTTAGGGCTTCCTGGCAGATTGATAATTAATGTCTGATTGCGAATACCACAGACTCCCCGCGCTAACATTGCATGAGGCGTATATTGTGCTGAAAATGCTCTCATCGCTTCTGCCAAGCCCGGGGCTAGCCGATGGATAACATTGAGAGTAGCCTCTGGAGTGACATCTCGTGGTGCAAAACCCGTTCCACCAGTTGTGAGAATCAGGTTGACTTGACCAGAATCCGACCAAGCAATTAATTGGCTGATGATTTGGTCCAATTCATCTGGCACAATTTTCATAAAGAGGATGCTCCATTGAAGATCCTGGAGATGATCCCTTAAAGCCGGTCCAGAGAGATCGGGACGTATGTTTTTGAATGAGCGATCTGAGACGGTAAGAATGGCTGACCTGATCATTCAACTAAATCCTTAGCAAAAGGAAGGATTTTCATCTTCTCCCAACCGTGTTTTTCATAGAATTCCATTGCTGCTGAATTATCAGGTGTAACAAACAAATAACAACGAATGCACCCTTTTAAGACCAACTTCTTTTCAACCTCATCCATCAGCTTGGATGCAATACCTTGGTTCCTGAACTCAGAAGCAACAACCAGATGGTAAATCATACCTCTACGTCCATCAAAGCCGGCGATCACCGTTCCGATAATTTTCCCTTCATTGCATGCAACCAAAAATAAATCAGGGTCACGCGCAAGTTTTTTAAGAATTTCATTCGGTTGATCTGACCGTTGAACTCGAATACCCTGGCCGGCTGTCTGCCAGAGGTGAAGTACCTGGTTATAATCTGTTGGATATGAAAATATGCGGAGTAAGACGTCTATCATGGTGTGGAGTTTAAACCGAGTAAGCGACTAATCATTTGGGTCAAATCATCAGGCATGTAAGGCTTCATTAAAAATCCATTTGCGCCAAACTTTTTGCATTCAAACGAATAATCTTCACCTGATGTGATGACCACTTTTAAAGTATTCATATCAGACGACTGGCGAACAATCTTTAAGATCGACAAGCCGTTTACTTTTCGTAAATGCACATCCATTAGTAGCAAATCTGGATGAAGCCTTACAATATCATCTAAAATGCTTTCTTCAGAAACTTGGTTGGGAAGGAAAATTTCATAACCCTCAAAACCAAGCAAAGTGGAAAGAAGGGACTGCGTGGTTAAATCGTCTTCTATGATCATTACTTTTTTCATGACAGGTTATCTCCCCCTGAAATATTTGGATTTTTTTTACGTTTCTGCTTTTTAGGAGCAGATGGCAGAGTGTCAAAAACGAAATCCAGCACTTCATCAACCGTTTCCACCAGCCTAAATTGAATTGTTTTCTTAACTTCCTCTGGCAATTCCTCCAAATCCGGTTCGTTGCGTCGAGGGAGGATAATGGTTGTCAACCCTGCCCGGTGAGCTGCCAGAACTTTTTCTTTTACGCCACCGATTGGTAAAACCAGGCCTCGTAATGTGATTTCACCAGTCATGCCAATATTTGGCTTGACTGGTCGATTGCTAATTAACGAAACCAAGGCTGTGATTATTGTAATCCCGGCTGATGGTCCATCTTTTGGTTGAGAGCCAGCTGGAACATGAAGGTGGATATCAATGCTGTCAAAGAAATCCGACGGAAGAGCCAACTGGGAGGCATGAGAACGAATATAGGAGAGGGCAGCTCTGGCGGATTCTTGCATTACTGCACCAATTGAACCTGTAACTTGAAATCCTTTTCCTCCCGGCATTTGAGTGGCTTCAATAAAAAGTATTTCCCCACCGAAAGGCGTCCACGCCAAGCCAGTTGCCACACCTGGAATGGAGGTTCGGCGGGTAATTTCCTCCAAATCAGAGTATTTTTCCCGCCCTAATAATCGAATGATATCTTCCCGTTTAAGCTCAGGATTGTACCGCTCGTTTTCAGAAATTAAGACAGCCACTTTCCGACAAATTGATCCAATTTGGCGTTCGAGAGATCGAACCCCGCTTTCACGAGTGAAATGACGAATGATCGTTTCCAAAGCTTCGATTGAAAAGACGACTTCTTGTGGTTGCAAACCGTTTTCTCGTAGTTGCCGAGGAATCAAGTAGCGCGTCGCAATTTGGATCTTCTCTCCCTCAGTGTAACCAGACAGGAATATAATTTCCATACGGTCCAATAATGGAGAGGGGATCATTTCAATGCTGTTGGCGGTTGTAATAAACATCACCTGGGATAGGTCAAAGGCAACCTCAAGATAATTGTCTCGAAATTCAACATTTTGTTCGGGGTCCAAAACTTCAAGCAGGGCAGAAGCCGGGTCACCGTGAAAATCAAACCCAAGTTTATCGATCTCGTCCATCATAAAGACTGGATTGCGGGATTCAACCCTGCGCAATGAATGGAGAATCCTCCCGGGCATTGAACCAATGTAGGTTCGGCGATGACCACGGATTTCCGCCTCGTCGCGCGTGCCACCCAGAGATATTCGAATAAATTTGCGCCCAAGGGCACGGGCTATGGATTGACCCAGGCTTGTTTTCCCAACCCCGGGTGGGCCGATAAAGCAGAGAATAACACCTTCACGTTCATGACGGATCATATCCTCAGATGGTTTTGCATCCATCTCGGCTTTTCGAGTGGTACGCAATTGGCGAACGGAAAGGAACTCCAAGATCCTTTTCTTGATGTCGGTTAAACCGAAATGATCTGACTCAAGAACTTCCCGAGCGTGAGCGATATCTAGATTATCGGATGTGGAGAGTGTCCAAGGTAGTGAAACTAACCAATCCAGATAGGTGCGGACAACACCATACTCAGCCGATTGAAGCGGGAGGGTGGCAAGGCGATCCAATTCGCGTAAGGCAACTTTCTCAGCTTCCGGAGATAACCCAGCTTCGCTGATCTTCTTACGGAATTCTTCCACCTCGACGGTTTGGTCATCCTTCTCACCAAGCTCGCGGTGGATTGCCTTTAATTGCTCCCGCAAGAAGTAATCCTTTTGGCCCTTTTCAATTTCTTCCCTGGCTTCGTTTTGAATTTTTTGCCCAAGTTCCAAGACCTCGGTTTCGCGAGTAAGAATGGAAACAACTTTATGAAGTTTATCCAACAGCGAATCCATTTCAAGAATTTGTTGCGCTTCTTCTATTTCCATCCGTTGGAAATTGGCAATAGTGTATGCAGTTTGGAGTGGATCTTGAACAGTGGAAATGGAGCTGATTAATTCTCTTGGAATGGAAGGGAGGAGCTCTCCAATGTGTTCAAATTGATTGCGAGCATTGCGGGCTAATGCCTCAACTTCAATGCCGGACTCAGCAATTTCGGGAAGCAGGCTGATGGAGGCCCGTAAATAAGGATCAGATTGAACAAATTCGTCCACCCGAAACCGTGCCATGCCTTGAACAAGTAAACGGATGGTTCCGTCAGGAGCTCTAAAGAGGCGATGGACCATTCCAATTGTTCCGATTGTGAACAGGTCTGCTGGATCCGGGTTTTCTAGATCAGGATTCTTGCTGGTCAGTAGACCAATCAGGCGTTGATCACTTGTAGAAACTTCATCAACCAGGCGGATAGAGCGGGGTTGTCCAATCGTCAAGGGTACGGCAGTCTGTGGGAAAACAACCAGGCCTCGTAAGGGTAAAATTGGCAGCAAGGTGGGGAAGGTACTGGTGTCCATATTGCTGTTTTGATCGGATGTCATATTCGACCCCTGTGTTGAGTCAGCTATAGGAAAAACATCATTCAGTAAGAATAAATCTCGAAAATCAGAAATATCATAGCCGAGTTCATTCGCCCAGTCTATTAATTCCCTAAAATCAACATTCCATTTTTGGGCAGGCATCGAAATTTATTTATACCCCTTTAGGGAGCGAAATTTCTAAAAAGCCATCTGAATAAAATGCTTCTGCACCTTGTGTTTGAAACGGAACAGTCAATTCAATTTCAGCGCGAAAATCACCAAAGAAAATTTCCATACGGTGAAAGGCTTTTCTTTCTGAATGATCTAACCGACAACCTGTAATGAGGATTTTGTTTTCGGAGATGTTGATATGAAAATCCGACTCCTTCATACCAGCAATTTCCATTCGAACAATAATGAAATTTTCAATTTCAAAGATATCTGCCAGTGGTCGCCATGCGCTTGGGCAGGTGCTTAGTTGCCAATTGCTGATCGCTGAAAGGTACAAGCGTTCTTCTTCTTGCGGTTGGATTACCCGATGAATATGGTTCAGGGTAATCATGGTAACCTCCAGATTTCATGTGATGCAGGCCAGGATGATGAAAAACTATATGGGTTCCCAATTATCTGCCTTGAAAGATGATTAGGATTGTTGTCGGTTTAGCGCCCCCGGTGGGACTCGAATCCACGACCTTGTGCTTAGAAGGCACCTGCTCTATCCACTGAGCTACGGGGGCATATTATTTAATGAATTGGCCGGATCCCTTTATAAATCTGTGGACCTGCCAGAGTCCTAAGAATTATATCTGAAGATTTGCCAGTAAATTCTGATAATTCCAGGGAACTCATGGGGGTATTATGATGTGCAACGAATACCCTAAAGACCGCATCGACTAATGGCATGTTCATATCTAAAAAATCCGAAAGCAGAGAGCAATGGGTCATTAATATATGCTCCAGCCCATCCACACTGGTTACTTCTGCGGTTTCAGCGTCAACCCAATCAATTAAATAACCCTCTTCGAGATTTGTAAATGCAGCTTGATGTTCAGCACAAAGACAGCTATGCAGGTAAACCCGCCAGTTGGTATCGTGTTGTTTCCACCAATCAAAGTCCACGTGAAATGGGGTTTGATTGGTGGGTCGGATCAGGCTGAATTTCTTTATCGGAAGGGCGCTCATTCAATTCTCCTATTGGTTATCTATGCGTCTTCGTTCAGCCGAAAATAAAGATCACCCAAATAGGACGCCCATGCATGGGTGACTAAGACCTCGATGATTGGAGCGGGTGGGCAACGTCGGATCAGGTTTACAGCTGCATAGAGTTCCTGCGCGTGAACATGGCCCTGTGGATTGAGTTTGGAGAGTTCTGCCATCAAAGTCTGGATGATTTGTTCAAGAGGTTGACGGTTTCGGTTAGCTCCTTCCCAATTTTGATCCAATTGAGGAGGATCACTAATGAATGTTGCCATTCGTTCATCAAAAGTGGTTCCAATTTGCTGTTTGAGCATGGCAAAAACCATTCCGCCATCTGACCCAAATAGTAACGTCCGAACCCATTCGCGGCTTTTTCGTTTATCAACCCAGATTAAGACTTCTCCAGGATTTTTACTGCGCTTGATATGAATCAGACTGCCTGGAATCGTGCCAGACGACTGGTACCAGTTTTTTAAGCCTGAGACATAACCCAATGACCGAACCACCCAACCCGAAAACTTTTCACCTGTGTTTTGATCTAAAAAAGTGAATTGAACACGGGGCGATTCGTAAGCGCTGGGGAAGAAGCGTTTTAAACGCCGGGATAAAGGCAACGTTCCTGAGCGCCAGTGGGGAAAAATCAGGCTTATGGCAATTTCATCACCGGAATCTCGGGCTGCCTTCGAGGAGCTCTCGAGTTCATCATCCACCTGGCCTTCCAGCATTTGCAAAACCGGCTGGATCAAATTGAGATCGATGGGTTGAGGGTTGAAGCGTAGATAGACCGGTGGATTCTGAACATATGCGGGTTCGAGACGGCGCAAGAACCAGAGCACTTCTCCAGAAGGTCCAACTTCATCAAATCGACTATCTTCCTGGAGCGCCAGGTTGAATGAAAATTCAGTCAATTTAGAATTAACATCTGTTGGAAGATCAACTTGCTCTAAGAGATTGGCAGTTGTCATCGGTCCGCCACCGCTCATATCCAGAATGGCTTCGGCAAGATTAAGATGACCTTCGTTTACATCTACCAAGAGAGCACGAGGGAACCAACGACCTGCAATGCGTACAAGATCTGGGCTACTTTCCAGTTCTTCTGAGAGCAGTGTGTTGAGACCTTCTCCAAATATTGTTATCACTGATTCAATATTCAAATTGGGGTCGTTGTCATCGATGGATATTGGTTGGTTTAGAGGGTGAGATTCCAAACAACTGGCAAAATTACAGGATTCATTATCTTGAAATTTAACTTCGATGACATTAAATGGACCTAATTCCGGATTGTTACCAGCACGAACAGCAGAAACTGTACCCTTTTGCCAATTTCGAAGTGGGAAGCTGAGTGTTTGGCCAATTTGATGTTGATCTTTCGGAAGATAGATGTAACCACCCGATTTTACCTGATTGGTAATCAGGTTCTTCTCTTGATCGATGCGATTTTGAACTAAGGCTCGAACGAGTTCTACTGGGGTCTGTGGTGTTTCTATTTCAAGGAGAAAATTGTAAATAAAATCTATATCTTCTTGAGAAATCTGGAAGTCCGACCAGTAATCCGGGCGGATGGAGAGGCTTGAAATTTTCATCATCTACAATTCTGCTCCAAACAATTTTGTAAAAAACTTACCTAAATTTATTATACCAAAGGTTATCTGGGAAGGTTGATTCAGGGATATATTTTGGTTAGCCAATCCATCGGTTCAACCTGGACTCCGCCAACCCATACTTCTAAGTGAAGATGAGCGCCGTTGCTTCTCCCGGTGGTACCAACGAGACCGATGATTTGTCCAGCGTCTACACGATCTCCCACCTTAACCATAAGCTGGGATTGATGCCAATATCCACTGAAAACCCCCCACCCATGATCAATAATGACAGCGTTACCGCGCACATCCAGGAAGTCTGCATGAACCACCGTGCCTGGAGCAACCGCATAGATGTTCAAGTTGCTGGTGCAAACAACAAAATCTGCCCCGGAATGTGAATAGACATACTCGCTATCATTATAAGCGCGGGTACTCCCAAAGACAGAGGTCGTACAATCAATACTATCCAGGGGTTTGTAAAAATAACCATCCCATTGATGGATGGGAGTTGCCAAAGTGGTAATATTCTGCACAAGTTGATCTTCAGGTTCTGTTATTGCCGGATCCATCAAGCGTGGATCTACATAAAGCATATTGTCACGCGGGAAATAATCGGCCACCAATAAAGCGTTTTGTGTAAATGAAAAAATCTCTTTGCTGGCAATATTGGCTGAAATTGAAAAATCTGTAACACCAATTTCTGCCCGGCGATGGATGCCCTGCAATGCAATGTATTCATTCTCTCCATTTGGAAAGAAGTTCAGTGAATGTCCGTTTAATAATCCGGTCAACGATAAAGGCTCGGTAGTTTTAACTGTAATCACAATTGTTTTCCCCTGCATCAGAGGTAATGGGGAAATGTTGATATCCTTTATCGAAGAATTTTGAGGAAAGGTGCTACGGACATCTTGAGTTTGCTGAGAATAAAAAACCTGGTTGTCAACCAAATCCCAGGAACCCTTCATATTGTTTTGTCTGAGAAGAGAGGAGGTTGAAACCTTGTGCAAGGCAGCAGTTTCCAGCAACGTTTTTCCAGATTGAATCGAAACAAATGGACTGAGTAGTAAATCATCTGAAGGTTGAGCAGAAATCAGGGTCGCACCAGAAAAGATTTCGTTTGGGCTGGTTAGGCGGTTAATTCGGATCAGTTGTTCCATCGACAAAGCATTAACTTTCGCTATCGAAAAGTATGTTTGACCGATTGGAATAGTGGTTTTTATCAACATTCCAGAGATCCCCTGCAGTCCTGGAATGTAAAGAGGTGTTCCTTCAGAAATAAAATTTGGATCCTGAATGTTATTAAGGCTGATGATCTCATCTGTCGTGGTACTAAATAGGACCGCGATTGCATTCAATGAATCGCCAGATTGTACGACATATACCGGGTACTCGACGGATTGTGCTTGGACTGGAAACGGAATAAATAAGAATAACAGAAATAATATCGCGAGGCGTTTAATCAACATAGATTACCTTTAATTGGTCGCTTGCGTGGAAATAAGAAAAATTTTTTACATCAGTTTCTAAAGTATATTTTGCGGCACGGATTGGTGCGTAGTAAGCATGCCCTTTTTTGGCAATCTTTACATCAATAACCTGGAAATTCCGATCCATCCAAATCACTGCGATGTCAAAATTCATAAAAAACATGTGGATGGCAGAATTGATCCGGCTTTCTGTGCTATCTGCCAGGAGTAAACCGAAATTATCGCTGATGGATCTACAGAACATTAACCCCTTGAGACGGCAGAAAAAGGATTGACAGAAAATCCCATCCAGTAAAGGGGTGTTGGCAGCAGAGGTGTTTATGATCTGAATTCTGCGGTTTGCCAAAGGCTACACCTGTTCTTCTGAATTGTTCCCGGACATAACGCGGTCGATGCTATCCAGTAATTCCTGAGGCCGAAATGGCTTGCAGATGTATTCCTGAACTCTGGCCACATGGATTCCCAATACACGGTCTATTGGTTGAGCTCGTGCAGTAATTACGATAACTGGAATATTACAGGTTGTTTCATTGGCTTTAATTTGTTGATATACATCCCAGCCTTCGATATCTGGCATCATCAGATCCAAGAGGATTAGGTCCGGAGGATCGGCAAGGACCATTTCCAAACCTTGTCTTCCTCCATGTGCGCCTTGAACTGAAAACCCACGGCGTTGAAGTATCATCACCACCAAATCGATCATTTCCAGGTCATCTTCAATGTAAATTACTTTAGTCGGATTTTGATCATTCATACTAACCTCGCAGGAACATGTTAGTTTACCACATGGTGGTTACTCGTGGGGGCTTATATATCATGTGATAATTGGACTGAACTTGCTAAATTTGACACTCTTTATTATACTCACCTCTGAGGAAGAAAAAAATGACAAAACATCGTGTTTTGCTGGTTGATGATCATGAAGTTGTCCGTCTTGGACTGAAAGCACTGCTTGAACATAACCCTCAATTTGAAGTTGTGGGGGAAGCCGGAAATGCTCGAGAAGCAATTGAGCAGGTGAGCCGAACCAGGCCTGATTTAGTGTTGATGGATATTCGCCTGCCGGGGGCATCTGGAATTGAAGCCTGCGAAGAAATCACTCGAAGCTTTCCTGAAACACGGGTTGTGATGCTCACATCCTATGCGGAAGACGAGATGCTTTTCTCAGCTATCCGAGCTGGAGCCAGCGGTTATGTGCTCAAGCAAATTGGTGGAGAAGACCTGATTAAGGCATTGGAAGCAGTGGACCGCGGGGAGGCCATGTTAGATCCTGCGGTAACACAACGAGTTTTTCAAGAAGTTCGGAGAGCAGTGAAGGAAGAAGAAGCATCTGCATTTGCCAACTTAAGCCAGCAGGAAAAGCATGTTTTACTGCTGGTCTCCGAGGGAAAAACTAACCGCGAAATTGCAAAATCGCTCTTTCTTGGAGAAGGCACGGTGCGTAATTATGTTAGCAGCATCCTATCCAAACTAGGCGTCAGTAACCGGGCAGAGGCTGCTGCGTATGCTGTTGAGCATAACCTTAGAGAATATTTATAAAATCGGCAACTCAATACGCTAATCTCCGGGTAAATACCCGGAGATTTTTAAAATCTATGGTTACGCAGCTGTGCCGCCAGGGCTTCTTCGGGATTGAATTTGAGGAGCCGACCATGCCAAAAATGAATGACATCATTCCTTCTAGTGGGATAGTGCTTGGACGATAATTTCCCAGAGAGGTGGGCCAAGAATAAAAATGCCGACAAACACAGAGGAAATGGCAGCAACCAGAACTGCAGCAGCACCCAGGTCTTTTGCAGCCTTGGCCAGGGGATGGTGATCCGGGCTGACAAGGTTGATAATGGTTTCGATAGATGTATTGATTATTTCAGAAGTCCAAACAAATGCGATAGTGATGGTAATAATTGCCCATTCAATGGAAGAAATTTGAAATACCAATGACAGGAAGAGAACCGCTACGGTTACCACCAGATAAATCCAGGTATTTTTCTGAGTGCGAAAGGCCATCCAAAGTCCTGAAAATGCGTATTGAAAAGCCTTAACGCGTGTTTTTAAAAATTCTCTCATGGATTATTCAGGAAAGACTTTTAGAGGTGTGCCAAGTTGATTCAAAATGGAATTTTGCACAGCCCACATTTGAACTTTCTCGCCTGGTTCAGCATGGTCGTACCCCAGTAAATGCAGAACGGCGTGAACAACCAGCAGTTCAATTTCCGCAGTTGTGGAATGACCCGACAGAGCTGCCTGTTCTGTAGCCCGGGGATGGGAGAGGATTATGTCCCCAATATAGCGAAGGCCGGTATCTGGATCCAATTCATCAGAAGGAAAAGAGAGTACATCCGTTGGGGTGTCATTTCCCAAATATTCCAAATTTAATGCACGAATTTGTTCGTCATCGCCAACAACCAGGGATAATTCGATCTCGCCAAATATTTTCTCAACCTGCAGGGTAGTCTGTATAACGTGTGTAAGGCGTGCTTGATCGATGGATTCGATAAACGGTTTCTGAATATCAAAATTGATCATTTGACCTTTACTTCACTTTCAGACAGGTGGGAAATGACTTCAGATGGTGGAGTTTGCTTAAAATCCGGATAGGGAATTCGGGGATGGTACATATTTTGCAATGTATGAAAGAATGATTCAGCTATGAGATGTAAATCCCGGATGGAAAGGCGAGTATCATCGAGTTGATGCTGCTGTTGAACATAATCGAAAGCTTGCAGGATCATCTCCCGTAAGCTCTGTTCGTCTTTTGGCGGATTGGCACGCACACGGGCTTCGCAATTATCTGCCAACATCAGAAGGGCGGTTTCTCGGGATTTTGGACAGGGACCTGGATAGCGGAATAATTTGATGTCCACCTGTGATTCGTCTCCATTGGCTGCTGTAACCGCACGTGCATATTGATAACGGGTGATCAGGGTGCCGTGGTGTTCCAACATAAAATCAACCAGGCGACGAGGCAATCGGAATTTCCGACCCAACTCAGCCCCATCCGTCACATGCCGAAGAATAATCCCAGCGCTGGTATATGGATCCAGCGAATCGTGTGGATTTGTCCCGGTGATCTGATTTTCTACGAAAAAGGTTGGATTGACCGCTTTGCCGGCATCGTGGTAAATGGCACCAACCCGGGTAAGCAAGGGATCTGCCCCGATGGCTTCGGCGGCTTGTTCTGCCAGATTAGCTACCTGCAAACTGTGTTGATAAGTGCCTGGAGAATTTTGAAGAATAAACTTGGAAAGGGGATGATCCGGACGCTGCAGCTCCAAAAGCTGCATTGGTGTAGTTAAACCAAGCATTTGAGAAATCAAATATTGTAGTAGGATCGTTAGACTGGCTGAAGCAATCCCGTTGAAGAACCCAGCGCCTACTAATGTCGCCAGTCCAATCAAATCAATCGTACCTGGTAAACGATATGCTAAAATCACTGCTGTGCCACTCACACCAATCATGACACCTGATAGGATGAAGTTAGAAATGCGTTGGGCTTTTCCAAGTGTAAGGACTCCGACCATACTTGATAAAATGTAAAAAACGCCTAGGTCGAGACTGTTTGTAACGTTAAATGCAGTAAGGATTCCCAGGATCAAGGAAAAAATCAACCCAAGTTCAACTGAGAAGACGCACGAAAGTGTAAGACTGAAGGCTGCCAAAGGGAAGAGATAAGGCATGACAACCCGGTTGGGAATCAAAAAGCGTGCTGATATGAAGAAAATTAGGAATAAGAGAGCAATAATTGAAAGATAGCGCAAACTTGATACTACCTGACCGGATCGATAACGAAAATAAAGAATAACAAAACCTGCCAGAAGGGCTATCATGATAATTGCTGAAATAATGTTCTTGGAATTATCTTCTGGTTGGATTAGGTTAAATTGCGTAAGGGCTTCCCAGGCCAAAGGTGAGATCACCTGTCCACGCCGAACGATGATCTCTCCGGATGCGTACGATCTAGTTACAGGTGACACTGAATCTATGGCTGCCTGAAGTGCAACTTCTGTTTGCTCCATACTGGGCAAGCTGTTCGGAATAACAAAAGGCTTAACAAGAGCAGCAACAATATTTGCTTGATTCTGTGGAAGTGAAAGAGAGATCAGAGTGGGGATATTTCTGAGTGCGTCTTGAAGGGTAGTTTCGCGGATTGTCGCACGCATCACTTGTTCAAGAACCATCAAGGATTCATCTTGGATTTCCTCCCAAAGGGTTCCATTCAGCGAAAGGATACTCGAAATCTCTTCGGATGTCAGTTCAAGGTCAGTAATGGAGCTAAGATCGAACTCTTGTTGTTCGATACTACTAAATGCATCTGCTTTAATATTCGAAATATAAATTTGAGCAGCACGCAACTTCTCAATTTGAATGCGAGTAATCCCGGGATCTGCAGGTAAATAGATCGGTTCAACAGCATTCAAGGCGTTCGTTTGAGCCTGTTCGGTTAAGAAGTTGGAAACGTAAGTTAATTCATGCGGTGCTTGAATGTCCTGGGAGGATACCTCTCCTTCCTTGATTGGAAAAACACTGGGGCGGATAGAAATGGGAGTGAGCAGAATGGCCAAAGCCGAGACGCAAACGCTGAGAAGAATGATTGTTTTTGCTATCATTCTCCTGCGTTTGGTTTGAAATCTCCTACTAATCCAGGCAATCATTTAGATTTGAAGTAGTTGTCGAACTATCGCAGAAACCCGATCGTTTGGTGCGCGCCCTTGCACCTTTGGGAAAACTGCTTTGATCACTTTTCCCATATCTGCCGGACCAGTCGCACCAATTTCCAGAATCACAGACTGAATTAGGGCTCGCAGTTCACTTTCCTCCATTTGTTTTGGTAGGTAGGTCTCAAGTACGCGAATTTCAGCCTGGTTTTCACTGATCAGGTCAGGACGATTGGCGCGTTCCGCATCCGAAATAGCCTCGTTCCGGCCTTTAATTTCTTTTTGAAGAATAGCTATGATAAGAGCCTCTTCTAATTTAGCGCCTTTTTCAATTTCAGAAAGCTTTACTGCTGAGAGAACCATTCGTAATGTTCTTCGTTTTACCTCGTCATTAGAACGCATTGCGTCCTTTAGATCATTTTCAAGAGATGTTTTTAAATCCATTTTTCCTCCAAAATTCAAGAAAAGCCTTCAATCAGTAAATTACAGTACCGGTTCTATGGTAATTAAATCCCTGATTTGTTCAAAAATCGCTGGCCCTATGCCAGTTACGTTTTGAATATCCTCAATGCGCTTAAATCTCCATGCTTTTCGCGGTATGTTATTATGGCTGCCGCCTTGGATGAGCCAATACCTGGAAGAAGATCCAAATCTTCCACCATGGCTGTATTGATATTCAGCGGTTTTTCCGGGGAAAGAGTTAGCATGGCAGGAGTGGGGAAATCCTCCATCTTATTTGGGTATTCTGTAGGTATGTACGGTACCAGTAATTTATCACCATCTTTCAGGCGGGCTGCTAGGTAGATCGCCGACTGGTCTGCGTCCGATCGCATACCACCGACTGCCTGGACTGCGTCCACCGCCCGGCTGCCATACGAGAGGGTGTAAATCCCTGGATTTTGAATGGCTCCAGTGACAAAGATCGTAATATTTCCAGGCGTTGGTTGTGAAACAAGCGTGATCGGCTCACCACGTGGCGGAGTGGATACCAATAAGATTAATGCAGATGCGATAAGGCCAACCAATACGCCAAGGGTTACAGATTGCCACTGTTTCATCGAAAAACCTCAACCAAGTGTTAGATTGAGTATAGCCTCGAAGAGGAAAACGTCAAGTGGGTTGAGTTTCATACTCCAATTCTTTTGCGTGCATTGCCTCAAAAGCGGCAATGGATATCTCCAGCATATCCGGTGAAGGTTCGCGGGTAGTCAGCCCCTGCAAGGCTAAATTAGGAATAACCAGTAATCTAATTAATGGATTTTCGAGATGATCGGCCGTAAATCGAAGATATTCATAAGCCAGGCTGGCCAGTAGAGGGACAAAGAGAACTCGGGTGACCAATCTCCAACCAAGTGGAAGGGGACCAAATAAGGAAAAAAAGATGATTGAAAAGACGACCAGCGTGAGCATGAAGGCCGTACCACATCTAGGATGTTGCAAGGAAAACCTGGACACTTCGTCAGTTGTCAAAACGGATTTGGCTTCAAAGGCGTTGATCGTTTTGTGCTCAGCGCCGTGGTAACCAAAGAATCGGGCTATTTCCTTCGACCTCCCAACCCCCCAGATGTATCCGATAAGTATCAAAAGCCTTAATAAGCCTTCAACAGCATATCCACCCCAGGCAGACCAGCCCAGCCAATTTTCGATCAACTTTCCCAGCGTTGCTGGTAACAAGAAAAATAAACCCAAGCTGATCGCCAAAGAAGAGATCAAGACTAGAGTTAGTCCCTTCCCTTCAATTTTATCCTCCTCTTTTTCGGCGTGTAAATTGGTGGAGATGGTTAACCATTTTGTGCCAAGTCCTAATGCATCCCAGAGAATCACAAGGCCGCGGAGAAAAGGGATCTTGCGCAGGCGGCTTTGATAAATTCCACTAAGTTGTTCAGTTTGAATGATAATATCGCCATTGGGGGCTCGCATGGCAGCCGCAAGATAGTGCGAGCCGCGCATTAGAACTCCCTCGAATAAAGCTTGCCCTCCATACGAGGGCATTCGTGATTTCGCCATACCGTTAATCTCCTTAAAACTTATGACAAATTAAAGAAGAATCGAATCAAGGCTTGGATGCCGAGTTCCCAGGTGCGCAAATGCAACCGCTCATTGGGAGCGTGGATATTATCATCTGGCAAGCCAAAACCGGTTATCACAGAATCGACTCCCAAATATTTCTGCATATCTGCTACTACGGGTACGCTTCCGCCTTCTCGCTTATAAAGAGGTGGTTTTCCCCAAACGCTTTCCAAAGCATCTGCTAATGCTATGGCTGTAGGTACTTTTACATCTGAAAGAGAGGCGAAGCCCCCTTGCATTGGGATAACTTCCCAGCGAATAGTGTCAGGGGCATGTTGTTGCATGTATGCCATCATGCCTTTTCTGACATCATCAGGATCCTGGTTGGGAACCAATCGGGTCGAAATCTTGGCCATCGCCCATGATGGGATCACCGTTTTAGATCCCTTACCGGTAAACCCTGAATACAAGCCGTGAACCTCCAGTGTCGGGCGGGCGCCAATGCGTTCGGTGGCGCTGTATCCTGCCTCACCCCAAACGGCAGGAGCTCCCGTCTGATCCAAATAATACTGATCATTCATGGGAAGTCGGGCAAGTTGAACGCGTTCTTCATCGCTAATTGGATTAACATGATCATAAAAGCCTGGCAGGGTTATCCGATTTTGAGAATCGTGCATACCGGCAATCAATTCACATAATGCTTGTGCGGGATTGTGCACGATACCGCCAAATACTCCACTATGCAAATCGTGATCAGGTCCGTAAATCCTGATTTCAAAATAAGCCAACCCACGCAGTGAATAAACGATGGTCGGGTCTTCCGGAGATATCATGCCCGAATCCGGGTTCAAGGCAATATCGCACTTAAGAAGTTCGGCGTGTTCCTTCAGAAAACTGGTCAAATTGGGTGAACCGATTTCTTCTTCACCTTCAACCAGATATTTGACATTCACCAGCAATTTTCCCTGGCTCAAAACTGCTTCAATAGCTTTTAGAGAAGCAATCACTTGACCCTTCATATCTGAGGCGCCGCGCCCGTACAAGAAACCATCTCGAACCTGCGGAGAGAACGGATCTGAAACCCAAAGATCGATCGGGTCGGTTGGTTGAACATCATAATGACCATAAATCAAAATAGTAGGAGCGTCTTTTCCCCCATCCATCCGCTCTCCATAGACGATTGGGTGAAGGCCGGTTGGAAAGGTTTGGACTTTTAGGAAACCCAGACCGGTCAATTGGTGAGCTATATAGATGGCTGCTTGTTGCATCGTCTCTTTATTTTCGGGATCGGTTGATATTGATGGAATCCTAACGAGCTGAATAAGCTCATCTAAAAAGCGCTGGTGGTTGGTCTTCGCGTATGCTAATGCCTGATCCAGAGACATACTGAAATTCTCCTCAATAATAAGTTCTTTGGATTATAAGCGATAATTAGTTTCCTTGTAGCGTTGGGGTTAACGTTATGCTACAATAATGTGAGAGAGGACTCGGTGGTCGGTTCAAGTCAAACTTGAATCGGCGTCGATCCAAAGTCTAAGGATCGTCGAAAAGTGCCGCCTTCCTGTGCTCCACCGGATCCTATGGCAAACTGGAAACATTATTATCTTCCCCAATCGATTCATTCGGCACTAGAGGTGCTGCAATTTGCACCTGGGACGAGCCGCCTGATTGCAGGCGGAACTGATTTGCTGTTGGAGTTGCAGCAAGGACACCATCCACCTGTTGATAACCTTGTGGATCTCAATCAAATTCCAGAATTACAAAGACTAGAAATTCATAATGAAAAACTAATCATCGGAGCAGCGGTTCCTCTTAAAAAAATCGCTACATCAGGGCTAGTTTTTCAACAGGCTACTGCCCTTTATGATGCATGTGGACTAGTTGGTGGTCCTCAAGTTCGTAATACAGGGACGCTTGGTGGAAACGTGAGCCATGCTTTACCAGCTGCTGATGGAATGATTGCGCTGATGGCATTACAGCCAGTAATTATGATTGCTAGTCCTTCCGGGGTTAAGGAAGTCCTTGTGCAAGAGGTCTTCAAAGGACCCGGCCAATCGACTTTATCCCCTGTAGAAATCATCTCTGAATTTCATATCTCCTTGCGAAAAACTGGCCAGGCTTCGGCTTTCAGCCGAATTATGCGGCCCCAGGGTGTCGCATTGCCGATTCTTAATCTGGCGATCTGGCTAGAAAGGGATGAAGAAAAAATCAGGGATTGCCGAATTGCAGTTGGCCCAGCCGGCCCTGTTCCCATCCTTTGTTCGACTGCTGCCGAGGTGATGAAGGGACGGGAGCCGACCGTCGAAGTTTTGAAAGAAACTGCAATTGCCATTCTAGAACAAGTTCATTATCGTTCCAGCCCAAGGCGGGCTTCGGCGGAGTATCGTAAGCACCTGACAGCCGGGCTTTTGGAGGATGTTTTCCAGAAAGCTTGGATGCGAAGTTTTGAGCAATAGAGGTAAAGAATGGAAACCGAGATTACCAAGATTGAGATCCGCGTCAATGGCGTAAGGCATGAAGTTGATATTGCTCCCGGGGAAATGCTAGTGGAGCTTTTACGTAAACAACTGAAGCTTACCGGTACAAAAGTGGGTTGTAATGAAGCAGAGTGCGGAGCTTGTACGGTTTTACTTGATGGAGAACCGATTTTATCCTGCACTTACCCTGCAGCAAAAGCTCATCATAAAGATGTCGTGACGATAGAAGGGTTGGAACAAGAAGGCGTGCTCCATCCACTACAGGAAGCTTTTATCTTGCATGGGGCGGTGCAATGTGGATTCTGCATTCCCGGGCAGATCATAACTGCAGCTAGTCTAATTAAAATGAATGCTAATCCAGACCGGGGTGAAATCAGAAACGCATTGAAAGATACACTCTGCCGGTGTGGGGGGTATCCGACTATTGAAAGAGCCATCCTGGCAGCAGCAAAATCAGTCCGGACTGGTGAACCTGTAGAACCGCCGGAGATTCAAGAATCCATTTACAAACATCAAACTGTGGGGAGGGTTACAGCCAGACCGGATGCCAGAGCAAAAGTTACAGGTCACGCAATTTTTACTGACGATCTGAATTTTCCCGGAATGCTCTTCGGAAGAACTTTGAGAGCCGGTATTCCGCATGCGATTGTCAAGCGATTGGATGTCGAAAAAGCTCGCGGACTGAAAGGTGTGCAGGCAGTGCTGACAGCCGAAGATATTCCCGGTAGCCATTGGCATGGCCTTGTGATTTCAGATTGGCCGGTAATGGTCGGTGTTGGAGAACGAGTCCGATATGTTGGTGACGCGCTAGCGATTGTGGCTGCAGAGTCTGAGGAAATCGCGAACCAAGCTTTGAATTTAATCGAAGTGGATTATGAACCCCGTCCAGTTATCAAAGATGCAGTCCAATCCAGAATTGCAGAGGAACAACTTCACCCAAAAGGGAACATGTTGAAGCACATTAAAGTGCGCAAGGGCGATTTACAAGAAGGATTTGATCATGCAGAAATAATCTTGGAGCACATTTTTCATACTGTTGCCACTGATCATGCCTTCCTTGAACCAGAATGCTCTATTGCAAAATTAACAGAAGATGGCAGGATGGAAGTGTATGTCGGATCTCAAATTCCATACTCAGACCGGAAACAGGTGGCAGCTGCCTTGGGCTGGCCGGAAGAACGTGTCCGCATTATCGGAATGTTGATTGGGGGAGGATTTGGCGGTAAGGAAGATATCATGAGTCAAATTCATGCTGCCTTATTAACCTGGAAGACTGGTCGACCAGTCAAGATTCTATTTGACCGCCATGAAAGTCTATTGGTTCATCCCAAAAGGCATGCAACCCAGATCCGTGTGAAAATGGGCGCAAACAGTCAGGGGAAATTGATCTCGGTAGAAACTGAGCTATATGGTGATACAGGAGCTTATGCATCTTTGGGCGAAAAGGTATTAACCCGGGCGACCACCCATTCCTCTGGGCCCTATGAAATTATGAATGCCAAAGCGGATTGCTATGCTATGTACACGAATAATCCGCCTGCGGGTGCATTTCGAGGTTTCGGTGTGACCCAATCTGCTTTTGCCATCGAATCTATGATGGATATGCTTGCTGAAGAATTGGACATAGATCCGGTTGATGTAAGACGAATCAACGCCCTCAAAGTTGGAAGTGTGACCAATACCGGGCAAATATTGAAGGATAGTGTTGGTTTGATTGAGTGCATTGATCGGGTTGAGACAGTGATGCGTGACCTGGCCTGTGGACGGGATCCATTTCTGCCACAATCCGTCCAGGGAAATCCTCGAAAAGTTCGCGCCTGGGGGTTTGCAGTTGCGTATAAAAATACTGGCCTAGGCGGAGGCGCGCCAGATAAGGCTGGAGCTGAAATAGAATTGTATCAAGATGGTCATTTTGAAGTTAGAACATCCTCTGCTGAAATAGGCCAAGGATTGGTCACTGTGCTTCAATTGATTGTTGCCGAAGAACTTGAGCTACCTACATCGCAGGTTAGCGTCTTATTGTCAGATACTGATCTAACTCCTGATGGCGGTCCAACGACAGCCTCGAGACAAACGTACGTAAGTGGAAATGCTGCCCGATATGCAGCCCAGGCGATGAAACAAAAAATTACAGCATATCTGGCTGAGAAATATGATGTTCCCCCAAGCCAGATACAATTTGTCCAGGGTGAGATCAGGTTGAATGATCACGTCTTGCAGATGTCAGAAATTGCAGAGGAGTTAGTTTCTGATAAACAACCGTTAAAAGTTTTTTTTGAATATGAAGCCCCAAAAACCACGCCACTTGGTGAAGGTGGCGATATGCATTTTGCTTTCTCGTTCGCGGCACAAGCAGCGGAAGTGGAAGTGGATAAGATCACGGGAGAAGTTCAAGTGCTGAGAGTGATTGCGGCAACGGATGTGGGTAGCGCTATCAATCCACTCGGATTGCAGGGGCAAATTGAAGGTGGCGTGATGATGGGTTTGGGGAACGCTTTGACGGAGCATTTCATAACCGAAGAAGGCAAAGTTGTTACTGATCGGTTGGCTCGCTATCGAGTGCCTGGGATCATGTTGACGCCAGAAATTACATCCATCATTGTAGAGCACCCGGTTGCAACCGGTCCGTTTGGGGCAAAAGGGGTGGGTGAAATCGTTAGCATTCCAACCACACCCGCCATCACCAATGCTATCTATCATGCGGTTGGAATAAGAATCGACAAATTGCCAGTGGACCAGGAAGAAATCGCATTGGCTATTTGTCAACAAAAATTAGGAGAATAGCATGCTGATCACGAACGCCAAAGTCATTACCTGGGAGAATCCGAATCGGATTCTAGAGGATTACGGGATCTTGATCAGAGATGGAATCATTAAGGAAATTGGACCGAGTTCAGAACTGCTGGAAAAGAACAAGACAGAAGAACAGATAAATGCGCATAGTCAATATGTTATGCCAGGAAATATTTGTGCACATACACACTTTTATGGTGCCTTCGCCAGGGGAATGGCACTTCATGGATCGGCCCCTGATGCTTTCCCAAAAATCTTGGAAAAATTATGGTGGCCGCTGGATAAAGCTTTAAATCCAGAAAGTGTGAAGTACTCGGCCTTGGTATGCCTGATTGACGCAATCCGGCATGGCACCACCACCTTAATTGATCATCACGCATCGCCTAATTGTATTGAAGGATCTTTGGATTTACTGGCTGACGCAACATTAGCTGCTGGAGTGCGCGCTGCTCTTTGTTACGAGGTAACTGATCGTAACGGATTAAAAGGAACCAAAGCGGGAATCCTTGAAAATGTACGGTTTGCCAGAAAAGTGGCGCAAGATAATGCTGGAGGCCTACTGTCAGCGACTTTTGGGCTGCATGCCAGCTTAACCTTAAGTGAAGAAACGCTTGCTGAATGCCAGGCAGCTGCACCAACTGACATAGGATTTCATGTCCACGTAGCAGAGCATTCTATTGACGAATACGACAGCCTCCAGAAAACCGGGCTGAGAGTCGTGGATCGATTGAATATGCATGGTCTATTGGGGAAAAAATCCATTGTTGTGCATGCTGTTCATATCGATGCCCGGGAGATGGAGATATTGGCTGAAACGAAAACTTGGGTGACACATCAACCACGATCAAACATGAACAATGCTGTTGGATTGCCTGAAATTAGTGATATGGTAAGAATGGGAATTCGAGTAGGATTGGGAAATGATGGATTTTCAAATACAATGTGGGATGAATGGAAAGCAGCCTACCTTGCGCATAAATTATTCCACTTAGATCCTCGATGGATGCCGGCTGACCTGATTGCTAATATGGCGATTTATAATAACAGGGATTTGGTCGGAGCGATCTTCAATTGTCCGCCTGTTGGTTTGATCGCTCCTGGAGCTGCAGCTGATCTGATTCTTGTAGATTATCAGCCTTATACACCTTTAACGATCGGAAACTTGCCATGGCAAATTGTTTTTGGATTTAATGAAAGCATGATTACGACAACCATCGTAAATGGAAAAGTGTTGATGAAAGATCGAGAATTACTTACACTAGATGAGGAAAAGATATGCTTTGAGGCACGTCAGATTGCCCCAGATGTATGGCAACGTTATGAGGCTCAATTCTAAGATAATTGGAGAGATAGAATGTCAGAATCTAGTGGAATCGTATTACCAAAGACGATCGCAATTCTTGGTGGAACAGGCAAAGAGGGAAAAGGGCTTGCTTATCGTTGGGTTAAGGCAGGCTTTGAAGTGATAATCGGGTCCCGACAAATTGAAAAAGCTGAAGCTGCTGCGGCAGAAATTTCAGACTTATTACCAGAAGGAATTTCTGTATTAGGAATGCTAAATGAAGTTGCGGCAGAAAAAGCGAATCTGGTGGTAATGACCGTTCCTTTTGCTGTTCATAAGCAAATGCTTGAGGCGATTAAACCTTATGTACAGGGAAAAATATTTGTCGATGTAACTGTGCCCCTTGTTCCACCAAAAGTGACCAAGGTACAAATGCCGGAAGCTGGTAGCGCAAGCCTGGAATCTCAACAAATTTTAGGCGAAAATGTTCAAGTGGTTGCAGCTTTTCAAAATATTTCTTACGAGCATCTGCTTCACAATGAACCTGTAAATTGTGATGTCTTGGTGTGTGGAAGTGGAAAATCGGCTCGGGCAGTTGTGCTTGAATTGGTGAAGGCTGCTGGTCTCGTCGGTTGGGATGCTGGAGTCTTGGAGAATTCTGTTGTTGTTGAAGGGATGACCTCTATTTTGATTAATATCAACAAACAATTTGGAGTGGCCTCTGCCGGGATTCGGATTACCGGTGTGCCACGACCGGATGAAGCATGACGTTGACGTTGTACCCGATTCCTGGAATTCCCCTGATTCGCCCTGGAGATGACCTGGCAGCGATTATCCTCTCTTGTTTATCCATGTCTGAGATGGAATTAAAAGACGGAGATATCTTAGTGCTGGCACAGAAAATAGTTTCCAAAGCAGAAGGAAGATATGTCAACTTAAATTCAATCAGCCCTTCTCAAAAAGCTCAAGAATTTGCTGCCGAAACTAAAAAAGATCCCCGACTGATTGAGTTAATTCTCAATGAAAGCAAGGAAGTCTTACGTTGCAGACCAGGCAGCATTATAGTCGAACATCGCCTGGGATTCGTATGTGCCAGCGCAGGCATTGATCATTCCAATGTCAATAACCTGGGGGGAAGTGCAGAAGATTGGGTGCTACTCCTGCCTGAAAATCCTGATCTGTCTGCCGATAAAATGCGCATAGCCATTTATGAATCAACAAAAATACACATTGGAGTGCTCATCATTGATTCACATGGAAGAGCCTGGCGTTTGGGTACAGTCGGTGTAGCGATTGGGCTATCCGGCATGCCCGGATTAATGGACCTAAGAGGCGTCCCTGACCTTTTTGGATATAAGTTGCAGATTACAACTGTTGGAACAGCGGATGAATTGGCCGCAGCTGCTTCGCTGGTTATGGGGCAGGCTGGCGAAGGAACCCCGGCCGTTATTGTAAGAGGATTTCCCTATCCCATGAGAAATGGTTCTATGTCTGAGATAATTCGACCTAAAGATCAGGATATGTTTCGGTGATGTATGACTAAGCAAGCATTTGGAATCGTCTCACTGTTGGATGTTATTAACGACAAAAGCGCTCGGTTGATTTGGAAAAGAGCCTGTGATATTGTTGGTAAATACGGGCTAACCTCACCACAATATCCACACTTTTCATGGCAGGTAGCTGTGAATTATCAAATAGAGAACATTCAAGATGCTTTGACTAAGATTTCTATCTCTTCGCAACCATTCAAAATATCAATTTCAGGGGTCGGAATTTTTCCAGGGCTCCAGCCAATTATCTATTTAACCATTGTACGCAATGAAACCTTAAATCAAATTCATCAAAAGATTTGGGTGACATGCAATGAGTATGGTATCGAGCTTAGCCCATACTATACCAGTGAAAGATGGATCCCACATATAACGATTGCTTATAATCCATTGTCTCCTATAGTTCTATCCTCCATCATCGAAGAAATGGCATTTGAAAATTGGGAGTCCGAGGTTGTAATTAATAACCTGGCAATAGCCTATCAAATTGGGGACGAGGCTGGTGTGGCACAAGAGCTACTTTTTGGCAAAGAGGTTCAATGAAAGTAATAGCAATGGCGGGTGGAGTTGGAGGAGCTAAATTGGTTGAGGGCTTAGCCCAAGTCCTACACCCTAACTCGCTAAGCGTTATCGTAAATACCGGGGATGATTTTCAACATTTGGGATTGTATATCTGTCCGGATTTGGATACTGTGTGTTATACCTTGGCGGGGAAGGCCAATCCAACGTCAGGCTGGGGTCGTGCTGATGAAAGTTGGAATGTTTTCGATGAAATTCGCAGATTAGGCGGTGCTGATTGGTTTCACCTTGGGGACAATGACCTGGCTACCCACATTATGCGAACTTTTTACTTAGAACAAGGTTGGCGATTAAGCGAAATTACTGCAAAATTTTGCAAAACCTGGGGTGTGAGGGTCCGAATCTTTCCAATGACAGATGATCGCGTTGCTACTGTCGTTCTGACAAAGGAGGGTAATGAATTAGCCTTCCAGGAATATTTTGTTCATCAGCGATGTGAACCGATGGTAGCTGGATTCCGCTTTGAAGGTAAGGCGAATGCCCAACCAGCTGATGGTGTTATTGACGCAATTGAATCGGCGGACTTGATCGTGATTTGCCCATCCAACCCTTGGGTCAGTATCAATCCGATTCTTAGCATTCCAGGAATTCGGGAGCATATTTTACATAAGAAGGTTATTGCTGTTTCGCCAATTATTGGCGGACTAACAGTCAAAGGTCCTGCAGCCAAGATGTATGCTGAACTGGGAATTGAACCATCAGCAATTGCAGTAGCGCAATCCTATCACGGATTAATTCACGCACTTGTCATCGATAATCAGGATGCGCTGCAGGCATCACAAATAAATGACTGGGGTATAATGACTTTGATCACGAACACGCTTATGGGTAACGGCTCTGATCGTGAGCGTTTGGCCAAAGAAATACTGGACTTCAGCGCCTCAATTTTTTAGGGAGATAATTGTATGGGTGTTTGGGCAATTGTGCCTGTCAAGCCATTACGCCGGGGCAAATCTCGATTAGCTGGGATCTTATCAGAAGATGAACGGGCATTATTAAATTACAGTATGTTAAATAATACTTTAAAAGTATTGCGTGAGGTACCAGAAATTGAAGCAACCCTGGTTATCAGCCGAGACCCTTCTGCATTATCTCTGGCAAGGGCACATAAAGCACGTACCGTCCAAGAAGATGGTAGCCCAGAATTGAATGCAGCAATACGGAGAGCAACAATTGTTGCTCAGGCATACGCTGCGAATGGTGTTTTGATCCTACCTGCTGACTTACCGCTAATTTCTTCTGCAGATCTTGGTGTTTTCCTTTCCCATATTGGTCATCCACCAGAAATGGTAATTGCACCCGATAGAAGAGAGGATGGCACCAACGCTTTGTTTATCAGTCCACCAGGACTGGTTGAATATTCATATGGTCCAGGTTCATTTCAAAGGCATCTGCTGCAAGCCGAAAAGTTTGGGATCAAGCATACCATTTGCCGCTTGCCTTCTTTTGGACTGGATCTCGACATACCAGAAGATTTAGAAATTCTAAAGCAGATGGAGAACACTCCAGTACAACCTTAACCCAACCCAATATTTATCCAGGAGGTTTCCATGTTTCCAAGAGTTGCATTGTATCTTCAGGACGCGCACGATTTGCGAGATGGCTTGGATTACGTTCGCTATGCAGAAGAGAAAGGTTTTGAAGCTGTGTGGCAGGCTGAAAGCCGATTGGTTCGCGATGCCATCGTTCCCATGGCTGCCTATGCTGCTGTGACCCAGCGGATCAAGATTGGCTCGGGGGTGATTAACAATTGGACGCGAAATATTGGCTTGTTAGCTGCCACGTACTTGACCCTGGATGATTTAGCGCCTAATCGGATCATTTGCGGAATTGGAGCCTGGTGGGACCCTCTGGCGAGAAATGTTGGGATCGATCGGCGAAAGCCTCTGACAGCCATGAAGGAAACTGTACTTGTGATGAAACGATTGCTAAATATGGAGCGAGTTACTTTTCATGGCGAGTTCATCAATGTAGATGGAATTGAGCTTGACGTTGTGCATGGACGAAGGGAACCGCGCAATGTGCCGATTTTCATAGGCGCAACCGGGGATCAAATGATGGAACTCACTGGCGAAATTTGCGATGGAGCTGTTCTCAACTATTGTGTTCCTCCGGAATATAACCTGAGAGCCTTGGAACTGCTGGAGAAAGGGGCGAAGAAAACTGGCAGAACACTAGATGCTATTGATCGGCCGCAATTGGTTGTCTGCTCGGTAAATAAAGACCATGACAGGGCGATTGACACTACGCGCGAATTGCTGACCCAATATTTGGCGCAGCAACCTCATATAGCAAAAGCATCGGGAGTATCCCCTGATATTGTTGGAGAAATTCAGTCCATTCTTGGCTGGCCAGCCACCCATGAGCAGATTCAAAAAGCCAAACACCTGGTACCTGAAGATTTGATTTTGCGGATCACAGCTTCCGGAACACCAACAGAAGCCCGCGCCAAGGTGGCTGAGTATATGAGGTACGGATGTACTTGTCCAATCCTTTATCCTGTTGGTGGAGATTATAAGCTTTTGATCGATACATTTTCTCCATTAATGTAACTGAAAAGAGGCAACCATGATCCTGGAATATCACCGACCAGATGGAATTGATGAAGCAATCCGATTGCTTTTACGAAAACACCCAAAGACTATTCCACTTGCTGGTGGAACAACCATTCAATACCAACCAGAGGATCTTGCTGTTGTTGATTTGCAGGCCCTTGGATTAAATCAAATTGTCTCGAATGGTGTGTCTGCTGAACTTGGATCGATGGTCACTTTTCAGCAAGTGATGGATTGGGAGGATGCTCCGGCCATCTTGGTGGAAGCTGTACATCGAGGCGCGACTTATAACTTGCGGAATCAAATAACAATGGGCGGAGCAGTGGCATCGAATTACTCTTTTTCACCATTGTTAGCAGCTTTGCTAGCCCTGGACGCTAAACTTACCTGGCAACCAAGAGAGGTAATCATCCAACTTGGCGAATGGTACCCCCTTCGCAAATCGCTACATCCCGGCAAACTCATCACTGCTGTTGGGGTCCCAATTAATTTACGAACAGCTATGGAAATCATTTCAAGGACGCCCGGGGATACACCTCAGATTATTGCTTGTGGTTGCCACTGGCCATCTGGCCGAACCCGGATTGTTGCCATGCTAAAAAATCATCCTCCAGTGTTATTGAGTGATGGACGAGATTCCACGGGTGTTGAATTAAGCGCTTTGAACCTAGTCGGAACAAAAAGCATATTTTCAGGAGATTATATTGAGAATAGCCTGAAAATATTGATTGATCGTGTAATCAACCGCTTGCAAGGATAATGAGGAGCCCAGCGATGAATATTTCACTAAAGATAAACGATCAAGAAATCATGGGCGAAGTCCAACCAGGCGAAACTTTACTGGTTTTCCTCAGACGTAATGGTTATTTTGGAGCAAAATTTGGGGGATGCAAGAAAGGAGAATGTGGTGCTTGCACTGTTTTGGTTGACGGAAAACCAGTCAATTCGTGTGGGATCCTAGTTGCCCAGGCGAGTGGCCACGAAATAGAAACAATTGAGGGTGTCGGAGAACACCCTGAGCAAGGCTGGCGAAAAACAGACGGATTGCACGCCTTGCAACGTGCATTTGTTGAGATGGGGGCGATTCAATGCGGGTACTGCACACCCGCCATGATTCTGGCTGCAAAAAGCCTGCTGGAACGGGAACCGGATCCAACTGAAGAGGATGTTAGAGAAGCATTATCCGGAATCTTGTGCCGGTGTACAGCCTATTTAAAACCTGTTCAAGCTGTTTTACGAGCAGCAGCCATGTTGAAGGGTGAATTCCCGCTTGAGGAAGGCTTTGAAATTCCAGGTGGTTGGGGTGAATTGCGCGAACCTACTGATATAAGTGACCAACCGGTTCTCCTACAGTCAAAAACCCAGACGCAACCGATCATTCTTACTACTCCACGAACGAGAAATTTCAGTCTAATTGGCAAGCCCGAACCTAAGGTGGATGCGGTCAAATTGGTTCAGGGGAAGCCTGCTTTTACTGCAGATATTGAAATGCGGGGAATGTTGATTGCCAGGGTGTTGCATAGCCCAGTGCCGCATGCCCGCATAAAAATGATTGACGCCAGTAAGGCAAGGGCTTTACCTGGGGTGGCTGCTGTTTTGACCTGGCAAGATATTCCAAGGATCGTATATTCAACCGCCGGGCAATCTGATCCGATACCTGGCCCCTTGGATACCTTTTCTCTCGATAACAAAGTTCGTTTTGTGGGTGATCGAGTGGCGTTTGTGGCGGCTGAAACGGGAGAGATTGCTGAGGCAGCCCTCAAATTGATCGATGTGGAATATGAGCCCCTAACGGCAGTTCTGGACATGGGCGAGTCCATGAAAGAGGGAGCACCCGTTATTCACGACGAGATTGAGTTTGTAAATTTTGCAGATTCCAACCCTAAGAAAAATTTAGCTGCTGAAATTCGAATTGACATTGGTGATGTGGTAAAAGGTTTTACTGAAGCTGATTATATTTTTGAAGGGGATTACGAAGTTCCGAAAGTGCAACAAGCTCACATTGAACCCCATGTGGTTGTTACTTATTGGGATGAAGATGACCGCTTGGTAATTCGTACCAGCACACAGGTGCCATTCCATGTTCGCCGCATGCTGGCCCCTGTCCTTGATTTACCAGTAAAACGAATCCGCGTCATTAAGCCAAGAATTGGTGGTGGTTTTGGCGGCAAACAAGAAGTTTTGATGGAAGATGTCGCTGCACACCTGACCATCGCAACCCGTAGACCGGTGATCTATGAATATAGTCGTGAAGAAGAATTCATCGCAGCCCGGTCTAGGCACCCCATGCGGATTCACATGAAGACTGGAGTAAAGAAAGATGGTACGATTACTGCTAATGAAATGTATGCTTTAAGTGATACGGGGGCATATGGTTGTCATGCACTTACAGTTACAGGCAACACAGGTCATAAAGCCATGGCTTTGTATGTTGGAGACGGAGTTTATCGATCTTCACCTAATATTCGTTTCTATGCCGATGTGGTATATACAAACACGCCACCAGCGGGTGCTTTTCGAGGTTATGGCGTACCGCAGGGATATTGGGCGCTGGAACGGCACATGGAGAAAATTTGCCGGAAATTGGAGCTGGATTCCATAGAATTTCGTCTTAAAAATTCCATCCGGCCGGAAGAGCTACACCCATTTTCTACAGCCTGGTCTGAAGGCCGTGAACCTCGACCTGAAATCATCCATACGGTCGGGTTGGAGGATTGCGTCCGGCAGGGAAAATCTGTCATTGGATGGGATCAGAAGTATAAAAATCCAGAATGGCACATTGTTCCTGGACAACCTCATCTCAAGCGAGGTATTGGAGTCGCAACAGTTATGCAGGGTACTGCTATCCCATACCTGGACATGGGTGGAGCCAGTATAAAGATGAATGATGATGGATCGTTCAACCTATTGGTTGGCGCAACCGATTTGGGAACTGGATCGGATACAGTCCTGGCTCAAATGGCGGCAGAAGTATTAGGCGTGCACCTTGAGGATATGATCGTTTATTCCTCGGATACAGATTTCACACCTTTCGATAAAGGCGCGTATGCCTCCAGCACTACGTATATCTCGGGAACGGCTGTTGTGAAGGCTGCTGAAAAAGTCGCTGAGCGCATCCGCAATCGGGCGGCAGTAATGCTAGGTGAAAAATTTGGTGTGGTTGTTACTGAAAATGAAATCAGATTTGCAGACCGAAAGGCAAGTGCTCCTGGTGGGGAGTTTGTTACCATGCAGGAAATTGCTTACAACGCCCTGCATCATGCCAATCAGGAGCAGATCATGGGAGTGGCATCCTATGTATCACCGGTCTCTCCGCCGCCTTTTGCCGCTCAGTTTGCCGAAGTGGTTGTTGATACGGAAACCGGACAGGTGACAGTGGAGCGTCTTCTGATGGCGGTCGATTCAGGCGTGATTGTCAACCCGCTGACGGCCAGCGGACAGGTAGAAGGCGGAATGGGGCAAGCACTTGGATATGCCGTCTGTGAGGAAATGAGATACGATCAAAATGGTCTAGCACAAGAGATCGATCTGGAAGATTATCACATCTTTAGAGCGCATGAGATGCCAGTGATGGATACCATTTTTATTGAAACGTTCGAACCCTCCCATCCTTTTGGCGTCAAAGCTGTTGCAGAAATTCCGATGGATGGAGTTGCGCCGGCGGTTGGCAATGCTATTCGAGACGCATGCGGAGCGGATGTTGACCAAAATCCGACCACGCCCGAGCGTGTCTGGCGTGCTATTCAAATTGTTAAACTTCAAGAAAACGGAGCTTGAACAAGGTATGCCTTCTTCTGTGTACGTAGTTGGACATGTCAATCCGGATACCGATTCGATTGCTGCAGCCATGGGGTATGCCTGGGTATTACGTGAGCGGGATGGAATAGATACGGTTGCTGCCAGGGCTGGGGCACTCAACCCGCAGACAGCTTGGGTTCTGAAATTCCTGGGTCTTGAACCCCCAATGCTGCTAACCGATGCCTCTCCCCGGTTTGAATCGGTCATGCGGCGTCTGGATACAACCGTGCCCGATAAGCCGTTGCGCGAAGCCTGGGTGATAGCCAGTAAAGTTGGTGGAATTGCACCCATATTGAATCTGGATGGCACACCTTATGGGCTAATGACTGGCCGAAGCCTTTTTCAATACATCAACCGATTGGTTGGTCCATTGATGCGACAGCGTGAAATGCATATCAATGAGATTCTTGATTCGCCTTGCAAGGAAGCTGCCGATATCCATGTTCCCAAAGTGCAGGCTAACGCTCGAATTCGAGATGGATTAAACCGGCTCCTGCGAGAGGAAGGCGATGAGTTTTGGGTGGTGGATGAGAGAGGGATTTACTTGGGTATTTGCAGGCAACGGGATTTGTTGAATCCGCCCCGACTGAAGGTCGTACTGGTTGACCACAACGAATCCGGTCAGGCAATTGCATCTTTGGATGAAGCAGAGTTATTAGAAATCCTTGACCATCATCGCCTGGGCAATCCCAGCACACACATTCCCATTCGATTTACAGTAGATGTGGTTGGATCCACCAGCACCTTGGTCTCTGAACGTATTGCAGATGCAGGTTTAAGCGCACCGCCTGGCTTAGCCGGGATGATGCTGGCTGGATTGCTTTCGGACACACTCATTTTGACTTCTCCCACAACTACGGAACGCGATCGGCAGGCAGCTGAGAGACTAGCACGTTGGGCATTTGTTGGAGGAACGGTATTGGTTACCGAAACTATCCGTTCGTTTGGCGAAAAAGTACTAGCCGCTGGTTCCGGTTTATCTGCAAGAGCTCCCAGAGAAATTGTTCGAACTGATATGAAACTTTATAATGGCGGTCAATACACTTTTTCCATCTCGCAGGCTGAAGTTAGTGATCTATACGAAGTAACCGAATATTTGGCTCAGCTTTCAGATGCTTTGGGAGAGCTTCGTGAAAGCAAGGGGCTGAATTTTTCCATGCTCATGGTGACAGATGTTGTTCGTAGCTCCAGCCGATTATTAATCGATAACACTCCCCCAGAATTGGAAAATATGCCTTACCCAGTTCAGAATGATGGCACCCGGGTGGCAGAAGGGGTAGTCTCCCGCAAGAAACAACTTCTGCCTTTGGTATTAGGTTTATTGGAGAAATAAATTGGAATCTATTTACAAACAAGTATCAGGGTTGGAAAATGAAGGCAAGGGCGGGGTCCTCTGCACAATTATCCACAGCCGCGGATCCACACCGCGTCATGCGGGTAGCAAAATGTTGGTCTTCCCAGATGGGAAGATCAGTGGTTCCATTGGTGGGGGCGAAATTGAGAATCGTGTTATCCAGGAAGCCCTGTCTGCTTACCTGGATGGTAAAACTCGCAAATTGGAATATAACATGGTTAATCCTGCTGCAGGCGATCCGGGAATATGCGGCGGAACAGTTGAGGTGTTTGTGGAGCCTATCTTGCCCAAACCAACATTGTTAATTATTGGAGGCGGTCACGTAGGCAGAGTAACTGCCAGCCTGGCCAAGTGGTTGGGGTTTCGGGTTGCTGTGTCTGATGACCGGCCAGAATTTTGTAATAAGGAATGTATTCCGGATGCAAACGAGTATTACCCTTTCCCTATGCAGGAACTTGCCGACAAATTAGAAATTACCCCCCACACTTACATTGTCGTAACAACACGTGGATCTAATGTCGATATAGAAGGCATGGCGCCAATCTTGGACAGCCCAGCCAGATATATTGGCGTTATAGGTTCCAAAAGACGCTGGTTGACCACGCGAAAAGGTTTGCTTGATAAGGGAGTTTCAGAAGAAAAATTAGCTCAGGTGTACTCCCCGATGGGGTTGGAACTGGCTGCTGAAACACCTGAGGAAATTGCCATATCGATTCTGGCTGAAGTGATTATGGTGCGCAACGGTGGCACAGGAAATGCGATGAAATTTCAAGCGCCAAAATAGTCTACGTAGAGGTTTTATTAGCAAAGAGGATTTATGTGGAATAAATATATAAACGCCTCATCCATTGAGGAAGTGCTTCAGATCCTTTCTGAAAACGGTAACAAGGCTCGAATAATTGCCGGCGCAACTGACTTAATCCTGGAGATCGAACGCGGTCAACGCCAGGGAATTGAAATCTTGGTGGATATTTCCCGCATCTCAGGCCTGGATCAAATCACATTGGATGATCAAGGCTTTCTTCATCTGGGACCATTGGTCACCCTTAATCATTGTGTAAACTCCAAGCTGTTGAGAGAATTTGCCTACCCGCTGGCCAGAGCAGCCTGGGATGTCGGTTCACCACAGATTCGCAATCGAGGAACTGTGGCCGGGAACTTGATTACTGCCTCACCTGCAAACGATACAATTTCACCCTTAATGGCGCTTGGCGCGTTAGTTGTGCTGCGATCCTCAAAAGAGGAACGGGTGGTTCCGCTTAAGCAATTCTATAAAGGTGTCAGGAAAACCGTCCTTCACCCGGATGAAATGTTGGTAGATATCATTTTTCCAAAGATGAAAGAAAGCCAGAAGGGCATATTTATCAAATACGCTTTACGGCGCGCCCAGGCAATTTCGGTAGTTAACCTAACTATAATCCTCGAAATCACGCAAGGTCTGATTCAGAATGCAACTATCACATTGGGGGCAGTGGCTCCAGTTATCATTCATGCTGAAGAAGCAGAGAAATACCTATCCGGGAAAAAATGGGGGGAGGAAATAATCGAACCAACTGCAGCTCTGGTAATGAAGTCAGCCGCTCCGATCAATGATTTGAGAAGTTCCGCACATTACCGAAACGAAATGGTAAGGACGTTGGCTACGAGAGGTCTCCGAAGCCTGTTAACGGGGAATGAGGAAGGTTCCATGCCAGAACATCCCATCCTGTTAAGAGGGAAAAATTTCCAAAATCCTGCCTTATCCTTGACCTCTACCCATGAAAAAGAATCTGTGATCAATACCCGGATAAATGGCAAAGATTATTCATTCCATGATGTCCAGGGCAAATCTTTATTGAGGTTAATCCGAGAAGATGCCTTGCTAACGGGAACGAAAGAAGGTTGTGCAGAAGGTGAATGTGGCGCTTGTAGTGTTTTTTTGGATGGCGTTGTAGTAATGAGTTGCCTGGTACCAGCAGGCCGGGCCCATGGAGCAGAAATTATTACGATTGAAGGAGTTGGAACTCCTGAGAAATTGCATCCTATTCAAGAAGGGCTAGTTTATGAAGGGGCTGTGCAATGCGGTTACTGCACCCCGGGATTTGTAATGTCTGGTGTAAAGCTTATGGAAGAGGTAGCCAATCCTACTCAGGATCAAATCCGTCAGGCGATCACTGGAAATCTCTGTCGATGTACAGGCTATTATAAAATCATCCGTGGAATTGAACGTGCGACCAAAGGAGGAGACTGATGGGTAAATATGGCGGATATTATCGCAAGACCTCTCGATCTGCTGTGGATCGACGAAGATTATCTCCGGTTTGGCGCGGCATCGGTTTTGCTTTCATGATTATCATCCCCTTTATGGCTTACGCCGGAGCCATGATGTTATTGGATGCCAATAAGCAGAAGAATTGGTTTGCCATTCCACAAGATTTGATTCTGAAAAATTATTCCGACCCGATGCTGCTGATAAAAATTGTTACAACTTTGTTACTGGCTTTCCTCGGTTTTATGGTGATTTTCTTTATCGGACTCCTGATTAGCCGGATGGTTGGTCCATCCAGGTATGGTCCAACGGATGCTCCTCCAATTAAATATCAACGCCGAAAGCCAAAGTAGAAGGAGGAAATAATGGACTATGTAGGAAGAAGAGTTGTACGTGTGGATGCCATTGGCAAGGTAACCGGTCAGGCGCAGTACCCCGGTGATATTAATCTTCCGAACCAATCCTATATGAAAGTTTTATTTTCAGATCGCCCACACGCTATTGTTAAGACAATAGATATCTCGGAGGCCGAAACCTTGCCGGGCGTCTTGGCGATTTTAACTGCGAAAGATGTTCCGAATAATGAATATGGGTTGATCTCTCCCGATCAACCAGTATTGTGTGGACCAGGTTCCAAAAAGTCATTCGCTGATCGGGTGCGAACTGTAGCTGATCAATTAGCCTTAGTGATCGCAGAGAGTGAGCATGTAGCTCAGCAAGCTGTCAAGTTAATCCATGTTGAATATGAAGATCTGCCAGTAATCACAGATCCTGTTCTTGCTACCGCAGAAAATGCTGTGCAACTGCATCCGGATCATGGGTCTAACATTTTTTGTAAGTTTCGCATACGTAAGGGTGATTGGGAGGATGCTTTTCGAAAAGCAGAGGTGGTGGTTGAGGATGAGTATTTCACGCCTGCCCAAGAGCATGCATATCTTCAACCCGAGGCTGGATTAGGTTATATTGATGAGGAAGGCCGTGTGACCGTCATCGTTGGCGGGCAATGGACACATGAAGATCAGGAGCAGATTGCACATTCCCTTGAATTACCGCTAGAACAGGTAAGGGTCATTTATCCTGCAATTGGTGGCGCTTTTGGTGGACGGGAGGATATGTCTGTCCAAATAATTTTAGCTCTGGCTACTTGGCGCTTAAGTCAAAGAGGGATCCATCGACCGGTGAAAATTATCTGGAGCAGGGAAGAGTCAATCATCGGACATCATAAACGTCACCCATATATTGTGCGGATAAAACTCGGGGCAAACAGGGATGGCAAATTATTGGCGGCTCAGGCTGAGATCATTGCGGATGGCGGCGCTTACATGTATACCTCAACCAAGGTGCTTGGTAATGCGACCTTATTAGTTACTGGTCCATACAATATCCCCAATGTTCGGGTTGATTCGCTGGCGGTTTATACCAACAATATCCCCAATGGGGCTTTCCGCGGTTTTGGCGGCCCACAGGTATGCTTCGGTATCGAATCAAGCATGAATAAGTTGGCTGAAAAGATTGGAATTGACCCTGTGGAATTGCGGATGCGGAACTTGATTCAAGAAGGAGACTTATTATCAGTTGGGACACCCTTGCCAAAAGGAGTCACCATTCAACCAGTCCTGGAGCGATGCGCCAAAGCAGCAGGGTGGGTTAAGAGCACGAAAGGTTGGGAGTTTTTTGGAAGCCGTGTTCAGACAGATAAAGAAAAACCACATATCTTGCAAGGTGTTGGAATATCATGTGGTTACAAAAACGTTGGATTTTCTTTTGGCGCACCTGAGAAGTGCACGGCAACGATCGAAATACATGGCGGATCAGAAATAGAGAAAGTTGTTTTACGGCATGCTGGTGCAGAGGTAGGGCAGGGTTCGCATACCGCCTTCGCCCAAATGACCGCCCAGGCTCTCAATATACCTATAGAAAAGGTGCATTTGATTGTCAGCGATACTGCAGAAACAAGCAATTCCGGAAGCGTCTCGGCCTCTCGGATGACATTTATGGCCGGAAACTCAATCCGAGGGGCTGCAAAACTTGCCTTAGAAAAGTGGGAGGCCGAAGAAAGGCCAGCCATTGCAACATTCGAATATCGACCACCTGAAACCACCCCCTACGATCCGGAAACCGGTAAATCGGAACCTAATTTTGCATATGGATATGTTGCAGAAGCAGTTGTGGCAGAAGTGGATACTGAAACTGGCCAAATCCGACTCAAAAAAATTATCTGCGTTGATGACGTCGGCCAGGCAATCAATCCACAACAGGTAGAAGGTCAAATCGAAGGAGCCCTGGTACAGGCCGCTGGTTATGCTATCTTGGAAAATTTTATTCAAAAAGATGGCTATGTGGTTACCAAAACATTATCCACTTATTTGATTCCCACTGTATTAGATATCCCCGAAATCGTTGAACCAATTATCCTGGAATATCCTGATCCTATCGGACCTTTTGGAGCACGCGGAATGGGTGAAATGCCATATCTTCCTTTAGTTCCAGCCATCACGGATGCTGTTCATGCTGCTACGGGTATCTGGTTTGACGAGTTTCCGCTGATACCGGAACGAGTATTTCGAGCAATCCACGATTAATCAGCGGGCTTCCTCTAATTTGTGGAAGCCCGATTCTGTAAGGATCTAAATGGCAATTAAAGTGCTTCTACAAGGCGGGGGAGATTTAGCCAGCGGCGTAGCGTTGCGCATGGTTCGGGCTGGCCTGAAAGTTGTAATTTGCGAACTAGCTCAGCCTTATGCAGTACGAAGATCTGTGTCTTTTGCTGAAGTGGTTTATGCTGGAAATGTTGTTATCGAGGGAATTGCCGGAAGACTGGCTACTTCTCATGAAGAAGCCATGGAAATATTGGCATCTGGAAGAATTCCAGTTTTAGTTGACCCTGATCTGAATTCGGCCAAACAATTTTCAGCAGATGTTATTGTCGATGGACGCATGATGAAGGCCCAAGCAGAGCATTTTCTTGAGATTTTGCCAAAAATCATCGGCTTGGGTCCAGGTTTTACATGTGGGCTGAATTGCCATGCAGCAGTGGAAACCAGGCGCGGACCCAACCTCGGCCGGCTCATATGGAATGGATCCACTGAAGAAGATACTGGTATTCCTGAAAATGTTGGGGTTTATGGGAATGAACGTGTAATCCGTTCTTCGTCTACGGGGATATTTCACTCAGCTGTCAAAATTGGAGAGGCAGTAAAGTCCGGACAGGTGCTCGGAAACGTGGACCAGGAAGTACTGCTTGCTCCATTTGGTGGAATGGTGAGGGGAATTTTACAGGATGGATTGCCTGTAATGAGCGGTCTTAAAATTGGTGATATTGATCCCCGCTTTGATCAATCCTTGATCCATAAGGTTTCGGACAAGGCTCTGTCTATTGGGGGAGGTGTCATGGAAGCCATTTTTTCTTGGCCAGAATTTCGCCAAAAACTATTGGGGGACTAAAAAATGTCTATCAGCCTGGTCACCGCCCTGGGACTCGAACGCAACCATTTGCGCCTGGCAATTGTCGGAGCGGGCGGAAAAACGACAACCTTATTTCGAATTTCCAGACAACTCAGCCCACCTGTAGTAATCAGCACTACAACCCATATCACGATCGAACAGGCTGATCTGGCAGATGAATGCTGGACAATTACCGATCCGGACGAGATTGGTAAAACCCTGGACAAGATGGAAGAACTCCGGACAATTTTCCTGACCGGCGGAGAATCCCGGGATGGTAGGCTTACTGCATTGTGTGACCGATGCCAGGAAGTTCTGGTTACAGAATGTGCCAGACGTGAAATTCCCTTGTTGTTAGAATCAGATGGAGCGCGAGGGTTATTCCTGAAATCACCAGCCGAACATGAACCAGCAATTCCAGAATGGGTCAATGCTGTCTTGGTTGTTGCAGGTTTGCAAGGACTTAATCGGCCTTTGAGTGAGGAAACGGTTCATCGAGTTGATTTCTTTTCAAGGATCACTGGAATTAACCAAGGTGACCCTGTTACATCTGAAGCCTTAGAAAAAATCCTGAGACATCCCGAGGGTGGTTTAAAGCGAATTCCAAACCATGCCCGAAGGTTGGTTTTTCTTAATCAGGCCGAGTCAGATCTTTTAATGGGACAGGCAAAGGGATTGGCTGAAAAGCTGATGACGGCATATGAATGTATAGCTGTAGGTAGTTTATTGCCAGAGGAAGATCGTTTCAATCTGGAGATAGAAGCTGCCTATACTCCTATTGCATCCATAATTTTAGCTGCAGGTGGTTCGGAAAGATTGGGACAACCCAAAGCCCTTTTTCGATGGAAAAACGAAACAATGGTTCACCGCTCAGCCCGAATTGCTACAGAAGCAGGCCTTTCACCAGTGATTGTGGTAGCTGGAGCGGAATTTGAGTCAATATCAAGAGAATTAATGGATTTAGACGTGACCGTCGTCCACAACCCAGACTGGGCTTCCGGACAAAGCACTTCATTGATTGCCGGTCTCTCTCAAATTCAAGCAAGAAATGGCGCAGTTATCTTCCAGGTGGTGGATCAACCCGGGCTAGATGTAGAACTTCTTTGGTCTTTGGTTGACTTGCATCGCCAAACCCGCGCCAAAATTATCCAACCTTATGCAGCTGGTTCCAGAGCTAATCCAGTTTTGTTTGATCGTTCAACGTTTGGGGATCTTCAGAACATTCGGGGAGATCAAGGGGGGCGAGCGATATTCCATAAGTATACTGTCCAAAGTCTGCCATGGCATGATGCAGGAATTCTAATAGATCTAGATACCCCGGAAGATGTAGAAAAGTTGAGTTATTTAGGATGAGTTAAGATGATAAAAGCGAGTGAGATCACAGCCATCGTTTTAGCTGCTGGAAAATCCAGTCGGATGGGTGAGCAGAAATTGCTGCTACCGTGGGGGAAACGCAGCGTCCTTGGGCAAGTGATATGGACCATTCGAACCGCCGGGGTGAAGGATGTCCTTGTAATTGTGGGTGGTTACCGCGAATTAATTGAAACCGAGGCTGCTCGGTGGCGGGCACAGCCAGTTATTAATCCAGCCTTTGAGCAAGGCGAAATGCTTTCTTCCGTCCAAACAGGGATCAGGTTCCTTCCTGGAACAACCCAATATTGCTTAATTGCCCTGGGAGATAATCCACAAATTGAGACTCGCGTGGTAAAAAAAATGCTTACAAAAATTATCGGCGAGCCTGACGAAACAAAGCCAAAAATCCTGATGCCCAGTTTTCAAATGCGAAGGGGGCATCCGTGGTTGATTCAACGGGATTGGTGGTCTGAAATTTTATCCATTGAACCCCCAGAAACCTTACGGGATTTCTTCCGAAGAGTAAACGCGGAAATTTCTTATCTTGAAGTCGATACACCTTCAATAATTAGAGACCTGGATACACCGGAGGATTACAAGCAGGAATCGCCTGGTTCAACAAAGAGACTCGTATGAAAAATATTCTTTTATGGATGATCCATGCAAGCGGGGAAACTACCCTTGTAGAAACCAATGCATGTTCTCTGGATGAAATCAACCTTGAGATCCCATCTGGCGTTTATACCACTTTTAGAACCTTTGAAAAAACAAAAGTGTTACAACTTGAATTGCACTTTGAGCGTCTGGAAAAGAGTGCAGAAATTCTAGGACATCAGTTAAGCTGTAACCGAATACTTCTACGACAAGCTATCCGGGAAATCCTTTTGGGATTGCCAGACCAAAATTATCGGATCCGATTAAGTGTTGATTTGGAGACGGGTGAAAAGAAATTTTATCTTGCTCTGGAGCCATTGAAACCGATACCGGCAATAATTTACAAAAAAGGTGTAAAAATCGTTCTAATATTTGATCTGTTGCGGGATACTCCTCAAGCCAAGACCACAAAATTCATTCGAAAAGCGGATGTTGTTCGGCATCAATTACCCCCAGGGGTGAATGAAGCATTAATGACCGATCCCAAGGGGTCCATCCTTGAAGGATTATCGAGCAATTTCTTTGCTGTAAAAAACGGGAAGCTCGTTACTGCCGGGGAGGGAATTCTAGAAGGTATCACCCGTGAATTGGTTCTTAAAAGTGCGAATCTACTAAGGGTTGAGATAATATTAAGGAACGTCCACATTGATGAGTTAGCATCTTGTGAGGAGTGCTTCATTACCAGTACCAGCCGTGGGGTTTTACCTGTGGTAGAGATTGGTGAAACAGTTATTGGGAATGGAATGCCCGGGCCTGTTACCCGGGCAATTCAAGATCACTTTCAACAATTGATTGAAATTGAAACTGAACAAATCTAAAGGTTGCCCTCAGGAGCTCCTTCTGCTTGGTCTGAATTCTCCTCTCCAATAATCCTGCGATTCTCCTCAGCCAGATTTTCAAGCTCTGGCGGGACTTCCAAGGATTCATTCATAGGTAGTCCAAGTTCTCCACTTTCCATTTTTTGCAACAATTCAATGGCTTCCTCCGCTTTATCTGCTGGCACCCATATTTCAGTTTCAGCGAGGGGACCTACCGTCAAACCATAGATAATCCCGGCTGATTCCTCAAAAATTTCGGCAGGTATTCCTAAAGACTCAAGGAAAAGTTTGATCATTACAGCGTCGGTCGCTCCGTTGGCCAGGTGGACTTTCACATAATTTTCAGGCATGGCAACTCCTTTTTCATTTCATCAACCAATATGAGTGTAGCATAGATTATGAACTCGTGGATAATCCCATTTTCTTTTTCAAGCGCGCCAGGCGTCCTTGAATGGGAGAAAGTAAATAATCCATTGTAAATCTGGTAGATGAATTATCACTTAGAATCAGTTTTTGAGCCTGGCCCGCCCAGTAATATGCCTGATGATATTCTCTTACATTGTGTTCATAATACTTAGAGAGATGGATACAGGCATCAACACAACCTAGGTCGGCAGCCCTCTGCCAGAGATTACATGCCTGTTGGATTTCACCTTTCTTTCGATCAATTTCGGCATAACGGATCAAGGTTTGAATATAAAAATCTGACGGCAATCCTGCATGAATACCGGCATCATAAAGTTCAAGCGCACGGTTGGGTTGCTCAAGTTCTTCAAACAGACGACCAATGGCTATCAGATCTAAACCTTCGTCTGCAATATAGTTCATCGGTTGTGTAAGAAGGTCTGCACAGTGAAGATAAAGCGCAGCTAACGAACGAATATCCATTTCATTGTGATAGAAAACGCCAGCCAATGGCCTTGCATCACCTGAGAGAATGAAGTCGTGGTATATTTCCGGAACCAGCCAGCCGGGTACTTCCTCCTCTGTTCTGGCCATCCCAAGAATCTCAACTTCGAGGTTTCCCAGGCGTCGACTCGTTAGGCGGTTTTTCCATAACCGTCTGGCCAGTGGAAGAAGATCGATATGCATACGCTCAAGAAAGGGGTTTTGGATCGAGTTCAGGGTATGGCGGGAATTCAGAAGTGGAATATCAAATGAAGCCCCATTGAATGTAACCACAACATCAAAATTATCCATGAACCTAGCGAGTGAAGCCAGCATCGCCTTTTCTTCAGCTGGGTGGCGTAGAAAGAGCTGGTACAGTTGAAAGCCTTGGTCGTCAATATATCCGATCCCGATCATGAATGCAAACGTCCCAGTTCCACCAGCTAATCCGCTGGTTTCGGTATCCAGATAAAGCACGCGGTTAATAGGAACATTCACTAGATCCGGTTGTCTGCGCCAAGCAGCTAAAACTGAAAAATCTGGCCTTCTTTGAAAAGAAACTTGACCCTGGCTATCCCGTGACGTCGTATGTCTTTCAAAAATATATGTTGAACCATATGACGTTATATCCTCAAAACCCTGAATAACTTTTTCAATAGGAAAAGAAACCGGTTCGGCTTTCCTGGGAGCAAGGTTTTTAACTCCTTGTTGAACACCTAATGACTTTAATTTATCGCTGAACGATTCCATCCAATCATCCTTCTAGAGTAAACCGAAAACTATCCACCAAAGCAAGCGTCTCAACCTTTGCTCCCAGACCATTTTCGCTGGCCGGGCCAACGCAGGACGGACAACCATCCAAGCATGGGCATGTATTGATCAACTCTACCGCATGAGTCAAAATGTCTGATGCCAGATCGAATATTTTACGGCTCAGACCAATTCCCGCCGGCACCTGGTCATAGATGACGATTGCAGGTTGCTTATCTGCCAATGAACTCTGGGCATCGGAAGCTGCGCCTAGATCCAGTGGGTCGCACATTACAAACAAGGGAGCAATCTGTTGTAATGTGTATGTCAAACCCGCCATACCTGACCGAACTAATACCGATGTCTCAGCTCTTTGATGGCAGCCAGGGCACAAGGAGACAAGGTTTTCCAGTTGGTTGGCCTCAAAGGGATCGGCAAATAACCTGAAAGGCCGAATGTGATGAACATGGAGCGATACGCCATTGGATTTTGGCATCCCACATGATTTACATTGGTAATGATCACGCTGAAAAACCAATTGACGGATACGATCCCACCTCGGGCCATAATTGTTAGATGAATTTCTCCACAGGTTTTGCTTTTCTAATTTGCTGATAGCTTCAGGCAAGATGACCCACCAACAGGCGGTGGTCCGTAAATCAAACGGGGGAAGATCCAAAGGGCTTTCATCCAGTACCTGGCGAGAGCCCCATAACAATCGTCGAAAACCGACAACCTGGCTGGTGACTAAGATTTCCCCAAAAAACAAATCATGAAATTGGGAATTTTGCTGCTCTACTTCTGAGATCTTTGTGAAGGTTGTTGAGCGAATTGGTTCTGTATAGAAATCAGTCAGACGGTTCTGAATCCGGGCAGTTTTTTCCTGCAAGTTTAATTCTTCAACTTCATAGGATTCACCTTCGTGTAGATAAACGGCACCAGGATGCACCATCCAATAAGCACTGGATAAATCCACTTCTCCAACCAAACGCGCCCGGCCGTTCTCAATGGTTTGTAAGGCAATCACATCTGCAGATGCGTTGCGTAAAGAAAGTGTAGAAGCTGGATATTGATCTGCGATCCAAAAATACCGATCCTTATTTATTACCAACAGACCTTCTTGATATAGGTACTGTAAAAACTCATTTAGCAATTCTGGATCAAGATTTCCAAATTTTTCACCGTTTCTAAAAGGTAATTCAAAAGTTGCACAGCGGATATGGCCAAGTAAAATCAGAAAATTATTTGGATCAATCAGCGCGCATTCTGGAGAATGGCCAACCAGAAAGTCTGGGTGACGAGCCAAAAATTGGTCAATAGGAGAAGCTGAGGCTACAAATGCTGCTACAGAAGTTGATTCCTTGCGGCCGGCACGACCGGCCTGTTGGCGGGTGGCCGCAATCGTACCGGGATATCCCATCATCAGAACAGCAGTTAGACCACCGATGTCAATGCCCAGCTCTAGCGCATTTGTGGCAGCGACCAGGCGGGCCTGCCCTGAACGAAGATCTCCTTCAATCTCTCGCCGGTCATTCGCGAGGTAACCACTACGGTATCCACGAATAGTATCCTGCCAGGTGGTTTGCCTCAAGCGTAACTCTCGTACAAATTGTTCTACCGTCTTCCTGGAACGGATAAAAACGATTGTTTGAATGTTGGAATGTAGCAGCTTTTCTCCAAGCTCCATACACTGGCTGTAGGAACTCTTTCTTATGCCAAGATTGGCATCCACCACTGGTGGGTTATAGATGATGAAGTTTTTTTTGCCTTTCCAGGAACCATCTTGCTCGATGATTTCCACTGGTTCTTCGATCAACTTCTCTGCAAGCTCCGTAGGATTCCCGATAGTTGCTGATGTCAGAATGAATTGTGGAAATCTGCCATAAAAAGCTGCAATCCGTTTTAAACGTCGGATCAAGTTGCAAATGTGTGAGCCAAACACTCCACGATAGGTGTGCATTTCGTCGATAACGACAAATTGAAGACCGGCAAGAAAGTGAGCCCAAATGGTATGATGAGGTAGGATCCCGGTGTGCAACATATCAGGGTTTGTCAGCAAAATGCGAGCTCTTTCCCGGATTTCTTTTCGGTTGGCAGAGGGTGTATCCCCATCGTACACACTGATGGTTGGTTGAGGACGAATTGGTGAACAAATTTGCAGCAACTCTTCTTTTTGATCGTTGGTTAATGCCTTTGTTGGAAACAGATAGAGCGCCGTCAAATTAGGATCAGTCAGAATTTGATCCAGAACAGGCAGGTTATAACACAAAGTTTTCCCGCTGGCTGTTCCTGTTGCAATCACCGGATTCTTACCATGTTTAATCAGATCCCAGGCTAAGCGCTGGTGGGAAAACAATCTGTTGATCCCCATGGAGGATAACGAACGCTTAAGTGAAGTGTGAATCTCATCAGGCCAATCCGAGAAATCGGCTTGGCGTGCAGGAGTTGTATTCCAGAAAGTGATATTCTCTGAAATTTCATGATTACTTATCCAACCTGAAAGCATGTTTTCCACAGATCCTTGATCCATAATCTAGTTTTACCGTAATCACAAGAATCTAGCAAGGATTTTCTATCAACAGATTCCGAACTTGCAGTTATACTTAAGCTATTCCTTGTTGGGAGAAAATGATGGGAATTCCGGGTCTTACTGGTTATCTTCTGGCAATATTACTTGGTGTTTTGTCGGCTTGGCTGGTTAATTTATTTCTGGACAATCTTCCATATAGCAGAAATATGCTCAAGCCGCATTGTTCGAATTGTCATCAACCCATCGGATGGGGGAGTTGGTTGGGATTCAAATCTTGTTTGAATTGTGGAAGGAAACGTTCAGCTCGCACCTGGATCGTTTTCGGGGTGATGGTGGCAGCCTCTGTATGGATGAACTATTCTCCCCCAGGCATGCTGGGATATTGGCTGGGGCTTGGTTTATTGGCCTATTTTATGCTGGTTTTTGTGATGGATCTGGAAAATCATGCGATTGTATTCAGCGTGACTGGACTCGGTGCCATTATTGGCTTGGCGCTTGGCTGGCATTTATGGGGAATCGTGTCTACCCTGATCGGTGGTGCGTTCGGGTTTTTCGTGATGTACTTGTTTTATCAACTAGGAAGGCTATATGGTCGCTGGTTGATCAAACGGCGTGGCATAGAAATGGATGAGGATACTCTTGGATTTGGGGATGTAACCATTAGCGGCGTGATCGGCTTTATGTTGGGATGGCCGCAAATTGTCGGGGGATTATTGCTAGGGGTTTTTTTGGGGGGATTAATAAGCGGTCTAATTATATTAATTTCTGTCCTAAGAAAAAATTATCAACCAAATATGTCAGTAGCCTATGCTCCATTTCTAGTCATTGGCGCAATGATTTTCTTGTTTATCCCAAATTGACACCTCCCTGATCAAACAGGGAGGTGTCGTGAAGGATTATTTTCCCGAGGGACCAGCAGCGAGAACTTCTGCTGAAACACTTGGTTTGAAGGTTTCAAAATTTCGTTGAAACCGCTGGATCAGTCGATTGGCTTCTGCAGCGTATGCCTGTTGATCTCCCCAGGTGGATTGCGGGTTGAGGACATCCATTGGAACATCCGGACAACTCTCAGGTATCATTAATCCAAAGAATTCGTCTGGATGAAAGTAGGTTTGGTCAAATTTTCCATTCAGAGCAGCTCGAATCATTGCTCGTGTATATGGAAGTTTGAACCGGGTGCCAACCCCATAAGGTCCACCGGTCCATCCAGTATTAATCAACCATACATTGGCTTTATGTTTCTGGATGCTCTTACCTAACAGATCAGCATACACGGATGGATGTAAAGGCAGGAAGGGTGCACCAAAGCAGGTTGAGAAAGTTGCCTCGGGTTCAGAGCCAAGACCTTTTTCTGTACCAGCCAGTTTTGAAGTGTAACCTGACAGAAAATAATACATTGCCTGTTCAGGAGAAAGTCGGGCAATCGGTGGTAGCACACCAAATGCATCTGCCGTCAGAAAAAAAATATTGGTCGGTTGACCACCAAAACCTTCTGGCACATGATTGGGGACAAAATAGATCGGGTATGCTCCACGTGTATTTTCTGTGCGGCTTTCATCGTCGAAATCCATTTGCCTAGTCTGTGCATCATAAACCACATTTTCCAGAACAGCTCCAAAACGATGCGTGGCTTCCCAGATGATCGGCTCATATCGAGGGTCTAGCCGGATGGTCTTAGCGTAACATCCACCCTCAAAATTAAACACTCCAACTTCTCCCCAGCCATGTTCATCATCACCTATCAGTCGTCTTTCAGGATCAGACGACAACGTTGTTTTTCCAGTACCAGATAAACCAAAGAATAATGCAACATCACCCTCTACTCCGATGTTAGCAGAGCAATGCATCGGAAAGATTCCAGCCTGGGGCATTAGGTAGTTCATTACCGTGAAGATGGATTTCTTGATTTCTCCAGCGTAGCTGGTTCCGCCGATCAGTATCAGACGCCGATGGAAATCGAGGGCGACAAAGGTTGGGGTATTTGTTCCATCGAGACCAGGATCGGCCAAAAAATTGGTGGTTTGAATAACTGTAAATTCAGGAATTTGATTTTTTTGCTGTTCATCTGACAAACGAATGAAAAGATTTTGCGCAAAAAGATTCGGCCAGGCTTGTTCTGAAATAACCCGAATAGGGATGCGAAAACTTGGGTGGGCTCCAACAGCCAAATCCTGAACAAAAACATCCCTGCCTTGTAAATAGGCGCAAACTTTCAAGAAAAGAGCGTCAAATTTTTCACCAGAAAGAGGTTGATTTACCTTGCCCCACCATATACTTTCTTCCCCTGACAACCCACGCCGGACAACAAACTTATCATTTGGAGATCTTCCTGTATGCTGTCCAGTATTTACAATAATTGGCCCGGAGTCGCCAATTGCACCCTCATTCCTGATTATGATTTGCTCCACTAACAAAGGCGCCTTTAAATTCCAATTTACACGATGCAGGTTGTGTAAGCCTTGATTCTCCAATCCATATTGACTGGGATTACCAAATTGCTCCATCCATCTCCTCCAAATTCATTTCAAAAACTCGTGAAACCAGTACCAGACAACATCTGATGCCGGCTTACCGTGAATTGATGAAGACTTATCCTGTAGAACGGTTGGTGAGAAGAATCCACCGGATATGATCCCGTTTATCCATGGCCTTAAGTTGAGAGCCTGCATGGTTGCATTATAAAGATCCACCTGCTCCTGCAAATCTAACGTAACAGCAGCATCATCCCAAAGTACGGGTTGATCCAATTGATGATAAGCTTTACAAGAGGCAGCAGTTTGGATACATCCCTGTGCGCTTCCATCGGCAGATGGATAATCAATTTCAATTACTACTGGTTTTCCAAATTGATCTTGAATTGGCTTGATGACATTATCTAAGAGCGATCCAATCGTGTTGCTTAATTCAGCCTGGGTGGGAGAATTGGTGTCGGTTAAATCATTTCCGAGCGAAAATGTGATCGCATCCACTTGGTCTAAAAAGCCAGGTACATTAACCAGACCTGCTGGCGAAGGAAGTTGCCAGATAAGCAACCCGTGATAATGTTGCCTGACTTCGGTAATGATATCGCGCCAAAGTTGATCCGCATTTACGGGCAGATTGGCTGAGCTTCCGTCAGGTAAAACCCCTCCAGGATAAGCAGGTAAGGTGTTTGTGTCTCCAAGAACGAGAGCTGCAGCGTTTGAGTTCGTTGCAAGATCTGCGAAATGAATGGCAAATGTTCGGTAACGAGCAAACCAATTTGCCCACCAATTCTCATCACGTTGGGCAGAATTCCACCAATCACTAGCATCACCTTCAATGATAGTTTCAGCATGCAATCCAACCAGTAAACCTCGCGTTTGTCCCATATAAACAGCCGTATTGACGTCCTGCCAAAGCATGTCTTTTCCGGGCACTGCTTCCAACACCGGAGGATTGGCTCTGGTGAAGCGAAATGTCGGTGAGAGAAATGTCCAATTTGATCCAAGGTCTTTTATATTCTGAAAACCACTGCCCAGAGTAGCTAACCAGGCGGGGTGAAAATCAGATTGAAGCTTGATCCCTGTGATAAATCCAGTACCTTTAGATTGAACATCAGTAGCCACAACCGTAGTTGGTTGACCTGAGGGTTGCCACCAAGCCCATTGATCAACGATATCTTGAAAATCCTGATGAATCAAGCTGGAGGTGAATGGCCAGCCTTTGGAAGAAAAACCAGCCGTAGCTTGATCGTCCGCAGCTCCACAGGCGTCATTACGGCAATATCGATAACCAATGTTCCCAAGTAGATGGAGGGGGCTGTAAAGGGTGTAGATCCACTTGTTGTTGCCCAATGGCCACATTGGGATGGGTTCCGTCCACCCAAATGGATTGAATTGGATGGAGACATAATCTCCACTTGGCGTATTGGCTGGAACGGTCACAGAAAACGATACAGATTCCGAATTCGGAGCCTGCCAGGAATCTACCATATCTACGATCGTCGTGTCCTCAGATGGTAAAACAATTTCTCGCAAACGGAATTGCCCAGACATGGTATGTTCTGCATTCCAGAAACCATCTCCAAGTGAGTATTTGTATTGAAGGTGCATTCCCGCAGGTAGATTGATGGAGATGGTGTAGTTGCCATCCGGTAATGCAGTCAGTAAAGGCGCTCGATTAGCCACTGTGCTCAGACCACCATTAAGGTCGGCAAAGGTGTTACCAAGTGAATAGATATTTCCGATCAAGCGAACCGGAAGCGGGTTTAACGGACTTTCCGGAATCCGAACAATAAAAGTGACTTTAATCATGCTGGCTGGTTTTAAAAAGATGGGGGCAGGGGTAGTTGAATCGATTCCAACTATTGCTTCTTGCTGAAATGGTTCAAACCTACCATCCATACTATAGACAAAGAGTGTGTGCTTGCCGGGGGGTAACCCTTCTAATAAAAATGATCCATCGGAGGTGGTAATCGTATGAATCCCGCCAGCCTCAACCAACAGACCTGGAATTGGAGAGTTATTTGTAGAATCAATCACATTGCCCTGGATTCTGCCCATTGCTCCCGAATATCGAAGATCCGTCCAGGCACTCACTTGATCAATTACTTGGGCTGGTCCAGAGACTGAATACATTCGATAACGAACTTGATTTCCAGTGGAAGTATATTCAATGGATGGCGGACTGCTTATACGAGAATATCGGTACTTGAGTACTGACCCTAAAGGAAGGGTGATTTTAGCGGTATAAACACCACTTTCCACTGGCGCCATTAAATTATGCCTGGCATTTAATGCCAAACCGGTTACTTCATCCAGAATATCCAGACTGATTCCCTGTCCAACTGGGGTGTCTGATGGAATTCGGGCAACAAAAGTAATTTCAGCCTGGGGCAGAGGAGTGGGCAAACCGCCTTGCCCACCGGATTCCGGGGTTGAGGTAGGCGGATTGATTGTAGGAAGCGCAAAAGAACACCCTGCTAACAGGCTGGTTATCAAAGCTAAGGAAAAGAGATATTGTAGCACCCGCGCCATCTTATGTGAATTAGGCATAAGCTCAACCCCTTCGACCTTTGAATTTTTGTGATTAAATAGATAGTATTACTTAATGGTTGTGCCAAAGGCTTGATGAATTTCTTGTTGCCGGTCTGCCAGGCTGCCAAGAACGCCGTTAACAAACCGAGGCGTGGAATCTGACCCGAATAATTTGGATAATTCGATTGCTTCGTTAATTGCAACCTTTACAGGTGTGCAACCGGCTACCGCAAACTCCCAGAGAGCAATTCTGAGGATATTCCGATCAACAACTGCGATTTGATCCATCGGCCATTCAGGCGCATGCTGAGCAATAAATTGGTCCAGCTTTTCAGCAATCGGAAGTACGCCAAAAATTATTGTTTGAGTAAAATCCACCAAGCCTTGCTCTATTGGTTCTCCTTCCTCAATCCTTTCGGCGAGGACAGTCCCTGGAGCATGACCGGTAAGATCAACTTCATAAAGGACTTGCAAAGCCAGGCTGCGCGCCCTGGTTCTAGATTTCATACGTTTTTAAGCGGCCATTTCGCGGCTATAATCGATATCTTCTATATGAATGTTAATCAGACCCACTTCCATGCCAACCATCTCTGAAATTGCTCTGGAAACTTGGGATTGTATGGTATGACTAACATCCCTTACGTTCACATTCCGGTGAAGAATGACATGCAAATCAGCAGAAACAATATTATTCTCAACTGAAATATCTACGCCATCAGAAAGTCCACGTTTGAACCACTTGTTGACACCAGTTGGTGAAACCGTAGCCATCCGTGCAACTCCTTCAACACTCAAGGTTGTTAATTTTGCGATGGTTACCAACACATCAGGAGCGATGGTCGTTTGACCAGGGGGACGAATCGGTTCGCTCATAATGGCTCCTTTTCTTAATTTATTAATATGATTATAACCTGCTTTTATACCTTCGTCTCTAGCATAATAGCTGCTTAGGACTTGCCGATCGCCTTCTCGCGAATATTGATCAATGGGATAAGAGATCCTAAGAAGAGAATGCCATAGATCCCAAACAAAAGAACGTATCCCAAACCTGGGAATTGCGGAACAGTGCGTGTTATAAAATCAGCAATCGGTCCTCCGATGTAAGCACCAACCGCACCTGCGCCAGCACCAGCCAGATTTGAAATTCCCAAATAACTCCCTGCTTTTTCGCGTGGCACAATCTCGGTACCAAGAGCCCAGTTTGCGGAGTAAAAAAGACCACAACCAGCTCCAATCAAGCTGCCGCCGATATAAATGAGCGTCAGGTTTGGCGCCGATAGAGCAACAATAACACCCAGCGCTGCCAGTAAGGCCGCTGCCACCAGCAATTTTTTCTTGCCAAAGCGATCCGCCAGCCAACCACTGGGCATGGCGAGAAGTAAAATAAAAATCCCAACAAACATTGTCAGGGTGCTTGCTGGACCTGCTGCTTCTTCCTGGGCATAACCAAGGCGACCCTGTAAAAAGTAAACTGTAAAACTTGCCAGGTTTGTTGCACCAACCATGAAAGCCAGGCGGCTAATTACCCACCAGACAAAAGAAGGCGCTTCGTGAAAAGCTTGCTTGAAACCGATTCGAACACTGGCGTAAACACCCGCTCCAATGGCTATTGCCATTCCTAACAAACCTAAAAACCCAACCAACGTCACCAACCAGAAAGCGGGTAAATCCACAGCCAAAGTACTGATTAGATTCACCAATTTGCCTATGCCCAGAATCACACCTGTGAAAACCCCTGTCATAAATAGCAGGGAAACAAAAGGTTTCCAATTTAACGGTTCTTGCTTTTGCTTTAATTGTGCCTCTGGAATCAGCATGGTTAGTCCCATGCTGAGAAGTAGAATTCCAATCAAGACGAATAAACCAAGCCATAATTGCCCAGATTTGATAAATTGGGCAATCGTGAATGCTACCAGGATCAAGGGAAGGGGGATTTCCAAAACAGCTTTAATTCCAGAGAATAGGCCGCGTTTTTCTTCAGGAACCAAATCAGGAATGATCCCTTGTTGAGCACTATGGGCAGTATTTGCTGCAATCATCATAAGGACAACAAACCCAAACAAGACCCAATATCCAGTCATTCCTTCCAGGCCGCTTGTAAAGCCAATCAACACGACCATAACAATGACTCCAAGGGTTCCGATAAAAATAAACGGCCGGCGGCGTCCCCAGCGCAATGTGCTACGATCCGAAAGCATACCCATTAGAGCTTGAACCAGAAGTGCGACCATCAATGTCCACAAACGAAGCGAGCCATAATAGGTGCCTTTTTGGCCCTCACCAACAAAAGATTGAATCAATAGAGGAAAAACCAGCGGAGTCATCGTTTGACTCAAAGCAGTAAGACCGACCCAGAAAATATTGATGGTTATGTAATCGTACCAACGGATGAGACGCTTCAATTGACCACCTCCTGTAGATGGGACTTATCCAGAACTCTTCGAATAAAAGCCAGGCTGGCGTAAGCCACCTGATCGAATTCCCGATCCAATAATATACAGTGTTGAGATTCCTCGAACCAGAGAAGATTTTTGTCTTTTGAACCAAGCCGTTCAAGTAATAGAGCGGAGCTGCGCAAATCCAGAGATTTGTCCTTACGGCCTTGCAAAATTAAAGTTGGTTGATTAATTTGCGGCAAGGATTTTTGAATAATTCGTTGTAATCGATACAATTGCCGGGTAGCTTTTAGAGGTACAACCCGATAACCCTTCCAGGGCATAGATTGATCCCCGCCTTCCTTCCAGCGAAACTCCCGGATATAAGAAAGTATCCGGGCTCGGCCGAGACGCAAAACTTTCAAAGCAGGTGCGTATAGTAGAATTCCAGCCACTTCTGGATGTAATTTTGCCAAGTAGAGTCCAAGCAAACCGCCCATTGATTCACCACCGACAAATACAACCCGGCAATTGGCTTGAAGTTGCTGGTAGGAATCTTCAACGCACATTGCCCAATCTGTCCACTTCACCCGGTTCAAATCATCTGGAGTGGTCCCATGGCCGGGGAGCAGGGGGACGGATACTGTGTATCCCAACTGGTGCAGAAAGATGGCCATTGGTCGTACTTCCGTGGTGGTTGCTGTAAAACCATGGATCAATAAGAATCCGATTGAATTTCCCTGCAAATAAAATGGATTACCATCCAAATGAGGGTGTTGCATCCAATCTGCTTCCGTGGTCATTGGCTTTCCTATCGTGATCTAAAGGTGGGTAAGGTGATTGAAGCCAGTGGAAGGATAGCGATTCTGGGATTATTTCCAAGTTTTTCGAGTTCATCATGGATACAGGTTTGCATATCTGATGCTGGAATTAAGAGCAATTGTTCAACTTGTTCCTGCAGGATCGCGGATTTCAAGACAATCCGAATTCTCGAACCAATCTTGGCAAATTGATAGGCTTTGTGAGGTCCAACTGTAAATTCAGTTTGCTGGAATTTTAACAGGGCTTCTTCAAAGGATAATATTCCCTGCATGAAGTCTACGTATCCCTGACTGCCAACGCCCTCAATACACTCTGTAACCAGGATCACCGTGCCACCCGGGCGAGTGATTAATGAAGCATTGGTCAAAGCTTTTTGAGCCTGGTAAAGATTGATGTCTTTGGGATAACCGCCGGCTGAGGCAATCACCAAGTCATACAAACCATCAACCGGGATCTGGCAGGATTTTGCCGCCTGGGGATAACCTGACGCCATCACTTCCAAGGGCGAACCAGCCAGTGCTTGAACAATTTCTTTTTTGTCGTTCAAAATTGCGTTGACAGCCAGATCGACGCCAATCAATTTACCAATTTGTTCAACATCTTGACGCATGGGGTTGTCCAAATATGCCCCCAGACGGCTCCGGTCATCCAGTAAAAGCGAGTGATTACGGTTAATTGTCAGACGGCTTGTCAGTCCTATCGATGCACTTTTATTGCCACCTGAAAAGCCCATGAAGTGATGTGGCTCGATGTTACCAATGACAATTTTTAGATCTGTTTCATAATATCGCTTATTCACCCAGACAGGCGTTCCGATCGGGGTGTTCCCTATTAATTGAAGATTTGAAGAATCGTCGCAGTTATGAGATTCAATTTGATACATCGAAAGGAGATCTGCTGGGATTACATCCCCAAATTCGTCCGGGGACATCGGAAGGTGTGTTCCGGTTGCGATGAAGAATCGGATTTTATCCTTTGGCAGACCATGCTGCTCAAGTTTCTTTAATAAAGGTGGGAACAAATATTTATGGGGAACTGGTCGGGTTTTATCGTTGATCGCGATGCCAACATTTCTTATCCGGTTCAAGATTCCCCAGTCAAAGTCTAATGGCGAATCGATGGCGCGTTGTACTTCAGCCAGTTGATCTGGCGCTGGCGGAACAACAGAGGGAGTTATGATGTCTACTTCTATACCTGGATCAATGGTGAAATTAAGAATAGTCGTTCCATACCGGATAAAATGTTCCATGTATGTCAATTCTCCATGTTACTTGATATAAATGCACGAATGACCTGCGCAAATCACCCGGGGTTTCAACCTCATCTGAGCTTCGAAAGATTCTTTTGCCAGGTTTTCATCCCAGCAATTCATGCCGGTGGATGGTGATGGCTTTCCAGATACTTCCCAAATCGAATCTCCGGCAAAAAGGATCTGTTCTTCTTTGAGCCAAAAAGATGTGTGGCCAGGTGTATGCCCAGGGGTATTGAGTACCCGCAAACCATTCAACACTGGAAGAACTGTTGCCTCAGAGACGCACTCATCAACATTAATTGCAGTTACTGCAAACAATGGTTTTAGTAAACCTGCAATGAAGAGCTTCAATCGATTGCCTTTAAGCGGTCGAGAGGATCCGCCTATTTCAATCGCTTCTTTTTCTACCTGGTTTGAATACAACCGTGTTTTGCAGGTTTCTTTCAACTTGGCTGCAGAACCATAATGATCACCATCCGCATGTGTGATTAATATTTGCTTGACAGGTTTTTCAGGATATCCAAGTTTGGTCAGGCTTGCAAGTATTTTCTTGAAATCTCGCGATACTCCACAGTCGATCAACGTTAATCCGTCACCTTCATTTAGGATAAAACAATTGGATATCAGCCCCGAATGAAGCATTACATTTGGATGAATAAACACAGAATTCCTCCTTATAGTCCCTCGCTGGTTAAGCAATAAGCCCGCTATTTATCATGGAAATGACCTCATCCCCACGCAACGTCATGCAATTGACACCTTGAACCGGGGCGTCCGTCAGGGGAACCTCATCAACAGGAAACCGGATTACTTTACCCTGCTGTGTGAGTAGGAAAATATGATCATCTGGTCTGATGGATGCAATACCAATCACGTGGTTAGACTTAATTAAAATCTTACCGCTGCCTCCCATGCTTTTGTTTGGAGCAAAACCGCTCATCTTTCGCAATGCTCCGCGTCCATCGGCTGTCGCTATAAAAACATCGCTTTCTGAATAAACTGGGGCCAGACCAGAAATTTCATCTCCATCCGATAACCGGATAGCTTGGTCACCAGGCGGTGGAATGATCTTTTCATTGAAGCGAATAGCCATCCCGTTCCGTGTGCTAACCAGAATATCTGCGTCACCAGGGGTCCAGCAGGCTGTTGCTAATTCCCCATGCTCCTGGGTGGAGAAAACCCCCATACCTGGTCTCATGTGTTCACCAAACAAATGGTGGCGAAGTACCCGAATTCTCCCATAGCGAGTAACCATTACAATAAAGCCTGTGGCTTGCACGGGTAAAAGACAGGCAACCTGTTCATCATTATCCAGCTCAATCCGTTCCCACAACCAACTTCCAGGTTCCCTTAAACCTTTCTCTTCCAGGCGTGAAAAAGGAATTCGAAAAACACGACCTTTGTTGGTTAATGCCAAAACAGTTGCACTGTTGTTCGTAACTGCCAGGAAAGCATGGGCATCTACAGAGTCCACCTGAAAATCTGGATTACCAGTTCCTCCACGATGTTGGGGAAGGTAATGATGGCGTGCAGTTCGCTTGGCAAACCCCAAACGGCTTACGGAGATTATTTGAATGGTGGTAGGTGATTCTGGTTTTAGGGGTAAGGCGTCAAAGTTTAGACTATCTGCTGTAGTAATCGTTGTTTTTGTGGATTTTATTTGTCCGATTAATGTCTCAAGATACTCTATGTAATCAACCACTGGTTTCGGGATATTCGTTAAATTTGGACGTTCCATGGGATATGCTCGTATTCAGGAGGGATTGAATGGATTATATTTATCCTAAAATTGTATCATTTTCCGATAGGGGAGGGGGAAAAATGGCATCTAAATATTCTTGCGAATTCTCCTTTTTCAAATTTAAATAAAGAATTTATTATTCAGACATAGGTGTTTTATATTTTGTGACATTCATTTGAAAATCTCTTTAATCTATCAGCAGGGGGCTTGTTCGCTGTATAATTATGTTTGCGATAATAATAATTATCGAAAACAATAAGTAAATTTTTATCTATACGATCCCCCTATTATTAATGAATGGCAAGTAATTTCATAAGCTGATACTTGAAGGTGATTATAAAAAAATTTGTGTGTAGAATTTTGGGAGGATCTTGCGCAGGGATTGTTGTAATCTTGACGCTAAATCATCTTTTTGATCCACCTGCCCTACAAGTTCTTCTTAGGATCTTGTAATGAAAAATACACCATAATTAGCTTACTGGCTTACAATAATTACCAGGAGAACGGAAATATCTAAATGTCTGACAATTATACAATAACTCAAGCAATTGAGAAATATCTACGATCGGTTGAACAGGCGCGTAGTTCCAACACGGTAAAAACATACCGAAACGGTCTACAGAACTTCCTGGATACTTTGAATTCTCACAAAATCCGGCCTGAATCCGTTTTGGTTATGGATCTGTCTGAAGATTCGATTGCCTGGTTGGCGGAAGATCTTAAAACCGAATCACCAGCCACAGAACGACTTTACCTGACCGCTGTATCAGGGTTTTTCGAATTCCTGGCTGCGGAGAAATTGGCGGAAGTCAATCTTCCGAGAATACGATTGTTAATCCGACAACGTGCCCGGCGCCCTGGTATTCGTCTGCCACAATTTCCAAAAGAAGACATTGAGAAGGTTCTGGAATTTGCGGAAAGGTTAAATCGAGTTCAAACTGGTGATGATGCAGAGAGGTTGAGAAATTTGAGAGATCGAGCCTTCTTACTGACACTGGCTGATACCGGATTACGCGTTCATGAAGCTTGCCAATTGCGCCGAGGAGATTTAGATTGGAACGAAGGTCGGGCAATCATCATTGGCAAAGGTGATAAACAGGCGATCGTTCGCTTTTCCCGGCGATCGCAAGTGGCTCTGAAAGATTATCTATCCCTCCGTGCCAGTTTGGATGGATCCTCTGGCAAACCACTTGGCTCGATGCCTTTATTTGCTCGACATGATAAAGGTGCCGGGAAGAAAGTCAAACCTATTACCACTACTACCGGCAGAAATATCGTTTCTGAAAGGGTGCAACAATGCCTGGGCGTTGATTCTGTAGGCCGAATTACTCCCCACTCATTCCGACACTATTTTGTTACCCGGGTTTTACAGTCCAGCGGAAACCTGAAACTGGCCCAAGAATTAGCTCGCCACAGTAATATCGCAGTCACTCAGCGTTATGCTCATTTGAATGACAATGAACTGGATGAAGGTTATTGGGAAGTGTTTGAAGAAAAATAGAAATGACCCGACAGATTGAATTGTCAGGTCATCGGTTATTAGACTTCAGCCAGGGCTTCGCGGGCTTTTTTCCACTGTTTGCCACGTTCTTCTGTATCCAAAATGCGTTTGCGAATACGGAAGTTCAATGGTGTAACTTCCAGTAATTCATCTTCCCCTAGAAACTCAATTGCTTCATCCAGGCTCATATCGCGCGGAGGCACTAACCGTTCCTCGATATCTTTATTGGATGATCGCATATTTGTCAGATGTTTCTTCTTGACCACATTGACAATTAAATCCAAAGGGCGTGGCGTCTCTCCTACAACCATTCCTTCATAAACATCTACTCCAGCGCCGATAAAAAGCATTGCACGTTCTTCTGCATTTTTTAGCCCAAAAGTAGTAGTAATTCCAGTTTCCCAGGCGACCACAGAACTAGTCTGTCGACCGGAAATCGGACCGGCCAATGGCATGTAGCTATGCAGGATTGAATGCATGGTTCCCATCCCCCTTGTGGCGGTCAGGAATTGATAACGAAAGCCTAGCAAACCACGGGTTGGCACCAGGTAATGCAGGTAAACAGTGTTATCGGGATTGTTGGTGATGGCAAGCATTTTCCCCCTTCGTGATCCCAGCATCTCTACCACGGTTCCCATTGTTTCAGAGCTGGTATCGATATGCACCTCTTCATATGGTTCTAGCAGTTCACCATTTTCGCCGGTCCGAAAAATTGCTTCCGGGCGTGAAACTTGAAATTCATAACCTTCTCGCCGCATAGTTTCAATCAAAATTGCCAGGTGCAGCTCCCCCCGCCCCGAAACAATATAACTGTCCGGGGTGTCTGTTTCAGCTACACGCAACGCAACGTTGTTTCTAAGCTCATCCATAAGGCGTTCGCGTAATTTTCGGGATGTACTCCACTTGCCTTCCCGGCCAGAAAATGGAGAAGTGTTCACGGAAAAAGTCATTCGAACGGTTGGCTCTTCCACGCGGATCGGGGGCAAGGCAACTGGGCTTTCTGGATCGGCCAGAGTCTCTCCTATTTCTATGCCTTCCAATCCAGCAATGGAGACAATCTCGCCCGCTTCAGCCTGTTCGACTTCCACCTTATCCAGACCTTGATACACATATAAATAACGCGCCCGTTCTGGCACCACCTGCCCATCTACCATCATTCTGGCCAGCGGCTGACCGGCTCGAATTCTTCCAGCGTAGATGCGTCCGATAGCGTTTGTGCCTCGATAATCATCATAGCTCAGGTTAGTAACTAAAAGCTGGAGGGGTGATTCCAGATCGACCAAAGGGCCACGCACATGTTGTAGGATCGTTTGGAAAAGCGGTTGAAGATTTGGGCTGAGATCAAAAGTAAGACCGGCCTGCTGGGTGATGGCATTGGCATAGACTACTGGGAAATCTGCCTGGTCATCGGACGCTCCAAGCTCAATGAACAGATCGAAGGTATCGTTCAATGTCTTGTCCGGCTCAGCATCTTTGCGATCCATTTTGTTAATGACCACGATTACTCGCCGGCCCAATTCAAGGGCTTTTTTCAAAACAAAACGTGTTTGCGGCATCGGCCCTTCGGCTGCATCTACTAAAAGCAAAGCTCCATCCACCATGTTCATCACACGTTCGACTTCACCGCCAAAATCAGCATGGCCAGGTGTATCGACAATGTTGATTTTTACCAAAAGCCCCGTTTCCGGGTCTGGAATGGTTATAGCAGTGTTCTTAGCAAGAATGGTGATGCCGCGTTCACGTTCCAGTGCATTGGAGTCCATGACACGTTCCACGATTTGTTGGTTTTCCCGGAAAACCCGGGCTTGTTTCAAAAGCCCATCGACCAGGGTGGTTTTCCCGTGGTCCACATGAGCGATGATGGCAATATTTCTCAAATCTCTACGTTCAGTAATCATAATTCACCTAGATTGAAAAACCTCGGCAATCTTTGCCGAGGAAGTTTTTAAATTTCTCGCTGACCAATTATACCAAACCTTGGCAATTGCAGGCCAGCAATATTTAAAAATAAGTCGATAGGGTATACAATCTAAATGTGAAACGACAATATTTTTACCTAAATCCTGGCAGAAATTTGCTCTTCAGGTTTATATTGATTCTCTGTATGCTTTTGGTCCTCATATCCTGCAGTTCCAGGCCAAAACACATTGCTTCCGATCAACTTGATCACCAGTCGCTCAATCCAACAGCAGTCGATTTTGAAACATCCTTGAACTGGGAAAACCAGTGTGAAAATCAACAGGCCGCTTACAAAGATGAATATAACAAGAATTTTTCCAGCAGGGGTTGGCCATGTTACCAAGTTGACTTGGTCCTGAGACCCGAATATGGCACATTTATGGGTAAACAACGGGTAATATTCACAAACACATTCCGGGAATCGATCAATGAAGTGAATTTTCGACTATACCCGAACGCGCCTGTGATCTTTGGAGGCGCTTTGATAGTGGAGGATGTAAAAGTAAATGGAAATTCAGTCACTCCTTCAGTGTTCCTCAATGACAGCACTGGGCTACGCATACCATTACCATCCCCCCTTCTTGCCAATGAAACAGTAGAAATTGTTCTAACCTTCTCTGGATCGATCCCGTCTGAAATATCAGCAGAAGATTTCCTTTATGGAACGTTTTATCAAGGAGATCAAAACGACCTCTGGGTCATGGCGAATGCTTTTCCAATCTTAGAAAATTTTTCAGAGGGAAAATGGACGGCTAGGGAAGTAATCCCTGGAGGAGATCCGGTCACAAGCCAGACTGCGCTTTTCACATTTCGGATAAAAATACCTCAAGATTGGAAAGTGGCTTCAACTGGCAGCATGATACAAGAAACAATGATCCATGGGTACAGGCAAATGGTTTTTATCTCAGGTCCTGCTCGAGACTTTATGATTGTTGCAGGGAAGAATCTTCAATCAAAATCAAAAACCATGTCAGGAGGGATACAGATAAACCACTGGTCAGCAAATGGATTAGTTAATGACAAAAAAGCTGATATTGCCTTAAAAATTGCCTCACAAGCGCTGGAAATATTTCAAAACGAGTATGGTCCATACCCTTTTCGCGAATTGGACATTGTCGTCGTAGCGCTGGATAATGCATTAGGAGTAGAATTTCCAGGTTTAATCTTGTTACAAGATGATTTGTATCGAGATCCTGATGAATTCAATACGTTTGCTATTGTTATTGCGCATGAGATTGCTCACCAATGGTGGTACAACATGGTAGGCAACGATACATACGAAGAACCATGGTTAGATGAAGCTCTTGCTACATATAGTGGATTTCTTTATGCCAGGAGAATCTCGCTTGACTTCTACCAAGGGGTTACTCAGTATGCGGAATCACGGGTGAGCACCATTGAAGCAAAGAATGGTTCTCAACCCTTCGATCAGCCTATTGAGTTTTACTTACAAAATCAGGGATTATACAGCGCCATTGTCTATCAAAAGGGCGCTCTCTTCTTAGACGCTTTGAGAAAGAGATTGGGAGATCAAGTTTTCAACCAGGCAATGCAATCCTATTATTTAGATTTCCAATATCAATTGGTTCAATCTGAGGATATTTTCAATGAGTTTGAAAATGCTTGCTCCTGTAACCTAGATAGTTTCTATCTTGAGTGGGACGTATCGAATCGCCCGTAAGATTTATTGCCTCATCCCCCGGCGAAGCAATAATAGATATACGCCAAAAATGATCAGGGCAACTGAACCCGTATTGCCAATAAAATTGACTGCGGTACCCGGACTGCCACCGATATATAGCCCCCAACCGACCATCGCCAGAATTCCTCCCGGAATCAATGGCCACCAAATAAATTTATGCAATCTTGCCCGGGTGAAAAATGTGATCAAGATCCAACCTAGAGCCAGTATTACCAGCATGACCCCGGTCTGGGATAGTGCCTGGCCAGGTCTGATCCAACCAAAATAAATAGCGGGGCCGATTGTGATGATAAGCGACCCAGCAATGATTAATCCCAAGAAACATTCAAATACTCCCCATAATAGAAATGCTAACCCCAAACCTAAACTTGGATAAAGAACAAAATCTAAAAACCGCAGCGGGGTGAAAGCAAAAGTTACTCCAGCTCCTCCAATAACCCCAGCGGGAATCAAAGCCCACCAGGCGAATTTTTGATGGAACAAAAGGGGCATTAACCAAACCGCAACCCACCCTGCTGCAAATGCAATAAGAAAAGCTCCTAATTGATGCATCCAGGCCATCTTGAATAGCGGTGAGTAACCTAGAAACAAGCCGAATCCGATTCCAGTAAGTAATATTCCAGGTAAAAGCCAGGCCTTCGATTTCCGTCGAAAACCAGCAGCAAAGAGCAGGAAGCCAAATGCCGGTAATAAGGCAATAACTAACCAATCTGTTTTCAAGCTTTGTTCAACAACAATCACGATTCCAATAACAATTAATGATCCTCCCAGCCAGGGGAAAACATTTGAGTTTTTTCTTTCTGGTGTATTCACTACTTTTGCTCCAGGTCCTTAAATTAATCCCAATTCGCGAGCTTTGATAACAGCATTCATTCGATCTTTGACATTCATCTTCCCAAGGATACTCGTAATATGATTCTTCACGGTGCCTTCAGCGATGACAAGCTTGTCTGCAATCTCCTTGTTACTCGCACCGGTAGCCACCATGCGGATGATTTCCATCTCCCGCATCGTCAAAGGCTCTAACAAAGGTTCCAAAGGTGAAGGAACGGGTCTGGAAATTCTGGCAAATTCTGTCATCACCTTGGTTGTAATCGATGGTTGAAGAAAATACTCCCCTCTGGCAGCCGCTCGAATCGCCTCATAAAGCTTTTCCGAGGATACATCCTTAAGCAAATATCCGACTGCACCAGCTCTCAATCCATCAAATACAGTTTCGTCTTCATCAAAAGTTGTTAGAACAATCACCCGGCAATCGGGCAATTGGGATGAAAACCTTCTGGTAGCGCTGACGCCATCCAGAATTGGCATGCGTAAATCCATGAGAACGATCTCTGGACGATGCTGTGCAGCCAAACGTAAAGCTTCTTCGCCATTACCTGCCTCGCCAACCAATTCAAAATCGGGCTGTGTGGAAAGGAGGGTCTTCAACCCCTCGCGAAAAAGCGCCTGGTCATCAACGATTAGAATTCGTATCATAATTCACCGGCACCTTGATTGTTATTCGAAATCCATGATCTTTCTCAGTTTCAAAATCAATTTCTCCCCGCAATTGGTGAACTCGCTCGCGCAAACCAATCAATCCAAAACCTCCATTGGTGCTGAGCGCTCCCCGGCCATCATCCTGGATTGAAAGGCTGACCTGCTGTTGACTAGTAAAATCCAAACTCACCTGAATGTTTTTCGCCTGGGCGTGTTTACAGGTATTGTTGACCCCTTCCTGAACAGCTCTGAAGAGGGTGAGATGAACCGCGGGGGGAAGAATCCTTGGATCTCCAAAGATGGACAAATGACTCTGTAAACCAAGGCTTTCGCAGCCACTCAATATTTTTTGCACTTGTTCAACCAGTGGTTGCGACTCTTCAGGGGAAGTTCGGAGAGCAGCTACTGATTGGCGAATATCTGCCAGGGCCTCTTGTGCCATGTTTTGAGCCTTCAAGAATAGCTCATTTGCCCTTATTGGGTCTGTTTCAGATACTGCCCGTCCAGCCATGATCTGCACATGAATTGTCGTTAGATAATGACCCAGACCATCGTGGATTTCCCGAGCCATTCGGTTCCGTTCCTTTGTGATCGCCAGCTCCTCAGCCTGGACTGCATAAAATCGAAGCTGTTCGTTGGCCGTTTGAAGTTCATGCACTAATCTTTCTACTTCTTTGCGGGATCGAAATTCATCAATTGCCATTTGGGTGAACACCAGAATAAAAACTTGTCCAGCCAGGAAGGTTAATAGGTTTGGCCAGGTGTCATTCAGGCTTGTTCCGACCAGCAAGGAGGTAAGCAAAAACACTACACTCAATAGTAAATTGACCACATACAGCCAAAAAGACTTAAGCAGGACAATACTATGCCCAGCAAGGGGTAGGAAAACCAATGCGTTATATCCAATACCCCCACCTAAATATAAAATTAATCCTCCGATTGGAATTTGAACCAGAAAATAAAGTAAGCGATTCATGACAGAACTACTTTTGGAAGCTAGCGAATATCCATAAATCCCAATATTGACATAAAGGACCCCTAAAAGAATCAGCAGACCAATATTGGTTAGGGTTGCCTCCCGGATGGAGGAAAATGTCGCCAGGTAGGATGCCAATACTACCACGGCAAAGGCCAGGTCCATCCCACTTCCAGTCGTTTGAGCGCTAATCGGTGTTTTTTCCATAAGCGTTTGTATTATACATCACGTAAATCCTGCGCAAGTCACATGAAGGTCACATCCCTGGTCACGTTTCATGATCAACGAAGAAAGTACTAAATGAGTGACTCTACGCACATGTTGAAGCCGCATTCATTGGTGATACTCTACATATCGACAGGAGGATTTCTGATGAATGTTTTATTGATATACCCTCAATTTCCAGACACTTATTGGAGTTTTAAGCACGCGCTACATTTTGTTGGGAAAAAAGTATCCTCGCCACCACTTGGGCTGATTACAGTTGCTTCCCTATTACCAGATCATTGGCAAAAAAAATTGGTGGATATGAATGCTTCCCGGCTAACACAGAAGGAAATTGATTGGGCGGATCTGGTTTTAATCAGCGCCATGATTGTTCAACGTGATTCGGTGAATAAGGTCATCCATCGAATAAAGGAATCCGGCAAGAAAATTGCCGCCGGCGGTCCGCTATTTACCGCTGAACCAGAAAAATTTCCAGAGGTAGATTACCTGATCCTAAATGAGGCTGAAGTTACTCTGCCTTTGTTTTTAATGGATTTTGAGCATGGGATAGCCAAGCATATTTATACATCCCAGATATTTCCCGATATCAACCAGACGCCAATCCCTGCTTGGGATTTGCTGAATATGAAAAAATACGATTCGATGAGCATACAATATTCACGCGGGTGTCCATACAACTGCGAATTTTGTGACGTGACTGTTCTGTTCGGACACCGACCTCGCACAAAGTCTGCAACTCAACTAATTGCGGAATTAGATCAGCTATACATCCGAGGTTGGCGCAGAAATATTTTCTTTGTAGATGATAATTTCATAGGAAATAAACGTCAGTTGAAGGATGAAATTCTCCCAGCTCTCGTACAATGGCGTAAAGGCAAATCAGGTTGTTTATTTCTAACTGAGGCATCCATTAACCTGGCTGATGATGATGAATTGATGGAGATGATGGTGCAAGCTGGTTTTTATTCTGTTTTTATTGGGGTCGAAACACCTGATGAAGCCAGCCTGATAGAATGTAATAAAGTTCAAAATCAGAAGCGCGATTTATTGGGCAGCATTAAAAAACTTCAGCGAGCCGGATTGCAGGTAATGGGAGGATTTATTGTAGGTTTTGATAGTGACAGCCTTACCATATTCGACCGTCAGGTTAGTTTCATTCAGGAAAGTGGAATTTTGACCGCCATGGTTGGATTGTTGAATGCCTTGCCCGGAACCGCTCTTCATGCACGACTCTTGAAAGAAGGAAGGATCCTGGAAGATTCTTCAGGAGATAATGTAAACGGCCGCACGAATTTTCTGACACAAATGGATCCAGATCTATTGCTACAGGGATATCGGTCAATCCTCACCAGGATCTATTCTCCCGAACTTTTCTATCAACGGATCAAGACCTTCCTGAAAGAGTATAAACCGATGCGTCCGTCGGTGACATTGGAGATTCAAGAAATTTTGGCCTTCTTCCGGGCGATTTGGAAACTTGGTGTATTCGGTCGCGAGAGACGATATTTCTGGGATCTTGTCCTATGGACGCTTAAGAATGAAGCTCACAAGTTTCCACTGGCAATTACATTTTCAATCTATGGTTACCATTTTCGCCGGGTGACGGAAGAGCATGTCAACCCATTGCCGTCCCGTTCATTCCATTCTGCGCCTGAGATAAGACTTCCTGTTGCTCCACGTCCAGTCAGCTACAAACCATGAGCTGATCTCACTTAGCCACAATTTTTTCCTCGGATGAAACTATCTTTTCAACTTTCATTGCATTCAGGAAGTTAACAACTCAGTCAGTAAGATTTCCGGGAGTTCGTTTACTAAGCCTTCACCTCATGATTATTTTTAACAAGGTAAATCATCGGTAAGCTGACAAGAGTAACGATACCCTTTATGATCACATTGCTCCAAAAAATCCCAACCACAGAAGATGTTGGCATAATTCCGTAAAATGCCAGGAATGAGAAAATAAACGAGTCAACCGGAATTGAAATGGAATTTGATGTAAGCACGCGCAACCACTGATATCGTGTCGTGACTCGGTTGACCCACAAACGGTATACTTCCGTATCCAGTAATTCCGAAATTATCTCCGCCCCAATGCTTGCCAGGGTTATCCGCCAGACTGGAGCCAATACAGCCCCCCACAAATTGCTGCTGCCAGCTATTGTATCTGGCTTAAGGGTGGAAACAAACCAAAAAAACAAAGCCATTAACAAATTAATGGCAGTTGCAGTAAAAATCAAAATGCGTACACCCTTTACTCCCAGAACCTTGTGTGCCAGGTCGCGCAAAGTAAATGTTATCGGATAAATAAAGGTGCCGGCATCAAAAGATAACCCAGCAAATAAGACGATTTGCAGGCTGGCTATATCAGACAGCATCTGGGCTGCAATATAACTGGCAGTAACAAGAAGAACGCTAATCAATCTAACTCCCTCACAGTACAGAATTTGGGGGCAAGATTATAACCTATATTAATGAATAAGCGCTTTTTGGCACTTTAATCATTTTTAGAGAACACGCTAATGAGAACACAAACGTACCGGTGAAGTCAATCGCTTTACCGGTGGGACAAAAATATTTCCTGCTCGATTACCGGCGATCCAGTGCACGTTGGCCACCCCAACGCGCAGTGATTTTATCATCGTACTCATCCGCTGTTAGTATAACTGCAAGAACAGAACTTTTTATTTCTTCTTTATTGGAGGTTTTTCCTACAATAGTATGCTCAAAGAAGATATCGTTTTCATGATCTAACCCAAATCCCCCGAATCGCATCCGATCGTTTTCACGCAGAAGGTAATGCATCAGATCCGGAGTAATTTCAGCACCGGTGACAACATAGGCCCGCGTCGTAATAGTCGCATCATCCTCTCCCCAAGGGGCAATCCCCACCTGAGCCAGAGCTGACCCAATAATGACGCCGAAAACAGGTGCATCCTCTCGTTTTACTAAAAATGCACCAAATAATTCCTGCAGCCATTGAGCAATTTGGTTATAAGTATCTTCTTGAGCTTTGGTCTTGAATTCCATGATCATTTCTCCTGTTCGATAGGTTCAATTACAACTTTACTGTTGTCTATTTTCACATGGACGGAAATACTTCTCCCTTTACCAGTTCTCGGAATGTGTGGGATTAATGCTGGGGAAAGCGCTTCGTCCACCCAACGTTCCCAATCGCGTTCCGATAAATAATCATCCTGTTGTTTGGAAAGCCAATCTATTGTCGTTTGATCCCAGTGAAGTTCCACACCTTGATTGAGGTATCGTTCCGTCAATTCTTTTAACAAATGTTCTTCCAGCCACTTTTGAGTAAGGCCACCACTTTTGGCAATCCCTGGAACAAACAGGTCAATTTGCTCGGCAATTTCCTGGCCTACAGATTCAACAATTGTTTTAAAAATGTCTTCGGACTTAATTTGAACGGCGTCAGATTTAAATCCCAGCCCACGCTGAACTGAAATTCTCACATCTGCTGTTAGTAATATGACCGTATCGCTGAAGTAAAGGGGTTTTCCCCGACCATCAATAATCACACCGTTTTCCAACCCTTGTGATAAAAAGCTTCGAATACTGGCCACGCATTGATCTATATTTTCAAATCGTAAAATGCACCAGGGGATTTGGGCTAATCGGTGGAGCGGCAAACTGTCAGAATAACCAACGTATCCCGGAGGTGCACCGACCAGCAGGCTAATATCGGCTGGATGCGTAAATCGACTGAAATCGATGGTGATCACTCGATCAGGTGCACCAAACAGTTCTTTTGATAGAGTTTCTGCCAGCACATCTGTGTTATTGGCAGCATCACCACTTAATAGCAAGACAACATTAGGCCGATTAGTACGTAAATCGAGGCCGCGCATGGTCACTTGCAAACGGTTGGTTAGAGCCTGAATTTCCTGGGAAGCAAGAATCCCCTGTTGGTCCAAGTGATTCTCGAGATTCTCCAATCGTTTTTCCAGGCTAAGGGGCATGCCAACCATACGTTGCCCAACTTCTTGGGCATCAGATAGTTCGACAACATTCTTCCCAACTGCCAAAGAATGTGCGACACACTGCTCAAGTAAATCAACAGCCTTGTCTGGAAAATGGCGGTTCCGCATATTCTGGTCCCCAAATTGAATAAGCCAGCGCAAGATTCCGTCTTCCATTTGAACATTTCGTTTGGTGGCTAGTACTTCACGAACAGACTGAAGGATAAAAAAAGTCTGCTCCGGGTTCAATTCGTGAACCCGGATAGGCTGGAATCGTCGTTCGAGAGCTGTATCAGTTTCAATAAATTTCCTATATTCATCATCCGTAGTAGCTGCAATTACAGCTATGTCTCCTCGAGCCAGAGCTGGTTTGAGCATACTGCCAATATCGGATGTACCCATCATCCCACCAGTGCCCATGATGGTATGGATTTCGTCGATAAATAAAAGAATCCCGTCATTCTTGGCTTCTTTTAATATGGCTTGCATCCGTTTGTCTAACTCACCAGCATAATGAGCTCCGGCTACAAGGATGGATGGTTGCAGAACGATGATCCGAGAATTCTTAAGGAATTCAGGTACCGACCCAGAAATGACGCGTTGTGCCAAGCCTTCCACAATGGCTGTTTTTCCAACACCTGCCGGTCCGATTAAGACTGGATTGCGTTTGGTTGTCCGGCAAAGAGTTTCCACCATGAGTTGGACTTCTTCTTCCCGGCCAATGAGGGGACGCAATTTGCCGGCTCTGGCTTCCTGGGTTAAATCACGTCCAAATTGGTCCAGGGCAGGGGTGGTGTCGGTTGGATTTGGTTTGTCGTTTTCTGTAATACCACCTTCTTTCAAAATTGCTGAAGTTTCTATCGTTTCTGTAGCCTGAACTGTATCGACGACTGGAAGTGTCAATCCATCCGCATCTTGGATTTCATAGCCTGCAATTTGTAAAAGGACAAAGACAATATCTCTTTCAGAAATCTGGTTTTTTCCTTTTTGTTTTGCTCGTTCGCCCGCCTGTTGAATCACAGCGCTTTCCTCAACACCCTTTCCAAGTTCTCCCTGATTGATCCGAGAAAGCAACAACTTTCGGGTATTTTCGGTGTTAATATTCCGTACCATGGCTTCAGCCATTGGGGCATGTCTTTCAAATAAAGCTAATAGCCAATGGTTAAGCCCTAGAAATGCATGCCGCGCTTCCAATTTTTTCTGTTGAGCTGCTTCAATGAGGCGCTTTGCGCCAAGAGAAATGTCTAACCCTAAGCCTTCTGACATAAACCACACCTCAATAAGTTAAGATAAGATTCTCTGATGCCCACCTATCTGATATTATTCAATTATGTTTCTTCTTTTCATCTTGTCAAGGATAATTGCGCAAAAATGTGACCACTAGTGTTAGAATTTGTTCAATTGCCTTGAATGAGAATTGTTAACAATCTTTTGATCAAGAGAATTCCAATGCCAATCTATGAGTATGTATGTGAAGAATGTGGAAAGAAATTTGACGCGTTACGCTCGATGAAAGATGCAGACGCAGCCATTGGCTGCAAGAGTTGCGCAAGTCTCAAAACGCATCGAGTTTTATCGGTCTGTTATGCGCATGGCGATCAACAACGTTCATCTTCTTCAGGAGGTGGATGTAGTGGTTGTTCAGGTGGTTCTTGTTCTTCGTGTCGAGGTTAAGAAGGTAAGCCATGGATGACCTCAATGGTAAATTGGCAGTAATCACAGGTGGATCTAGTGGCATTGGTTTGGCAACAGCCCAAATTCTTGCGCAGAATGGCTGTAATGTGATTATTATGGCGAGGCGCCCCGAACAATTAAAAACAGCTAGAGAACTGATAAAAACCAAAACTGTTCGTCTGGATCAAAAAATTTTTAGACTATCAATCGATGTTACGAATTTTCATGCGGTTCAAAAAGCTTTTAAGAAAATTGAAGAAAAAATCGGCATTCCGGACATCTTGATCAATTCAGCTGGTGCTACTCGCCCTGGATTGTTTACTGAGTTGGAACTAGAGCAATTCCAGAGTCTAATGGAGATCAATTATTTTGGCACGCTTTATCCAATTAAAGCTGTTCTGCCTGGGATGATCCAAAGAGGATCTGGTCATATAACAGTTATCTCGTCAATAGCAGGGTTTGCAGGAATATATGGATATTCTGCCTATGGCGCTTCCAAGTTCGCTGTGGTAGGTTTGGCAGATGTTCTAAGAGTGGAACTGAAGCCGAACAACATATCAATAAGCTTGGTTTTCCCTCCAGACACAAATACACCACAACTAGAAGGTGAAGAGCAATATAAACCCTCTTTAACAAAGGCATTATCGGAAAGTAATACCAAGGTGATTGAACCTGAGATTGTGGCAATTCAAATCGTGAATGCAATCCGTAAGAAGAAATATCTTGTTCTGCCGCCGGGAGAAACCAGGTTACTTTATGGCATGCTATCTGTTTTAGGATTGTGGAGATACCCAATTATGGACATGTTCCTGGCGGATGCTGAAAGAAAACTCAATCGGAAAAACAAGAAAACCAAATAGACTTATCCAAGAAGCGATTCACACATGGATAGCCACCAGTAAGTGAACTAACTGCGTCCTAAGCAGTGCATATTATTTAGGCGAGTTATTTAATTATTAGGTTTTCCCAGAGTGACAAACCTCATACCGATGAGCTATCTTTCAGTCACTTCCTCAATATTTCATTATGTTATACTTTACTTGTAAGTAACATCTTTCATTCATTAGGAGTGCCCATGAAAAAGGATTTTATCGCCGTCTCAGATTTTACGCCGCTTGAGCTGCAAGACATGCTCGATCTGGCAATATACCTCAAGAAGGAATGGAAATCTGGTGGAAACAAACCTGTTCTCAAGGGGAAAACTCTGGGATTGATATTCCAAAAGCCCAGCCTGCGAACTCGCATCAGTTTTGAGATGGGAATGCGCCATCTGGGCGGAGATGCGCTCTACATCTCTCCAGCTGAAATTGGTCTTGGTCAGCGTGAATCTATTGCCGATGTCGCCCGTGTTCTGTCAGGTTATGTTCAAGGAATCATGGCCAGGGTCTTTGATCATAAACATGTCCTTGAGCTTTCCCGCTGGTCTGAAGTGCCGGTAATCAATGGGTTATCCGATTACAACCATCCTTGCCAGGCAATGGCCGATGCTTTGACTATTTACGAACGCTTTGGGACACTGAAAGGCTTAAACGTTACATTCATAGGGGATGGCAACAATGTCGCCGTTTCATTGATGCATATTTGTACCAAACTTGGCGCTAATTTTACTCTGGCCAGCCCAGAAGGTTATGACCTTTCTCCTTTTTCATTGGAGAAAGCTCGAGAATTTGCCGCAGAATCGGGCAGCCTCATTCGAACCCTGCGTGATCCCCATCAAGCAGTTAATGAGGCGGATGTCATTTACACTGACACATGGACCAGTATGGGGCAGGAAGCTGAAATTGAAAAACGTAAACTTGTATTCCCGCCATTCCAGGTAAATACCAAGCTGGTCAGTGAAGCCAGAAAGCATGTGATTGTTATGCATTGTTTGCCAGCCCATCGCAATCAAGAACTTACAGATGAAATTGCTGATGGTCCACATTCTGTGATCTTCTCCCAAGCGCATAACCGGATGCATGCCCAAAAAGCCATCCTGGTCGATTTGATGAGATAGTATTAGAAAGAAAATCTATGAATACTCATGATTATATTGAAATTGAAGAAAAGTACGGCGCCCACAACTACCACCCGCTGGATGTGGTCATCGCTTATGGACAAGGCGTTTGGGTTTATGATGTGGATGGCAATCGCTATCTGGATTGTCTGAGCGCTTATTCGGCGGTTAATCAAGGTCACGTTCATCCGCGCATTCTCGCTGCGCTAAAAGAGCAAGCTGAACGGGTGACATTGACCTCGCGTGCCTTCCGTAACGACCAGCTTCCTTTACTCTACAAGGAACTTTCTGAATTTACTGGATATGGCATGTCTCTGCCTATGAACAGCGGTGCAGAGGCAGTGGAAACAGCCTTGAAATTGGCACGTAAATGGGCTTATCAAGTGAAGAAAGTTCCGCGCCACCAAGCAGAAATTATCGTCGCTTCTGGCAACTTTCACGGTCGCACCATCTCGATTATTTCGTTTTCTACAGAGCCTTCCTATCGTGACGATTTTGGACCTTTCACTCCTGGTTTTCTAATAACCAACTATGGTGATGCAGAAGCAATTGAAAAAACCATCACTCCGAATACAGCTGCTGTCATGCTGGAGCCGATTCAGGGTGAAGCTGGTGTCATAATTCCACCCAAGGGATATTTGGCAAAGGTTGCGCAAATCTGTAAAGAAAACAATGTATTATTCATCGCCGATGAAATCCAAACTGGTTTGGGACGCACTGGAAAACTATTTGCTTCGGAGTACGAAGGTGTCCGCCCCGACATGGTGATTATTGGAAAAGCTCTCTCCGGAGGTTTTTACCCGGTTTCAGCAGTTCTTGCGGACGCCGAATTGCTCGGTTTATTTGAGCCAGGTGAGCATGGTTCCACCTTTGGAGGAAACCCACTGGCAGCTGCAGTAGCCCGGGCATCTCTGCAGGTTATCGTAGAGGAGAAATTAATTGAAAATGCATATCAACTGGGAGAGTATTTTGTCGATCAATTGACGGAAATCAATTCACCACACGTTAAAGAAGTTCGGGGGCGTGGTTTATTGATTGGCGTTGAATTGAAGCCAGAAGCAGGAGGAGCTCGCCGATTCTGTGAAGAACTGAAGCGCGAAGGTATCCTGGCTAAGGAAACTCATCAGCATGTCATCCGATTTGCGCCTCCACTGGTGATTGATAAAGGAACCATTGATTGGGCGCTTCCCAAAATTACACGCGTCCTTCATATGCCTTGATCTTTTTTTTCAAGATTTTGTTAATCCTCAACTGATTGCGCCAGGAGAGAAAACCTGCGTAATCAGTTGAGGATAGTAGACAAGTAAACTCAAGGTTTTTCCATGGGAGGGACAACCTTATGGCTCGATCTGCAAAAATTGTTGGAACCATTGGCCCAACCAGCCAGGATGAAGAAACGCTCACCAGGTTAATTCAATCCGGTTTAAACGTAGCCCGGCTCAATTTCTCTCACGGAACTCACGAAGAACATGCAGCCAGAATCAGCCTGATCAGACGTCTATCTGAAAAATTAGGTCGCCCCATCACAATTTTACAGGACCTTCAAGGACCCAAGCTTCGTGTTGGCACACTACCAGCTGAAGGAGTCATACTTCAAGCTGGTCAAATTGTTAATCTGTGCCAGGGTTCAGAATGCAGCTATGACAAAACCGGGGCTGTGATTATTCCCATGGATGTACCCAATCTCCTGGATGCAATAGAGCCAGGGAACCGTATCCTGTTGGATGACGGTAATCTTGAGATGGAAGTTGTTCAATTGACCTCGGATGCAATTCTGGCAAAGGTCGTATTGGGTGGAAAATTGAGCTCGAATAAGGGTGTGAATTTACCTGGAGCCAAACTGGTGATTCCAGGGTTCACTGAAAAAGACGAAGAAGACCTCGTCTTTGGTTTATCACAAGGGATTGATGCTGTAGCTATTTCGTTTGTCCGTTCTGCGAGCGATATTGTAACTGTCCGCCAGGCGATTCGAAGGATATCGCCCGATAATTTTGAAGTTCCAATTATCGCCAAGTTAGAAAGACCTGAAGCAATCGTCAATTTACACGAAATTATTCATGCCACGGATGGAGTGATGGTTGCACGTGGGGATCTGGCTGTGGAGACTTCCCCAGCGGAAGTTCCAATAACCCAAAAGCGGATCATTCAAGAAGCAAATCTACACGGAAAAATTGTCATTACTGCAACCCAGATGCTGGATTCGATGATCCATAACCCCCGCCCTACTCGGGCTGAGGCTTCTGATGTAGCCAATGCGATTTTTGATGGCACGGATGCTGTTATGTTGTCAGGTGAAACGGCCAGTGGTGCATATCCAGTAGAAGCCGTTCAGATGATGAACTTGATTGTTTGTGAGGCAGAAAAACATTTCGACGATTGGGGACATAATAATATATTGTTGGAGGAAATGAGTGATGATGCTGTATCCATAACGCGTGCAGCTCGTGAACTAGCCCATGATCGAAATGTAGCTGCTATTGCTGTATTTACTCAAACCGGTCGAACCGCCCTTCTTATGTCAAAATCCCGACCAACGGTTCCGATCATAGGCCTTACTCCCCTCTCCAGGACCTACCAAAGAATGAATCTGTACTGGGGTGTTACGCCGTTTTTAGTACCATTTGCAAATACTGTAGAGGAAATGATCCTCACAGTCGAAAAGGCGCTTATATCTTCCACCCCTGTAAAATCTGGTGACCAGGTAATCATCTTGAGCGGTTTCCCAGTAGGGAGTTTTCGTTTGCCCAATCTTGCATTATTACATACAATTGGATAATATATGTAATTGGCTATACGCATATAAATTTGGATGTCAGCTTTTTATATTTTTCTTTGCTAACGCACGTTAGTGCTTACACCAGGTCCAAGAAAATTTTCCAGGAAGATAATAATGAAAATTCGCATGATAGATACAACGTCTGCAGTTGATCGCAAAGCGTTCACGAATCTGCCATTCAAAATTTACAAAAGCACCAAATACTGGGTGCCGCCTTTTGAATCGGAGCTTGCACTTGCCCTGAATCGAGATAAGCACCCCATGTATGAACATTCAACTGCGGATTTTTTTGTTGCAGAAAACGGCAAAGAAGTGGTTGGGCGAATTGCTGCAATCCACAATCAAAATTATTGCCGATTTCATAACGAAGAAATTGGGTTTCTATATTATTTTGAGGCTGAAGATGATTTGGAAATTTCAAGAAAGCTTTTTTATGCAGCCTTTGAATGGTTCCGTAAACGCGGCTTGAAAACGGTTGTCGGTCCAAAAGGTATGATTCGCTCCAGCGGAACAGGTCTCCTACTAAAAGGGTTTGAATATTATCCTGCACTGGGTATCATTTATAATTTGCCATATTACGCCTCCATGTGGGAAGAAAGTGGATTATCCAAACTCTCCGATTATGCATCAGGGTTTATGACCAGAGAATTCCAACTTCCCGAGAAAATCCACGAGATGGCCGATCGAGTTCGTCAACGTGGGAATTTCTGGATTAAGACGTTTACCACCGCTAAAGAAATCCGCTCTTGGGTTCCTAGAATTGAAATTGTTCACGAGGAAGCTTTTTCAAAGAATCCCAGCTTTCACCCTTCAACAAAAGCAGAATTCAATTTAATGGCCGAAAATCTAATCGCAGTTCACCAACCAGGTTTGATGAAATTAATTATGTGTGGAGAAGAGGTCGCTGGTTTTGTAATATCCCACCCGGATCCTTACGCAGCAATGCAAAGAACAAAAGGCAAATTGTACCCGTTTGGTTGGATGGATATTTTACAGGAAATGAAGCGTTCAAAAGTGGGTGATTTGAACGGAATAGGCATTCTACCGAAATATCAAGGACTTGGGGCGAATATCCTTGTTTATTCCGAAATGGATAAGACATTAAGGGCAACCCAATGGGAGAGGGCGGAGTTGATTCAAGTGGATGAACGAAACTACAAATCTAAATCCGATATGGAAAACATGGGCGTCACCTTTCACAAGATCCACCGTGTGTACACCCGGGATCTTTAAGGATCTGTGGATCTTATGAGTGACCATCCTACCTCCTTTGAAGATCCCTCAACCAGTAAAAAACCGATACCCCGATCCCTACGCTTTATCTACGGTTCTGGTGACTGGGGACGCGCCAGCTTTAACACCCTCAGGACGATTTTTTACGCCATTTTTTTGACAGACGTTGTTGGTCTGGATCCCAGACTGGCTTCAATTGCGGCTTTCATTGGCATCCTCTGGGATGCAGTTAACGATCCGATTGTAGGCAGCATTAGCGATCGGGTTCGCTCACGATGGGGACGCAGGCGTCCATTTATCTTGATCTTTTCTCTGCCATTTGCATTAGCATTTATTTTACTTTGGTGGGCTCCCCCTTGGAACAGCCAATTTCTCATAATGTTGCATGTGATGTTAGCATATATGATTAGCGACACGATTCAAACGTTGGTTACTGTTCCTTACCTGGCCTTAACTCCTGAATTAGCACCCTCATACGATAGCCGAACCTCACTGACCACCATTCGGATGTTTTTTAATTTAGTTTCATCGCTTGTGACTGCAGTCGCAGCCCCATCCATTGTAGATGCTATGTTGAAATCAGGCGCTTCTCTCCAACAAGGATATATTGTCGTTGGTGCTTTATTCGGCGGTTTGGCGGTCATACCTTACCTTTTAATTTTTGCTTTGATCCGAGAACGCAGAATTATTGAATCACAAGAGATCGATCCTGTATTTTCGCCAAAACAGACTATTCATATTTTATGGAACAATCGGCCATTTCGATTTGCGGCTGGAATTTACGTCCTCAATTGGATTGCGTTTGATCTCGTATCGTTAATGCTGCCTTACTTCTTGCTTTATTGGGTAGCCCAGGGTGATTTACTGGCAAAAACAAAATTATTGGGGATCAATCTGTCCATCGACTCAGCATTTCTTGGCATCCTCTTTGTAACAGCGATTGCAGCTTTGCCACTCTGGTTCTTTTTAGCCAAGAAACATAGCAAGCGTTCAACTTATATTGGCGGAATGTTTTTCTGGATTGTAGTTCAATGTTTTGTAATGGCCATCCAACCACACCAAATGCCAATGGTGCTCATTTTTGCGTTTGTTGCCGGTTTGAGCGTTTCAGTAGCTCATGTCATGCCCGAAGCAATTTTTCCGGATGTTATTGATTGGGACGAGCTCCGCACCCATAGTCGAAGGGAAGGGATTTATTACGGTGCTATCAATTTTCTCAGGAAATTATCCAGTGCTTTTGCTGTTTTTCTTGCCCTTCAAGTCTTAGGCTGGTTTGGCTACCAAGCTCCTACCGAAGGAGCGATTGTCTTTAGTCAATCGCCTACCACTCTAATGGCAATTCGGATTCTTTCAGGCACATTTGTTGCTGCCATGATCATCCTGGCCACTTTGCTGGCATATTTTTATCCATTAAGCCGTGATCGCCAGGCGCGCATTCAAAGAACGCTAGAACGCCGGCAACGCAGAATGCTAGAAAAGAAAAAGGTTCCTGAAAGGCGTTTACCCATCAATCAAGAGCATGATGAAACCAAAGAGCAATGATCGAAAACGCCATCCTTTCTACGGATGAACTCGAATCCCACCTAGGCAGTCCGAATTGGGTGATCGTTGATTGCCGATTTGATCTAGCAAATCCAGATTGGGGTTTTCAGGTTTATTTGGAAAGCCATATTCCAGGTGCAGTTTTTGCACATTTGAATAATGACCTTTCCGGTCAAATCACACCTTCGACTGGCCGGCATCCATTACCGGATGGAAATTACTTTTCTCTAAAACTTGGGGAGTGGGGTATCACTCCTGGAACACATGTTGTTGTTTATGATGCAAACGGTGGCGCGTTTGCAGCCAGGATGTGGTGGATGCTCAGAATGATACATCATCCTTCTGCTTATGTTTTAGAAGGTGGTTTTCCAAAATGGCAAAATGAAAGTCGTCAAATTCAATCAAGGTGTAATCAGAAGGGAAATTTGAATTATGGAAAGGTCGAATTTGACCGGAATATGTTTGCCACATCTGAAGACATTGTAAGCCTGCTCGATAATCCAGATATCCTCATCATTGATGCTCGCTCTGCGGAAAGATACATCGGAGAAAATGAACCCATCGATCCTATCGCTGGGCATATACCTTCCGCAGTAAATCGTTTTCATGGTCTGAATCTACAACCTGATGGTACATTTAAATCTCCCACCGCCCTTCTCGCAGAGTTCAAGGAGCTTCTGCATGATGTTCCCAGTCAAAATACGATTGTTTATTGTGGTAGTGGAGTAACATCCTGTCATCATATGTTGGCTATGCGCATTTCAGGTCTTTCTGAAGGTCAAGTTTACATTGGTTCTTGGAGCGAGTGGATCCGAGACTCAAACCATCCAAGGTTTCCTGAATAGCAAAGTAGTCTGGATTTGATAAGATGCATACAATAAAGAGCGCCGATTATGAAAACCGGCGCTCATTCTTTCTAGAACATCAGCTCGTTCACAATTTTCATTGCTTCGCGAGGCGGGCGCAATTGATGCTCTTGCATACGGTTTAATGCTTGTGTGGGTAAATCATACATCTCAACCATGGATGGGTGCTCAGTATCCACATAAATCAAGCCAGTCAATAACCAGTTGTTCCGCTGAGCTTCCTCTAAAACCCGAAAAGCATTCCAACGTTCTTTCGGGTTGTAATCATTTTCCAGTTTCTTTAAAATAACCGTTGCTCCATCATGCAGCACAACTTCACGGATGGTTCCTTCCTCAAAATCCGCTATCATGATTTCGTCCCTAGGTGGAACATAGGAGATTTCGTGCAGCGGGACTTCATGTTCTTTTCCGAAAGTATAAGAGTGAATGGAATCGTCCTGGTTGTGAAATGTCACGCATGGACTGATGATATCCAATACAGCAATACCGCGATGGCTGAGCGCCGCTTTAATCAATTCTTTGACTTGTTTTGGGTCTCCTGCAAAAGAACGTGCCACAAATGTGGCGTTAGCAACCAGAGCTTCCATACAGATATCCACTGGTAAGTAAGGGTTTACGCCTTGTTTTTTTAGTTCCAATCCTATTTCTGCTGTTGCAGAAAATTGCCCCTTGGTCAAACCATAAACACCATTGTTTTCCACAATATATACCATCGGGAAATTTCGGCGCACCAGATGTTTAAATTGCCCAATTCCAATCGAAGCTGTGTCGCCATCTCCGCTCACGCCAATTCCACGCAGGGAGATATCTGCAAACATAGCGCCCAAGGCCAGGCTGGGCATCCGGCCATGTAAACCATTAAACCCAAACGTTCGGCTCAAAAAATATGTGGGGCTTTTACTGGAGCACCCTATCCCGCTAAATTTAACAATATTCTCCGGAATAATATCCATTTCATAACAGGCGGCCACAATCTGGTTGGCGATGGAATTATGCCCGCAACCCTGGCAAAGTGTGCTTGGTGCACCCCGGTAATCATTTCGAGAAAAACCGACTTTATTAACCTGGCTTTTGACTGTGGATTGAGATTGTTCTGTCATTTTTACTTGTCCTCTAATTCTGTAATCTTGCCAGCTATCCATTGAGCTGTCAAAGGTAATCCGTCAGTATGACATACGGAAACAAGTTTCCCAGCCATTTCTGAATTATCTATCGTGAGCAACTGCTTCATTTGGCCATCTCGATTCAGCTCAACCACATAAACAACATCATGATTGGTAATAAAATCCCTTACCATCGGGCTAAATGGTACCGATCTCAAACGTAGATAATCTGTCTGAAGACCATTTGCAGCCATCATATCCCTGGCTTCACAAACCGCCGGGTCAGCCGAGCCAAAAGAAAGGATGCCAATTCTGGAACTGGATTGATGCAATTCCGGTTGTGGGCAAAGAGTCCGTGCATTTTCTATCTTCCTGGTCAATCTTTCCAAACCCTTTTCCCAAATTTCAGGCTCCTCACTGTATCGGCCATATGGATCATGACCTGTACCTCGCGCAAAATATGCACTGCGTGGATGCCGGTTTCCAGGTACTGTCCGATACGGGATACCATCTCCATCAATATCCAAATAACGCCCCCAATCGCCATTGCGTTCTTGCAACATTTTTTCCAGATCATCTTCCCAGAGGACTTTTCCACGATCCATTGGCTGATCCGGATACTCAAATGCCTTGGTCATCCAATTGTTCATACCTAAATCCAGGTCTGTCAGGATAATGACCGGCGTCTGTAATCGCTCAGCAATATCAAAGGCTTTCCAACCGAACTCAAAACATTCAGTTACCGATCCCGGTAATAAAAGAATAAAGTTCTTATCTCCATGGCTTTGAAAGTATGCTTGAGTTATATCAGCTTGAGCAGTTCGCGTGGGCAAGCCTGTACTCGGACCAACCCTCTGTACATTCACCACCACAACAGGAACTTCGGAATAGTATGCAAGCCCAAGATATTCGGACATCAGGCTCATCCCAGGGCCGGAGGTGGAACTCATCGATCGCAAGCCGGCAAAACCTGCTCCGATAGCCATTCCAATTGCTGCAAGTTCATCTTCTGCTTGCACAACCACATAGGATTGTTTTCCAGTCTCTGGGTCTTTGCGAAATATGGGCAGGTATTCGTTCATGGTTTCGGCTACAGTCGAGGCTGGGGTTATCGGGTACCAACCCACAAATTGGACACCTCCAAAAATCGCCCCAAGGGCTGATGCAGCATTGCCTTCAGCCATCACGTAACCTTCCGTTCCATTCATGGGTTCAACCAAATAGGGATCACGTTTTTCAAGATTTACTCTTGCCCAATCTGAGGCGGATTGAATAATGTTGTAATTGGAATCTATTGCCTTCTTCTTTCCCTTAAAATGAAAATCCAAAGCCAGGTATATTTTCTGTAAATCAATTCCAAGTAATTGTGCTAGCACTCCAACATAAACCATGTTAGCAACATAATCACGCAATCCCGGCTGGACGTCGGCTTCTCTGACAAGCTTTTTCACTGGCATCGGATATGCGATAATATCCTCGCGCATCACTGGCATCTTGATGTCATCAGCATACAGTATGACACCTCCAGGTACCAGATATTCTAACTCCTTGGCAATCGTGGCCGGATTCATAGCAACCACAATATCATCTTTTGCCACCCGGGCCAGGTAGCCATCTTTGCTGACCCGGATACTATACCAGGTTGGCAGCCCCTGAATATTCGACGGGAATATATTTTTCCCGGAAACCGGGATCCCCATCTTGAATAATGCTCTCAATAGGGTATTATTGGCGGTAGCGCTACCGGATCCGTTGATGGTGCTGAAAGTGATACAAAAATCATTAACGATGCGTGTTTGCGTCATTTTATCTTCCTTAAAAATGGTAATCAGCCTCTTTATTCGAATCGCTGTCTTCTGGCTGGCTTTGAGCGTTGTTGTATCAGCTTAAGATGCTCTTGCATGACTTCAAATCCTTGATCGTAATCCCCTGCCTGAATAGATTCTGCCATCTTCCGGTGAAAATTCCAGACGATTTCCAGATAAGGAACATCCATAATGATACTTAGGCCAACGGTTTCATACATTTCCCAGTAACTCTCAAGAATACCAGTGACAAACGGATTGCCTAATCGGTGGTAAATCAGAAGGTGAAAATTCCGGTGTTCTAGATGGGGCATCTGAGGTGATAAGCGGTGGATTTTTTCTTCAGCACGCTCAACAAATTTGAGTAAAGCATTTCGGTCATCGCTCGTGAGAAGGCTGACTGCTTGGTACCAATATCCAGACTCAATTTTGCTTCTCAGATCCGAAAAGGCCTCAAATGTATTTTCGTCAATTGCTAAAGCATAGGTCAGGCTTTGGCGAAGCGTGGATTGAAATTCATAAGGGATTCGTCGGATACCGGTTTTTGGTTTTACTTCAACAATCCCCAAAGAGCGTGCTACTTCTAACTGTTCCCTTATACATGACACAGAAATACCCAATAGCCGGCTTAATTCAACTAATGTTGGAATTCGATCATAATCCCGTCGCTCAGTCGCCAGGTACCTTAATAACTCAGACATTGATTGGTATGGGGCAGAAATCTGAGACAAAAGTCCTCGCTGATAACTCTTATTAATCTGATTAATTAATTGATTTAAGTATAACCAACCCCAAAATCATTGTCAATTATGACAAAAATAACTTGCTAAGCGGAAGGTTGTTGTACCAATAAACCAATTGCAGAAGCACAGATCCAACCTGCTCCAAATATTAATGCTTCTTCATCAAAATCAAATTTTGGATGGTGGTGTGGAAAGCTCAAACCAATGTCTTCGTTTGCAGAGCCAACCATCAAGAAGCAACCGGGAATTCGATTGAGAAATTCAGCCATGTCTTCTGACACCATCGTTCGGGTGGTTGTATCAATTAGGATAGCCCCATTCTGTCTAACAATTTCCTCTACAATCTGAGCAATACCTGGATCGTTGACCACTGCGGGCGTCAACCCCCATTGTTCAATAGCAACCTCGCATCCCATGGCGTCAGCAATCCCTCGAACAATCTCTTCAAATCGTTGAAGAACCAATTTCCGAACTTCTGGTTCAAATGTCCGAATGGTTCCCCAAAGTTCGGCAGTTTGAGGAATTACGTTATATGCATCTCCTGCCCTGACCTTTGTTACACTCACCACCGCCGTCTGTAAAGGTGATACATTTCGGGCAACTATGCTTTGCAAGGCAGTGATTACTTGCGCTGCGGCTAGAATCGGGTCGCGCGCATGCTGAGGGAGAGCACCATGACCACCTTTACCTGTAATCGTGACATGAAATAATTCCGCACCAGCCATTAATGGTCCAGGAACCACCGATACCCAGCCAACTGGCTTTTCATTCCATAAATGCATTGCCAGGCAATAATCCGGCTTGGGATCCCCCAATACCCCTTCTGATATCATCCCAACTGCCCCACCCAAGCCCTCTTCAGCCGGTTGAAAAATGAATTTGATCGTCCCGCAAATTTCATTTCGCTGTTCGGATAGAATCCTAGCCACAGTTAGACCGATGGAGGTGTGCCCATCGTGACCACAGGCATGCATAACTCCAGGATTTTGAGATGTATAGTTGGTTTGATTTAGTTCAATAATAGGCAGAGCATCCATGTCAAAACGAAGTAGGATTGTTTTTCCCGGTCGACCGCCCTTTAATTTTCCCATCACACCGGTTTTAGCAATTCCAGTTGTGACCTCGATTCCCATTTCCAATAGGTCGCGCTCCACAATGCTGGCTGTTCGCAGTTCCTGAAATCCTAATTCTGGGTGTTGATGAAAATCTCGCCTCAACCTTTTCGAGTAATCAAACAAATCTCTGGCTTTCAGAAGATAATCGATCATTTTTTATCCAAACGTCAGACGGTGAAACATCTCTTCGTATCTCGGTGCTTCATCGGTGCTGTCAGTAGTGTGTCGACTTTTCATACGCTCATCCAAAGCCATAGGATCGCCAATTTGGCTTTTGTGTTCCTTAAGTGCCTGTAATTTTAATTCCCATGTATCGGTAACATCCAGATTGACGTTCGGGTGTTCTGCCAACGATATCCAGATCTCTTTCACTGAATGGGGTTGAAGGCCTTCAGCTATTAATTCCGGAAAGAACATTGGGTTTCCTGCTGCTGGAAAATATCCATCCAGGACTATCTGGCCAGCCATCCGATGATCGGGGTGATTTAAGTATGTGTCCCTGACAAAATAATGAGTAGGATCACATGTGACTAAGACCTCAGGCCGTATTCGCCGGATTACTCTCACCACATCCTTCCGAGCTTTCAGACTTGGCATAAGTTCGCCATCCCTGTAATCGAGGAATTCTACTGATTTCACTCCTAAAATGTTTGCAGCAGAACGTTGTTCCTTCTCGCGCAGGATTGCCAACTCGTGCGGCGGTATGCTAGGGTCATTCGAGCCCTTATCACCTCGGGTGAATAAACAATAAAACACATCATGCCCGGCTCTTGTCCATCTTGCAATCGTTGCTCCGCAGAAAAAATCCGGATCATCCGGATGAGCTAACATGACCAGGATCGTTTTTGGACAATCCCAATGATCCAAATACGTCATGCGTGCTCTTCCTCGGAACTATTAGGCTGTTTTGAACAGTTCTGGCAGGGCGGCTTTCCTCCAGGTTGATCAATGGAATCCAAAATTTGGATTTCCTCAGCTGGAAACTCGCGCACCCCAACATCGGGGATCTCAACAAAAACTACTTCCCGCAATGGAGCCACATCGATGACTTTACCCTCTCCGATCGGTGTCTTCACCCGGGCTTTCCGGCGCGGCAGCCTTTGGCGGGCTTCCGTATAAACCTCGTATTCATAACTCAAACAGCAACGTAGACGTCCACACATTCCAGTAATCTCTGCTGGTGTCAAGCTGATATTTTGTTCCTTCGCCATTTTGATGGAAATCGAAGAAAAGTCGGTTAAAAACTGAGCACAACACCGGGATTCTAAACCACACGCGCCCATTCCGCCTAATATCTTGGCTACATCCCGGGGGCCTACCTGACGCATTTCCACTGCTGCAGGGGAATATAGTTTTTGCATATCAGATCGTAAAGACTTAAGATCTGCTCTTCCTTCCTCATTCTCTGTGCTGAAAAAGAATGTCAAACGGCTTCCGTCAAAACTATATTCTGAAGCAATAATCTTAATCCCACTAAGTCGAATTTCAACAGCTCGCGCTTTGCAAACTGATACCGATTCTTCTTCTTTTTGTTGCCAACCCTGTCGTAGGAGCAAATCCCTGGGAGTGGCTTGACGCTGAACGGGTTTGAGCCCGCCTTCTGGAGTTTCAGTAGTTTGCTGGGTGATTTGCGCTACAAAACCAAGTTGCATGCCCCGGCTGGTTTCGACGATCACCGGGTCTCCCATTTTTAAATCCTGAAGATGGCTCCCATCAAAGTGGTAAATTTTCCCAACTTTGGAAAACCGAACTCCAATAATATTTTTTGTTTTCTGTTCCATTCGATCATCCAATCATCTTGATTTGTACGCTGCTATTGCCGCTAAGAGCCGCGACACTAAGACCAGCAGCAATTAGCTTGGCGATTTTGGTAAGTGCAAGTGCTGCTGGTGACTCTGGATTAGCAACGACGATCGGCTTACCTTCGTCCCCACTCATCCGAACTTCAGCTTCCATAGGTATCTCGCCAAAATATGGCACTCCTGCCATGGTTGCTAATTGCTGACCACCACCCCTACCAAATACTTCCATCCGGTTTCCATCTGGCAGGATGAGGTAACTCATATTTTCCACCACTCCCAGTATGGGAACTTGTAGTTCTCTAAACATTGCAAGCCCTCTACTGGCATCCTCCAAAGAAACCTGCTGTGGCAAGGTGACAATTACACCACCAGATAACGGAACTGACTGAGCCAGGCTGAGTTGCGCATCCCCGGTGCCCGGCGGCAAGTCAATGATCAGATAATCCAACTCTCCCCAATCAACATCCGTCAGGAATTGACGGATAGCCGAGTGCAACATCGGGCCGCGCCAGATTAATGGCTGTCCTGGTTTCACCAAGAACCCGATAGACATCATTTTCACGCCAAAAGTCTTGGCTGGTACCAGTTTTCCGTCTTCAGGCGGTGGTAAGCGATTCACCCCCATCATGGTAGGGATATTTGGTCCGTAGATATCTGCATCCAAAAGGCCGACTTTAGCGCCTGTTTGAGCCAAAGCGACCGCCACATTTACAGCGACAGTGGATTTCCCAACACCACCTTTACCCGAAGCAATCGCCACTGCATTTTTTACGGGCAGTTTTAACAAACCGCGCACTCTTCCATCATCCGGGACGGACGAGTCCATAATGATATTAACTTCTCGGACGCCGTTTAAACCTAAAACAGCCTGCTTTGCTTCGTTTTCAATCCTACCACGCAGCGGGCATGCCGGTGTAGTTAACATAATCACGAAAGAAACCCGGCCTTCGTCGTCAACCTCAACATCCCTGATCATATTCAGGGAGACCAAATCCTGATGCAATTCGGGTTCTTGTACTTGACCAAGTGCCTTTAGAACATCATTACCAGTAATCTTTACTTTATTTGCCATCAAAATCCTTCTTCTTATCCAATATTTCTATGGTTTTCCTGTTTTTCCAGAAAATGTTCAGCTTCCAATCGGGCCTGTTCGTACAGGTTCAATAATTCTTGCTCTGAATTTCGGAATCTTCGAATGGTCTGCCGGGCACAGGCTGTGCACCCTTTCATTGCCCGATAAGAATCAGCATTACATCCAATGCAACCATTCAGACGAACCATCATTAGAATGAAACCAATTTTTACTGCCCGAGGTGCTTGGTTGCTGTTCACATTCTCAACGAGTGATTTCCAGCCTTCATCGCGCAAGTCAGCTAATGCGCTTGAAAATCGCAAAGGGAAAAGAACTTCCGTCTCGGAATTATACATCGGTGTCCATCCTGTCTCAAGGGATTGAGCTAAGTGCTGGCTTCCTGAACTGGTTTCTTAGGCGCATTTTTTGCAGCTTCTTTTTCGGCCCGCACTCGATCTTCACTTTCTGCATTTACTGGTCGGATTTTTTCATAATAACTGGCTGGTTTTAACAGTTTTTGCAGATCAAATATGTGGGTAGTTGTTCTGTCGTAAGAAGCAATTTCGTAATCATGATCCATCTTGATGGCGTCGAATGGGCAAAATTCCGCACAAAAACCACAATTCATGCAAATATCGACATCAATATAAAACTCAGCCGGTGATGGAATGGGTTTTTTCGTCTCTGGATCCACCGAGCGTACGATCCAGATGCATTGAGGAGGACACACTTTGGAGCAAATCCCACAAGATGTACAGCGAACAACTTTTGATCCATCTTCCTTGACATCATAAACAAGGAATGGAAAATAACGAAATTCTTCGGGTACAGGCACCTTCTCTTCAGGATACTGAACCGTAAAAATGCCACGCGTATCCGCTTCAGCCCGGCTTTGAATCCCTTCGGGAGTGAAATAGTGCTTACGGCCCTTTACGATGTCCACAATATAGGTATCGACAAAATGCCTCAGGGTGATAGTTAATCCTTTTAAAATCTCAATGCCATTCATTTTCTCCTCCTACCGATCCACTTCACCCAGAACGATGTCAATCGACCCGAGGATCACCACAGCATCCGCCACTTTTCCGCCGCGCGCCATGAACTCCAGTCCCGTTATGTTGATAAATGATGGCGGCCTAATATGATACCGATAGGGATTCGGTTTGCCATTGGAGACAAGATAATATCCCAATTCACCTTTCGGTCCTTCCACTCGGCCATAAGATTCGCCAACTGGAACGCGCACGGTATGCTGAGGTTTCCCGGTCAGTATCGGCCCTTCAGGCATCGCATCAATGGCTTGCTGTAATATTTTCAAAGATTGGCGAATTTCCCCCAACCGTACCAGGTACCGATCATAGACATCGCCATGCACTCCATATATAACATCAAAATCAAACCGTTCATAGATGCTGTAAGGATCCGCCCGCCGCACATCATATGGTACACCCGATGCCCTTAAGATCGACCCAGCAGCCGAAAGTGCAATGGCTTCTTCAGGTCGTAAAACACCGATCCCTTCACAACGCATCCGAACAATTTCGTTTTTGGTTAAATACTTATCGATGTCGTCGATTTTTCTCGGCAGGCGGTCAAACACCAGGTCGCGAATTTTCTTGTGAATTCCATCGGGAAAATCTCTGGCAACGCCGCCAAAGCGGAAGTAATTACACATCATTCGAGAGCCAGAAACTGCTTCAAAAATATCTACGATGAGTTCCCGCTCTTCCAAAGAATAAAGTGAGGGAGTAAAAAACGCTCCAAGGTCGTTGAGCAGAAAACCAATGGAAATCATGTGGCTGACAATTCGGGTGAGTTCGGCCATGATCACCCGGATATACTCAGCCCGTTCTGGAGGAGTGATCCCCAAAAGCTTTTCCACCGCCAGGGCATATCCAAAGTTGTTACTCATCGAGGAGATGTAATCCAACCGATCGGTGAAAGGCATATTTCCCAGGTAAGTATTCCGCTCTCCGATCTTTTCATGATTACGATGTAAATATCCAATCACAGGTTTTAATCCCAGTACCGTTTCGCCATCCAGTGCTACCACCATTCGAAAAACACCATGTGTAGAAGGGTGTTGCGGACCCAGGTTGACAATCATGCGATCGGTTTGTAATTCACCCTCACCAGTTAATCGCCTAAGTACCTTGTATACTGCTTCATCTCCCTCTGGAATCCAGGTTTCAGGGTTGAAACCTGGTGGAAATTGCAGGTTATCTTGAAATGGGTTCTTCTCCTCAGCCCGCACGATATGTCCTTCCGGCCAGCGGCTCTTGAAAGGTTTCACATCTTCTTCCGCAAAAGGTTCACGGAAATCTTTGCGCAATGGCCAGCCGGCATATCCTTCCCACATCAGAATTCTTCGGAGGTCTGGGTGCCCGGAAAATCGAATTCCAAACATATCATAAACTTCACGCTCCTGAAATTCTGCTCCCGGGAAAAGCGGGACCAACGAAGGAACAACGGCAGTCTCACGCGACACTTGAGTTTTAAGGACCAGCGCTCCCCCCCCCGTTGTACGGTAAAAATGGTAGACTACCTCAAACTTGCCTTCAGCAAGGTAATCCACTGCGGTGAGTGAAGAAAGATAATCATATTGCATCTCTTCTTTAATGGATTTGACGGTCTGTATAAGGTGTTCAGGAGAAACAATGAACCCCTGGTAACCGGCCCGGGTATCAGGTGTGACAAATTCAGGCAGAAGTAGATCCAGAGATTTAACCACAGATTTGGTTGAAATCTCACTCATGGGTCACCTCCCCCTCCGGATTCACCTCAGGCGCAATGGATGTTTGCTGAATGATCAAATCAAATTTACGCGGATCGATCAGATCCGGACCAAGTATTGGAATCGGAATTTCTGGAACCGGCCCCTTTTGATACCAACGCACTTGTTTGATGGATTCTTTGTCCACTTTCTTCTGTAAAGTAATTAATCCATTCAAAAGGGCTTGCGGAGTTGGCGGACAACCTGGAATGTAAACATCCACCGGAATAAATTTATCCACCCCTGCAACCACGTTGTAACCTTCCTTGAAAGGGCCGCCGCCGGAAGCGCAGGCGCCCATGGCAATCACATATTTGGGCTCCGCCATCTGGTTGTACAACCGTACGATCTGCGGGATCATCTTCTTGGTGACCGTACCGGATACAATCATCACATCCGCTTGGCGCGGGCTCGCGCGCATGACTTCCATCCCAAAGCGGGAAAAGTCAAAACGGCTGGCTGCCGTGCAGATCATCTCAATTGCACAACAAGCCAGGCCAAACATCATCGGCCAGAGTGAATTTCGGCGATCCCAGTTATAGACTCTATCCAAAGTAGTCAGGGCGACTTGTCCATTCAACTCACTCGGGATTTCAACACCAGGTTTGTTTAGATCATCAGTCCTTGCCATATCAATAACCTTTCAATGATACATATGTAAGAACAAAATTAAAACCCACTCTGTTCATTGTATCATTCGAGTAGTGTCTGTCAAGCTATAATTATTCAAATTTTTCTTTGAATATTTCACAAGTTAACGTATAATAGATTTATGCAATTGTCATCTCAAGCAGAAATTTTGGAATATATTATCAAGAATCCTGGGGGAACCGCCAGGCAAATCAGTCGCGCCCTTCAATTGACTCCTGCAGATATTCATTACCATTTGGCAAAATTACAGCAGCAAGGTGCTATCCAACCTACCCGTCCGGTCAAGCCTGACCAAGGCGCAGGTCGACCAACCAAGGGATACGTTTTTGCTCACCGAACCCCTTACGACAACACAGCGAATTTGTTCGCTGCGATCTTAAGGCTGCATCCAGAATTGCTTCATGACGATGAAATTTCAAAATTAGTCAGAGATTTGACACAGAATTTTTCTCCTCCCAAAAAACCATCGGTTCGTCTTCTAGCTGAACAAATCGTTCATTATCTTACCCCTATGAACTATCAACCTCACTGGGAAGCTTCCAAAGGCGGCCCGAGGTTAATCTTTGAAAATTGCCCTTACGCAAATCTCATGCCTGATTACCCCCAGCTTTGCCAGTTGGATCTGGAGATAATCCAAACCCTTTTCGGCTACCCAATTATTGTGCTTCAAACCCGCTGGAAAACCACTGGCAAGCCATATAAGTGCATTTTTCAGGTCAATCAATAGAGGGGATAATCGCAATCATTGACCTTAACAGGTCCCCTAATGTAAAATACTCTTAATCTTTTCTTCACCTTTGAATTAGCATGTATGCATGGAGAGATCGTTTTTTCATGAAATTTTTTATTGCATAACGAAAAAATTAATTTTTAAATGAGATTTTCACCCAGTAATTAATCGGTCAGCGAGGTAAATATGGATATCTCTAAAGAGATAAAGCAAAGAGTTGTGCAGGATAAAGGCGAGATTATTCAATTCATGCGCGACATTTGCGCGATCCCATCCATGGATTCACTGATCGGACCGGTGGGAGAACGAATCCAGTTGGAGATGCGTAAACTCGGCTACGACGAAGTGCGTTTTGATAAGATGGGCAATACACTGGGCCGCATCGGGAATGGTCCTAAGGTGCTCTTATATGATTCCCATATTGATACGGTCGGGGTCGGAGACAGTGAGGATTGGGATTGGGATCCTTTTACCGGCAAAATTGAAAACGGAATTCTATTTGCTCGCGGCGCCTGTGACGAAAAAGGCAGCACGCCTGGAATGGTGTATGGATTAGCACTGGCTCGTGACCTGGGGTTGCTGGAAGGGCTCACGGTCTATTATTTCGGCAATATGGAGGAGTGGTGCGACGGCATTGCACCCAATGCGTTTGTAGAAGCTGATCCGCAAGTCCGACCGGATTTTGTCGTCATTGGTGAGCCCACGAAGATGAATATCTACCGCGGGCATAAAGGCCGGATTGAGCTGAAGATTACTGCCTCCGGACGCTCGGCCCATGCCGCGGTTCATTACCTCGGAGACAACGCTGTCTATAAAATGGTGTCAGTGATTAACCTGGTGCGCGAGTTGGATCGCCGGATGCGATTTGGTATGGGTGCGCATCCTGTTCTCGGTCATCCTTCCATTGCTGTAACCGATGTGATTGCCCGCACAAATTCCTTGAATGCTGTGCCGAATCAGTTTGCGATCTTTCTTGACCGCCGGATAACAATTAGCGAAACGCATGATGAAGTCATTAACCTAATCAAAGGGCTGATTCCCGATTACCTTCAGAGCGAAATCCGGGTAGAGGAGTTGTATTACGATACGCCTTCTTATACTGGCTTTACATTTCCATTGACCAAATACTTTCCTTCCTGGCTTCTTGATGATTCGCATCCGCTTGTTCAGGCTGGTTTGAAGTCCATCCATGATCTATGGCGTGAAGATCGGCCGCTGGGCACATGGGATTTTTCAACAAACGGCACTTATTGGGCTGGAAAGGCAGGAATCCCGTCGATAGGATTTGGCCCAGGGGATGAAACGACAGCACACACAATTAACGAGCAAGTCTCTCTGGAGGATGTGGTGAGTGCAACAGAGTTTTATGCTTACTTACCAAAAATCTTGAGGGAAACATTGAATTGATGCGATCTCTGTTTCAGTAGATCTTTTAGATTTTTTCAAAATGCTTGTTGTTTAATCCAAAACGACCTCCGGGTTATATGCCCGGAGGTCGTTTTGGCATCAGTAAATATTATTCAACTGTTACAGATTTTGCCAGGTTTCTGGGCTGATCCACGTCCAGGCCGCGCATGGCAGCGATATGATAGGCCAACATCTGGAGCGGGATTACGGTTGCGACAGGACTCAATAACCAGGGCGCTTCAGGCACCCACATCACGTGATCTGCCAGCGCAGTAACCCGCTCATCGCCTTCGGTTGCCACCACATACACCCTTCCCCCTCTGGCTTTGGCCTGCTCGATTTGGCTGATCATCTTTTCGTACCACGGATCTTTTGGAGCAAGGGCCAAAACTGGCATTTCCTGATCCACCAGTGCAATCGGTCCGTGCTTCATTTCACCGGCAGGATATGCTTCTGCGTGGATATACGAAATTTCCTTTAATTTTAAGGCGCCTTCCAGCGCAATCGGCATATTAATACCCCGCCCCAGATAAAGTGCACCCCTGGCTTCCTTCAACGTCTCTGCAACTTGTTCAACTTCACTTTCACGGTCCAGGCACCGCCCTACCAGGTCGGGAACCAGGCGCAAATCACTGACCAGTCGCCAGCGGTCTTGTTCAGAAAGTGTGCCTCTCAGATCCGCCAACAGCACAGCCAACATATATAAATCCACCATTGGAGCCGTGAAAGCCTTGGTGGATGCCACCCCAATCTCGGGGCCAGTTTGCATGGAAATATATCCATCGGCTACGCGCATTGCCTGTGATCCGATTGCATTGACAATGGACCAGATCTTCGCTCCCCGCTGTTTTCCTTCATCCATGGCTGCCAGGGTGTCCGCTGTCTCGCCAGATTGGCTGATGGCCAGGACAACATCTCCCGGAGAAATAATTGGATCCCGATAACGCATTTCGGATGCAATATCCACTTCTACAGGTATTCTCGCAATTCTCTCAATCATCACCTTGCCCACCATGCCAGCATGGGCAGCAGTTCCACATCCGGTAATTATGATTTTGCGAATTCCTCGAGCCGTCTCTTCATTTAAATTTAATTGTGGGAGCCGAATCTTTGCGTCATCAAAATCTACCCGTCCAGCCAAGGTATCGGTCAGGGCGCGCACTTGCTCGTGAATTTCCTTTTGCATAAAATGGCGAAATTCACCCTTTTCAGCTGCCACAGGATCCCAGGCAATACGATGGATCACTGGCTGGAGTGGCTTCCCATCCAGGGATTGAACAGATGCCCCCTGCCGGGTGACAACCGCCATTTGCCTCGATTCAAGGAAAATCACTCTGCGAGTATGTTCCAGGATGGCCGGAATATCTGATGCTATGAAGGTTTCCCCATCGCCGAACCCAATCACCACCCCCCCGGCATTGCCAATTCTGGCAGCCACAATTTTATCCGGTTCTTTGGCCGAAAAAACCACAATTCCGTGAGCGCCTTTAAGCTCCAACAAAGTTCGTTGCACAGCTTTTACAAAATTGTTTTCGCTGGTCAAATATTTCTCAATCAGGTGAACAATCACCTCAGTATCGGTGTCCGACTTGAATTCAATCCCTTCAGCAATCAAGTCTTCGCGTAATTCCAGAAAATTTTCAACAATCCCATTATGCACCAGCACAACTTCGCCAGTTGAACCCAGGTGCGGATGTGCATTTCTTGAGGATGGCTCACCATGGGTTGCCCAACGGGTATGCCCAATCCCCAATTTCCCACGGATCGGTTGGGAGGCAACCAAGGCTTCCAAGCGGCTGAGTTTTCCTGCTTCTCTGCGAACTTCAATTCTTCCATTTTGCAGAACTGCTATTCCAGCAGAATCATAGCCGCGATATTCCAGCTTCTTCAAACCATTGAGAATAATCGGCGTTGCATCTTGTTCACCGATGTAACCGACGATACCACACACAGGATCCTCCTTGGATACTGATGATAATCTGACAGTAAAAAATTATTGCCAGGCAGGATTTAGGTTTAGGATACGCAGACTTCTTGTCCGGAGGGCTTCCGCTGATCTTTCGATTTTCCCGGTGTCCAGGTGTGCAGCCTGTTATCGCCGGTTAACCCTGCTTTGCAGCAGGGAACCCTCTCCCTCGTCACTTCCAGCCCCCTCACTGAAAGCCATGCGCTTTTTTAGCTTGTCAAATTATCAATGACACCTCCTGTGTGTCTAGCATTATACCAGACCCAGCAATTTCGAATCAAAAAGGCGGTTCTTCAGGAGAACCGCCTCTGATTGTTCTAGCCGCCGTTCTTACGAACCAGGCTGATGAGATCTGGGAAATCCACCCCCAATTTCATCAAGGTATCTGCTGTCGGTACGCCATCCCTCGTCCAGCCCCTTCGAGCATAGACGGTATCAAGCAGGGTCTCGTACCGATCTTCCCGATACTTGCGCACGATTGCCATTTTAGCTATTGTTGACATTCCTTCTGGATCAATGCCAATGACTTCTCTCATTTCCTTGTCGTACCGCTCAGCTCGAGATTCATACTCAATGACTGTCACCGGACCAACCGCTCGATATGGCGGGTAATCATCTACTCGTTTCCCATGTCCAAGACGCAAGTTAAAGACGCGCTGGAAGTTATACACTCTTTCAGATTGCAGGATAAGATCTTCAATGGTCACATGAGTTCCGGTAACGCCTTCAAATAACCAACAATAATTCTCGACATGTTCCGGTACCTTCTGAGGTTCCTTGGCCGTTTTATTGCTGACAGGGATGATGTCATTCCAGGGCAGCTTGCATAACCCATGCAGGCTAAACCAGGTGCGCCACATTGGAAAATAATGCAGGGCTTCTGCCTTGGCTTCAAAAGTATTCAATTGCTTATGGACCAGCTCCATAAAGATCAGCCAGGCTTCATCATGCTGTGCGCCTTTGGATGCCATCGCATAACCGCCCTGCTGGGCCAGCGATTCCTTGGTCATGTATTCCGAAACTTCCAGGCCTTTTACTTCCATTCCGATATCATGCAGCAGTTTTGCGTCGACTCCGTATTGCTCAGCGAAGATTCGCTTCATCCCCCGCACGCCCTGCCCAACAACCATGCCAAAACCTTCGCCGTTAGCCATCTGATGGACCAACGTTAAGGCCGCAGCCGAATTTCCCCAGTTCAGCTCAAGTCCTCCAGTTCGATCTGGCGTCAGGATACCATATTCATAGCATTCCATTGCAAATGCGATGGAATTTCCCAGGGAAATTGTGTCGATGCCATAGGTATCCGCGTAAAAATTAATTTCAAGCACAGCACCGGGATCAAAAATCGCACAGTTTGAACCCACTGCCCCCAGCGTTTCATATTCAGGGCCATCCACAAAAACAGTTTGTCCTTTGTATGGACCTGTTTGCAGGTGGTAATGTTTGACGCCATGGGCGCAACCCAGTGTACAACCCAGCCAGCATCCATCCGGGCCACTATGGTCAAACTGTTCCTTCCAGAGTTCACCATTGATCTTGTGGGCATCTGGATCCGCACCAAAGCGGAAGTTTTGTACCGGCAACAAGTCAAACCGGTTCATTATTTCAACCAGATAAGGGGTTCCTGTGCCACGCATATCATTTTGTGAAGCATCAAAATCAGTGATTTCTTTATTGATACGCTGGCCAGCCCTCCGTAAAAGTGCCATGTCCGCAACACCATTGCTATCTGCATTCATGGAGCTATACTTCACAACAATGGCTTTTATTTTCTTATTTCTTAAAACGGTTCCACATCCCCCACGCGCCGCTTGTTTGATTCGCACTTCCTGTCGTCGCGCATCCCAGTAGCTGATGTTCAAACCGCACATCGGTATATAATCTGCAGCCTGTCCGGCAGAAATCACCGTAATTGCCCGTTTTTCCCGATCATCCCGGCCATACATTTCAGTCAGTTGTTTGTTGACCAGATGAGTATTAACAGCTTCCAGCGGTGCATCTTCCACCGTCACCCGACCTTCATCCCCATCGATAAAGATGATCACATCCCGGTCTGCTTTTCCTTGAATTTCAAGCGCATCCCAGCCGGAGAACTTGAGATAGGGTCCAAAATAGCCGCCGCCATTGCTATCAATGATCACACCTGTTTGTGGCGAGACCGTTACTGCAATAGTCTTTCCGGTACCCGGATAGGCCGTAATGCCTCCGATAACCCCACAGGAGAGCACCAATTCATTTTCCGGGTCATCCCATTTTGTATGGTCATTGATTCCGTTCCAGAGCAACCAGAGAGCGAATCCCTTGCCGCCAGTTAAGACATCTTTCATTTTTTGTGAAACCGGTTTGCTTTGGATGGTTCCATCATCAAGGTTGATGTATAAAGTCCGATTGGCATAACCTCGCACCACCGGCTGGATTTCATAGGTTAATTCTGCTAAAATCCGATGAGCATTTTTCATCTCTTCAATCATTATTTCTGCCATGAGATTACTCCTTTAGGAAGCTTCCAAATCCTGCAAGATCATTATAAATTATCTCGGTTCCTCGCCCCATTCTGCTTTATCACTTTCTCTTCGGATAAATGTCACCGGAGAAAGCATTTGACAGACCTTTCAAATGCTATAATAACAAATCTTCAATCATTCCACTGTTGATTGGTATTTTCAACATCTGGCAGGCTGCAAAATTGAACCCATTTCGAAAAATCGCCCACTGGTTTAGAACCCCGCAAATCACAAGTGATGTTAATCCTCAGAACTTTGTCAACGTTCAGGTGGATGCAGTAGGGGTTGCAATCGCCAACAGCGCATCCCCTTTCCTGCCTGTCTTCCTCGCCAGGTACCACGCCTCTGATTTCCAGGTCGGGATGCTCTCCTGGATGCCAGCCATCACCGGTTTTTTCCTGGCTTTGCCTCTGGGTTGGTTTCTCCAACGCCAGCGCAATATTATTCGCTGGTTTTCTTTCAGCCGTTTGGCAGTGATCGTGTGCTTTGCGCTGACCGGTCTGGTCAGTCTGGTGCTTCCAGAAGCCTATTGGGTCTCCTCCACCCTCATCATCTGGGCGGTTGCCACGATTCCACAAACCATGCTGGCCATTTGTTTCTCTGTTGTCATGAATGCCGTGGCTGGACCTTCCGGTCGATTTGAATTGTTGAGCCGGCGCTGGTCAATTTTTGGTCTAACAAACTCAATCACGGTGTTTTTTATCGGCCAGATGCTGGATAAAATTTCCCCACCTTCAAACTATCAAATCATTTTTCTGAGTCTCTCACTTGGCGGTCTTATAAGTTTTTACTTCTCTTCCCACATCATCATCAAGGATCGGGAGGCGACCAACGATCCAGCAACAAGGTTTAATTTTTTCAGAGATTTCCGTAACTCCATCCAACTTGTCAAAAACAACTCGCCATTTTCGAGTTTTATTTTAAAGCGTTTTGTTTTCTTGAGCGGCGTCTCGATGGCTGCTCCATTGTTCCCGCTTTATTTTGTCAGGACAATTCAAGCCCCAGATTCCTGGATTGCAGCCATCACCACCGCTCAGACCTTTGTCATGGTCTTTGGTTATTTCTTTTGGACCCGCGTTTCCCGAAGGCGTGGGTCCACCACGGTGCTGATCTGGACAACACTTGGTGTGGCGTTATATCCAATTTTCACCTCCCAAACCAACTCCTTTGTCTTAATTGCAATTTTTGCCGGTATTGTCGGGATTTTTCAAGCTGGCCTGGATCTGGTCTTTTTCGATGAACTCCTGAGAACCGTTCCACCCGAGCACTCGGCAACTTATGTCTCGCTGGCCCAGGGGATTCAATATCTTTCATCATTTCTTTCCCCGCTGATTGGGACCATTCTATCCACAACCATTGGCACAGGTCCAGCTTTATTGATTGCCGGTGGTATTCGATTGATTGGTTTTTTCATGTTCTTTGGTTCATCTTTCCGCAAGAAATAAGAGCGCGGCGGTCAGGATATTTTAGGTATAATTGGGACCATTAACGGAGGTTTCACGAATGCGTAACCGTCTTGCCCCATTATTGGTTATTTTTGGTGGTCTCTTATTGCTGGCCGGAGCAGTTTTCCTGTCTCTCTCTGCCCGTCAATTGGAGGCGCAATCCAATCTCCCCTACCCGGAGATTAAAAGAGTTTCTCTCAAAGATGCCCGCCAGGCACTCGAGGCCTCGTCCGCCATCATTCTGGATGTGCGCGATCCAGAATCCTTCGCCTCCAGCCACATCCCTGGCGCGATCAATATCCCCCAGGATCAGCTTGCGTCCCGACTAAACGAACTTTCTTCTGCCCGCTGGATTATTACCTACTGTACTTGACCGGCTGAAGAAGCCAGCGCTGGTGCAGCGCTTTTCCTCAAGAACAATGGTTTTAAAAAAGTAAATCCAATTCAAGGTGGTTTTGCAGCCTGGATCAACGCAGGTTATCCGCTTGAACCCTGATAGATTTGCTTGACTTTTCAAGCATCCATCCTTAGAATGGTATCAGTAATCTGTCGATACAGAGGAGAGACCATTTTGGCACCGAAGGGGCAAGCCATTGGGCCGTCAACCCAGGGCGAATCTCTCAGGTAAAAGGACTCTGTACCTGACTTACCTCTGGAAAGTCCGCAGACACCGAAGGGGCAAACCCAATATGGGCGAATCTCTCAGGTTAATGACAGAGGTCACGCTGATTAGACGCGTGTCCTGTTATTTCTACCCCAATATTTCCTAGGAGGAAACAATGAGCACCCCTACCAATCTACTTTTTTCCACCACTGATGAATGGGTAAAAGTCGAAGGCAATATTGCCACCATCGGTATCTCTGATTACGCCCAGAACTCCCTTTCCGACATCGTATATGTTGAATTCAAAGTTTCACCCGGTGAAATCGTCAAAAAAGAGACCATCAGTGTTGGGGTTGAATCGGTCAAAGCCGCAGCCGACGTCAACACGCCCGTTTCTGGCACCATTCTCGAAGTAAATGAAGCTCTGGTTGATTCTTACGCCGATATCAATACCGATCCTTACGGATCTGCCTGGATGATGAAAATTGAAATATCCAATCCGGCCGAGCTAAATTCTTTGATGGATGCCGAAGCGTACGATAAATTCTGCGAAAATCGGAGCCACTAATGTTCATCCCTCATACCGACCGCGAACGCGCTGAAATGCTGGCGGCGGTGGGCGTCAATTCGCTGGAAGAACTTTTTGAAGCCGTTCCAGCGAAATTTCGCTTTCCGCAATTGAATCTTCCACCAGCATTAAGTGAGATGGAAGCGATGGCCCAAATGCAGGAACTGGCACAGGCCAACGAATCCGCTCGAGAGCTTGCTTGTTTCCTTGGCGCTGGAGCCTACAACCACTATGTACCTTCCGCAGTGGATACGCTCCTCCGGCGCGGAGAGTTTTACACAGCGTATACTCCCTACCAGCCGGAAATTTCTCAGGGAACGCTTCAAGCAGTCTTTGAATTCCAGAGTCTGATTGTTAACCTGACCGGAATGGATGTCAGCAACGCTTCTCATTATGACGGCGCTACCGCCACGGCTGAAGCGGCTGTGCTGGCGTATCATCATTTCCGCGGAAAGCGAAATCGCATCATCCTTTCACCGGGCGTTCACCCTCATTTTCGCCAAACCCTGCGAACCTACATGAATGGCTATGAGAATATCCAGATCACCGGTGATGAGCCCGGGGCTCTCCCCTTCAACACCCCCGATCAGATCAAATCACAGCTTGATCTGAACACCAGCCTTGTGGTAGTTGGATATCCTGATTTCTTCGGCCGTTTGTTTGATTACACGGAACTGGCTGCAGCCTGCCATGAATTTGGAGCACTGCTCTGCATTGCGGTGAATCCGATGGCTCTGGCGCTCTTCAAGACTCCCGCTGATTTTGGGGCGGATATGGTGGTCGGCGAAGGCCAACCCCTTGGTATTCCATTGTCGTTGGGTGGACCTTACCTTGGAATTTTTGCCGTCAAAAAAGACCTGGTTCGCAAGATTGCCGGCCGCCTGGTTGGCGAAACAGTGGATGCTGCCGGTCAACGGGGTTACGTCCTCACCCTGACCGCTCGCGAACAGCATATCCGGCGCGACAAAGCAACCTCCAACATTTGCACCAACCAAGGCCTGCTGGCGCTTTGTGCAACCATCTACACCAGCTTGCTTGGTAAAAGCGGTTTACGAAAAGTGGCTGAACTTTGCTATCACAAAGCCCATTATGCAGCTGAAGAGATTGGCAGCCTGCCTGGTTATAAACTGGTGAGCGATTCCCCATTTTTCAATGAATTTGTAGTTCAAACGCCCAGGCCGGTGGCCGAAATCAATTCACATCTGTTGGATCATGGCATTCTGGGGGGGTTCGATTTATCCCTGGAATATCCCGAACTGACCAATCACATGTTGATCGCCGTTACAGAAATGAACTCTCGGGACGAAATCGATGCCCTGCGCGATGCTCTTCAGGAGGTGAACCTTGGCTGAGAAAACCATTTACGAGCTTTCATCCCCGGGGCGCATGGGCGTGAAATATCCTGAACCGGACGTACCCCTCTCCCCCCTGCCGGAAGCCCTACTGCGCACTGATCTGCCATTGCCGGAACTTTCTGAGCTGGATGTCGTGCGCCATTTTACCAATCTATCCAAGTTAAACTACAGCATCGATGGTGGGTATTATCCCCTCGGCTCCTGCACCATGAAATACAACCCAAAGGTGAATGAAGATGCTGCCCGGTTAGCCGGGTTTGCCCACTTGCACCCCATGCAACCGGAAGAAACATTGCAGGGCGCGCTGGCCATGATGTACGCTTTGCAAGAATGGCTGGCAGAGATCAGTGGGTTTACGTCTGTCAGCCTGCAGCCAGCTGCTGGCGCTCAGGGCGAGTTTACGGGTGTGATGATCATCCGGGCTTACCACCACGCCCGGGGTGACCACAAACGCACAAAGATGCTGATCCCCGATTCTGCCCACGGAACCAATCCGGCTACTTCTGCCATGAGCGGGATGGATGTTGTCAATGTTCCATCTGATTCCCGGGGGAATGTTGACCTGGAAGTCCTGCGCACATTGGTGGATGACCAGACGGCCGGTCTGATGCTCACCAACCCCAATACCCTCGGACTCTTCGATGAAAACGTTTTGGAAGTAGTCGACATCATCCACAAAGCCGGCGGCCTGATTTACGGCGATGGCGCCAATCTTAACGCCTTGCTTGGGATTGTCCGCCCTGGGGATCTCGGTTTTGACGTCATGCACTTCAATCTGCACAAAACATTCTCCACCCCGCATGGCGGTGGCGGTCCGGGTTGTGGTCCGGTAGGCGTGGCGCCTCACCTGGTTGACTTTCTGCCGGGTCCAATTGTTGGGATTGTTGAAGAAGGCGATGAAGTCGAACCGCCCTTGTATGGTTTTACCATGCCGGTCAAATCCATCGGCCGGGTCAAATCCTTCTTTGGACAGTTTGGCATGATGGTGCGGGCCTTCACTTACATCAGCATGCATGGACCGGATGGCCTGAGAAACATTGCCGAATATGCAGTTCTCAACGCCAACTACCTGCTTTCCAAATTACGTGGCTCCTACAAATTACCTTACGATCGGGTTTGTATGCACGAATTCGTGCTAGAGGGAAAATGGGAGGATGCGCCGGAGGTTCACGCATTGGATGTGGCCAAGCGCCTGATGGATTACAAGTTCCATCCACCCACAAATTACTTCCCGCTGATCGTCCATGAAGCATTGATGATTGAGCCCACCGAAACCGAAAGCATTCAAACTTTGGATGCCTTTGCCGAAGCAATGTTGAAGATCGCAGTAGAAGCCCATGAACAGCCAGATCTGCTAAAGTCAGCCCCTCACATCACCCCAATTGGCCGGCTGGATGAAGTGAAGGCAGCCCGCGAGCTGGTTCTCTGCTGCTGGCTTCCAGAAACAATTTAAACTTGCAACCCCGACAACCTTCCAGAGATTGTATGGTCTCTGGAAGGTTGTAATATGCATATTGTTCTTTAGGGTTATGCTATGATTGTCATACTCTTCTTGAAAGGAGGTGATTAAATTGAACTGGGGGAGGAGGTATGAAAGAGCTCAAGGTCTAGTTGAGTACGCCCTGATTTTTGTTCTTGTTATTCTTTTAGTGATCATCCTTGTTTACATATTTGGCGACTCAGTTGGCAGCATGTACAGTAATATTGTTGACGCAATCTAAGACCTTGAACCAGCGATGGCCGCTCCAGAAATGGGGTGGCTTTTTTGTGGTATGATTTCAACAGAAAGTTCACCCTTGGAGTAGATAAAACCATGCAAAGTTATTTGAACCTAAAACTGGTTGATAAAACCATTTCTCCAGCCCCAATCCTGCTTAATTTTGCTCCGGCAACCCCACAACCCACTCCAGGGTTGCCAGGAAAAGCTGTTGGCGAAACATTTCTTCAACAATCGCCTGAACAAAAAACATTAGTCGTCTCGCTCGGAGAGGCAACCAAATGGTCAGCCGATACCTTCCGCCAGGCCGGCGGGGCTGCCGCCAAATGGATCCTTCAGAACAAGGTTGAGCTGGCCGAAGTTCAAGGGGTCTCGCTATCCAGATTTCAACTTCCAGATGCGATTTCAGCCCTGTTTGAAGGATTCCTGCTGGGAGCCTTTCAATTCAACAAATATAAAACAGAAGAGAAACCATCTCCGGTACCTGCCATCCAGATCCGGACGGACGACCCGAAAAGTTTTGAGAAGATCCTGGTGCATGCTCAAGTTCTCTGTGAATCTGTCAACCTGTCTCGTCTCTGGGGTCATGAACCGGCAAACGTCATCAATCCAATTTCCCTGGCGCAACGAATTTCTGACCTTGCCCTGGAAACCGGCTTGAAATGCACTGTGCTGGATGAGAAAGCCCTGGAAGAATTAGGTGCTGGGGGTCTGCTGAATGTCGGCAAAGGTTCTGCCACCCCTTCCCGCCTGATTGTTCTGGAATATGCTGGCAAACCATCTGTGAGTGATCCCCGGCCAGTGGTTCTGATTGGCAAGGCCATCACCTTTGATACGGGTGGTTATTCACTCAAAGGCGTGGATAACATCGTCAATATGAAATACGATAAATGCGGTGGCATCACGGTTGCAGCTACCCTGGCGGCTGCCGCCCGCCTGGGCCTGGCTCAACCTCTGGTGGGGATCATTGCGGCGTCGGAGAATATGATCTCAGCCCAGGCCTATCGGCCGGATGACATTATCCGCATGCTTTCCGGCAAAACTGTTGAAATTATTTCCACGGATGCAGAAGGTCGTCTGGTCCTGGGTGATGCGCTCACCTATGCCCAACAAAAATTCAACCCGCGCCTGCTGATCGACCTGGCCACCCTGACCGGTGGGGTTTTGGTTGCTCTCGGCCGGGTTCGTGCCGCAGTGATGGGGAATAGCGATCAGCTCGCCCAATCTTTGATCACCTCCGGCGAAGCAACCCACGAATTGCTCTGGCAACTTCCGATGGACGAAGATTATGGCAAGTTGATCAAGAGTGACGAGGCCGACATTAAGAATTCTGGAGGCCGGGAAGGCCATTCCATCATCGGCGGAATGTTCCTCAAGCATTTTGTCAAAGATGAGGTTCCCTGGGCTCATTTGGATATCGCCGGCATGGCCGATACCAGCAAGGAATTGCCATACTGCCCCAAGGGTGCCACCGGCTACGGCGTCCGCCTCTTAATCCATTACCTTGAAAACCTTTAATTGATTCCAGCAAAACAAAACCCGGCTCCTTTCAGAGCCGGGCTTTGTTTTTAACCTAACTTCTGGCGCACAACCGGTAGGACCAGGGCCAGTGCCTCTTCCAGCTTTTCCGGGTCTTTGCCACCTGCCTGGGCCAGGCTGGGTCTGCCCCCTCCCGATCCACCCACCACCGCAGCCACCTGCTTGATCAAGTCTCCGGCATGGAGACCACGTTTGACCAGGTCATCGGTAACATTGGCAATAATCGCAGGTTTCCCGTCCACAATCGTCGCTAACACAACCACCCCGCTGTGGAATTTCTGGCGGAAGCGATCCGTCATTTGCCGTAGGGTGTCCACATCCGTCATCTTCAAAATCGCGGTCAGAACTGCCACACCATCGATCATGGTTGCTTTCACCAGCAATTCGGAGAATTCCAGGCCGGCCATTTCCTGCCGCAGCTTCTGAATTTGCTTGCGATCCTGCTCAATTTCATTCACCACGGCTTCTGCCCTGGAGACAACCTCCTCCAGGTTGGTATTCAAAATCAGGGCGGTTTTCTTGAGCGCCTTCATCCGCTGCTGGATCATCTCGTAGGCCTTCCGTCCGGTCACAGCTTCAATCCGGCGAATACCGGATGCGGTGCTTCCCTCGCTCAAAATAAGGAAGGTTCCAATATCCCCGGTTTCGCCCACATGGGTTCCACCGCACAGCTCATACGAATACGCTTGACCTTCATCGCCGATGGTGATTGTCCGCACCACCTCTCCATATTTTTCGCCAAACAGGGCGGTTGCCCCTTCAGCCATCGCCTGGGATAACGACTTTTGGACGATGGAAAGTTTTTGATTTTCCAGGATTTCCCGGTTTACACCGGCTTCGACCTGTTCCAATTGTTCACTGGTCATCGGCTCCGGGTGAGTAAAATCAAAACGCAGCCGGTCGGGCGCTACCAATGAACCCGCCTGGCGGGCATGCCCGCCTAATATTTTCTGTAATTCAGCATGCAGAAGATGCGTGGCCGTGTGGTTGCGCATGATATCCTGCCGGCGCTGACCATCCACCCTGGCCATCGCCGGATCACCAACCCGCGGTGTCCCCTTTACCACTTTCCCGACATGAGTAATCACGCCGGCCGCCGGTTTGCGCATTTCCACAACCTCCAACTGCCAGCCGTTTTCCAGCCCCTCAATCCAGCCGGTGTCTGAAACCTGCCCGCCGGACTCTACATAAAAACAGGTTTCCGGCAGCAGAATCTCAACCAGGTCTCCTGGCGCACAGGCAGAAACAACTTCGCCGTCCCGGATTAAGGCGAGCACCTTCGCTTCAATCTGTAACCGGCTATATGGATCATACGCGACGCCCTTTTGCAGTTCACCCTGGCCGGAAAGGTCATCCATCAAGCTGCGGTACACATCCACATCTTCCCCACCCAGCGGACCGAAGGCCTTGCCACCGCCGGATACCAGGCGGTGTTCTTCCATTGCGGATCGGAAGCCGGTCTCATCCACATCCAATCCGACTTCGCGCGCGATATCCCGGGTTAGCTCCAAAGGAAGACCGTGGGTTGCGTACAAATCAAAAGCTTTTTTTCCATCCAATACCGTTTCACCGGTCTGGCGTAATTCCTGTAACAGGCCTTCCAAATGCTCAACACCGGCCTCAACCGTCTTGCGAAAGCGGGTTTCTTCACGGGTCAGGTTATCCAGGATTTGGGCTTGATTCTTACGGATTTCGGGATAAGCGTCTCCATAAATGTCGATCACGCGCTGGGCGACCTTTGCCAGGAAGGGCTCATTCAAGCCGATCTTACTGCCAAAGCGCGCCGCCCGCCGGATGATCATGCGGCAGACATAATTACGTCCGGTGTTCCCCGGAACCACCCCATCCGCAATCAGGAATGTGGCAGCCCGGCTATGATCCGCAATCACGCGATAGGGCGTAAAGAATTCTTCCCGCTCGGCATCACTGTGTCCGGTTAATCCCTGGACGGTTTGGATCAGCGGAAACAACAAGTCTGTCCGGTAATTGGAATCCACATTTTGCATCACCGAGACAATTCGTTCAAAGCCCATGCCGGTGTCCACGTGGGTAGCCGGCAATGGTTCCAACTGGGTGGGGTTCAGGCGGTTGTACTGTATGAAAACCAGGTTCCACAGCTCCAGGTAGCGTTTGCAATCCCCATTCACCTGGCAGACATGGCCGGGCACGTCTTGCTTGTCGCAATATTCGCTGCCCCGGTCCATGTGAATTTCACTGCACGGACCACAGGGACCGGTATCCGCCATCTCCCAGAAGTTATCCTTCCGACCGAAGAATAGCTGCTGCTCCGGAATAAATCCGGGTTGGCTGCGCCAGTAACCCGCCGCTTCTTCGTCGGTCGGGATGTCGCCTTTGTCATCTTGAAAGCAAGTCGACCACAGCCGTTCTTTCGGCAAACCCCAGACTCCCGTCAGCAGTTCCCAGGCCCAGGCAATCGCTTCCTTTTTGTAATAATCGCCAAAGGACCAGTTGCCTAACATCTCAAAAAACGTGTGGTGTGTGTCGTCCCGCCCGACATCATCCAGGTCGTTATGTTTCCCGGCCACCCGCAAACATTTCTGCGAGTTGGCAGCCCTGGAATACGGCCGGTGATCCGTCCCCAAAAAGACATCCTTAAATTGCACCATACCGGCATTGGTGAACAGCAAAGTCTGATCGCCGCCCGGCACCAGGGAAGCTGACGCCACGAAGGTATGGCCTTGGGCAACAAAAAAATCGATGAAACTCTTCCTAATTTCCGCGCCACTCTTCATCATAAAAACGCTCCAGGACAAAATTCATTTTGAGGTTAGATTATAAGCCATCACCCATCACCGATCAATAGCCTGCAACCCGTCTACATTTACAGGGTCCCTGGATACGCAAAAGTGGAATGGATTTTCATCCACTCCACTTTCTTTTTTCCTGCTTCCCCCTTTTCCCCCTTCAGGAATGCTCATTCACTATTCAAATTGAGCCTGCGCTAATTTCCTCTTAATCACCCGGGATAATTGGATCCGGGGTCTCAGAGGGAGTCGGTACCGGGGTTTCCGTTGGAACAGGAGTCTCGCTTGGCACCGGAGTCACTGTTACAACTGGGGTAGGCGTGATAATCTTCCAGGTCTCGGTTGTATGGCAGCGTGAGCACTGCCCCCTCGAATGTCCGGCAGGGCGAGTATGGCAGGCATTACAGTTCGTAAATCCAGTATGGTCAAAATCGACCATCGCCCAATCGGTTGTGGTATGGCACCGGCCGCACTCCCCATTCCAGTGCCCGGTTGGAGCGGTATGGCAACTGTCGCAATCGGAGGATGGATTATGCACATAGATGATCTGATACCAACTGGCAGGGGTGTGGCAATCCGTACAAGTCCCTGGCCAATCATGGCCCGCCCAAACACTATGGCATTGCTCGCAGTTGGTGGAATAGTATGTGTGGTCAAAATCGATGTGATCCCACCAGGTTGGGAAGTGGCAATCATCACAGGCCCCAATGTAATGGTTGTCCGGGGCAGAGTGGCATTGATCACAGGTCAGTTTGCCATCATGGATATAATTGATATCCTGCCATGACCGGGTTACGTGGCAGGTCGTGCAGGCTGCAGGATAATGCCCGCTGGGTGACTCGTGGCAGCTTCCGCAATCGCTGATCCCGTGGAAAATGGACGGATCGGTCCAATCCGTCATGGAATGGCAGGAGCCACACGCACCGTTGGCATGGCCATCCGGGGCGTCGTGGCATTCCAAACATTGTTTCCCGCTAATTTCAATATGCTCAAAAACAATCGTCGTCCAATCCTGGGTGGTATGGCAATAGGAGCACATCATATTGGAATGCTTCTTGGGTTTATCGTCTGCATGGCACAGGTAGCAATTATTCAATCCGGTATGATCGACGTTCGCCGGCAGCCACGTCTCAAAGCTCTGGTGGCAGCTGGTACACATCTCGCCATAATCTTCTTCATGGCCATCATATTCATGGCAGCTTACGCACTCTGTGATTCGCAGGCATTCTCCCGATTCTTTTGAGATCGTTGAATAATCATTCACCTGGCTATTCTCGTGGCAGCCCTGGCATTTATCCAGGTTGTGGCTGTACTCCCATTCCTTCCAACTTTCCGTATCCTGATGGCACAGGATGCAGTCGCCGGTATAGTGGGTGGGGGAAGTTGTCTTGGAAGCCAGGCCCTTCGTCCAATTCACCAGCGAGAAATCCTTCGCAGCCAACTCATCAAATGCTTCCGGTTTATCTTCGATATGGCAGGAATTGCATTCCCAGACTTCCTCATGGTCATACGGCTCCCCGTCCCAACCGAAGATGGTATGGCAGTCTGAGCATTCGCCGGCAAAGTGTTCCGGATATGCTTCGTTCAAGGCTTTGTAAGGATTTTCACCGGTTTCAGGCACAAAGAACACATCCCGTTCGAGAGTATGACAATAGCTACACGCAACTGGCGTGTTGGCGTACTCGCCTTCAATGTGGCAATCCAGGCAGTCCAGCGCCGCATGACCGCCCACCAGCGGGAAATCCACATGATCCACGTCGTTATCCAGGAAGGGGATCAAGCGTGCGCTGATCACGGATGGGATGCGGGCTGGCTCAGATCCAATTTTTTGAATTTCCAGCGGAGAATTCGCAAGCTGAAGTGCGATAACTTTTTCCTGCAGGTCCACCAGGGCCTGGTCGCCCAATTGCTCTTCCAGGCTGGTCAGCACCACCTCAACTCTTGTCAGCAAGTTATCCACGACAGTATATAATTGCTGCTTCTCATCCATCGGCACCGCCTCGATGCTTTTGATGGCGTTGGTCAGGCTTTTATCAAACGCATCCACGGTCTTCCCCACCAGGTCTGGATTGGTAACCATGGTCAGGTCCGACAACCGGCGCTCCACCAGGTCAAAACTCATCTCTGCCCGCTGGAGAGGATCGCTGGTCAGGTTGATCCGTTCATCTTCAGCCAGGGATTGCAGGCCGAATAGTGCATGTCCCGGTCGAAATGGATACACTTCCGACAAGTAGAACAATACGCCAACGAAAAGGATCAAGATTGCGTTGATTCCTGCGAAAATGATGATAATCTTCTTCATTCTACCCTTCCCTTCTAGACTGGCTGGTCTAGCCCTGCTTGGGTCCTACCATTTACTTAGAATAATTACTTTGTAATTTATATAGTACACAAATCACGGTTTCGTAAACTTTCCGATGACCGGCGGATTTGTAATTTCGCCCTGGTTTCCGGGCAAATGACACTCCATACAATCGACATAATCGTTAATTCCTTCTGCGGCATGCACACTCAGCATTTCTTCGTCGCTGTGGCAAGCTACGCAGGTGTATTCTGTATAAGAATCAACGTGGCAGGTCTCGCATTCCTCAATAAATTCGCCGCCCCGGTTCAGGTCAAAATCATGGCGAATCAGTTCGGCTGGCGTCCAGGCGGTTTGCGTATGGCAGCGTGAGCAATCCAGGCCAAACTTGCCCAGGTGGACTTCCGGATCTTCGTGACAATCCTTGCACTGTGTGCTCTGTCCCACATAATGCTGCTCGGTGTGGCACAGGATGCATTGCTGGTCTTTGTGCCCGCCTTCCAACGGATACCAGGAAGCATGGTCGAAATCATTCACCATCCGGTCCCGGCCATCATGGCATTCAAAGCAGGCAATTCCGAATTCTTCGATGTGCTGGGCCACATAGTCATGGTCTTCAGCCACATGGCAGGTGACACAGTCAATGGTTGAGAGGAATTCTCCTTCCTGCGCATGGCAGGATTCGCAGGAGAAAGTTGTTCCATCATAATTCGTCTTGTGATTGGTCAGGCTGAAACCAGCCAGCAGGTAATGATCCACATTTGGGAACGCCGCCACCGTCAGGCTGGCCTCCGCCCCATTGTGCTCGGGGTGGCAATTCTGGCATTTCGAGACGCCGGGCAACATCCCATGCAACGTGTTCGCATTCTCTCGGTCTTTGGCAATATCCTTGTGGCAATCCTGGCAGCGCGAGTCGGTCACACAGTGGACCGGGGCGTGGCAATGAATGCACTCGTTGCCAATCTCTGCATGCGAGCTGACCCCGCCTAATGCATCACCATTATGGAAAGTGGACAGCGGGCCCGGGCTTAGATATTGCTTAAAATAATGTTTCACAATATACACACCACTCGCGCCGATGACCATCACCGCAGCCAAAGCGAACCAGCGGAACTTGGGTATCTTCAAAAGGTTGAATAATTTCTTGATCATTGCGTACCGTCCTTGCCTGCCTGTTTTTTCAAATCAGTTGCAGGCATTGCTGCATTGATAAAAAACAATTAATTCCCGGAGTCGTTCACCAGGTCGACCCCCAGTAAGGGGGTGTCCGTGCTGGTTTGGTCGAGTTTCGACTCCGGATTTTGTGAGAATAAATCCGGTTTAATCTTGCGCAATGCATCTGCTTCTCCCGCCGCACCCGTCGGATGGCACAGGGCGCATTGCGAGATTTCATAAATCTTTTCTTCCAGGTGAACAGCTTCCATCTCTTCTGCCTGATGATCCGTATGGCAGCCGTAGCAATCATAGGTTGCATAATTGATCGGGTGGCAGGTTTGGCAATCCACCTCGCCCTTGTCGCCATGGTCGAGCAGGAAATCGTGCAGGGTCAGGGCAGCCGGGCTCCAGGCGGCGGCGTTGTGACAGCGGGCGCAGTTCAGGCCGAACATTTCGGCATGCACGGCCGGTTCTTCATGGCAGGCCACGCAGCGGTGCGGATCTTCCTCGCCCTCGGCGTTCAGGTAGGTCAGGCCGCTTTCGATGGCCGGTTTGATTGGTTCCATGAAGCCGCGCACCGCCGCCACCCGTTCGACCACTGCCCAATCTCCGTGTTGAATCAGCGCCACCAGTTCCTTGACCTGGTAATCTGTGAAAAGACCGCCTTCATCCACATGCCAGCCGGCCATGGCCGTGCCGTGGGTCGAGCGGGCGATCGTCTTGAAGAGCATATCCGAAGCGGCTTCCGCCAGTTCAGTCCGGTTCAGAGCCGGCATCATCCCCACCCCGCCTCCATCCGAATTGTGACAGTAAGCGCAGTTGTCTACGTATAAATTGATGCCATCCATCACATACTCATCCTGCAAGCGCAGTTTGGCATCCGCCATGCGTTGGTTCTCGGTGAACCCATAAACCGGGATGACCACCACAAGGATTAACAGGGCTGCCAGGCTGATCCAATTGACTTTGTTCATTCCATCACCTCGTTGCTCACCGCTATTTCAAATAAATAATGTGGGACACCAGGTGGTGCTCGCGCATGATCACCTGGGAGGTATCGACTTTAACCATGCCTTCGTCCAGGAAGACCTGGAAGGTATCCAACGCCCGTGGCGCCACGGTGGCTTCCGATTCGCCATTACCATCAAAGCTGGCGGCATGGCAGGGGCAGTAGAATTTTCCCTTGCCCGGCATCCAGTTGACCGTGCAGCCCAGGTGGGTGCAGCGCCGGTAGAGCGCCATGAAACCACCGCCTTCAAAGGCCAGCAGGTAAAAATTTTCGTCTTCAAATTCACTCACCGAGCCGGCTGCGAAATCTTCCAGTTTGCCAGCCGTGATAATCCCGCCAAACTTGCCTTCCAGGCTGCGGGCTCGCAGGAACAAGATCCCGGCTGCTCCCAGTTCCAGGGCCGCCACCCCGGCCAGCACTTTCAGGCTGAGCGCCAGGAAATTCCGCCGTTCCGGGTTCATGGGTTCTGGTTTGTTGGATTGGGGTTTCTCGCTCATGTGGTTACTCCTCATCAGCCATTAATAAACTCAGGAAAAAAGGACCAAAGCCATGTTGGCACCGCGGAAGAAGATGCCGATGATCGTCAACACCACCAGCGCCACAATCGCAAAGGTGAAGACGCCCAGCAGGGCTTCGCTGTGGTTGGTCTGCTCGCCTTTGATCAGTTGGCTGCGGCGCAGGCCATAATAAACCAGGCCGAAGAATAAAGTCGTCGCCAGGAACGGGATCAGCGCCGTGGTGATCAAGACCGGCACGCCCGGCATCCAGCCTGCCAGGTCGATCCAGTATTCATCTAACAACACCAGCACCGGGGTCAAGTTCAGGCCCAGTAGAGCGCCGAACAGGGCAGCTTTGCGGCCGACCGGCGAGCGGAAGTAAACCCCAATGTCTTTGCTATCCCGGTCAATCCACGGCACCGAGATCAGCGCCACCACCACCAACACCACCAGGCCCAGGGCTGCCAGCGGGTGCATGTGCAGTAACAGCTCCTGCAGGCCCAGGAAGTACCAGGCGGCTTTGGCCGGGTTGGGCGAGGTGATCGGGTTGGCAATCTGCCCCAGCGGTGCCCGCTCGAACATCGAGTAAATCATGACGCCGGTGAAGACCACCAGGGCCGCCGCCATTTCAATGTTGACCAGGTGTGGGATGGTGGTCAGGCGTTTGATCGGTTCATCTCCCCTGTTCAGCGGTTGGGAAATGCCGCCGTCCTTGCGCACTTTCCAGAAGTGATAGCCCAGCAGGGCGATCACCAGGGCCGGGAAGAAGACCACATGCATGGCGTAGAAGTTGCTCAGGGCAGCCTGACCAACCTGCGGCCCGCCCAGGAAGAAGCTCTTGATGCCTTCCCCTACCAGCGGTACGTAGGCCACCAGGCTGGTGCTGACCGTGACTGCCCAGTACGAGAGCTGGTCCCACGGCAGCAGGTAGCCGGTGAAATTCAGGGCCAGGGAAAGAATGAACAACCCGATGCCCACGATCCAATTGACCGTCCGGCCGTGCTTGTAAGAGCCGGTGAAGAAAACGCGCAATAAGTGCAGGAAACTGGTGATCACCAGCAGGTTAGCCGACCAGTGATGGACGGCCCGGATCAGTGAGCCGAAGATCACTTCGGTCTCCAGTTGTTGGATGGCCAGGTAGGAATATTGAATGCGGGCGTCGTAGCGGAACATCAGTAAGACGCCGGTCAAGGCCAGCATGACCATCAGGGTAGCGCTGATCCCGCCCAGACCCCAGGTGTAGGTGAAGTTGAGCGCCTTGGCCGGCACACTGGCCGGGTGCAGGTGCAGCAATGCGTTGTTGGCTACCTGCAGGATCCGGCTGCGGTCGTCACTGGCGCCCTTGCCGGTGTTGGTCACTCGCTGCCATAAAGATTGTCTGCTTTGCTGGGCCATTTGATCTAATCCTTTTAACATTATTTTAACGAATAATTAAGGGCTGGCAACTTACAATCATCGTACAATCAATGGAAGATGTACCTGATAGTAAACCACTTCACCCGCGGCCGCGCCGTGGAAGATAAACGCCCGGCCCTGGGGTTCTTTGTCGTCTAATTTGTATAAGGGTGCTCCCACCAGTAAATCCATCTGACCGTCATCGTTCACATCGCCAGCCCCGGCGATGGAATAGCCAAAGTCTGTGTCGTTCTTTCCGCCTCCGGCGATCCAGGCGAAGCTGGATTCAGCCCCCAGGGCGCTGCCGCGGTAGACCATCACCGCCCCTTCGCCTGGTTTTAGATAGGTGTAATTATACGCCCCAACCCCGATGTCATCATAGCCATCCTGGTTGACATCCCCCAGCCCGGCGGCAGAGAAACCAAAGCCGGAGTACGGCTGATCGCTGGTGACCTTCCAGCCGGGGGTGGTGCTCAGCCCATCCGCTGAATTGTAGAAGAGGTAGGCTGCGCCGATATCCATCAGAGCGCTCACGTCCGGGATGATCTCGTCATAACCTCGCGCTCCAACAATCAGGTCGGGATAGCCGTTGCCATCCACGTCCCCGGCCCCGTCCACCGCCGTTCCGACCATGAAAGTGGCTCCAGTCCCCAGATAGGTCCAGCCCAGGCTGGCGTAGGGATCGCTGGGTGCGCCGTAGAAGACGAATGCCGCCCCGGCATCCGTCAGCAGACCGTTGTTATAGGTAAAGGCACCGGCTGCAAAATCAGCATAGCCATCCAGGTTCAGGTCGCCCACCCCGGCCAGCGAGTAGCCTAATTGGGCACCCGCCTGGTTGCTCTCAACCATCCAGACCGGCTCGCTGCCCAATCCGCTCGCTGAACCCAGGAACAAGAAGACTGCGCCTTCCAGGTCATTTCCATTTTTGTAAATATTGTCCCCCACAGCCACATCATCATAACCATCCCCATTCACATCCCCAACCCCGGACACCGTGTAGCCAAACTGGCTGTTGCGGTTCAGCCCGGGTTCGATCCAATCCGGGGTATTGCTCTCAATTCCATCTGCGGAGCCGTAATAAACGTAGGCGCACCCGGATGGCGAATTATCCAGCTCCGGGTTTTTATAATTGTAGGCTCCAATAATGACATCATCAAAACCATCCCCGTTCACATCTCCGGCGCCGTCCACTGCCGCCCCGAAGTTGGAACCCTGCTTTTCATTGGTCAACATGATATGGAAGGAGGATTTGACCCCCTCCGATCCGCCCATGTAAATAAAGGCCGCGCCCATCGGTTGGCCATTGAACTTGTAGTTATTGGCGCCAACGATGATATCCGCAAAACCGTCATCATCAATATCCCCCAGCGAGGCGACCGAGTTGCCATAGCGCGCCCCTTGCTCCAGCCCATCTGAGACCCAGTCCGGGGTCAGCGACAGGATGGCCACAATCCCCTCACCCGCCGCGCGGCCAGTGCCGCCCAGCAGCAGAACTGCCAGGATGGTCAGGGTCATCAGGAGGGTGAGGGGTTGTCGTTTCATTATCTGTTATTCCTTGTCAAATTTCCCTTGTGGGCGCCTGCCTGTGGAAGCAGGGCAGGCGCCTACGTTCAGATTGGGTTCAATCCGCCCTTAGCGGGTAATCAACGGCATTTGGACTTTGTAGAGGGTGGTCGCAACAAACACGTAGGTTATGACTTCCCTGTGGTTGCCTTCGTTGTCGCCACCGCGCATGCTGAAGCCCTGCCATCCGTTGCTCAGGTTGCGGGCCGGGATGTTGCATTGTTTCAGGCCAGCACAGGCTACGATTTCCGTTCCGGGGGTACAGCCCTGTCCTTCGCAGGTGGACCAGGTGATGGTGTCAATGCCATCGCCCAGCAGACCATCGCCGTTCAAGTCGTCAATATCGTAGACCATGACCTTCAGGTCGATGACATCCTCCGTCGAAGTGGCAACCATGGTCGGGCCGGTGTACAACCAGCTCACAATTGGGGCAATGTCTTGCGTGGAGTCATCTGGCAGGTACATAAAGCGGCGGAACCACATATCAGCATCGAAAATCAGCTCGTGGCCATCTTCGGTGATCTCTTCCTTCCACTGGTTCCAGACCGTGTACATAAAGGTGCCGCCCGGGCTGGCTACCATACTGGCTTCACCCGAAAGGTCTTCTTTATCGTTCTCAACCCATGGCCAGCGGTAGTCCAGGATTTCTCCAGTTTCCTCATCGTACCAGTCCGGATCCAATTCCCAAACATCACCGTAAACGGTTGCCCGGCTGTAGTACAAGTTGAGGGGTGTAGCTTCGCCAATATCTGAAGTGGTGTTGTCGCCAGTCTCGTAAATCATGAAGAACTTGGAGGGATCGCGAGCCAGATCATCCTCGTAGGGTAGAGTTTCAGACGGTGCACCAATATTGGTTTCCAGCCAATCCGTGCGGATGGTCGGGTAGAGTTTCATACCACCGGTCGGGCTGTAGCGGGGATCCAGGATCGTAATCTTGTTGCCGATAAGTTGCGAGACATTGTAGCCCTGCTCAAATTCTCCGGCTCCGTATGTGAATTCGGTTCCTACACATAAATCGGAGGGTGTGCTGACGCAGTAGTTCTCGGTCGCAGTGACACCTAAGCCACCTAATGTTCCAGGTGTGGTGGTCCAGGTCAGGCCGCCGTCGAACGAGCGCCGGATGTACAGATTGTAGTGGTCGTTGCCGACGCTGTTGGACTTCCAGTTGGGGCTCCAGGCATACATCATCATCACGAAGTCGCCGTCCAGGAAACCGCGGTGGCCCTTGGCGATGTCAAACGGGCTCTCCCAGGATTGGTCATCCAGGTCGTTGTCGTCCTCACAACCATCGACGGAAGAGCTGCCGTCGCAGTTGCGCCACTCCAGCACCTTCGGGAAGGAAGCCTCGCTATCCGGGATACTGCCGTCATCCGCCACCGGGAAGGTTGCAGCACAATTATCATTGCCTGTTGCACCTGTACATTCCACGATCGTGGTGCCAGAGATGTTGATCGCCGGGCTGAGGCACAAGCCCTTCAGGTAGTTCGGGTTGAGGCCGTCGGTGTAGACCCATTCATCACAGGCAATATTTTCAAAGGTGTACGGGTTGTCTACCGCAGGGTCGAAGGTATCCGGGATCACCACCCGCCGCAGGAAGATATCCGCCGGGCCTCCCTGGTTGATGATGCCTTGCTTGTAGATCAACATGGCGGAGAGTCCACTCACTGAAGCATCGGCAGCAGCCACCGAGTTGGTGGTCAGGGCAAAGCGCCGGGCAATTTCGGTCAGGTAATATTCGCCGTGGTTCAATGGATCAATTTGCGCCGGGAAGAGTTCATACTCTGTGCAGTCATAATCTGCCCCCACCGTCCACGGGCTGCAGGAAGCAGGTTGGTTGATCATACCGCCTTGGTCCACGATCGGATGAGAGAACATGTCGAACGAGTAGTACCAGATATCCTTGCCGATATCAAGTGGATCATCGGTTGGATTGCCGTATGGATCAACCAACTGATCACCCAGGGCCTTGGTTTCCTCGGCCGCCATGATCACCCAGGCGCTGCGATCCACCACACCATCTTCATCAATATCTACAGATCCAACCGGGGTATAGGGTTTGAGATTCAAGCGCACCCGGGTTGAGGCCACCCGGCCGTTCAGCACACGTCCATCATCAGTAACGCAGATTGTTAAAATGCTACCACCAGGCGTTGCCCAGGAAATCGTACTAGCACAATAATCTGCATCTGCTTCAGGACCAGTTAAGTCGATTAATGCCTGAACATTCGTATGATCAATGTCATCAATCGTGTCAAAGTCAATGTAGCAATAAGGATCGCTATTGGTCGACTTACACATGTTGTTGTCCGTCAGGCGGGTCGGGATCGCCATCGGCACATATGGTTTAGGTGTGGTAGCGTCGGTTAACAATCCGTAATCTGCCATCGTTAATGGAGCAGCTACGGTTTCGTCTGCATCAAACACCAGGTCAAAATCGGCATAGCTGATGTAGGAGTACCAGATATCCGTCTTGGCATTCGCCACCGCACCGGACCAGCCCTCGCCCGGGCCTAAGCCTTGACCAGGTCGCAGCCCTTCCGGGTCTTCCTGCCAGGTCAGGATGCAGCCAGCGCCGATGGCGCAATCCACCGCCGGCAGGTTGGCATCCCGCGTGCCGGATGTCAGCCGTTCGGCTTTGGTCCACATCACGTAGGTAGCCTCAGTATTATCGGTTGTCGCAGGATCATCGCCGGCCAGCAATTTACCGCGCGCCGTCCAGACACAACCGTAGGGGATTTCGCCAACTTCCGGGTAACCCTGCTCGGTAAAGTCCACGGATTTCTGAGCGCCGTTCACCCCAAACAAATCGTAGAGGTACAGGGCATCCTTGCCATAGGTATCTTCCAGATCAGCCAGGTATTCAGCATCAGCATCTACTGTTGGATCCAGTTTGTAAAGCGGTTGTCCACCTTCGCAGTAGCGTGAGGTCCAGGCCACAAAAATCTGGTCGCCGGCCACCTGGTGGACGATCTTGTAGACATCGCCGGGGAATTGGATCCCGTTATCCAGGGTGAAGGAAGACAGATCCGATGAGTTGGACAGGTTGGTCGTCTTCCAGGTCGTGCCATCATCCAGTGAGACACCAGCGAAACCATCAAAATGCCCGAAGGTCATTCCACCTTTAGCATCCAATGGTGCTCCGATGTCGTCATTGTAGACAGAGACCAGTGGCTTGGCATAAGCTCGGTCCGGATAATCAAGCGCATCCGTCCCATCCACTAAATCATAGTTGGTTACCGGCCCTACCACACCAGCAGCAGATTGGGCAGGTACATAGAAGTCCATCATGTACAGACCCGCCTGTTCGGTCTCGGCATCCGGGGTTTTGGATACGTTGCGCCGGAATACGATTCCATCGTCCGCCGCAACCAGACTGGCCGTCATGCTGAAGACTACCAGCAAGGCCATTATGATAAAGATCCTTCGATTAAGCTTCATTTCAATCCTCCTGTAACAAAACTTTGGTTGAGTTCACACGGTGTAAAACCGACCTTCAAATAATTCGTTGTTCCCTGCATAGTCATCCCTTCTCCACTCGGATCGAAAATTGTGGGTTGAACGGCCCGTAGGGGATTTCCGTCTGGATTTCTCCCCCTTCGATGGACATCTGGCATAATTTCTCGTATAATTCATACAGATTCGAGAAGTGGAAACACTCTCCACTGAACACGTCCTGCAACGTGTATCGCCATTCGCCATCGCCGCATTCTTTCCAGATACGCAACAGGTAGGACAAGTAATTGTTGTTTTGATCTTTCATAGGATCCGGCCTTTTTAACCAAGTCTTAATCTATTATCAAGAACAGGCGATAGCCGGGGGTGAATGGTGCGTGAATTTTGCGTGAAAAAGGATTAGAAATGAACAGACTTGAAATCTTCCTGCTCGGTTCTTTCAAAGTCCTCTACGATGGAAAAGATGTCACCAGTTCCTTGCGCACCCGCAAGGAACGCGCCTTGCTAGCCTACCTGGCTGAGGAATCCGCCCAACCCCACCCGCGCGAAGCGATTGCCGAATTCTTTTGGCCGGACCGCCCGGAGAATTACGCCCGTATGAACCTGCGCCAAGCCCTGCTCGGCCTGCGCAAGGCCTTCAACCCCAGCGAAGAAACTACCATCCCGATCCTTGCAATCACCGAGGAAACCGCCCAGGTCATCAGCCGCAACATCCAACTGGATACCCATATCTTCTACAATCACATCCAGTTCACCAAGAACCACTCGCATGAGCGCCTGCACACCTGCCAGGAATGCATCCGCCACCTGGATCAGGCCACCGAGCTTTACCGCGGCGACTTCCTGGATGGCTTTATCCTCGGCGACCTGGTCAGCTTCCAGGAATGGATCGTCTTCCACCGTGAGCGCTATTTCCGCACCATGCTGGATACCCTGCATAACCTCAGCAAGATCTACGCCTTGCTGGTCAATTACGATCTGGCCTACAAATACGCCTGGCGCTACGCCTACCTGGCTCCGTTGGAAGAAACCGCCCACCGGTTACTGATGCGCATCCTGACCCTTTCCGGCCGGCGCAACGCCGCCCTGCAGCAATATCAGCTCTGTAAGTCCCTGATCGAAAAAGAACTGGGGGTGGAGCCTTCCGCCGAAACCCAGCAGCTCTATACCTACATCAAGAACGGTCTGCCCATCCAGGACCTGGAAACCGGCCAGTTGATCAACGCCAAGAGCTCGCTGCGCCCAACCCCCAAACAGCCCGACCCTTCCACCCCCCTGTACGACCCGGCCACCCAGCTCCCCTTGCGCCCGCTCTTCATGGATCGCTTGAAACACGCCATCACCCGCATGGAACGCGCCCACCTGATGGCGATCATCTTCCTGATTTCGGTCACCTACCCGCAAAACCTGGAAATGCCGCATGATCTCAAGAAACAGGTCGTCCAGCACTTTATCCGCCGCCTGGTCGGCAGCGTGCGCGAGGGCGACACGGTCGCCATCATCCGCGAGGATGAATACGCCATGGTGCTGGAAGAGATTAAAGATCCGGATGTAGTCGAAGCGATTGCCCAGAAAATCACCCGTATTGCCACGGCTCCCATCCTGGTCCAGGGTCAACGGGTCGAGGTTAAATTAGTGATCGGCGCCAGCCTGTATCCAGTGGATGGCGCCGACCCGCAAGCCCTGCTCAATCAGGCAGATTTTGCTATGCGCACTGCCCGCTTGAATAAATCTTCTTTTTACTTCCCCCCACCTTCCTGATCGCTCTCCTCCGGTAAATCCACCGTCGTCAACCAGTACGACCCAATCTTGGTGATCGCATCCCGCAGCCCTTTAAAGCTGGCGGGTTTGGTCACAAACCCGCTCGAGCCCAGTTCGTAGGTGGCCTCTTTATCCTCTTCCGCATTGGAGGTCGTCAGCACCACCACCTGGATCGCCCGCAGGTTCGGGTCCGCTTTGATCTCGCCCAGGGCTTCCCGCCCGTCCTTCTTGGGCATGTTCAGATCCAGCAATATCAAATCCGGCCTCGGGGACAGGTTTTCATCTTTGAACTTGCCGCGGTGGTACAGGTAATCCATCAATTGCAGGCCATCTTCCACGATAAACACCCGGGCATCCAATCGGCTCTCATCGATTGCCTCGCCGATCAAGTAGATGTCATCCGGGTCATCTTCAACAACCAACACCACCTTTTTGGATGTCTCGCTCATGCTTCACCTGGCCTTTCATTATTCTGGTGGACCGGTAATTGAACAATAAACTTCGTCCCTTTGCCGGGTTCGCTCTCAATCCGGATGCTGCCCCCGTGCCTTTCCACAATTTTCTTGCAGATCGTCAAGCCCATGCCTGCCCCCTCGTACTCGTTCCGGCCATGCAGGCGCTGGAAAGGCAGGAAGATCTTTTCGTGATAACGCTCTTCGATTCCAATCCCGTCGTCTTCAACGATAATTTCGCTCCAGTCCTTCTCCTCCCGCACCAGTTTCTTGCTGTAAATGCGCACCGTCGGCGGCTGATTCGGTGCATGGAACTTCAAGGCATTGCTGACCAGGTTCAACATCAGGTGGTTCATCTGGACAGCATCCGCCTCCAGGGTGGGCAGATCGTTAAGTTCCACCCTGGCCTGGCAGCGGTCAATTTGCATATCGAAATCGCTGATCACCTGGCGGGCAATCTGACCCATGTCCACCGGGAAAAACGGCTGGGCGTTGGTCGTCACCCGGGAGAAGGATAACAACTTGTCAATCAACAATTGCATCCGGAAGGCTGCATTCTGCATTCGCTGGATGTAATCCGCTCCGCGCGCGTCCAGGTCATACGCATAGCGGTCTTTCAACAGTTCGCCAAAGGCTTGAATTTTGCGCAATGGCTCCTGTAAGTCATGCGAGGCGATGAAGGTGAAATCCCGCAGCTCCTGGTTGGATTTCTCCAATTCATGAGCATAGTCTTTCAACTCTGCCTCGTTGCGTTTGCTTTCCGCTTCCCGCTCTTCCAATTGGCTTGCCATACTGTCAAAAGCCTGGGCCACCTCACCCAGCTCCCCATTCGAGTAATTCACGCCGGTGCGGGAGGAAAGCTCGCCGTTGGCCAGCTTCTTGGCCACCTCTACCAAAGCCTGGGCTTGCTTGACAATGATCGCATCTCCCAGCACCCACATCAGCAAAATCACCGCCGCCATCCCCGCCAGCAGGATGATCAGGTTGTTCCGAAGGGTGATGTTGGCTTCCGCAAAGGCCAGCCGGGTCGGCACCCCCAGGATCATGAAGATTCTGTCGGTGGTACCGTCCATGGAGCTGATGGCGTACACGCCTTCCTCACCGGTCAGACCAGGGCCGACCATCGAGCCTTGCCTCTGCTCAAACAATTCGGCCAGAGCCGTCCCGGCTGGCAGCCACAGGCCGCGCCACTTGTTATTGTCCGGATAATGCGAGAGAATGGTGCCGTCCTCGCTGATCAGGATCAGCTCAGCCCCCTCGATCACGCTGGCATCCTTGGCGAAGTCGTAGAACCAGATCAAGTCCAGGCTGACGTTGGTCACCAAGTTGATCTGGTTGCTGTAATCCAGGATCGGATAGCCGATCGACAGTACCGATTTCCCGGTCCGTTTGCAGACGTGGTAGCCGCTGTAGACAAAGTCGTTGGCCGTTGTCAGGTTTTTGTAATGGTCGCAGCCGTCAAAATCCGGTTCATCGTGGTCGCCCGGCGGGGCACACAGGATGTTTTGTTCCAGATCCGCCACATAAAAAGACGAATAATATTGAAAATGTTCCGAAACCATGTGGGAAAAATATTCCTCACATTCGGTCATATCTTCCTGACGGATGGAGGGCATGTGGGCTACCGTCAACAGGAACGCCTTGACATTATCCACCATGCCCACCTGCATTTTTGATGCTACATGGCTCAGGTGGACCACTTCTTCTTCTGCAGCCGTAATGGCCTGGGTGCGTTGGTTCAACCCCATCTCATAAAGGAATATAATGCCAGGTAAAGACGTCAGGATGATAATGAGAGTCAAGCGACTGCGTATCGTTGAAAATACTTTCAACATTCAACCCATCCTTAAAAATAAATGCTAAGACTTTGATGATTATTATACGTCCTTAATTCAGCTATTCCTATAATGCAAAATGGTTATTTGCCTGTTTTAAGCTTTGATTAAAGACTGCAAAGCCGATGAATCCGCTCTGTGATGTACTGATACTGAGCGTTCGGTAGAACCACCGTAGGTTGGGTTGAGCCACCCGTTTTGCCTCCAACCATTTGGCTATCAGGCGAAACCCGACAACCTCAAAGTTGGGTTTTCGGGCAGTAATCGGTAGAGTTTAATGCCCGAATACTGCCCTCCAACCCAACCTACAAACTTTAGACACTTTAAACAGTCTGTTCCGGTTGCAATCCCACCTTGGGTAAGGCCGATCATGTAGCATCCCCCGGGGGAAGCAACCGGTCGAGAAAAACTCATTGCAAGTCGCGTCCTGCACCTGCCACTTCGCCCGAATCGGCAGGTGCTCCATACTCTCGGATAATGACTGTCGAACCCGTATCACACCTATAACGGGTGCAACTCTTGATTCAGAATCAGAAGACCACTCTTTCAAGTGGTCCATATTTCTGGGTGGGCGACCGCTTGCGCTCCCTTGGGAGTGGGGGTCGCGCAGCACTTGCAAAGCAAGTAGAACCCATGTACACCCTTAACGGGTGCAACTCTTGATTCAGAATCAAAAGACCACTCTTTCAAGTGGTCCATATTTCTGGGTGGGCGATGGGGGTCGAACCCACAACATCTTGATCCACAGTCAAGCACTCTGCCATTGAGCTACGCCCACCATATTGCGGATGTGATTTTATCACAGCCTGATCAATTTAGGCAAG
>JBGSJZ010000151.1:0-5958 GCA_041741455.1 Anaerolineaceae bacterium | reverse complement strand
CAGTCACCTGTTCCGGGCCGGGCGCCCAGACCCCGGCGCCACCCTTGACCACGTGAGTGACGTTGCCATCCTCCTGGCCGGGCATGCGACTGAAAAGCACCAGCGGCAGGCCAGCGATGAAAGCCTCACTGATGGTGCCCGGGCCGGCCTTGGTTACCAGGATATCAGCAGCCCGCATCATCTCCGGCATCTCCCGGGTGAAGCCGTAGATGCGCCGGGGCATTTGCCAGGCGTGGTTCTCCAACTGCTGGCGGGCGCGATCGTTGCGGCCAGCGACCACCACCAGTGTGGCCGGCAGGTTGGCCGCATCGATCGCCAGGGCGGTCGGAATGAGCGGGCCCATGCCCTCGCCGCCGCCCACCAGCAGGATCACTGCTTGATTCTGCGGCCAGCCAAGGCGGGCGCGCAGAGCAGACCGGTCAGCAGAAGGCAGGCAAAAGCGCTGGGCCACCGGCATGCCGGTCACCTGGACCCGGTCTGGTTCCAGACCGAGATGGAGCGCCCGCTTACGGGCGGCCTCCGTCGGCACCACCACCAGGCTGGCGCGCCGGTCAAACCAGGCCGCGTGGGTGCTGACCATATCGGTAACCACGGTGGCAAAGTGTTGGTCGCGCCCCTTGATCAGCCGGCCGAGGGGTTCATTGATCAATTGGTGGACGGAGACCAACAGGCTGTGCGGATGGTCCACCACCAGTTGTTTTAAACGAAAGCGCACATACGGCCAGACGGAGCGGTAGGCCATCCGGCTTTGATACGGGCCATCACTGAGCTGATAACCCAGCTTCCAAAGGCGCGGGTAGCGTGAGAGGGTTGGGTAGATCTCCGGCAGGAAATTGAAAGGCGGCGGTGTATATTTGCGCAGGATGTCCACCATCTCCAGGTCCAGTTGCCCGGGGAACTCCAGTTCCAGCGCCTCGCGGATGGCTTCCGCTGCACTGCGATGGCCCCCGCCGGTATCAGAATACAGGAAGAGGATGTGCGGGCGTTCCGGAGGGGAAAGTCGAGTTGCCATCAGATTTTGAAAAAGCTTTCACAGACCGGGCGGGGCTTATCCACCTGTAATGACGGACATCAAAATAAGCTGAACACCATCCGGCGGGATTTCGTCCAACAGCATGGCCGGGGTAGCCAGGTCGCCGTTGATGACGAACATGTTGGAACTGAGAAAGTTTTGCCGGTCTCGGTCGATGACCAGGTCGATCAACTGCGGGTAATCAGCCGCCAGGCGGCGGATTAGATCGCGATAAGTGACAGAAGGTGGCAAATCCAGCAGGATGGATTTACGGCCTACCAGGCTGCGGGGCAAACCAGTGAACTCGATAGTCAGTTTCATACATCACTCGATGATGGCTGATCCGCTTTGGAGAGCATCTTCTTCAGGCGGCGAGCCAGTTCGCGGCGGGTCAACATCACCCTCCGGTTGCAGGTCAGGCATTCCAGGCCGATATCCGCCCCCAACCGGATCACCTTCCAATCGCTGCCACCGCACGGGTGAGGCTTGCGCATGCGCAAAATGTCGTTCAACTGCAAATCTTCCAACATAAGTCGGATTATACCAGCATGTTATAATCAACCCATGTTATCGTTAATCTCCCAACCCCCGATCTTACTGTCCCTGATGGTTACTTTGCTGATCTCCTTCAGCGTTCACGAATTTTCCCATGCCTGGATGGCCTACCGCCTGGGCGACCCGACCGCCAAAGATGCAGGCCGCCTGACGCTCAACCCGGCCGCCCACCTGGACCTGGCTGGCACGCTGATGCTGCTGCTCGGCGGATTGGGCTGGGCCAAGCCGGTGCCGGTCAACGGGTACACCGTGCTGCGCCGCACCCCGGCCGGCCTGATGCTGGTTTCGATCGCCGGCCCGCTCTCCAACCTGCTGCTGGCAATCCTGGCGGCAATCCCCTTCCGCCTGGGGTTGGTCAATATCTACAACTCCAGCACGGGTTTTCTGCCGACCATTGACCAGTTTTTGGATATTTTCATCATGGTCAACCTGGGCTTGATGCTCTTCAACCTGCTGCCACTGGCCCCACTGGACGGCGACAAGATCGCCGATTACGTCCTGCCAGAAAGTTGGAGCCGCAAGCTGGATGTGATTCGCCCGTATGGGCCGTTTATATTGATCGCGATTGTCATGATCCTGCCCTTGATCGGGGTGGACCTGATTCGATGGGTAGTTGACCCCGTACGCAATACTTTATTCTTCCTGCTTACAGGAGCGTGAGCATGAGCGTCGCTATTACGATTGTCGGCATGAACCGGATTGGCGCTTCCATCGGCCTGGCGCTGGCGGAACAAAAGCACCAGCTCAAGCTAACCGGCATCGACCGGGAGCCGGAGAAGGCCCGCCAGGCGCACAAAATGGGCGCGCTGGATGAAACCGCCAGCAACCTGGAAAAAGCCGTCCAGGGGGCGGATGTAGTCATCCTGTGCCTGCCGCTGCACGAGTTGCAGGAAAACCTGGAACTCATCCTGCCCGCGCTCAAGCCAGAAGCCGTGCTGCTGGACACCTCCCCACTGCAAGTGAAGGTGTTCGAGTGGGTCAAACCTCTGCTGCCCGCCGGGCGCTTTTTTTTGACGCTTTACCCCACTTTGAATCCGGACTTTCTGCTGGATACCTCCACCAGCCTGGCAGATGCCAAGGCCGACCTTTTCAAAGGCGGCCTGTGCGTCATCAGCAGCCTGCCAAGAACCAGCGAAGGCGCCCTCAACCTGGCGGCTGACCTGGCCAGCCTGCTGGGCGCCAAGCCTTATTTTGCCGACCCCTACGAGGTGGATGGCCTGTTGGGAATGGTGCACCTGCTGCCGCGGTTGACGGCGGCTGCCCTGGCCAGCGCAGCCTTTGATCAGCCCGGCTGGCTGGAAGCCCGCAAACTGACCGGCCCGGCCTTTGCGGCCATCACCTCTCCACTGGAATTGGAAGCCGAAAGTTATAAACCCGGATTGGACGCCATCCACAACCGCGAGAATGCCCTGCGCCTGCTGGATCTTTTGATCAGCACGCTGCAGGACGTGCGTTCCGAGATCGCGGATGGAGATGCGGAAGCCCTGCACAATCGGTTCGCAGAAGCCCGCACCAATCGCAACTACTGGCTAGGCCAGCGCAAGGCCGGCGAATGGGGAGAACGCCCCAATGTGGAAGCCCCTGTAAAAGGCAGCATGCTGGGGCGTATGTTTGGCCTGGGCCGGAAACCCAAAGCGGAGGACTGACCATCAGCGGATACTTCTGCTACATGGTGGAATGTGCGGATGGCACGCTCTACACCGGTTGGACAACCGACCCGGAGCGCCGCGCCCGCCAGCATTCGCGTGGAGACGGGGCGCGTTACACCCGCACCCACGGCCCGGTGCGCCTGGTGTACGTGGAAGAACAACCTGATCGTTCGACGGCCATGCGCCGGGAACGCCAGATCAAGCGGCTCAACCGTACCCAGAAACTAGCCCTGATCCTAAAACAACAGGAAGAAATCCATGTTCAGTGAATTTTTACCCAAAGCTCAGATCATCATCCGCGCCCCGGGACGGGTGAACCTGTTGGGGGAGCACGTTGATTACAACGACGGTTGTGTGCTGCCGGCGGCGATTGACCGGGCGGTGCGGTTGGCAGCCGCCCCGCGCCCGGATAGCCGGGTGATCTTGCATGCAGCCGACCTCAACCGGACGGTGGCCTTTGACCTGGATAAACTTGAAAACAAAAAGGACGTGGAAGGACACCCTCTGCCCTCCTGGGCGCTCTACCCGGCCGGGGTGGCCCTGGCAATTCAACAGCGAGGCTTGCCCACCCTCGGGCTGGAGGCGGCCTATACCTCGGATGTGCCGGTAGGCGCAGGTTTGAGCTCCTCAGCCGCGGTGGAAATTGCCTTTGCCGCCCTGTGGGAAGCCCTGGGCGGCTGGCAGGTGGATCGCATCACCCTGGCCAGGATCGGGCAGGAAGCTGAGAACCGCTACGTGGGCGTCAACAGCGGGCTGATGGATCAGTTTGCCAGCGCCAACGGAGTGGAAGGGCACGCATTGTATTTCGACACCCGCAGCCTGGCGTGGCGGCCCATGCCGCTGCCAACCGGGACGGTAATCGTGATTGCTGATTCGCGCGTGCGGCGCAGCCTGACCACCTCGGCCTACAACGACCGGAGGGCGGCCTGTGAACAAGCCGTGGAATTGCTGCGTCCGCACCTGCCGGAGATCCGCGCCCTGCGGGATGTCTCCCCAGCGGTGTTTGAACGCTATGCGCCTGGCCTGCCGGAAATTCCCCGGCTGCGCGCCCAACATATTGTGGAGGAGATCGCCCGAGTGGAGCAGGCGGTAGTTTATCTGCAGCAGGGGAATGCAGAGGAATTCGGTCGGTTGATGCTGGCCGGGCACGCCTCGCTGCGCGACCTGTACCAGGTGAGCTGCCCGGAATTGGACGCACTGGTTGAAACGGCGCGCCACCTGCCCGGTTGCTACGGCGCCCGCCTGAGCGGCGCCGGCTTTGGCGGTTGCACGGTCAACCTGGTGGCCGAAGACCAGGCCGAGGCCTTTATCGAGAAGTTGAAAACCGGCTACACCCAGCACACCGGGCGCGAGACGGATGTCTACCTGTGCCATGCCAGCCGCGGCGTGCACGTGGAGGGAAAATGATCGAAACACCCGTCGAAAACAACCAGCAAACCGGCTACAGCGAACAGGAAAATTTGCGCCATGCGGCCAGCCTGCTGGGGCACAACACCCCACACGAGGAAATTGTCGCCAGCCTGATGGGACGCGGCGTGCCAGAAATCTCCGCCAGGCTGATGGTAGATGAATTGGACAAAAGCCGGGCGCGGGCCAAACGCAGCAGCGCCCTGCGCGGACTGGTGATCGGCGGTGTGCTGATCCTGCTGGGGATCTACGGCCTGTTTGCCCCGATGCTGCTCAACCCGACCAGTTCCAAGGTGCTGGCGATCGCCGCCATTCTATACGGCCTGGCGCAGTCCGCCCAGGGCGTGATCCTGCTGCGCAAGTAAGCTTGCAATCAAACCAACGGCTGACGTCGTTACTACATGCCCAAGTGTAGTAACGACGTCAGTCGTCACTGCCTTTGATGGTCCAGACATTTGAATATCTTTTTACTTTCTACAGTGTTATACTCTTTTAATCATCCCAATTACGGGTTGTTTGGCGGGGCGTCTTTTTTAGAATTTATGCACAGGGAGAATCCAGAAAATGAAACTTAAACTCAACGAACCGAAAGTTATCACTTTCCTCATTGCAGTCCTACTGGCCGTTGTGGCTGTAATCCTGTTCTTAACCCCCACTACCCAGGTATATGCTATCTGGGTGATGCTGGTCGCCTTCGTTTTGCTGGCGGCTGGTAATATGGTCAAGGGCTTGTAACCCTCTTATTTGTGAACTCAAGAAACAACCCTGCGATTGCCCCGCCCAGGGTTGTTTTTTTATCGAGGAAAATATTCCCTCTCCTTCTTTGGGAGAGGGCAGGGTGAGGGTGGCGTGATGCCAGCCCATCACGCCTTGGCCGGAGCCAGCTCCCGCCAGGCTGCCTCTGCCCAGGGATGCAGCACCACCAGATTCTCGCTCTTTTCCCACAGGTAATTCAGATAAACCCAGGCGCCCTGCTCCAGCGAACGCTCGAGGGCGGCGGACATTTCGGCTTCATACGGCGGTCGGCCGGACTGATCCCACTGAAGTTTATCGGCCACAAACAGCACCATGTCCAGCCTGGAAGCGCCCAGGCGCAGGGTGGTATGGCAGCCAATGGCCGCCAGGATGGCCGGATCGGTCACGCCGAAGATCTGGTGCGCCAGGACGGCCGAGATTTTCTGGTGCAACAGGTTGGGGTAGACCAACTCCGCCGGTAACACCTCGACGCCCAGTTCCTCGGCGGCCTGCAGCCAATCCGTGCCGATGACGGCGCTGACGTCGTGCAGCCAACCGGCGGTGCGGGCAGCGCCGGGGTCCACCCCAAAGCGCTGCGCC
>JBGSJZ010000150.1:0-2624 GCA_041741455.1 Anaerolineaceae bacterium | reverse complement strand
TATGGTGGATGGTACGATTTCCGCACTGTAGTCGAACAAACGAGGCACTCCTTGACCACAACTGAGCATAATCAAGAATCGATCGGGGCATCCCTGGCCCAGGTGATTGGGCAATCCATGCGTCTGGAAACGGTAAGTCTTATTTTGTCCGACAGGATAAGGTTCACGTATGAACATGGCCTTACCCTCCGGACAGAAATTCTACCGGATGATCAGATATGTAACCTTGCCGATGTAGAGGCACTTTTCACGAATGGACCAAGTGATTTTCAACCCTGGGATTCTGAATATGCCACTGCCTATCCATTGGCCATATTGAAGAATGGGGTCCATCCAACGCACCTGGTTCCTATGAAAGGGAAAGACGGGCATATGATTGGTGTTCTCTTTCTTGGTGAAAAACGGGATGGAGAACCGCTGAGCGAGGCTGATTTTGAAATACTAAAGGTCGTCATCCACCAGGCCCAGGTGACTCTTGAGAACGTAAAGCTGTTGGAAGAAGCCCAGAAGCATTTAGAAAAGATAAGCCGGCTGCACCGGCAAGTTTTGCGCGGCCGTGAAGAGGAGCGAAAGCGATTAGCTCGCGACTTGCACGATATGGTTATCCAATCGTTAGCCGGCTTGAATTACCAGATGGCTGAGATTCGGACTCATTTGAATGGCGCACAAACTGAAAACCTCGTGAAAGCGCAGACGGAAGTTCGAGAGCTGATCGGTGTGTTGAGGCAAATCTGTAATGATTTGCGCCCGCCAACGCTAGATGTTCTCGATTTCTTTGAGGCCATTCAGTCCAAAATCTCTGAAGTTGAAGAAAACGCCGATTTCAAGGTCCGCGCCTTCATCGAGGGGAATGAAAATCAGGAAATGGGCGAGGACGTAAAGCTATGCATCTACCGTTTAGTTCAGGAAAGCCTGATCAACGTTCATAAACATGCCCATGCTGATCATGTAGAAGTGTGGGTTCAGGTCACATCGGAACAGGTTTCAGTGATGGTAACAGATAACGGAAAGGGTTTCACAGTGCCCGATCGTCTGGAGCTACTGGTTCCAGACAGACACTACGGTCTGATAGGCATCAAGGAGATGGTCGAAGCTGTGAATGGTTGTTTGTCGATTTCATCGAGCCCGGGCCAGGGATGTATCCTGTCGGCCCAGGTTCCAATTTAATAACCTTATTGGAGGTAGATTTGAGAACGCGTATTTTAATTGCGGATGATCATCCCATATTCCGCTCCGGCCTAAAAACCGAATTGTCACGTCATGCCGACTTTGAAATCGTGGGCGAGGCAGTTGATGGCGATGAGGTAATTGCAAAAGTAAATGAAGGACCGGTTGATGTGGTGATCCTTGATATTAGTATGCCAGGGATCAAAGCCGTTGATGTTATCAGACGGCTAGGGAAAAGCCATCCCGCCATAAAAGTGTTGGTGTTGACGGCCCATGGGGATAAAGGAACGATCACATCTATCCTGAAAGCCGGTGCACATGGCTACGTTTTGAAAGAAGAAGATCCATTCGTAGTCCCAGAAGCGATTCGTTCTGTTATCAAAGGCAGGAATTGGGTAGGCCCATCCGTAGCAACCCTGATGATGGGAAAGTTTCGCGAAAATCAATCGGAAACGAATTCCGGTGTTCTGACAGAAAAAGAGTGTGAAGTAATCCGGTTGATAGCGGATGGCTTAAGCACAAGAGACATTGCTTCGCGCACCCATATGGCGGAGCGAACTGTCGAATTCCACATATCCAACATCTACGACAAATTAGGAGTCAACACCAGACCCAGTGCGGTGCGTTGGGCGCAAGAGCACGGCATACTTTAACTCAGGCGTATTACAGACTCCGGCCCCGGCTTCTTGCTGGGGCTTTTTTATTATCTGGCACTTGCGGGTTTCCGCAATGAAAGCCGATTTTATGCGGGAATCCGCAACGTTTTTTGCGGGTTTGGACAGCTAGCAAAATCGACCCCGGATCCTATAATATCGTTCGGTTGAAACGAGAGATCTTCACGTCAAAACCAATACCCTACTCATCGAGGTATCCATGAACGATCGTGATTACGATATTGACCAGGTACTGAACATCAAGGTATTAGGTGTATCAGAGTCGCTGCATAAACTTGCAGATCAATTTGATCAAGACAATGCAAACCTTAATTCATCCCGCCTGACAGCAATGAGCGTAGAACTTCAGCGGATCGCTTGGAGCTCGCTGTTCGTCAGCACAACAATCGAAAATCTGGTTAGCGTAATGTCGACAAATGAAATTGCGCCAAACGGCAATGAACATACCACGCTCCTTCGCCAAATAGATGGCTTACATGTAGCAGTGAAGTATTTGGCTCAAAGCGTGCGTTCTGTGCAAACCAAGCAGGCAGATCAATTGGATCAGGGTCGAACTATTAATGCGGCGTTGGGACAATTAGCGGAAAAGCTCTTGGAGGTGGCCGATGAATGCCAATGTACCAGATGACAAGCCGCAAGGGTCCAGGGCAGATCATGCCACGCAGGAGAAAATCCGTGAGTTTTGCTATGAACTGGCTTTGGCTCTCCGGAGGATTACAGGTAAGGTGGTTGAGAACGATCTGGACTTTTTGAGTGAAGGTAAAGATCAACCGACCGACACTC
>JBGSJZ010000149.1:0-32275 GCA_041741455.1 Anaerolineaceae bacterium | reverse complement strand
AGTACAAAAATGATCGTTAAAATGTCAGTTATAGGTATACTTGTCATGGGAGTGCTCCTTTTGGATTTGGCACAGCACCATAATCTTGAGTGAGGGCATTCCCTCTTTTCGTCAATCGCTTTTTGATTTCACATCAGACGTATAATGTGATTATGAAACGTATCCCTTTGTGGTGGATTCTGGCGGGGTTGGGAGCGGCGCTGGTGGCGGGGGTGCTGTGGTTCACCACGGCCCGCCCGGTGCTGGTGCTGCCGCGGTTGAGCCTGGCGCCGGGTTACGGGTTGCAAACCGCCGCCGGGGAACTCTTCACCAGCGAGGACGGGCGCGGCGTGGTGACGCTGTATTCCTTTGCCTACACCGGCTGCGGGGAGCGCTGCGGGATGATCTACGAGAAGCTGCAGGCGGTCGATGCCGCCCTGGCGCAACGCCCGGCGCTCGACCCGCCGCTGCGCTTTGTGACCCTGACGATCGACCCGGAGCGGGACACGCCAGAAACCCTGGCCGGTTTCAGCCTGCCGTTTGAACCGCAGGCGGCGGAATGGGTCTGGCTGACCGGCGAGCCGGACAAGCTGAAGCTGGTGAGTGGCGGCGGCTTCGAGGTGCTATACCAGGCACAGGAGGATGGATATATTTTTTTTGATCCGCTCTTGGTGCTGGTGGATGGGAATGGCATTATCCGCGGCGAGTACGAGATCAGCCGGTACAGCGCAGAGAGCCTGGTGACGTACATCGACCTGCTGTATGAGGAAATCCAGCAATCCAGTGGGGCGGCAAAACTGGCGTATGAGGCGGCGCACTTTTTTGCGTGTTATCCGCATTAGAAATTAAAGGAGCCGGATGAACAAGATTCTTCAATCTCGATGGTTGTGGCCGGTAGCCGGGTTGGTGATTGGACTAACCGCGATCGTGCTGATCAGCCTGGCCTTGCGCCCGCACAATTTCTCCGGCAGCATCCTACAATCCCCCCAGCCGGCCTACGAGTTCACGTTGACCAGCGCGGATGGCCCGGTGTCACTTAGCGACCTGCGCGGCAAGGTGGTGCTGATCTTCTTTGGCTATACCTTCTGCCCGGATGTCTGCCCGACCACCCTGCAGGAGATGAGCGCGGTACTGGATTTGATGGGCAAAAAAGCCGACCAGGTGCAACCGGTGTTCGTCTCGGTCGACCCGGATCGAGATACACCGGAGCGGTTGAAAGCCTACCTGAACAACCTGGATGGGCGCATTTTGGGCATCACCGGTGAAACAGCCTTGATCGATGAGATCGTTACCCAGTATGGTGTGTTTTACCAGAAGCGCACCATCAGCGAGAGTGGCAACTACCTGATCGACCACACGGCCACCAGTTACCTGATTGATCCGGAGGGCTACCTGCGGGTGGTCTATCCGTATGCTACCCCGGCCGAGGGGATTGCCAAGGATATCCAATATATTTTACGGCATTAACCGATCGTGGGATCCATCCATATCAACAGCCGCCCTTGTGGCGGCTGTTTTCGTTCAGTGATTTGAATTTTATTGAACCGGGAAATCATATCCATAGCGATACTTGTGAATATCACCGCAAGCTTCTTCTGTCAGGGTGATATCATAATCACAATAGACCGTCCCAGAAGAACGCCTACTCTCTGGTGAAAAGGTGATCGGATACTGGCAAAACAACAGATCAGGGTTTATTTTATTGACCGAACAGCGAATGACTTCTTCGCCCTGACCGCAGAAGAAGGATGAATTCTTGCGGGGCTGCATGGTGAATGTATAAGTTCCATTCTCCCAGCCAGAAGAACTGGTGAAATACACCTTATAGGCAAAGGATAAAGAATCGATTTTTGCAAAGGAATGGCTGTTCAAGCTCACGGTTGGATTGGGATCGCTGCAAGTGAATGCCCCCGAGGTTGTTGCCACGGGTTGGGCCGTGGGTGATTGAGTGTTGCCTGGGATGGCGTCCTCGTCATCCACCTGCCTGGCAGGCGCTTCCGTGGCTGGTTTATTCACCTCTTGGGTTGAAGTCAGGTTGCCAAAGCTCTCAAGCAGGCTGGATGGAAAGCCTGGGATGAAATTCTTCAACAATAAAAAGACTCCCACAAGCAGGAGGAGAATGACAAGCCAGATCGGGAATTTCCGCTTCACCGCGGATTTTTTCTGCAGGGAAGGTGGCAGTGCCGGCTTTTCCTTGATGGAGGGGGGCACTGGCTGCACAATCTGCGGGGTTGGAACAACCGGTTGTGAAACAACCGGACTCTCCTGTTTTGAAGCTGGCTTGGAGTTGCTGTCCTCCTTGGCCGGCTTGATTGGTTGAGATTTGGGCTGACTGGCAGCATCCAGGGATTTCGAGGGAATTACCGGTTCTACCAATTGCGGGGGGGTTCCAAGCAGTAAATCCCGGGCTTCCAGGATGGATTGCGGGCGTTCCTGCTTTTTCAGATGCAGACAAGCCAGGATAAACCGCTCCATCTTCTCTGAAATCTCCGGGTTCATCTGGCGCGGAGGAGGTAGAGGGGACTCGCCAGAAATCTGGTCGTTTGGTTCAGTAGGCGTGATATTCGTCAATAAGGCGTAGGCGGTTGCGCCTAGGCTGTAAATATCTGAGGAAGGATTGGTTCCTCCACGTCCGGAGTATTGTTCGGGGGGTGCAAATCCCGGTGAATAAGCTCGCGCCCCGGTGGAGGTTTCCTTTTGTCCGGCCACTAGCAACTTTGCGATGCCGAAATCTACCAGATAAACCAAGCCGTCGGGCGTCAGGAGCAGGTTGGCAGGCTTTAAATCCCGGTGGATCACATCCATAAGATGGCAGTAATTCAGGGCATCCATTACCTGCAACAGCCAGCCCTGCACAGTTTCCTCGGCAAGAGGGCCGCCGTTCTCCCCTAAGATTTTCTCCAGGCTGCTACCCTCAATCAGGGTCATGACCAGGTAACCCTCAAATCCCCGATTGAAGAAATCATAAACTTTGGGCAGGTTGGAGTGTTCCAGTTTCGCCAGCAGCTTGGCCTCAGCAAAGAACTGCTCCATAGCTTTTTCACGCGTCAATTGCACTGGCCGGGAATCCCGGACGATGGTGTGGTCGGTTTCCTCAAACTGCTCGGTTTCAGATGGTAAATCACCCAGCCGAAATTCCTTGAGAGCCACGTACCGGTCAAAAAGCATATCAAAAGCGCGGTAAACCGCCCCCATGCCGCCTTCACCGAGTGAGGCTTCAATTCGGTAACGCCCGTTTAAAACCTGATTGATAGCCAGCATCCCCCCTTCCTCATTCCTCCACGATCTCGGAGCTGCCGGGGCGGTAGTGGCGCAGGTAATACTGGCGCAGGCCAAAGCTTAATCGCTGGCGGTATTGGTCGGTACGCCCACCCAGACCGGGGATGCCTTCCATCAATGGGTCCACCAACCGCTCGGTGTGTTCTGGCAGGGCTTTCTGTTCAGCCAGGTCATCCAGCAGCATTTGGGCTTTCTCCAGGTAGGCCAGTTGGAACCTGATCTGGGACGGAGTGACCGGTCCGCCACGCCCGCTGATGACGATATAGCCGGAGTATTGCGGCGAGAGCAGCAATGACAGACCTGCGCGCCAGGCAGGCAGATCCGCGCTGGACAGGAAGGGCGGCTGGTCGGCCAGGACAGCATCGCCGGCGAAGATGATCTTCTCTGCAGGTAGGATGGCCCAGATGGCGCCGGTGGCTGAACCCGGGTGATGCTCCAGAATTAAGGGGGAATCGTTCCAGTGGATTTCCATACGGTCGCTGAAAGTGATATCCGGCGGAGCCCAGCGGATGCTGCCCAGGCCGTTGTAGGCCTCCCAATCTGAGCCACTGACGCCGGTTTGAGATTTGAAAGTTATCGGCCGGTTGCGGAAAACCCCTGCCATCTTGTCGTGGCCGAGGATGGTGCAATCCATCCCGCGCGCGCCCAGGGTGCGGTCGGGGTGGGCATCCAGTTGGATCAGCAGGCGATCAACCCCGCCGCCGAGATTCAGCAGGCCACTGCGCCAGGAGCGGGCGTCCTCAACCCGGAAGGGTGAATCCAGTAAGATCAAACCATGCGGCCAGTTGATGGCCCCAAGGGTCACACCGGCATAGGATGTTTCGTAAAAAATGTGGGGTGCAATTTCATGCATTCCAGATTACTCCTGAGAAGTGATTTGTATAGATTAATCCTGCGGCAGGGTGAACATGAAACGGCTGCCCGATCCGGATTCGCTTTCCACCCAGATCCGGCCGCCATGCGCCTGCACCGCCAGCCGGCAGAAAGACAGCCCAAGCCCAAGACCCTTGGTAAAGCGCTCACCCTGCAGGCGGGCAAATTTTTCAAAAATATAATCACGCGATTCCGCTGGGACGCCCGGGCCGGTATCTTCCACCCAGAGCGTCACCCAACCACCCTCCAGCCGGCCGCCTACAGATACGCGACCGCCGACCGGTGTGAATTTGGAGGCGTTTTCCAGTAGGTTCACCAGTACCCGCCGGATCATATCCATATCCACCCGCAGAGCGGGCAGATTGGCTGGCAAATCGACACTCAAGGTCTGTTCACGGGCTTCCATGGTTGGTAAAACCACTTCACTGGCTTCTGAAACCAACGGGTGAACCGGGCAACTTTGCGGCTGGATGATGGACTGGCCGGCTTCCATGCGGTTGATATCCAGCAGGGAGGAAATCAGGCGTTGCAATCTATCTGCCGAACGTTGGGCCACGCTGAACACTGAGTTGAGCATGGCGTTCTCCTCTGTCGGCAGCATGGCGGAAAGCATATCCAGGCTGGAGATGATATTGGAGAGCGGCGAGCGCAGGTCGTGGTAGATCATGGCAGTCAGATCGTTGCGCATGCTGTCCAGGGTCTTGCGCTCGGTCAGATCCCGCACCAACCACTGCAGGTATTCGTGGTCCTCCACGACCACCCGGCGGATGTAAACTTCCACCGGTAGTTGGTGGCCGTTGGCGAGAAACAGGCGAGATTCATAGGTGATGGTCTGCCCGGGCAGGAGGAACTCAAACTTGGAACCCAACTGGTTCCAGTCCACCTCATGCAAATCAAGCATCGAACGGCGGGTCAGATTCGGGTGTGGGAAACCCGTCACCTGGGCTGCCTGGCGGTTGATTTCAAGAATAGCACCATCCAGAGTGGTGATAAAAATCGGATCTACACTGTCTTCAAATAACTCGCGGTAGCGCAGGGTGGCAGCCTGCAAGGAGGTGTACAACTGGGCGTTGCGGATGGCGATGGCGGCCTGCCCGGCAATGATTTGCAACAGCGCCAGGTGTTGTTCATCAAATGTGCCAGGACGGGAGTGGACGATAGTCAAAATGCCCACCAATTGCTCGGAAATCGTCAGTGGGACACAGATAGCGCTCTTGGCGGTACTGCGGTCGGCCAATTCGTACGGGCGCGCCAGCCAGCGTTCATCCCGGCTGGTATCCGTCAACAGGGCAGGCTGGCGGTTGCGCATCACCCAGCCAGCCAGGCCCTGGTCCAGAATGGATTGCATCTGGTCGCGGGTGGTCTCTTGCAACTGGTTGTCGTAAAAAATGGCGGCATCCACCGGATGTTGGCCGGCATCCAGCACAATCAGGGTGGCGCGCTCGGCGCCAACATGCTGCATGGAAAGCAGTAAAATTCGCCGCAGGAGCGGGTTAAGTTCCAGGGTAGTGGTCAATTCACGACTGATTTCGACCAGCAAGTCCAGCGAAGAGTGTGTTAGCTCAGGCAGCATGGAATCCCCCTATCCATCGATTGGAATTTGAAGATCATTGCGGACAGCCTGGCAGCGCTCGCAATCATCCCGGCTGCAAAGCAAGGCCAGCGGGTCTTGCTGGATCAGGCTGGTGACGATGGCTGTCATTTCAACCAGCGGTAGGGCGCGCACTTCAGCGGAGCCGACCTGCAGCCGGCGGGTGATGCGCTCCAGGTGCGGGGCGACCCCCTCAAAGCCATCCGAGCAACCAGGCCATCCGGGGCATTCGCGCACCCCGCTGGGGGTCAAGGCCCAGCGGATAAACTGCTTACGGCCGGCCAGTTTTTCGGCGTAGTGCAGGCTGGTGTTGCAAGTGTGATCCGTCCCCAGCAGCAACACCCAGCCCGCTCGCTCCTGCAGGGCGGCAATCGGGCCAAGCGGTTCCACCAGCGATTGACGGGCGAGCAGGCTTTCCACTTGCACACCAGCGAAGGACAGGATCGGGTGCTGCGAACGACTGGCGCTCGGGTGACGGCGCAGGGCTTCAGCCGTCACACCCATTAATGAATCGGCGGGCAGGTCCGGGCGATGGATTTCGGCCATGCGGTTTCGGTCCTTGCCGCTGCCATAACGGATGCCGTTATCCTGCGGGCCGTCCTCAGGGATGAGCATGGTGGAATATGTGAAGGTGGGCATCATCACCGGGCGGAAAGCTGCCAGCAACGCCCCGAGCAAGCCTTCGGCGCCGCCGCGCACCTCGCCAAAGGCGCTGAGCGAAGCGTGGACAATGACCGGCCGGTCGGGATCGATATCCAGTTGTTTTAAACCCGTGAAAATATCGCGAAACGAGACCATCAGGCCAGCTTTCCAAACAGGGTATGATTGGGATAATTATACGCCAGAATGGAAATTGCGTTTTTTTATTTACGCACAGAGACACAGAGGTCACGGAGGGAAAGAAATGACAAGGGACAAGAAATAGAGACAGTATGTGTGTTGGAAAAGACCGACTGACGTTATCCATACGAATGGGTATTTATTTCAGGCAGGTACCGATGAGGGAGGGGTCGACCTGCAAGGCTGGGTCGTTAGCATTCAAGTAGCGGCCAAAATAGGGTGAGGGGTCCACTGTATTGGTGATTTCCAACTCGTTCAAGTAACCGCCCCGGCCGCTATCCAGCACGATGGAGAAGTGCAGGTGAACGCCCACCGGGCGACCGACGTTGCCGGAGTAATTGCCCTGGTAGCCGAGCAGGGTACCCTCAGTGACGTATTTCTCAGCAGTGCCGGGCAGAAAATCGGCGAGGATAAAAGAACTGCCGTCGGCATCCGCCAGGTGGGTGTAATAGGTCCAGATCTGGCGGTCGGGTTGGAGCGGATCGGAGGGAATGCGGATGATGAGCGAAGATTTCCAGTCCGTCTGGCGACTCAAGAAACCATCATAAGCCGCGTACACTGGTGTCAGGCCGGGTTGCTCGCCGCCAAACAGATCGATGCCCTGGTGGCGGTGACCGGGATTGAACGAGTCATCCCAGACAAAGCCGACCATACCACGGGTGGGGTAGGTGAAAGGCGCATCTCCACAGCGAGCGCCGGGTTGGAGGTTCCAATCCGGGTGGGCCTGCGGATCACGCAGAAAGGTCAGCAGACGGCTGGTGCGGGGCGAGGTGAAAACATAACGGGTCAGACCATAAATAACAGCAGCTCCTGCCACCAGCAGGAGCGCCAGGATAAACGGCCAGGTTTTGCGTTTGCGGCTCATGTCCCGGATTCTACCAAGCTGCCAATCATCGACCATGGGCCGGTCCACTCGATGTTAACCGGCAGGGTCTGACCGGTCAGGTCGGACTCATGCTCGGCAAAGACCAGCTTGTTGGTGGGGGTACGCCCGCGCCAGCGCTTCTTATGCTTCTCCTCAAACAGCACCGGGACGGTTGTGCCCAGGTGGCGGGCGTGGATTTCGGTGGCGATGCTTTCCTGCAGGTCTTCCAAAACACGAAAGCGGCGCCACTTCTCCTCATCCGGCACGTCGTCCGGCATGCGGCGCTCAGAGACGGTGCCTGCCCGGGGTGAATAACGGGCCAGGTGAGCCACATCCAGCTTGAGCTCCGCCAGCAAGTCGCGAGTGTTATTGAATTGCTGCTCGGCCTCGCCGGGGAAGCCGACAATGATATCCGTGGCGATGGAGACGCCGGGGATGCGGGCGCGAATGCGCTCCACCAGGCGGCGGTATTGTTCAGCGGTGTAGCCGCGCTTCATGTTCTCCAGGACGGTGTCATCCCCGGCCTGGCAGGGTACCTCGATGTGCGGCATGACCTTGGGCAGTTCGGCCACCGCATCCAGCAGCTCGTCGGTCATCCAGTTTGGGTGCGAAGTCAGGAAGCGAATGCGCTCCAGGCCGTCAATGGCGCTCAGACGGCGCAGCAGGCCGGAGAGGGTTGGGTAATCCGGCTCATCCTTGCCGTAGCGGTCGACAATTTGCCCGAGCAGGGTGATCTCACGCACGCCCTGTTTGACCAGGTCATCGGCTTCAATCAGGATCTCCTGCGGCGGGCGGCTGACTTCGATGCCGCGGCGGTAGGGGATGATGCAGTAGGTACAGGCATGCGAACAACCATACACGATCGGGATGTAGGCGGCGACCAACTTTCCGCGCTGGGTGGCGGGCAGCATCAGGTCCTCGTCCATGCGGGCAAAGCGGGCGGTGGTCTCCTGTTCCTCGATCTGGCGGCCGTCGCGTTGGGCCAGGAAGGTCATCAGCGGGCGCGGGTCGGAGGGCGGGGAGAAAACATCCACGTACGGAAAGCGCTGGCGTAGTTTGGGGTTATCCTTGACACCGACCAGGCAACCCATCAGGTTAATCACCAAGTCCGGCTTGGCCTTTTTAAGCGGCTTGAAGGTACTAAGACGTCCGTAAGCCTTGTCCTCGGCGGACTGGCGCACGACGCAGGTGTTCATGACAATAATATCCGCCTCTTCCGGGCGGGGGGTTAGGCTGTAGCCGAGATGCTCCAAGGCCGAAGCAACGCGCTGGGAATCAGCGACGTTCATCTGGCAACCTTCAGTCCAAATGTGGTATTTCATGGGCGGTATTATATCAGGGAATCCAAGGGTATTGTTGACGGGGATTGTCCGAATAGTTCACCGTACAGGAGACCGGCTATGTATCTAATGAACCCACGAGCCCTTACAAAAACTTCATCCATCCTTTACCTGTTGACGCGTGGAGTCATACGGCGTATGATAATTAATGCTACATTAACATGATTCTCATTTACCCAAAGAAAGATGGCTTCCATGAATAAAAAACACTGGCTTATTTGCCTCGCAATTTGTATCTTAATTTTGGCGGGTTGCTCGACCACGCCGTCCGCCACCCCAGCAGTTCAACCGGCCACCGCAACCATGGTTGAAAACTTACCAACTGCCATTTCAACCAACGCACCGACCGAACCGCCTGCCCAGGGGAGTGCCACTCAGTCAGGTTCAGCAGGGATCGCCATTCCTTCCTTCCCAGCCCCCGACCAGAGCATCCCAGCCGGGATTGTGCCTTCCTCGAAATCAAGCCAATATACCATCTTCACCTGGAATAATCTGGGAATGCATTGTTACATGAGTGACTATTCCCGCTTCCTGGTTTTGCCACCGTATAACGTTTTCTGGGCGCAGGTCGTTGCCAAGGGTTCGGAGGACCCAGAGATCCTCAGTTCACTCCAGCTTCAATACAGCATCCCCAGCGTAACCCAACCCGAGAATCATTCCAATTTCTGGCAATATGCCAAACAATATGGCTTTGACCTCCAGCCCGGGGTCGGTCTGACCGGCAAAAAAACTTCTGGCACGATGGATGCAAAATCCGATTATTATATTGCAGAAGGTGTGCCTGTAATTGATTATTCTGATGCTGGTAACTGGGATCCCTATCCCTTCTATAAGGTGCAAGCCGTGGACGCAGGCGGGACAATTGTGGCAGAAAGTTTTAACGTCTCGCCGGTATCTTCAGAAATGCGCTGTGATCTTTGCCATGAGGGAAGTACCATCCAAGAAATGGAGGATAACATTCTCAAAGCTCATGACACTGGAAATGGCACCAATTTATATGACCAGGCAGCCAGTGGGAACCTGGTGATGTGTGCATCCTGCCATGCAGACCCAGCCATGGGGGTCATGGAGAGCAAAGGCAGCCAGTTCTCGTTAAGCGCAGCTATACATACCTTCCATTCGGGAAAAGACACCGACCAGAGCAACCTGCCACAGAATTATTGCCAATCCTGTCACCCGGGTGAAAAAACCCAATGCCTGCGGGATGCCATGTCTGAAGCGGGCATCACATGTACCGATTGTCATGGAAGCATGGCTGATGTCGGATCCTCCAGCCGGACTGCATGGGTCAACCTGCCCAAATGCAGTACATGCCACGGGGAAAACCTCGGAAGAGCCAATTCTGATACCATTGTTTCTCCAAATACCCAATTGACGGTGTCAGAGGCGGAGTTATTCCGGAACATTAAAGCGCATGGTGGGACGGGTATCTACTGCGCCGCATGCCATGGTTCTCCGCATGCCATCTACCCAACGGTGACCAATCGGGACAATCAATACTCGATCTACCTACAGGGAAGTGCAGGTGTGATCCGGGATTGCAACGTTTGCCATGGGGAAGCGGAGGATGATGGATTCTGGCATTTCGGCGAAGATGATTAAATTTCTGTCAGTAGCGAGAATCCGCCTGATCAACTTGTAGAATAAATATAACCCTGCCTTAGCTCATAGTTGGTAGCTCGTAGCGGGCATGGACAGCCGTCAAGGAAAGTCTGGAACAAATAATTGTGCGAAACATTCAAGGAGAGAAGGTGCAGCCAGAATCGGGTGGGTCTGGGTGCGGGATAAGGGAGACCGTTCCGGGCACAGACCCACCCTTACGGATCGTTGGTTGCAGAATGCCACCCATGAAATTATTATCCGAATACTCTGAGAGTACCCTCTGTGTAAAAAAATGGAGAGCGGCCGACGAAATTTGAAATGGATGTTAGGTTTAACCTTACATCCATTTCAAATTTACCTATGACTATAAATCCAACCCATTCAGTAGATCCCGCAGGGCAATGAGTTCTTCTTTTGACAGCGTGATGCCCTTGCCCATGGTCGCGCCATCCGGCGACCACTCGCGCAGGTCATACTTGGGCGGGCGGTCATTCCAGGAGATCAGGTTGAGCTGCTTCTCCCAGCCCTTGGCTGAGGTGGCGAGAACGCCAATTTTTTGGGTAATTTCATATTTGAAGTCGGGCATTTTTACACCTTTTTAACCACGGAAGGCACGGAGAATAATTTTATTAAAATGATTATAGCATCTGGCAGTAGAATGACCACCCTTTGAATTGCGTTGGGATGGGTGCTCCGCTATAATCTTAGCATGCCCTCCGAGAAGAAAACCATGATGGTTGAAGTGCTGGATGTCTCCGGCCTGCCGTATGAAAAGCGGCTGTGCGCAGCGGCCCTGCAAGGGCTGGTGAACCGGGAGGGACCGATCCTCTTCCTCGACTACGGCATTTACGATGATCCGGACGCCCGGCGGACGAACGAAGTCTTCCTGGATGATGCCATTTGGTACGGGAAATTCCGGGAGCAGATGGGTAACCAGGATCAACACAACCTGGCGTATTACCAGCAGGCGCACGCCTTCCAGGTTCAGAATATTGCCAGCCTGGAAGACGCAATTCGGATGCACCGAGAGCGGTTGAACGGCGCCGTGGTCTGGGACGCCAATCTGCCGGACACGGCTAATATCGCCCTGATGCTGGCCGCCCAGGAGGATTTACTGGTGGTGGAAGCCAGGATGGAAAGCTGGGCCAAGGATCTGGGCCTGGCGACCCGGCATGACCTGCGCGGAAAATGGCAAGACCGGATCGGACTTTACGAGTGGGCATTTGAGCACTTCTTCCCGATATGCAAACCGGGGGTGGTGGCCTGCGTGGAGCCTGCCTGGGGACGACCAGAATTTGTGGATACGCTGGTGCAGCAAAAGATCTTTACCTACAGCCTGAGCCGCAAGTCCAATGGCCCGGGGGATAAAATTCTCCTGCTGTTGGCATTTGGCCCGGCCTGGTTGCGTGAATTGATCTTCGGCTTGCGGTTGGATGGTCCACTGCGCCAACTGGGGTTGACGCTGATGGGGCGGAAATCGGCGGAGGTGCGGTTGGCCAGCCGCATTCAACGGGCGGTGCAAGCCCTGCCGTTCCCGACCATTTTCGGCTGGCATACCCGCCGGGATGACGAATTGGCCCTGATGCTGCATATTTCGGCGAATGGTCTGCGCCTGGTGCCCGCGCACCTGGCGGGCAACTTCTCGTTTCACAACCAGGTGAAACCGCTGGGCATGCCGGCAACCAGCCCGGTGCAGGTGCCGGAACTGGACTCGCAAGGCACCTACCTGACCTTCACCCTATCGGATGGCGACCAGCTCATGATGATGAATGGCGGAGAGCTGGGCAACTGGTACAGTCCGCTGCGGGGCAGCTTTCCGTTCAATTGGGAAACACAGCCCCTGCTGATCGAGCTGGCACCAGCCTTGTTTGAAAAGTACGCCCGCACGGCAACCCCCAACGATTGCCTGGTGGCCGGGCCATCCGGGGCGGGCTATATCATCCCACCCCTGGCCCCTGACCTGCCCGCCTACCTGGAAGAATCCAGGCGGATCTGCCAAAAGGCTGGAATCAAGGTCATCACCTTTTATGTGGCGGATCCCCCGGCGCGGGTGTTGCGACAACTGAAGCAACATTCACAAGGCCTGGTCGGTTTCCTGGCAGGCTACGGGATCCTGGAGCGCACGCCGCAAGTCCAACTTGGCGATGCGATGTTTGTGACCAACCAGTGGCCGGCGGTCGCCCACATCTGGGATTCGGCCAAAGAGGTTCAGGCGGGCGTTCGAAAGCTGGTAGAAACTCCTGGTCCTCGGCCGTGTTTTATTGCTGTCCACCTATTTGCCTACCGGACCAGCCTGGAGGATATCGCCCAACTGGCGGCCACTTTGAATGATGAACACGTGCACGTGGTGCGTGGAGATGTATTTCTAAAGCTGGCACATCAAGGAGCAAGCGGGAGAAAAGCATGAACGAAAAACTGTCCAAATCCACCAAGATCCTGTACGGGATCGCCGACCTGGGGATTTCCCTGCTGACGGCATCGATCCAATTCTTTCTACTCTTCTACTACACCGATATTGCCGGGATTGACCCGGCGATTGCCGGGACTGCCCTGTTGGTCAGCAAGCTAACCTGGGACGCGATCAACGATCCCATCTTCGGTTATCTATCCGACCGGACGCGCAGCCGCTGGGGGCGGCGCAAACCGTACATGCTGCTGGGTGCTCTCCCGCTGGGGTTGGCGATCTGGCTGCTGTTCTCCATCCCAACCGGACTGACCGGATTGACCGCATTCCTGGCGGTGGTGGGGACTTTCCTGTTGGTGGATACGGCGCAAACCCTGGTCAGCGTGCCCTATTACGCCCTGTCGGCAGAGTTGACTTATGACTATGACGAGCGCACCTCCTTGATTTCGATCCGGATGATCTTCACTGTACTGGGGTATATCCTGGGCGCGGCCGCCACCACCGCCGTGGCAGGCATTTTCCTCAACCTGGGTTGGTCCAAGCAGGCCGCCTACAGCGGGATGGGCGCGGTCTTTGGCGCGGTAGCGCTGATTACCATTCTGGTAACCACCTTCGGAGTCAAAGAACGCCCCCGGCCAGAACTGCAACCGGCCAGGATGCCGGTCTGGCCGCAGATCAAGCATGTGTTCAAAAACCGGCCATTTGTCCAGTACATGATCATGAGCACCATCATCAGCATCAGCTTCACCCTGCTGACCAGCCTGTTGCCTTATTTTTTGACCTACCAATTGCAAATGACGGATCAAATTTCGTTTGTGATGCTGGTGATGTTGGGAACCATCGCCATATTCTTGATCCCCTGGCGATATGCGTCCAAAAAATTGAATAAAGGTCCGGCTTATGCGCTGGGCCTGGCGATTGCGAGCGTGGCCATTATTGGCGCATTCCTGCTGCCCCCTGGTCCAAGCCCGTTGATTTATGTGGTCGCCTTCGTGGCCGGGGTGGGATTTTCCGCCCAGTACGTCTTCCCATGGAGCATGATCCCGGATGTGATCGAAGTGGACCAAGCGAAAACCGGCGAACGGCACGAGGGCATCTATTTCGGCATCAATTCTTTCCTGGGTAAATTAACCGGTGCGCTGGGGATCGCAGCGGCGGGTTGGGCGCTCAAGCTCTACGGCTATGTGCCGGATGCCGTCCAGACTCCGCAGGCGTTGTTCGGGATTCGCTTCTTCTTTGCGATCATCCCGGTGATTGCCTTTACGATTGCGTTACCGCTGCTGATCTGGTATCCGATCACCCGGGCAAAACATGCACAGATCTCGGAGAAGAAGGAAAATCTATGAAGTGATTTGATGACTTGGACTACGGATTCACTGCCCAGGTTAAGATTCAAAGGCAGGTAAGCCGTTTCCTGGGAGATGAAAACCGTTTTTGTTTACGGTCTGGAGACTGGAACGATTCTGAAAACTTATTTCTAGATTAAATTTCGAGCAATAGAATATTTTTAAGACTGACCTATCCCCCAGCCCCTTCCCTAAAAGGAAGGGGAGCCTTTTCACTTTCTGGTACAATTCAGGCCATGATTCGACGAAACGGACAACCCCTGCGCGGCTGGCAGATGGCCCTGCTGCTCCTGGCAGTGCTGGCGCTGCTGGCTGTGCTCATTTATCAATTGCCTCCGGTCAAAGAGCGCTTGGGCTGGCGGATTGACTTTGCCCTGACCTACATCCGCGGGGTGTTGAACCCGGTGGAAGCCTTGCCTACAGCTGTTCTGGAAACTCCGCAGATCTCCCCCACCCTGGCGGCAACTTATACCCCCACCCAACCTCCGGCCACACCGACGGCGGCGCCGGAACTATCGCCCACCCCCACGCCCAGCCCGACGCCGCTGCCTGCCTCGGCCATCCTGGGGGCGCTGACCTTTGAGAAGCAGGATATCAATAATTGCGGGCCGGCGACCCTGGCGCTGCACCTGCGCATGTTTGGCTGGGAGGGCGACCAATTCACCATCTCGAATGAGATCAAGCAAATCCGGGCAGACCGCAACGTGAACGTGGAGGAACTCGTATATTATGTAAGGAACTTTACCGGCTGGCTGAATATCGAGTACCGGGTGGGCGGCAGCATCGACACGCTGCGCAGCCTGCTGGCAGCCGGACTGCCGGTGATGATCGAAGAAGGCTTCCCGATCCAGGAGAGTTACTGGCCGAACGACGACCGCTGGGCCGGACATTATCTACTGGTGACCGGTTATGACGACAACAGCCAGTCCTTCGTGGTGCAGGATTCGTTTGAAGGCCCGGACCGCTGGATCGGCTACCGGGAGCTGAAAGGGACCTGGCAGCAGTTCAACTATGTCTACATTGTCCTGTTCTACCCGGATCAGAGCGAGCTGGTGAAATCGATCCTGGGAGCGGATTGGGACCCGGATGTCAACCGGCAGAATGCACTGGAGCTCTCCCGCCAGGAAACCCTGAGCGAGGCAGGCAATGCCTATGCCTGGTTCAACCTGGGCACCAACCAGGTGTATTTTGAGCGATACAAGAAAGCCGCGATGTCGTATGATAAGGCGCGGGAGATCGGTCTGCCCCAGCGCATGCTGCGCTACCAGTTCGGGCCGTTCATTGCCTATTTCCATTCGCTGCGGACGGACGACCTGCTGGCCTTGACTACCTACGCCCTGGAACGGACACCCAACTCGGAAGAAGCGCTGCTGTGGCAGGGCTGGGGATTGTTCCGCAAGAATGACCGGGAGGGTGCGCTGGAGTCTTTCCAGCAGGCCCTGGAAGCCCGGCCGGGTTACGATGATGCGCTGTACGCGATTAATTATGTACAGAGTAATTAATCGGTTGAGATAATGGAAGGGTTCGTTGGTTTTTTAACACAGATTTAGACGGAACGAACGGATAAACACGGATAAATATTAACAAAAAAAGTGCTTTCCATGACTTCCGGTACAATTACGAAACTTGAATATAATGGCGTTCTTGCCGATCGAAAAATTTTTACGGTTGTGAACGAGAGAAAAAGCTCCTTCACCCAGCCTCTCCCAGAGGGAGAGGGGAGAAAGTAGAGACGATGAATAAGAATATTGTGATTGCAATACTTGTGCTGATTGTGGTGTGTTGCGTGGGCGTCAGCCTGCTGGCGATTGCCGGGGTGGTTATATTTAATCGCTATAGTGATTCGAACACGCCGGTTGGGGTTTTACCGACTGAAGAAGCGATGCTGATTGACCCCGCCTCGACCACCCAAATCCCCTCCGAACCAGCCCCGACCCGCCAACCAGCCGGGACGGCCGTGGCGAAACCAACGCTTGAAACTGACAGCCAGTTACCTGCGGACGTGGCTGCCCAAATGGATAATATTGAGCAAAAGGTCAGCCAATTGCGCGGCCTGTTGCCGGTGAACCCGGTGCAGCGCGGCCTGCTGAGCACCGACGAGCTGCGCGCCAAGATGGAAGAGGATATCTACGAAGATTCCAACCCAGAGGAGATTGCTGATAGTGGAAATGCACTCTCGATCCTCGGCCTGCTGCCGCCGGATTTTGATTTGCAGGCGCTGTATGTGGAGTTGATGACGGAACAGGTAGCCGGCTTCTACGACCCGGAGACCAAGGAAATGTACGTTGTGCAAGGCGGCGAGTTCAAAGGCCCGGAGCGCATGACCTACGCCCACGAATTCACCCATGTACTGCAGGACCAGACCTACGATCTGCTGAATGGTTTGAACACCAACCCGGATTACTGCGAGGAGAACACCGAGTACTGTGCGGCCGTCAATGCCTTGATCGAAGGCGACGCCACCCTGACCGAGAGCCTGTGGTTCTTCCGTTACGCCACTGCCCAGGATAAGCAGGAAGTACAGGATTTTTATTCCAGCTATACCTCACCGGTCTATGATTCGACCCCCTACTACCTACAGCAGGATTTACTCTTCTCTTACCAATACGGGCTGGAGTTCGTCCAGTCGCTGTACGACGTGAATGGTTTTGCCTCGGTGGATGAAGCCTTCCGCAACCCACCGGTCAGCACCGAGCAGATCCTGCACCCGGAGCGCTACCCGGATGACGTGCCAGTGGAAGTGGCGCTGCCCGACCTGAGCCCGGCACTGGGCGATGGCTGGCGGGAGATTGACAAGAATGTGATGGGTGAATGGTCCACCTACATGATATTAACAGCCGGCTACGAAGAAGGAATGCGGATGGACGAAGGCGATGCCGCGGATGCGACTGAAGGTTGGGGCGGCGATGCCTACGCCATCTTCCGCAACGATGGGCAGGATCAAAGCGCCCTGGTGCTGCGCACGCGTTGGGACACGCGCCAGGACCTGAACGAATTCTGGAACGCCATGAAGACCTACGGCCGGCTGCGCTGGGGTACGGTCAACCGCTCCGACAACAGCGAGCTGGTCTGGTCTGAAACAGCAGATGGATCTGTGCTGGTCTACCGCAACTCGGAAGAAGTGGTGTGGATCATCGCCCCGGATGCGACTGCTACAGCAGCCGTGCGGGCTGCCCTGGGAGAATAAGGCGTGACCTTTGAACTAGGCGGGGTGCGGGGGCTGCTGTTTGACGTGGACGGGACGCTCTCGGATACGGACGACCAAATGACCGCCCGGTTCCAGCGGCTGCTCAGGCCGATTGGACGCTGGCTGCCGGGCGGGGATGGCTTGTCCACCGCCCGCTGGCTGGTGATGAGCCTGGAGACTCCCGGCAACTTCACCCTGATGCTGCTGGACAGGATGGGGTTGGACGGCCCCCTGAGCCGGCTGCTGCACCGGATGGCGCGCCGGAGCGGGGAATGGAAGCCGAAGCACTTCCTGGCCATCCCGGGCGTGGTGGAGATGATCCCGCGGCTGGCGGAACGCTACCCGCTGGCGGTGGTCAGCGCGCGCGGGGAGGCTGTAGCGCTGGCTTTTCTGGATCAGTTCGGGTTGCGACCCTATTTCAAGGCGGTGGTGACCGCCCAGACCTGCCGCTACACCAAGCCTTTTCCAGACCCGGTGCTGCACGCAGCGCAGGCGCTGGGCGTGCCTGTCGAACAATGCGTGATGATCGGCGACACAACGGTGGATATGCGCGCTGGAAAATCCGCCGGGGCGCAGACCATCGGGGTTTTGTGCGGCTTCGGTCAGCGGGGAGAACTGGAGCGGAGCGGGGCGGATTTGATTTTAGAGACGACCGCCGGGGTAGAGGCGGTCTTTACCGGTTAGGTGATTGGCAACAACCTACCTTCTATCTGAATTTGACATTCCTATTTTGATGATTTGTCACATCAAACCCTCCGAGCGAAGCAGCCAGGGGCAATCGTATCTCCCCGCAGACTCAATTATTCCGGCTGCTTCCCTACTGGATGCTACGCGATCGCCCTTACTGGAATAGCCCTACTCTCCCCCACATTCCCTTCATCTGGCATATAATTATCCACAGATAATCTGCAATTCACTCTCTGGAGGTAACATGAAGGGTGCACGTGTGGTGCGCGCCCCGCGCGGGACGCAATTGACCTGCAAATCCTGGCTGACCGAAGCCCCGTATCGCATGATTCAAAATAACCTCGACCCAGAAGTGGCCGAACGCCCGGATGACCTGGTGGTTTACGGCGGCCGCGGCCGGGCGGCCCGCTCGTGGGAAGCCTTCGATGCCATCCTGGAGACGTTGAAAAACCTGAACGACGACGAAACCCTGCTGGTGCAATCCGGCAAGCCGGTGGCGGTTTTCAAATCCCACCCGGATGCGCCGCGGGTACTGATTGCCAACTCCAACCTGGTGCCTCACTGGGCGACCCAGCAACACTTTGATCAGTTGGAAGCCCAGGGATTAATGATGTTCGGCCAGATGACGGCCGGTTCGTGGATTTACATCGGCACGCAGGGCATTTTGCAGGGCACGTACGAGACACTGGCTGCCCTGGCCCGGATACGCGGCTGGGACTCGCTGGCCGGCAAGTTTGTGCTGACCGCCGGGTTGGGCGGGATGGGCGGCGCCCAACCCCTGGCTATCACGATGAATGAGGGGGTGGGGTTGTGCGTGGAAGTGGATCCGCAACGAGCTAAGCGACGCTGCGAAATCGGCTATGTGGACATGGTGGTGGATACGCTCGAAGAAGCCATGACCCTGGTGGAAGAAGCGGTGAAGAGCCGCACCCCGCGCTCGATCGCCCTGATTGGCAACGCGGCGGATATTTATCCTGAATTAGTGATGCGCGGTGTGACGCCGGACGTAGTGACCGACCAGACCCCAGCCCATGACCCGCTATATTACATCCCGAACGGTTTGAGCGTGGAGCAGGCGGATGAACTGCGCCAGCGCGACCCGGAAGAATTTAGCCAGCGCTCGATGAAGTCGATGGCGGAGCATGTGAAAGCCATGCTGGCTTTCCAGCATCACGGGGCAGAGGTATTCGATTACGGCAACAACCTGCGCCAGCGGGCTTACGACGAGGGCGTGAAGGATGCTTTCGATTATCCCGGCTTCGTGCCGGCATACATCCGGCCTTTATTCTGTGAGGGCAAGGGACCCTTCCGCTGGGTGGCGCTTTCCGGCGACCCGGAGGATATCTACCGCACGGATGAAGCGGTGATGGAATTATTCCCGAATGATGAGCACCTCCAGCGCTGGTTGAAGATGGCACGGGAGAAGGTGCCCTTCCAGGGCTTGCCCTCCCGCATTTGCTGGCTGGGCTACGGTGAAAGGCACCTGGCCGGTCTGAAATTTAATGAGTTGGTGGCCAAAGGCATCGTCAGTGCGCCGATCGTGATCGGGCGGGATCACCTAGATTCAGGCTCCGTGGCCTCGCCCAACCGCGAGACCGAGGCGATGAAGGACGGCACAGATGCAGTCAGCGACTGGCCGATTTTGAACGCCCTGATCAACGCTGTCAACGGGGCGACCTGGGTCTCGTTCCATCATGGCGGCGGCGTGGGCATCGGCTACAGCCAGCACGCCGGCCAGGTGATCGTTGCGGATGGCACCCCTGAAGCAGCCCACCGCCTGGAGCGCGTGTTGAAGAGCGACCCAGGCATGGGTGTGGTGCGCCACGTGGATGCCGGCTACGACGAGGCGATCCACTTCGCCCGCCAGTCGGACGTGCAGATTCCGATGTTGAAGAAATAACTACCATGCGAACCATGCGCTGGGTCGCCTTCATCGCCAGCATCCTGCTGGGCATCACCATCAGTCTGGTAATCGGCTGGATGTTGATTCCACCAGCGGCGGACCAGGTGACCCCGGCAGCCTTGCGCGCAGATTACAAGACCGATTACGTACTGATGACGGCAGAAGCCTACCAACACGATTCAGATATCGTGGCAGCTGCCCGCCGGCTGGCGTTATTGAGCAACCAGGCGCCACTCTACCTGGTGCAGGAAGCCATCCTGAACGCGGGGCAATTGGGCTACACCCAACAGGATGTGGACTGGCTGGCAGTTTTGGCCCAGGCATTGGAAGCCTGGGCGCCGCTGCCCGGAGGCAGTACGCCATGAGCGAACGCCGCCGGCCATATTACCTGATCACCGGGCTGGTGCTAGGCCTGCTGCTCGGCATGCTGTATGCCAGAGCGATCAATCCGCCAGTGCTGGTCAACCTGACTCCCGGCCGTTTGAACCCGGTTGACCAGGATCAATACCGTCTGATGATTGCGCTGGCCTTCCAGGCGGATGGCGACCTGGGACGAGCGATCGCCAGGCTGGATTTGCTAGGCGACAACCCGCTGGCCGACCTGGCCTCGCAGGCACAGCGCATGCTGGCAGGCGGTGGTTCGATGGAAGACGCCCGAGCGCTGGCCCTGCTAGCGCAGGCTCTGGCGCAGCCTTCCGTCCCAGTGGCGACCCTGGAACCGAGCCCAACTGAACCCCCCAGCCCAACCATCACAGCAGAGCTGCCAACACTGACACCCAGTCCGACGCTCGACCTGGCGGCGGTCGTTCACTCTCCTACCCCTTCACGCACCCCCCTTCAGGGGGCTTCCCCGACCGGGGCGGCCACCTACACGCCGCGCCCGACCAATACCCCCCAACCGACGGCCGGAGCGCCCTTCCTGCCAGTGGAAAGCAAGGCAGTGTGCGATGTGCCCGGGGCGGCTGGGCGTTTGTTGGTGGAGGTGCAGGATGCGGCTGGAACGCCGGTGGCCGGCGTGCGAATCGTGGTCAGTTGGCCGGGCGGGCAAGATGAGTTTTTTACCGGGCTGCACCCGCAGATCGATGACGGCTACGCCGATTTCAGCATGAGCGAAGGGGTGATCTACAGCATACGGGCGGGTGAAGGCGGCCAGGCGGCTGCCGGGATTTCCACCAGCGGCTGCGGGGCAGGCGTACTGGGTGGCTGGAGCGTATTATTCCAGCAGCCATAAACAGAAATCACAGATTTCAGACATCATCCCGTCAGGGGAGATGGCACAGATAAAAAAGGAGCCTTTTTCAAGGCTCCTTGATTGTTAATTCGTTCCTTCCACAACCGAGTTTACGGCATCGGGTTGGTGTTTTCCCAGTCCGAGCCGAGGACCAGGACGATGTCAATCCCGGCATCCGGGTTGTACTGGGTCAGCACCTGGGCTGGCAACATACCAAACAAATCCGAGATGTATTGCGAGGTGTAGGGCTTGCCAGTATAGATGAACATACGGCTGGTGTTATAGTAGCCGTCAGCGTTGGTTTCCTCCACAACATTCAAGCCCAAGCCGCGCAGGTATTCAGCGGTGCGGGTGGCCAGGCCGGCGGTGTAGGTGCCGTTCTGGACCGAGATGCGCGCACCTTCCGCTTTGGCCAGTTCGATCGATTCAGCGGTGACCGCCGCCGGGCCAACTGCCCCGCCGGTGGTGAAAATTTCATCCCGCAGGACGCGAATTTCATCCGGGATCGGAATCAAGATGTCCAGTCCATCCGGTGAGGTAGCGTTGTAAACCGAACCTGGGCCAATCACACCGTGGCGAATGTTTTCCTGTTTGACCTGAAGCGCCAGCGTGCCCAGTTGAATCACCTGCTGGAGGGTTAAGTTGGTATGAACCCCCGCTGAAAGCTCCTGGTACAGGGCGCCAGAGTGAGAAATCAGGGTTGGCAACATATTCAGGCTGGTGATGCGGTCGAAAATGGCCATAATCACCTGCTGCTGGCGGCCCGCCCGGTCAAAGTCGCCACCATCGGTGTAGCGATTGCGGGCATAGGCCAGGGCAATCGGTCCGCTCAACAACTGTTTGCCGGGCTGGAGGGTGGTAGTGTTGTGTTTGCCCAGCGGATCAACGATAATTTCATATGGGACATCCACTTCGATCCCGCCGAGTTCATCAATAAACTGTTCAAAGGCGTAAAAATCCACCTGGGCGTAATAATTAATCGGCACACCCAGGAAATTTTCCACGGTTTGAATGGCCAGGGCTGGACCGCCACCGGGTAATTTATAAAGGTCGCCCAGATAATAGGCAGTGTTGATCTTGGCGTAATCAAAGCCGGGAATGCTGACCCACATATCGCGCGGGATGGACATGAAGCCGGCGGTCTTACTCACCGGGTCGATGGAAAAGAGAATCATGGTATCGGTACGGGATGATTCTCCCGATTCCCAATCCCGGTAATCCAGACCCATCACCAGGACATTGACACGGCTGACGCCGTCCCAGGGTTCGGGGGTGGGGCCATCCGGCGGTTGCAACGGACCAGTGATCGGCGCTCCATCCGTTTGAGAAACCGGATTGCCCGGGTCATTGATGGCCACACCAGGCAGGTTGAAGGTGTTGTTGGAAATAATCAAGTTGTAAATCATCCGGAAGGCAACGAAAGCCGTGATCAGGGCGACCACGACAAAAGCCACCAGGAGAATGATGGTCAGACGATCCAACTTGCTACGGGTACGGGGTTGAGAGCGCATGGGGGTACGAACCATTCGTCTTGGGGTACGGGAAGTGGAAGGAAGTGTATATCGGATCATGCCCCGGTAAGGTGCAATATCCGTTCCACCTGCCCGTTCAGTTCAAGTTAATTTGGACGGGGCGGCGGAACCGGCAGGGCATCCACTGCAGTCGCGGTCCATTTGTCACCCTCATCAATCAACATCACGGGGATGTCTTCGACGATGGGATACTTCCGGCCACAATCCGAGCAGACCAGCCAGGATTCCTTGACCAGGGTCAACAGGCCGGGTTTTTCGCGCACACACGCCGGGCAGCGCAAGATTTCGAGTAATTTAGGGTCAACCATCCGAATCTCCTTGAGAGGGATAACCCGGTAATTGTACCACAGGTGAAATGCACCCTCTGCAGGTATAATCAGGGCGATGTCAAGGGAAAGCAGCCCTTCAGTAAAGCATATACAGAACGCCCCACAACCCAAACCAACCGGGTTGTGGCGGATTTTCTTCACTTTCGGGATGATCGGCATCCAATCCTTTGGCGGCGGGTCAGCCACCTTCCTGCTGATCCACCAGACCTGCATGAAACACGGCTGGATGGACGAAGATGAATTCATCAAGAGTTGGGCGATCTGCCAGCTATCGCCGGGCATCAACCTGATCAAGCTAACCATCCTGATTGGAAGAAAATTAAGAGGATTTTCTGGTATGCTGGCTGCAAACAGCGGCCTGTTGGTCCCAAGCGCAATCATCACTGGTTTGATGACGGCATTTTATACGCTATACAAAGATCTGCCAGCCATTCAGGCGGCGATGCGTGGAATTTTGCCAGCCACGATTGGCCTTTCCCTGGCGATGAGTGCCAACCTGGCGGTACCGATATTCAAAGCGGCTAAAGGTGAAGGCAAAGTTCGCTTCGTGGTGCAATTGGTTATCATTGCTGGAGCTGGGCTGGCCCTGGCGCTGGACTGGCTTTCTCCGCTGTGGATCATGCTGGCGGCGGCTGGCCTGACAGCAATAGCCCTGACTTACATACCGACACCCCCACCTGCCATCCCCGAAAGCCAGAAAGAATGAACCTGTTCCTCTTCTTCTGGATCTTCCTGAAGGCCTCACTGCTCTCGTTTGGCGGGATGGGCAACCTGCCATTCCTGCACAAGGATTTGTTGGCATTGGGTTGGGCCAAAGAATCGGATTTCATTACGGCCATTGCAGTTGGGCAACTCAGCCCGGGACCAAGCGGCCTGTGGAGCGTCAGCCTGGGCTACCTGGTGCTGGGTCCGGTTGGCTCGTTGCTAGCCCTGATTGCCCTCAGCCTGCCGCCGCTGCTGATCCTGGTGGTGAGCACATTCTACGGTCGAATCGAAAACAGGCCGATCGTCTACCGGGCGACTCGTGGCCTGATGCTGGGTATCATCGGCCTGACCCTGGGCACCCTGTGGGATTTGGGGCAATCTGCCATCATCGGCTGGCTGGATGTGGGCATTGCGCTGGCAGCATTGGCCTTGGCGCTGAGCAAGAAGCTGCCGGTAATCGTCATCCTGGCGCTGGCGGCCGCAGCCGGGCTGCTGTTTTATTCCTAACGAACCGTGAACTTGCCCTCCAGGGTGGCATTGCTATCTGCGCCAACCCAGACCTTGAAGTCGCCGGGATCGCAGACCCATTGGCTGCCGGGGCCGTAGTAGGAAAGCTCCTCCAGGCCGAGCCTGAACTTGATCCGGCGGGCCTCCCCCGGCTGCAGCAGGACACGCTGAAAGCCCTTGAGCTCACGCACGGGGCGGGTGGTGCGGGAGACGCAGTCCTGGAGATAGCATTGAACGACTGCCTCACCTACCCGGGAGCCGGTGTTGCTGACAGCGACCGAAACCTGAACGGGTTGGCCAAAGGCGACTTCGGCGGGGAGTTGGAGATCAGAATATTCAAAGGTGGTATAACTCAGACCGAAACCGAAGGGGAAGAGCGGTTTGGAAGGCACATCGTGATATTCGCTGACCCAGCGGCCGGTGGATTTGGCGTTGTAATGGAACGGCACCTGCCCGGTGTGGCGCAGGAAAGTGACTGGTAGCCGGCCGGAGGGGTTGACCTCGCCGAACAGGATATCTGCGGCGGCATGGGCACCCATGGTACCCGGGTGCCAGGCGTAGAGGATGGCGTCCGTATGGCGGATGACATCGGTCAGCACCAGCGGACGACCGGAGAAGACCACCAGCACCAGCGGTTTGCCCAGGCTGCCCGCCGCCCGGATCAAATCCTCCTGGCCTGCCGGTAGACGCAGGTCAGCCACGCAGCTATTCTCACCGTTGCGGTTGTTGGATTCGCCCACTGCCAGGATGACCACGTCTGCCCGGGCAGCGACATCCAAGATTTCATCGTTTAGTTCGGAGGGGGCCGTCCAGATTTCAGCCTGTGGGCAGGCTGCCTTGATAGCTTCGAAGAGGGTGGCGGTTTCCCCAGGTACTCCATCATTGATCCAGGAACCCAATAACGGGCGGCGGTGGTCGGCAAACGGGCCAACCACGGCAATCTTCTGATGATCTTTGGTCAAGGGCAGCACACCGTTATTCTGCAGCAGCACCATGCCACGAGCGGCAGTGCGGCGGGTGGCCGCCATGTGCCTGTGCAGCAATTTCTCATCCTGGGCGGGTGTCGGTGTGTAGGGATGCTCAAACAGACCCAGTTGGAACTTGGCGGTAAGAATGCGGTGGATGGCGTCATCCAGCCTTTCGATGAGAATTTCACCTTTCTCGACCAGATCCGCCAGGTACTGGGGGTAGCAGGGACTGCACATATCCATATCCACCCCGGCCTGCATGCCCAGTCGGGCGGCTTCCCGCTCATCGGCTGCCAGTCGGTGGGTGATCAGGTCGCTGATCGAGCCCCAGTCGCTGACGATGAAACCCTGAAAGCCGAGTTCCTGCTTGAGCAGTTCAGTCAGCAGGTAATGGCTGCCGGAGGCTGATTCACCGTTCAGATCCTCAAAGGCCGACATGACGCTGCCAACCCCGGCTCTCACAGCGGCGCGGTAAGATGGCAGGTAGATGTTGCGCAGGGTGTTATCGCTGATCTCAGCGGTGTTGTAATCCCGCCCGCCCTCAGCCGCCCCGTAGCCGATGTAGTGCTTGGCGCAGGCCATCAGCCGGCCTTTGGCATAGTAGCCCTGCGGGTTCAAGTCGCCCTGAAAGCCGTGTACGGCAGCTGCCGCCAGTTGGGCGGCCAGGTACGGGTCCTCGCCAAATCCCTCGATGATGCGGCCCCAGCGGGCGTCGCGGGCGATATCCAGCATGGGCGCGAACGACCAGTGGACGCCTACCGCTGAGGCCTCCTGGGCAGCAATTTCAAAGGCCTGCTCCACTGCAGATGGATCAAAGGTGGCCGCCATGCTCAGGGGGATGGGGAAGATGGTGCGGTGGCCGTGAATGACATCCCGACCATAGAGCAGCGGGATGCCCAGGCGGGTCTCCTCCACAGCCACGCGCTGCAGTTCGTTCAGGTCTTCCACCTCGGCGATGCGCAGGGTCAGGGCGCCAGCCAGGTTGGATTCGTTCAGGATGCGCGAGCCGAGGCCGTTTTGACGGATTTGTTGTTTGATGGACTCGCGGGTTTCGGGGAGGACGAAAAATTGCACGCACTGGCCAACTTTTTCAGCAAGCGTCATGCGGCCGAGTAAGTCCGCCACGCGCTTGGAGATGGGCAGGGAGGGGTTCTTATAGTTCATGAGATATTCCTTGGGTGGTAATCGCTAGATTTTAACATGGATGCGGGATGAATGGTTTTTCAACAGAGAAGATTACTCCGATGGAAGCTGATTAATTCCATTCACCAACGTAGGCAGCGTGGACGGAGAGGTATTCGTCCACCAGGGCGCGGGCGCGCGGGTAGGAAAGCACCAGCGGATGCACCATCAGGGCTTGCACTGCCAATTCCCGCGAACCCTGTTGAATGGCGGCAACCGTCAGGCGTTCATATAGTTTGATCGTGCGCATCAGGTTCAACTGGGCCGGGGAGATCTCGCCTACCTGTAGTGGTTGAACACCGTTGGCGTCGACCCGGCAGCTGACCTCCACCACATCGTCCATTGCCATGCCATGAATAGCTCCATGGTTGGGCACATTGAGAGCGATATGGAGTGATCCACCGTTGACCAGGGCGTTGATGACCGAGAGCGCCACCCCGGCGTAGCCTTCACCAGCCGAGGCCGGAATATCGGCATCGAACATCTGTTGACGGTTGGCCTCTTCGATGCTCTGGCCACCGTAAGCATAATGCATATAGGTGGCGCCGCGGCGTTTTTCATAGCCAAAAAAAGCCCGCAGGGCGCGTTCGGGGTTGCGTTCGACACCAATCTCTTCCAACTGATCCATCAGGCGCTGGTTGAGTTCGACAATTTCCTCGCCGCGGGTCTGGCCCTCCGCGCGGATGGCAGCCAGGGCCTGCTCAGCATAGTAATAATAGTAAAGGTACTCGTTGCAGTACGCCCCCACCTGGCGCACCAACCCCGGGTCAAACAGCGACTGCATCTGGCTCAGGAAGCGGTCATCCTGCAGGGCAGGCTGCATCTGCTCGGCATCATCCAGCCATGCGTGCCGGCACCAGGAAAGGTGATTGAGGCCAAAAACCTCAGCCCGGATACGGGCAGGTTCCACCCCCAGCCAGCTGGCAATCGCCCCCTGGCCACCATTTGCGCCATCGCAGATGCCGATGGTACGCTTGAAACCGGCATCCCGCAGGGCTTGGGCGACCAACCCAGAAGGATTGGTAAAATTGTACATCCAGGCGCCCGGGCTGACTTCCTGCAGCAAACGGGCATATTCCAGCAAGGCCGGGATACTGCGCAGGGCCATGGCAAAGCCGCCGGGACCGGTAGTCTCTTGACCCAGCACGCCGTGACGCAAGGCGATGCGTTCATCGATGGCCCGGCCGCGTTCCTGGCCGACGCGGATGGTGGTGACCACGTGAGATGCGCCGGTGAGCGCCTCCCGCGGGTCCGTGGTGACCGTGAGCTTGAAGGGGTTGCCCGCCCGGTGCACAACCTCGCGACAGAGGGCACCGAATAATTCAAGTTTATGCGGGTCAATATCCATCAAGCACAACTCAGTGACACCGATGCGGTCTTGCCAGTTGAGCAGGGACATGACAAAGAGGGGGGAGCGAACACCACCACCACCAACCAGGGTTAGTTTCATGTGTACATCCTTAATACAAAATTTTCGCCACGCAGACACGGCGAAGGACGGAGGAAACGGAGACAACCATTATTCATCAACCCTCACCCCCCTTCGGGGGGCATCCCCTGCCCTCTCGCTATGGGAGAGGGGGAATTAGAGAGCATGGAGGCGATTTGGCGGACTTCTGCGATCGTCAGAGTTGAAGTGGAGCCGCCGTGACGGGTGGTAGACGTGCCGCCGCAGATGTTGCCGAAGCGCAGGCAGGTCTCGATGGGTTCATCAGCCAGCAGGCCGGCCAGGAAACCGGCATTGAACGAATCGCCAGCGCCGGTGGTGTCGACCACATCGACCTGCAAGGCGGGTGAATGCCAGACCTGGTCCCCGCGGCGGGCATAGGCGCCCTGCGCCCCGCATTTAAGGACAACCAGCGGGCAGAAATCAGCCAAGCGGGCCAGGGCAGCCAGCGGATCGGTTTCAGCAGTCAACTGGCTGGCCTCGCTCAGGTTGGGAGCAAAGATATCCACCTTGCTCAAGGTTTCTGCCAAACCAGGATCGGCCAGACTGGCGGTGGTGTACTGGCAATCGATGAAGACCCGACCACCCTGCTGGTGAACCAGATCCATCAATGCCCGACTCCCGGGGGAGTCATCAAACGGGGAGTTGACCACCCAGCGCGGCTGTTGGGAGCGGATCAGGCCGGCATGGTCAATTTCCCCTGGTGCCGGGTCATTGTAGCTGATGAAGCCGCGATCGTGGGCAAAGGAGAAGGAAAAGCTGAGAACGCGATAGGGAACCGGATAAACCTGGAAGAGCGAGGGATCCAGACCGGTGTGAGCCGCTTCCTCGAGGATGAAGCGACTGAAGATGTCGTTGCCAAAACGGGCCGCCCAGCGCACCCCCACCCCCAAAGAATGCAGCCAGTGGGCCAGGATGTAGGCGCCGCCAGGCGCAATTTCCAGGGCCTGGCCGAACAGATCCGCACCCAAGCGCGGCGGCTCCGGAAGGCCGGTGATGATCACATCACAAAAGTAGTCGGCAAACAACAGGACGTCCGGACGAATGGCCATGCTTTGCGGGAAATTCTCGTTCAGAGTATTCACATTCACCGCCTGACGGCTACCGCCCGAAAGAGTTGAAGCTGGATCAGTACGACCATCACCGGGGCGACAAGCAACAGGCCAAGGATGGTCAGCAATCCCAGGGCCAGGGGAGCCAGGCAATACAGACCGGCCAACAGGGTCATGCCCTGCCGGTGCCAGGTCAATTTGTAGGAGGCAATGAACAGGCCGATGGCCGAAAGGGCCGGCACATCGACCATGGCAGGACCCCAATAGAGGGAAAGTATGCCCAGGATCAAAATGACCAGGCGGATGAGCGTGGCTTCGATGAACAGGTTTTCCCCAATTGCCCAACGATCGGCCAATATCAGCCAGAAAAACAGGCTGTAGAGCGGCAGGAGTTTGAGATAGGCGTTGGTGAACTGGGATTTCAGACTCCGCCAGACCAGGCTAGGGTTGAGTTGGATGCCGTCACTGACCTGGTTGAGCGTTCCGAAGATTGTTGCAGTGGCCAGAACCAGTGCCAGGACAGAATAAATCGATAGCGCAATTCGTAGTGCGTACGGCCAGGTGGTAAATGCCAGAGCGAAGAATAAAGGAACAGCCTGGGCGACCCAGGCTAAATTAAGCAACAGCATGGCTTTCCATCGGGCGCGCCACAGGGTGAACGACTGGCGCAGGATTTTTGGGTCAGCCTGCATCTCCAGCGCTTTGGTCTTGTTTCGGCGGTTGTCCATGGTGAGATGATTATATTATAAGCTGACCGGGTTTGCCTCTATATTTTTCTATCCTAGAGATTTGATTTGTATAAGCTTCAAGTTGATATTGTTGTATGTTTGTAGTATGTTTGATGTAGAGGTCATCATGATAAAAATGCCCAATTATTCCGTGATTAGAAAAGAAAATGAGATTGAGTTGCGTGAGTACTCGTCTTATATCAAGGGCGAAAAGGTTAGCACTGTGCAGGTATCACAATCCCAAAAGATTGCCATGACGAAACCGGTTACTATCACTTGGGATGGCACCTACAACAGGCAATTTGAAGGATGATAAGATTGATGAGAAAAATGCAAAAGTTCGTGTTAACAGCTTTGATTGCTATTTCTCTTAGCGCATGTGGAGCAACAAAAGAGACACCAGGCAGCGGTATAACCCAGGTTGAAAAGGAGATGGAAAGTGATATGACACAAGCGGGATTGGATCAGACCTTTATTAAGAAAGAGGGGGTTGATGTTATCTACCTGGCTGGAGGTTGTTTCTGGGGATTGGAAAAACTGATGCAATCCATTCCCGGCGTGGTGAATGCTGTCAGTGGCTATGCCAACGGAAATGCCAACCTGGTGCCAACCTACGGAAAAGTTACCTCTGGCCTGACGGGTTATCGTGAAACTGTGCGGGTCGAATACGAACCGGATGTTATCAGCCTGGATGCGATACTGTTTTCATATTTCCAGGTTATTGACCCCACCATTGAAAATGCTCAGGGTAACGACATCGGTACCCAATACCAAACAGGTGTGTATTATGCTGACGAAGCTGCCAGGGCAATCGTGGAGCGAATTGTAGCAATCGAGAGAGAACGTCATGAGGATTTTGTGGTGGAAATTGAAGCGCTTGAGCGTTTTTATGATGCCGAGGAATACCACCAGGATTACCTGGATAAAAACCCGCAAGGATACTGCCACATCTCCCGGGGTGAGATAAGGAATATCAGCGAAATGATCGTTGACCCGGCTGACTACCAGCGCCCCTCGGAAGAGCAGATTAAGGCAATGCTTACCGAACAGCAGTATAATGTGACTCAAGAAGCTGCCACTGAGATGGCATTTATGAATGAATACTGGGATAACCACGCTCGTGGAATCTATGTGGATGTGGTAACAGGTGAGCCCTTGTTCTCTTCGAGTGATAAATTTGACAGCAATACTGGATGGCCAAGCTTCACCAAGGCCATTGATGAGAATACAGTCAGGCTCCTGGAGGATAGATCCCACAATATGCTGCGAATTGAAGTACGCAGCCGGGCAGGCAACTCGCATTTAGGACATTTTTTCAATAACGACCCCATTTCACCCTCCGGAACGCGCTACTGCATAAACAGCGCCTCCCTTCGCTTCGTGCCCTACGAAGAAATGGAAACCGGGGGTTATGCTTACCTGCTGGACTATGTAGAGTAGAATAAAGTCGGTGGGTTTGTGATTCTTAGCTGTAGAGTGAGCTAGAGCGGAATGACGGAATCACAAGACCATCAGTAACCTAAAAAAGGCTTTGAACCGATGCAGCAAGCTGCGCGGTATTTTGTGAAACGAACAAGGAGAAAAAATGAAAAAAGAACCTGTAATGGACAATATGTCTAAAGACGCAGATTTGAAGATAAAGAAACTGCGTCGGTTTAATCTGATCATGGGATTTCTGCATTTTGTGCAGGGAGTATTCATGATCATCATCACCTTAATTATTGATACCCCCGGAGAAACATATCCGGTTTTTTCGAATTACCTAACCTTCAATCGTGAGCTGGGCGGACTGGTGGCCAATCCACAAAACATTTTCGACATCCCGCTGGGGATTGGCGTTGCGCTCTTCCTGCTGCTATCAGCATTTGCCCACTTTAGTCTGGCAACCTTTGGTTTCAAGTGGTATGCAAAAGTGCTCAAGCAGGGGATGAATCCGGTGCGCTTCTACGAATATGCACTCAGTTCTTCCCTTATGATTGTGCTGATTGGTTTGCTGGTGGGGATCAACGATATTGGTGCAATCATCCTGGCATTCACGGTCAATGCTTCGATGAATTTGTTTGGCCTGATGATGGAATATCACAACCAGTTCACCAAAAAAGTCAACTGGGTTTCTTTCATCTATGGCTGCATCGCTGGTATCGCTCCATGGATTGTGATTTTTCTCTACTTTATGGGAGCAGTTAACAGCGGAGACGCCAAACCACCAACGTTCGTCTACATCATCATCCCAACGCTGTTTGTATTCTTCAATATTTTCGCCTTGAATATGTTCCTACAATACAAAAAGGTTGGTAAATGGAAAGATTATCTATATGGTGAACGAGTCTATATTATTCTCAGTCTGGCAGCCAAAACCACGCTCGCCTGGATGATCTTCTCAGGAGTCTTTGCTCCAAGTTTGTAATTCACCAAAAATACAAATAATCGTTTCGGAAAAGATTCTAAAACGTAACGGAAGTTATACAGCTTTCAGAAATTTGGTTGTTTTTCCCCTAAGTAACAGTCAACCTTGACAAGATTTTTTGTCAAGGTTGATTGTTTTTGGCTATTACCCTAGTATTACAGCGCAAAGTCGGAAAGGTTCAGTAGTCTGAAAAAGGAAGGCATGGTATCTTTCACCAACCACGGCCAAGTGGGAAGGAGAAAAGAAAACCATGCCTACAAGAATTGTAACTGAAACATGCCTCGCTCCGGA
>JBGSJZ010000148.1:0-31250 GCA_041741455.1 Anaerolineaceae bacterium | reverse complement strand
TCTACCGCTTTCTTTATGACCGTATTTCCGGCAATAACCAAATCCAACCTTTAGCGGACCTGGTTTCGTTACGGGCTATTGAACTCAACTTGGGGTGGTCCTTTCCAACTTCTTAGCTACCCCGTTTTATTGAAAAGATACGATCGTTGTGTCATTAATTATTTCCCCTATTTTAAGATAACAATTTCGGTTGCAAACGCTGATACTGGATCTGATAAATTGATGGGATCAATAAAAAGTGCCTCCACTAATAACCCCTCTTCCAATGCGCTAGTATCAACCATTATGTACAGGTCTTGAGATTTGATATATATCCGGGTTTCCTTATTTATTCCAACCCTGGCTTTGTCATAAACTGTATCTTGTTCCATCTCCCCTTCAATCGAAATACCAATAACTTCATCGTCCACAACTGATACATAGGTAATTTGACCTCGAATACTTGGGGAATTAACCTCCATCTGAACAGATGATTTAGTGGTAGGCACTGGAGAAGAATCTGCTTGGCAACTTGGTGAAAATAGCCATATTAAAATAGAGGCGATTATTAATACGGTTTTATTCACTTTTTGAATCCTTTCTTGAATGCCAATCACACAAAAATTAATGAATCCCTATGAATATCCAACAAGCATTAATATTATTTTTTATAATAATTTTTCTACACCCCATCATCCTCCGGTGGGGCGGTCTGACCGTAATCCAGCACCTCGCGCACCTGGGAGTTGGGTTGGGTGGGGGCAATCACACCCTTATCTTCCATCATATCAATCATGCGGGCGGCGCGGGTGTAGCCAATCCGAAGGCGGCGCTGCAACATGGTGATGGAAGCTCGCCCTTCCTTGCGCACCAGTTCCACCGCCTCTTTGTAGAGCGTGTCGCCGTCATCTTCAGCCGCATCCCAAAGTGGCGTCTGTTTAAGCGGCACACCGCGCGGCAGGGCATCCACACCCTGGTCATTGGCTGGGGCGGTTACCGGGCGCTGGGCGGATTGCAGCCGCCAGTATTCCACCAACCGCTGAATTTCGCTATCCGAGACGAAGACACCTTGCAGGCGGGCCGGGGCCGGGGCATCCGGCGCCTGGAAGAGCATGTCACCGCGCCCGAGCAGGCGTTCTGCCCCGGGCTGGTCGAGGATGACCCGGCTGTCGATCGACGAGAAAACTGCAAAGGCGATGCGGGCCGGGAAGTTGGCCTTGATCAGGCCGGTCACCACGTCCACCGAAGGGCGCTGGGTCGCCAGCACCAGGTGGATGCCGGTAGCGCGCGCCAGTTGGGCCAGGCGGGTGATGCTGCGCTCGGTATCCTCCGGCGCCATCATCATCAGGTCGGCCAATTCATCGATGAACATCACTAGGTAGGGGATCTTGGTCTGGGGGAAACGGGTGTTGAATTCAACGATATTGCGGGTGCCGGTCTCAGCGAAGCGGTGGTAGCGGTTGTCCATCTCGCGCAACATCCACTGCAGTGCGCCTACCACCCGTTCAGGTTCCACCACTACCGGCGCCAGAAGGTGCGGGATGCCGTTGTAACCGGTCAATTCCACCCGCTTGGGGTCGACCAGCACCAGGCGCAGATCGGCCGGAGTGTTGTTGAGCAACAGGCAGGCCAGCATCGAGTTGACGCAGACAGATTTACCGGAACCGGTGGTACCGGCAATCAGCAGGTGCGGCATCGAGGCCAGGTCATAGGAGACTGAACCGCCTGCCACGTCCTTGCCAATAGCAAAACGCAGGGGGGATTTGATCTTGCCAAATTTTTCGCTCTCCATCACCTCGCGCAGGGAGACTTTGACCTTCTCATCGTTCGGCACTTCAATCCCGACAAACTTGCGGCCAGGCACCGGCGCCTGGATGCGGATGCGCGAGGCAGCCAGGGCCAGGGCCAAATCATCCGCCAGGGCTTGAATCTTGCCGACCCGCACTCGCACCCTGGTGCCGCCACGGGATTCAACAAAATCCGGTTCAACGCCAAACTGGGTCACGGCCGGGCCGCGCTGGATATCCACCACATGCCCAGGCACGCCAAAGGAGGCCAGGGTCTCTTCGATCAGGCGGGCGCGTTGCTCATCCGCTCCACTCTGTACGGCCTGCAGGGTGGCGGGATCAAGAATCGCATCTACTGTTGGCAACTCCCAGCCGGCTTCTGGAGTGCTGGTTTGTACCGCCTCAGGCAAAGCGCGGGCAGCCGCTGCCGGGGAAGAAATTCTCCCACTTCGACCACTTGCAGCAGGCGAGGTTGCAGAAGGCTGGGGTGATAACGGTTTAAAGTCCTCCGGCAAATCGCTGGATACCTCTTCGGGTTCGGGCAGCCGGGTAGTTGAATTGCCCGGGGTAACTTTGGCCGGCTGGGTGCCGGCTGGTTTGGCAACAGCTGGTTTACGCTCGAAAAAAGCAGCCATCCGCTTAAACAGCTCCGGCAATGGCAAGTCAAACAGCACCAGCAGCGAAATCAGGGTCCAGGCGCTCAGGAAAATCACCGCACCGGGAACACCAAATCGATCTTCGAGGAAATATTCAAAAATACCACCCAGCCAGCCGCCCTTACCGGCCATGGTCTCACCCCAGCCGCCCCCGGTAAAAAGGTGCAGCCAGGCCAGCAAGTTGATGTAAAGGGAAATAATCCCAAAGACCCGGCCGGCTGAGAGCGCCGGGAATTTCTCGATGCGCCGGAAGACCAGCCACAGGCCGAAGCCAATCAGGCCAATCGGCAGGATGACCATGCCCCAACCAGCAATGATGGTCAACGCCTTCACCCACCAACCAGTGACTGCTCCGCGAGTTGGAGAGAACAGCGCCAGCAGGGTCAGCAACCCGATCAAGGCCAGCAACACGCCCAGCAGGTCCAGTTTGCGCTCGGCCGAGATGCGACTCCACAGCGAGGGTTGCTTTTTGGCCGTGGCACGCGGCTTGCGGCTGGCGGGTTTGCTGGCAGGTTTGCGGCTGGATGGCTTGACAGGGGTGGATTTGGTGGGGCGGCGGGTGGTTTTCGGCACGTCATTCCCTCAATTTCAGAGCTTTTGTTCTAAGTCATTCTATCACAAATCAGAGGGGGACAAGCTAAAGCATGTCTTCCTGAGGACGACTGACATCGCCACCATATAAATCCTTAGAGATTATCCGTGATTTTTCGTTTTTTCCGTGAAGATCCGGGGTAAAAATCAATTCTCGAGACCCAGCGCGATGCGGGTGGCGCGAAAGGCCAACGGCGGCAGCGCATCACGTTCGAAGAAATCGACCTCATCCGCGTCATCACCAGCCAGCAATTCACCCCCCAGCACCTCGGCCTGATAAAGAATCAATATATCCGCCCCGCGTTCGTGTTCCTGCCCGGCAATCAACTGAATCAAGCCAGTCACCCGTACCAGCAGGCCAGTCTCCTCCAGGCACTCACGCTCGGCTGCCCGTTCTGGATCCTCGTGGGCGTTGACAAAACCGGCCGGCAACGACCACAGCCCTCGGTGCGGGTCGTTGACCCGCCGGGTGAGCAAGACGCGGCCGTCCTGTTCCACCAGGACGGCTGCAGCCACTTTCGGATCTTCGAAACGAATCCAACCGCAGGCCGGGCATTCGGGCCGCTCAGACCCAAACAAAAACGCCATCCGGAGCGGAGTGGCGCAATGCGGGCAGAAGCGATACGTGCGGCGAGACACCCGCCTTACCTGCGACGCATTCGAATAGCCAGCACAGCAAAGAGGACTGCCACACCGAACAAACCGCCTGTCAGCCATGAGCGCCAATCGATTGTCTGCATCTCATGCTGGGTTTCGGAGATGGTTGTCTCCGGGGTACGAGCCAACCCCTGTTCTTCTTCCGGGGCAATTCCCAGGATAAGATTTTCAGATTCGGTGGATTCTTGCACGGCAGGCGGTGCCAGAGCCAGGGCTTCCTGAGTGGGTTCCGGCCGAGGTTCTGCCGGCTGGTCTGTTGGCATGACCTCCGGGGTTGGTTCTGCGGCCTTCCCTGCAGCAAGATCCGGTGCAGTTTCAGGTCCGCCACCACCATATCCACCACCGCTGCCCATCCCGGCCGGAGCCTGGTCGCCCCAGGTGATGATCATCGGAGTTGCCTGGGCAGGGGCTTCCATGGGCGCGGCTTCGGGAGCAGCCGCCATCATCGGAACTACTGATCTCATCGGCAGCATCTGCCCAAGCAGCATCACGCCAGCCACCAGAGCCGTAGCAACGGAAGCAAAGGAAAAGGTCGGCACCCAGCCCCGCCAGACCTTGCGGCGGGCCAGCGCCATTTCTGGTTTGAGGGTGAAGTTGCGCGGCGCCCGGCGGTGCGGAGCCGCCCTCAGCACAGCTCGCGTCTGATTTAGTTCTTCAAACCCGGCTCGCAAATCGGCGCGTTCAAGCATCCGTTTCTCCAGATCAGCTTTTTCACGAGGATTGAGCTGATTGTCGAGAAAGTCGGAAAGTTGTTGCCAGTCGCGGGGGGTAAGTTGCGTCTTCATGAGTTTCTCTCACCAGAAAGACGAAACTGGGCGGGTAAAAGTTCCCAAAAACCCTGCAGGCAATCCCGCAGCTTCAAGCGGGCGCGCGCCAGCCGGCTCTTGATTGTCCCCAAGGGTTTACCAATAACATTAGCCACTTCCTGGTAATCCAACCCTTCCACATCGACCATCACCACCACGGAGCGGAAGTCATCCGGCAGATCCTCCAGGCAATGCTGCACTGCCCGGTCCAGCTCGCCAGCACTCACTTGCTCCTCCGGTGAGGCGGAGCCATCTGCCAACCAGGCTGGCGATTCAATTTCCTCTTCTTCGTCATCGTCCATTGGGGTCAAGGGAACCGTCGGGCGGCGCTGGCGGCGACGCAATTCGTCATAACAGGCATTGGTAACCATGCGCATCAGCCAGGCTTTGAAGGAACCACCCCGGAAATCTTTCAAGTGGGTGTAAGCCGAGATGAAGGCCGTCTGGGTCACATCCTCCGCCGCATCCTCATCGGAGAGCATGCGGTAGGCAAGGTTGAAGGCCATGTCCTGATAGGCCAACACCAGGCGGTTGAAGGCATCCAGGTCGCCATCCAGGGCGTCGTGTACCAGCGCTAATTCATCCATAGCATCATTATATACGAACTACGGTCGAATCCCCGGTATATAGCGATACACGTTTCCACTTTCCACGTGATCCACCTCTTCCAACCGTCCCTTGAACAAGGGACCGTATGGGTCACTCTCCGTGATCATGTATTTATTGCCCCAGACGTAATCCAGGCCGATCTCATCCAGGTACTCGTAAGCCTTGCCAGCCTTGAGAAGTTGGAAGTACTCATAACTGTTAATCAGGCCATCCAATGGCACCACCGTGCGATCTTGGATGAAATAGCCGATCACCCCGGCCCCGGTGCAGCCAACCAGCGAGCCGGGTTCGGTCAAGCGTTCAATGCCCAGGGCTTCGAGATTGTAGTTGTCCGCATTCTCCGGCAGAACTACCGGCGGAACGCGCTGAACCGTGGTGGTGGCAAATGCGTAGAAAAGGACAACCAGCAGCACCCCCACCCCAACCCACACTCCTTTTGGGCTTAACTTCCAGCGCCGAGCCTGTTGTACCAGCCCATCTGCCACAATCCCCAGCACCAGAGTGATGACCAGCATTTCCACTGCCCAATACCACAGGCGGGTGTGGACATAGGGTACCACCCGGTAGGAGGCAATCTGCCCGGCACAACCCAGGAACAACGGCAGGATGCTGAAGCGTACCAGGGCGGCCCGGGTGGTTTTCCAATTCTTGATCATCAGCCAACCAGCCAGCACAACCAGGAGCAGGGCAAACCCCGCCACCAAGCTTCGGTTGATATTCTTAAGAAACAACTCGCTGCCCTGCAAAGGCAACAGCCCATAGACAAAGTCCGCCAGGCGATTGGGCACATCTGTGATTAATGCCCATGGGCCACTGTTGGGGATGTTGGTGAACCAATAGGATATGAAATTACGCCAGCCCAATACGGGTGCACCGTAGACGGTGTTATCCATGGTCGACCACCAGCGCTTGACCGCTCCGCTGACCGGCATCGGTGTATCGGCGTACAGGTAATTGATCAGCAGGTACAGCCCCAGTGCCAGCCCAACCGGAGCGAAATAGGTTACCCCGGTGCGGAAACGCCGCGACCAGCCAGCTTTCAGGTCTTCCTTGGCTGCATCCCAGTTTTTCCAGGCCAGCAGTACCACGTACAACCCAGCAAAAAAGACGGTAAAAGCGTTATCCAGCCGGGCGAAGAGTGTCAGGATACCCGCCCCGGCAATCCCCAAGATACGAAAAAGAGAATCACCCTTTTGCGGGCGCTCCGCCTGCCAGCGGGCGATAAGATAGACCAGTAGCGCCGTACAGAAAACACTCACCCCGGCTTCCAGCCCAAGTTGGGTCACCACCCGCTGGATGCGCGGCAGAAAGACCCAGAAACAGGCAAGCAAAACCGCCACTGGCAGTGAGAGCAGTTGCTTGAAGGTGCGATACAGCAAAACCCCGGTGCCGGCATTCAAAAGCGCCAGCACCATCACCAGTACGCGCAGCGGAAGGATCAGGTCAAAGCGAGCCAGCGCAAACACCGGGATGCAGACCAGCATCCAGAGTGGATGAAAGCCATTGGTCGAACTGAGACCATCAAAAGAGATTCCCCTGCCCTCGCTGATGTTCTGAGCAACTTTGTAGTAGTAAAATGCGTCATCCGAGGTGAACCAGTTCATCAGGCTGTTGGGTGGCCGGGTAGCAACATACACGTGGGATAACAGGACAATAACGATCAGGATGAATTCAAAGGAAAAATACCAGCGTTTCTGCATGCACGCCCTCCCGGCGGGGGTGAAGGTGAGTAGATTGGTTTATTTTACCATTAGGCCGTCCCTGTGAGGTTTTATCAACCATTTTCTCCGGTACTGGCGATTTTCCTTTATTGACAATCCCCTCGGTCTGGGGTATCCTTGGCCTGCGTCCGGGCGGGTCCGGCGCGGCAGAAACCCCCGAACCCCGCCAGGTCCGAGAGGAAGCAACGGTAAGGAGGCCCTTCTGGGTGCCGCCGGTCAGCCTGCCCGGCGCACTTTTTAAATCTTCAGGTATAATCCAACCATTCATGACAACTCCCCCTGTCTGCAATTATGAAGACTCCGATTACCAGACCAGCTTCTGGGATCAGGGCGGCCGGGCGTATGAAGACGCCTGCGAAGCTGTCGCCCTGCGCCGCCTGCTGCCGCCTTCCGGCAAGCACCTGCTGGAACTGGGTGCTGGCGCCGGGCGCAATACCCCACGCTATGCCGGTTACGAAAAAGTCACCCTGCTCGACTATTCCCACACCCAACTGGAGCAAGCCCGCCAGCGGCTGGGTGATGATGAACGATATCGCTACGTGGCGGCTGATATCTACCACCTGCCGTTCATGCCCGGTGTCTTCGATGGCGCTACTATGATCCGCACCCTGCACCACATGGCAGATGCCCGCCGTGCCTTGGACCAGGTTCGCTCGGTTTTGCAACCCAGGGCCGCCTTCATTTTGGAATTCGCCAGCAAGCTCAATTTAAAGGCGATCCTGCGCTACGGCCTACGCCGCCAGAGCTGGAGCCCATTCTCCCCGGAACCGGTTGAATTTGCTGCCCTCAATTTTGATTTTCACCCGGCCACCGTGCGCACCTGGCTGCAATTGAGCGGATTCGCAGTCGAGCGGCAGTTAACCGTCTCACACCTGCGGATTGGCTGGATGAAGCGCCACCTGCCGCTCAAGTTGCTGGTTGGGCTGGATTCGCTCTTTTCACTGACTGGTGACCTCTGGCAGCTCACACCCTCGGTGTTTGTACGCAGCCTAGCCGTCGGCCAGACCCAGGTGGCTGGGGTGGATGAGTTCTTCCGCTGCCCGGCGTGCGGCGCTGGTCCACTGGCGGATACGCCCCCTGAGTTGCATTGTGCAGGCTGCGGCCAGACCTACCCGGTGGAAAATGGCATTTATGATTTTCGATTGAGGAACACTGAACCTGTCTCTCAGCCCTTGCCTGTCTCCACCTCTCCGGTCGAGACGGAAGAATCTGACGAATAACTCACCCTGTTAAATGCGAAGGATAGGGCAAACAACCCTCTCCTTCGCATTTTTTTATACCTTCTCCACCACCCAAAACTGCGACAAGCCCAATCCACGCAACGGAGTATTCTCCAGCCATTGCAATATATTGCGAAGCAATTTACCCAGGGCCGGAGCGCGCGCGATAACATTATCGTAGGCCCCAAAAACCACTGTCCGCGAGATGTATTTCACCGGCAGCCCGGCAAACAATTTCTCCAGGTCTCGGCGGGAATAGACATTCACGTGGGGCGCCAGGCGATCCCGCCATTTGCGCGGCAGCCAGTTGACCAGCGGGATATTGCCGAAGTGATACTTCCCTTGCCAATACACACCGTGCGTCTCAAACGGGTAGCCTCGGTTGGGGACGAATAACACCAGCCGCCCACCTGGCCGCAAGCAGCGCACTACCTCATTAATCGCCAATTGGTCGTCCTGCACGTGTTCCAGCACCTCATGGCTCAAGATCAGGTCAAAAAAATCCTGGGGAAAGGGTAGAAATTCCCCAGCGGCGCAAATAACCTGGCCCGCTTTGGCGTGAGCCTCCATGGCTCGATCCAGTTCAATATCCAGCCCAACTGCCTGCCCAGCCAGCCCGTCCAGCCGCCCCAGGTAGCTACCCACCCCGCAGCCATCCACCAGCACCCGGCCCGCCTCGCGACCCTGCGCCCCAGCCCGGATCAACCCCAACCGTCGCTCTTGTCCGGCGCGCCAAACGTAAGAAGGCTCGCCGCGTTCAGCAGCCTTGACAGAAGGTTCATGGCGGGGTTTTGAGGTCATTGTGTGTTCATTCCTTGAGAAGGTCACTCCCCAATCTAGCCTGCCAAGGTAAATTGGGGCAAGCAGAATTCCTCGGATCGCGAGGAGGTTTTATCAGGTGATTTTTTCTTCGTAAGGCAGCCAGGCCAGGATCGAAGTTCCTAGCCCGGCTTCGGAGGTGATCTCCACATCTCCGCCGGCGTTGCGGGCGCGGGTCAGCATGTTGGATAACCCATGCCCAATGGTCAGGCGGGTTTGTTCCAGGTCAAAACCTCCGCCATCATCCGTCACTTCGAGCAGCGCCCGGTCAGCGGTTGTCCAAACGTTCACATCCACCCGCTTGGCGCGAGCATGCTTGGCGATGTTGGCCAAAGCCTCCTGGCAGATATGGAAAAGCGCCACTGCCTGCGGGGCGGGCAGGCGCTCCAATCCATCGGCCGGGCCTTTCAACTGGACTTCCACGAAAGTGTTAGCACGGAACTCGCGGGTCAGCCGTTCAATACCCTGCATCAGGTTCTCGTCGTGCAATTGGCGCGGGCGCAAATCCAAAATATAAGCGCGAATGTCGCGGATGGTGCTGTTTAGGTCGTTAATCGCCTGCTCAATCCGAGTGCGAGATTGCTGGGTGTCTTCCATCAGCAGCAAGCGGGCATGTTCCAACGTCAGGCCGACTGCGTAGATGGATTGGATGACACCATCGTGCAAATCCATGCCAATCCGCTCGCGCTCTTCGAGAATGGCCAATCGGCGCTGGTTCAGATTTAAACGAACATTTTCAATTTCCGTGCCGACCCAGGAACTGATGGCCGATAGGAACTGCATCTGAAGCTCATCCAATGGTTGCGGTCGACAGGATGCCACGCACAACACACCGGAAACACCCCGCCGCCCGGTTAATGGGAAACAAGCCACCTGGCGAATATTCGCTCCTTCAACCGATGGATGCAGGTCGCTGCCATCCAGGCCTGAAAGAATCAGCATGGCGGGTTGACCCGTGCGAGCCGCTTGCCCTACCAAACCATCCCCAAAGGTGAAGCGTTGGCGGTTGAATAAGCGTTCACAGCTTTCGCCCCGGTGCAGGTCCAGGCGTAGATTCTTACTCTCCTCTTCGCGCAGATAGACCTCGCCAACATCCAACGAAAGGTGATTCATCACTTCAATCAACGCTTTATCCAGGACTTGGTCAATGTCTTCGGCAGTGGAAAGGGTGCTGGCCAATGTGTTGACCAGGCCCAGGTTTTGATTACGCAAGGTCAAGACCCGATCGCGTTCTGTCAACTGGGCCAGCATGCGGGCATTGGCAATCGCCACCGCTGCGTAAGAAGCAAGTGTTTCAATTACCAGTTGATCGGCCAGGGTAAATTCCAGTGCCCCAATCTTCTCCGTCAGGTAGATTTGCCCCAGCTGGCGCTCTCCCAACCGGATGGGCACTCCAAGGAACGAATCCATCGGCGGATGATGTTCCGGAAAGCCTACGGAACGCGGATCATCCGAGATATGCATCAGGCGGATTGGATCCATTGATTGCATGAGGGCGCCAATCAAGCCCAACCCGACTGGCGGGTGATCCATTTTGACAATTTCTGCCGGTTTCATGCCCAGTGTGATGAATTTCTCCAGCTTACCCTGCTCATCCAAAACCCCCACGGCTGCATAACGAGCGGCTGCCTGTTGACGGGCAATGGCTGCAATTCGCTCCAGCAGGGATTCCAGCGAAACATCCTGCACAAGCTCCAGTGAAGCTTGATGCAGGGCAGCCAGGCGCTCTTCCAACTGCTCACGGGTTAACGAAACAAGACTCATAATTGAGCCTAATTTTACTCGAAATTGTTGGGATTACAAATTACGCTCTACACTCTTATTGTCATTGGAGGTGGCTTCTTCCCCCTTGCCAGCCAACTGTATCCAAAACAGAATCAAAATCGGCGCCAGCAGGCCGGCGGACGTGAGCAAGCCAGATTGGATGGATGCCTGGCGGGCGATCAACCCGACAAACGGGCCACCGGCAATCTGACCCAGCGCGTCCACCTGGCTGGACATTGAAATTACTGTTGCCCGCACTGATGAATCCAACCGGTGGTTGACCCAGGCGGTATAAAGTGGTTCGTTGACGTTACGTAGAATGCTGATGACCAGCACCAACGCCACGCTCAGGCCAAACCAACGCCCCAGGGCAAAGGCTGCCAGGCAAATTACAATCCCCGCAGAGTTGATCGCCATCAGACCCGCCAGGCGCCTGGTTTTGCTCATATCCAGGCTGCGGCGCACCAACTCGGCAGCGACCGCATTGAGCAGCATGCTGGCCGTGCGGATGATGGCAAACCAGGTGACCGATTTCAAAGCCCCCAGTTCCGGCAGGCTGAACCGTTCCAAGATGTGCGCCACCCACATGCGGTCGTATCCTTCGCTATACAGCCCGAAGAAAAAACCAATCAGCAAAATGGAAATGAGCGCCGGGCGCAGCTTGACCATGCGCGCTCCGCTGCGAAGTGTACTCCACATGCGCTGGAAGGTGGTGCGATCCTGCGCCGGGGTGGGCTTGAATCCGTGTTCTGTCATGCTAAAGAGCAGGAAGAAACCCAGGACAATGAACATGCCGGCCCCGCTCAAAATCGGGATCTGCAGGGCAATATTCCCCAACCCGGCGGCGATGACGGTGCCTGTCAGCGCCCCCAGGCTGCCGATTTGCATGCCGCGCAGAAAGGCCGAGGCGGCGTTCTCCTCGCCGATCTCATCGCTGATCCAGGCCTGCAGCGCCCCACTGGTGAAGGTGAACCCTAATCCCCAAAAAACCTGCGCCAGCAACACCGGCAGGAAAAAGGGCAGCAGGCCCATCAGGCTGAAACCAATCCCAATAATGAAGACTCCGATAATGACCGACCAGCGGCGGCTGAAGGTATCTGCCACCACTCCGGTTGGAATCTCAAATAGTAATACAGAAACTTCCAGCGAGGTGCCCACCAGCACCAATTGCAGCGGATCCAGCCCGGCTACCGTCACCAGATAGACGCCGCTGTAGGTGAAAACCAGCGAATAGGCCAATTCCTTGAGGAATTCATACGCCAGGTAGACCCGGTAGGCCTTCTGCTGGTGCGGGATGGTGAGCGACACTTAGAGAGTCCCCAGGATGACAGCCAGCAGTCCACCAGCCAGGGTGCAGGCTGTGTTGACCCAGTCATTGCTCAGCCAGCCCAAGCCGCGTACCTGCCGAGTGTTTGTTCCGCAGATGTGCAGGGGATGGCGTTCAGTTTCTTTTTTACAGGCCGGGCAGTAGTAGATGGCCTGGAGAGTGGCGCCAAAAAGCGAATCCACCAGGCTGCCCAACAGGCCAGCCAGACCGATCCCACCAACCAGCAGCCAGTTGACCAATGTTGCTGGCCAAGCCCAGGCTGCAATCAGGGCGATGAAGAGCGAGCCACCCAGGGCGGCCAGTGTTCCGATCAGGCTGACCGCCCCACTGGTGCCTTGTTCCACAGATTTCCAATTGGTCAGCAGACGAGGCGGGCGCGGATTAAGCACTCCCAGCTCGGTCGCCCAGGTATCGGCGTTGGCAGCGGCCAGCGCCCCGGCACAACCCAGCCAGGGCCAAATTGCTTCCGGGAAGAACAAATGCAAAAGCACAAACAGACCGGCGATGCCGCCATTGGCCAGCACCTGGCCGGAGTCCCGCCGACTGCCCTTGCTGAACTTTTCGTCGAATTTTGCCTTGCGGCGCTTGAACAGGCGGGAAAGACCACTCGATGAAATGAAGAAGGCAAGCAGTAAAGCAGCCCAGTTCAACCCTCCCAGACCAAAGACCACCGTCCCCAGAACAGCAGCGGCAATCACTCCACTTTTGCTGAGGGTGTGGGCACGGTAAGCCAGCAGAGAGATAATCATCGCCAGACCCAGGCCCAACAAAATTTGGGGCAACGGAGGAAATATGAGTTGCAAACCTACACCGCCAAAATTAATGAGAGAACAGCAATGATCAATAACAAAGGCGTCAACGCCCCCCCGGTCCACAGCAGATAAGCTGCCGGACGTTGTTCGGGTTTCCGGAAGAAGAACAGGCCAACCGAAAGATCCATTAAAAAAGCGAGAGACCCGAGTACTGGCAGCAACAACAAACGTTCCGGCTGCACAGCCTCCAACGGCTGCCGATTAGCATCAAAGCCCAGTGGAACAGCTTCCAGGTTCGGAATGACCAACCCCACCAGGATAAACAAACCCAGTGTCAAAATCAGGCCAGTCAAAATTAAAACTCTGGCTGGCAGGCTGACCCAGATCCGTTGAAAGAAAGCTAGCGGCTGGATCGAATGGGAAGTAGCCGGCTCCAGGCTGCCCATCTCGGCTGCCCGCTGAAATGCCCGCATAAACCCGCTGACATCCTTGGGGGAAATGGCATAAACCTTCTCCGGGGTTGCAACCAGCAGCATTTTCCGCCGGGAAGAAGCGATAAACTCTACCATGCCCAGATCACTGACCATTCTTGATCCCAGGTAAGCGCCGGGTATGCCCAGGAATGGCAACGGCAAAGTGTAACCCAACTCAGCCGCCGGGCGGACCCACTCGATCTCCAACAGCGGAATGTCCTCACCCCGTAGCCCCCAACGGATGCGCAATCTGTCGCGGTCCATCGAATACCCCCCTTGCAGGAGTGCATATAACCGATAGATCGTGATGGGAAGAGAGCCCAACGAGATCAATGACAGGATTACAAGCCCAACGAAAATCAGCCCGGCTGCCTGCTCAGTGGCCTGCCAGAGTATCACAGCCCCTCCGCCTGCCTGTAGAATAGCAAGAACTCCATGCAGGAATAACCCCAAACGACGCGCCGGACCGAAATTGGTGCTCTCCATCCAGGTTTCCTAAATTTCCTGCAAGGTGCGGCAGACCAGTTCGACCTGGGCTTCGCTCATCTGCCCCGAGAAGGGTAGAGCCAGGCCGCGCGCTCCCAGGTCTTCGGTTACCGGGAAGTCACCCGGCCGATAGCCAAAGCGTTCCACCATATAAGGCTGCAAGTGGATCGGCAGGAAATAAGGCCGCACCGGGATACCCTTCGCCTCCAGTTTACGCGCGACGGCATCACGATCCATGCCCTTTTCGACTCGGATCACGAAAACAAACCACGAAACCCGGGTGGTGGCAGGGTCCATTTGCGGCGGCTCCAACCATGGAATTTCCACCAGGCGTTGCATGTACCATGCTGCCACCTGCTCACGCTTTTGCAGGAGCTCTTCCAGGCGGGTCATCTGCACCCGGCCGAGAGCGGCGCTTAGTTCATCCATGCGATAGTTGTAACCCAAATGGGTGTGCGACAGCCAGGTATCACCGGGCGCCCGACCCTGGTTGCGCAGGGCGCGCATCATTTTAGCGGCGACAGCATCGTTAGTGACCAGCATGCCGCCCTCGCCAGTGGTGATTTGCTTGTTCGGATAAAAGGCAAAAACGCCCATATCTCCCAGCATACCGGCTTTGCGTCCCTTGTATTCCGCTCCCAGCGCCTCACAGGAATCCTCGATCAACGCCAGGTCGTGACGATGGGTAATCTCGACTAAGCGATCATAGTCTGCCGGCTGGCCGAAGACATCCACCGCCAACAGAGCTTTCAACGGCCCGACATCCTGTGCTCCCCTGCGCGGCAGCCAATGGCGGGCTGCCTGGCCGCCCATCACCAGGTCAAGGGCTGCCTGTTCGGCCAGGTCTGGGCTGATGTTACCCGTGCGTGGATCGACATCCACAAACACCGGCACTGCCTGCTCAAACAGCACCACATTGGTGGAGGCAACAAACGAGAAAGGTGTAGTCAACACCGTATCTCTGGGGTGGACATCCACTGCCCGGATGCACAGATGCAATCCGGCTGTGCCGGAGTTGACGCCCATGGCATGGGCGCTGCCTGTGTACTGGCGGAAGGCAGCCTCAAACTGCTCAATTTCCTGGCCCATGCTCAGGTTGGGGGTATTGAGCACTGCAAGCACTGCCTGCCGTTCAGCATCGGTCAAATCGGGGGAAGACATCGGGACGAGATAGGGCATACAAAATCACCTGAATTTATATTTTTTACCACGGAGAAAACCTGAGAAAAATTATTGCAAGAACACCAGCCACATCGCAAAGGCCCGGTAGAAAGCCGGAGCCAGGGCATGGCCAGCCTTCTGCATTACCCAGCCGGCAATCAAACCACGAACTAACATTACCAGCAGGTTGAGCGGCGTCAGCAGGCCAAAGACCCACATGGCAGGCAGCGACCAGAGGATCCATAGACCGGCTCCCAGCAACCAACCGGCCCGATCCCCCAGCCAGGCCTCCAGCCGGCATTGAATGTAGCCGCGGAAGATGCTCTCCTCCAGCACGGTCGTTCCAAGCAGCACCGCCAGCGCAATGATCTCGAATCTGGTCAGGCCGTCCAGGATGCCCATGAATTTGCCAGCCAGAAAGATCAGCAGGATACCGATGGACAGGCCAAACAACAGCCCGGATTTCAACATGCCCGGCAGCCAACCGGCGGTGTAGAGCTTTTGCTTGCGCGCCCATAGCGTGCTACCGATGGGTAAAGCAGCCATTCCAGCCGCCAGTAAACCCAACAGCATCAGGTTCAGTCGCTCATCCGCCATCTCCAATTGCAGCGGGCGCAGAAAGTAAAACCCAGCACCCACCAGCAGAGCAAAGCCACCCAAAATCAACGCCCCGATCCCCTCCCGACGGGCATAATTGAAGGTCACTTGCGGATGCTTGAAGCGGGAGGAGGTGGACGCCAGCAACGTCAAGCCGAGGATGGCCGCCCACTCGATCAGAAAGGGAACCAGGGTTTCAAAAGTCATGGGTTATTCCAGCGGGGGCTCAGGCTCAGTCGGAGTTTCTGATTCCGGCTCAAACAGGTTTAGCGGCAGGTTGGGCTGGCCGGTCAAGGCTTCCGGGGGTAATTCGGCCGGCAGTTCGATCTTTTCTTCCATCCGCACCTGGCCGCGGAGGAAAGCCCCCTCCTCGGTGGCGAAACTGACCACCACCACATCACCCCAGACCCGACCCGTGGAGCGGATTTCAAGCTTCTCAGCGGTGATGTTGCCGCGCACCGTACCGGCAACGATAACCGTGGTTGCGCGCAGATTCTCGCAGGTCACCCGGCCGGTCTCACCGACCACCACCAGACCGCGCAACAACACATAGCCCTCGAAGGAGCCTTCAATCCGCACACCGCCGCTGCCGCTCAGCACGCCGCGCCAGTTGATGCCCGGACCCAACACCGAAGTCACCCGCTCGAGCGGGGTGGATGCCGGGGAAATGGTCGATTCTTTTTTACGAAACATACTTACTCCTCCAACCCACAAGTAGGGGGGAATTCAACTCTTGATCGGCCAGATCGTTCCGGCACGCACCATTTCATTCTCACCGACATCGCTCTTGACGGTGGCGCCATTGCCGATGCGCGCGCCGCTGCCAATCCTTACTTCCAGGTTGACGGTGGCATTCATGCCGATCAGCGTGCGCGCCCCCACCTGTACCCCACCGGCCAGGATCGAGCCTGGCGCAAGGTTGACATACTCGCCCAACTGGCAATCATGCGAGATTGTCGCACGGGTGTTGACGATGCAGCCAAAACTTACATGTGAAGAACTGCCGATGTAGGCAAAAGGCATCACCTGCACCCCGTCCGCCAGAACGGCACTCGCTTCAATGAAAGCCATCGGGTGAATAACGGTTGGGCAGGTGAAACCCACTGCCGCCAGGTTTTCGAACACTTTCAGGCGGGGTGTGATGTTGCCGATCCCACCAACCGCGTTGACTGCCAGACGCGCCCCCTGCTGGTGCAGTACAGACAATAACCCGCCGCCGCCCAGGACTGGTACACCCAGGATATTGCTCCCCACCGGCAGCCCATCATCGATCACACCAATAACTCGATAGACACCTGCTGCCCGGATCAGTTCGATCAAAGATTTGCCATGCCCACCACCGCCATAGACCAGAATGTCATCGGATGCAATCTTCAACGCCGTCAAAGCTTCAGGTGTGGCTGCGGCCGCCTGCACCATCTCACGAGTAATAAACAACCCGGGCGGGAATTGGCCAAGGTCGATATTCAGTTCGGCAGCCAATTGCCTGGCCGGTACGCTGATTCGCAGTCCATCCGCAACTGCCACAGGGGGAGCCTTTTCGGCGGCTTGTTCCACTGGCAACGGATCTTCCGGTCCTGCGGTCAGGTAGCACAGGCGCTCACCTGCCCGCAAGGTCTGGCCTTCTGCAGCCCGCAGGCCGCGCACATAACCGCCTTGCCCGGCCAGCAACTCAGCATTGGATTTGGTCGTCTCCAGTACGGCAATCAGGTCACCCGGTTGAAGCAATTGGCCCTCGCACACAGGCAGGGCAGCCAGCAGGGCTTCGGCCTCGTTCGGATTGACCAACGGAATCAGGACGGCAAAGGGTTCGGTCATATACTTTCTGTTATACCATCTTTTTGATGGCCTGGATGATCTGTGCCACGCCAGGCAACACCTGCACTTCGAGCGCCGGGGAGGCTGGAACCGGCAGATCCAGCGCGGCCAACCTGCCAACTTCCAGACCGGGGATGGTTTCAGCAGCTTGCGCCAGCACCTCTGCTCCCCAACCCAGGCTGCGCCCGCCCTCCTCCACCGTCAGCAAGCGGCGGCTGCGGCTGGCTGGGTCCAATACGGCGCTCAGGTTAAACGGTGCCAGTTGGGTGAGGACGATTAATTCAACAAAAATTTCATCTTCATAAGCCAGTTGCAGCAGAGCCTGGCGGCACAACTCGGCCATGTACCCGTAGGCAGCCAGGGTCAATTGAGGTTGCGGCGCGCCGCGCATCCGGAGACGATAAGTGGGCGCAGCCGGGTTATCGGTGGTTTCAAGCAGAAGATCTGCAAGAGCTTCTTCATCCAACAATGGCAACAAGTATTGCAGCTTGTTTTCAATGAAGACGACCGGGTGCGCCGTCTGCAGGATGGTATCCCGTAGCAGGCGGCCAGGCTCCCCCAGGGTTGAATCACCCGCCAGGTGAAACGGCGCAAGCACGGTCAGGCCGGGAGCGCCCAGCAGGTGTTTTTCCAGTGTCTGCGAGTGGGTTGGCCCGTAGCCGCGCCGGCCACCCATCGGTGTGCGCAGCACCAAGGGTACCTGCACCGGTGGGTTGTACATCCAACCGAATTTGCCGGCGGCGTTGATCAATTGATCCATGGCCAAGGTGAGAAAATCGCCAAACATGATCTCGACGACCGGGCGATAACCGCCCAGCGCCAGGCCAATGCCCACCCCAGTGATGCCCGCCTCAGAGATCGGCGTGGGGATCACCCGGTCCGGAAATTGGGTTGAAAGGCCGCGGGTCAGCTTAAAGGCGCCACCATAAGGATCCAGTACATCCTCCCCCAATAGCAGAACCTGCTCATCCGCAGCAAAAGCCGCATGCAACCCGGCATTCAGTGAATCGAGGACGGTCGTCATGACTGTCCCTCCATCAGCACCGGGAAGGGATCGAGCAGGGCCTGCTCAAAGGCAGCCGCCACCTCTTTTTCCACTTCAGCTTCGATCTGCAATCGATCCGCCTCCGGCAGCCGCGCAGCATGGATGGGCAGCGGATCGCGCTCGAACCGCATGCGCTCGACCTCTGCTTCCGGACGGGTATCATCGCCCTTGGAATGCGGGCCAAAGCGGCAGGTATGCAGTATCAAGGCCCGGGGAGCGGATTCGGCGCGAACCTGTGCCACCATTCCGGTTGCCGCCGATTGGATCTGCAGCACGTCACTGGTATCCAACTCCATACATGGGATGCCGAAAGCGGCAAAACGCCCGGCCATGCTGCCCGCCAAGACCCGTTCGGTGGGCGTGGTCTGGGCGATGTGGTTATCTTCGACCACAATCAGGAGTGGGACTTGCCAGAGGGCGGCCAAATTCAACGATTCATACAGCAGACCTTCACCAAAAGTGCCATCACCGATGAAGAGGGTCACGATGTGCTGCCCGCCATCCCGCTTGAAAGCCAGCGCCCGGCCGACGGCCATGGCTGACCCGCCGCCCTGGATGCCGCTGGCGTAGAAGTTGCGCCAGTGCAGGTGCTGTGAGCCGCCGCGTCCACCACAGACACCGGTCGCCCGCCCCATTAGTTCGGCGAACAGGGCGCGCAAATCGCCGCCATAGGCGATGAAATGCCCGTGGCAGCGGTGATTGCTGAAAATAGCGTCTTCTGTGGAAAGAGCGGAAACCACCCCGGCGGCGTTGGCCTCTTGACCCAACGAGGTGTGGGTGGTGCCGGAGAACACGCCCCGCTTAAATTCCGCCAGCACCGTCTCTTCAAAGCGGCGGATGGCAAACATGGTGCGGAATAGGCCTGGGTGGTCGATCACTGGGGGGAATTATAACGTAAACTGCACGACTGACGTCTTCACTACAAAAATGAGGCTATCTTTTTATGCAACGATAATCACATTACGATTTGTTTCGTTGAAGCGCCAACAAGGACAATGTTTCTGGAATCCGAATCTTACGCACTTTTTGATATTGCGTACTCGGCAACAACGAGTTAAGATCCTCGTTGGGGACAGACAATAAAGTTATAGACTAAAACCTACCTAAAACTGAGTGATTTGGCAGGCGTTAAAACAACAAAGTTCGATTCTTTGATTAATACAATTGGGCGAAGAATGGAAAACATCACCCATTAAGTTCAATACTTCCCAGCAAAAACCTGGAACAACCTGCGAGTTTGTGTTGGATGTCCATATAGAATTGAATGGAAGATTTCCCAACCACCCCCAAATTTATCAGGGGATATAATGGCTAATTTTCCCAAGTAGATTCCCGTTTTCATCTTCGACAATGAACTCAACACTCTGATCCCAATTATTCGTTTTCTCCACTGAAATTAATTGGTAAGGCAATGAATAACCCTTTAGTTTGTAATTCCCAGGGCCGATCGTGTAATTCTTTACACTAATAACTACTTGATCAGCCTCTCTAGTTAACTTATTGATTTTACTATCCTCGGGAATCTGTCCAACCAATATCAGAACTGCGAACGTACTATCAAAATTCATGCCTTTGAGTTTCTCTAAAACATCATCAGAAAATTCAAGTTCCGAAATCGGTGGAACAATTTCGTCCTGAGATGCGATTATTATTAAACTGGGGGCATCTTGCGTAGGAGGTGAAATTTCTACGAAAGGCGATGATAGTATAAGCACTGAATAAGCAAGATCATGATGTTGTGTTTTGCTGCAAGAAGCCATCAAAAATAGAAACAACAACAAAATGTAGGTGTTTTTTTTCATACGAGTATTCCTGGCTTAAGCAAGCTTTACCGTACATGGGATGCCAAAGGCGGCAAAACGCCCGACCATGCTGCCCGCCAAAACCCGTTCGGTGGGCGTGGTCTGGGCGATATGGTTATCTTCGACGACGATCAGCAGCGGGACCTGCCAGAGGGCGGCCAAATTCAACGATTCATACAGCAGACCTCCACCAAAAGTGCCATCACCGATGAAGAGGGTCACGATGTGCTGCCCGCCATCCCGCTTGAAAGCCAGTGCCCGGCCGACGGCCATGGCTGACCTACCACCCTGGATGCCGCTGGCGTAGAAGTTGCGCCAGTGCAGGTGCTGTGAACCACCGCGTCCACCACAGACACCGGTAGACCGCCCCATCAGGTCGGCGAACAGGGCGCGCAAATCGCCGCCATAGGCAATGAAATGCCCGTGGCAGCGATGATTACTGAAAATGGCATCTTCCGTGGAAAGGGCAGAAAGCACCCCGGCGGCGTTGGCCTCTTGACCCAACGAGGTGTGGGTGGTGCCGGAGAACACGCCGCGTTTAAACTCCGCCAGCACCGTCTCTTCGAAGCGGCGGATGGCAAACATGGTGCGGAATAGGCCCGGGTGGTCGATCACTGGGGGGAATTATAACGTAAACTGCACGACTGACGTCGTCACTACAAAAATGAGGCTATCTTTTTATGCAACGATTATTACATTACGATTTTTTTGCTCACAAACCAGGTAGGTAAAGAGAATTTTAAACTTAACTAAACCATCGATGGTTTAGAATTTTATCCACCTGGATCAAAGCTGAAGTTCCACTCCAGGTTCTTCCAAGGTTCAGGGACGCTCCCGATGCCGACGCGCGGCTTGCGGCGGATGAGCGCCGGATCGGGCGGTTCGCCAAATTCGAGCCATAACTCCCCTTGCGGATCGCACAGATCCAGGCCGTTTTGCGGACGGCTGATGCCCAGCGCCTTCGTCAGCAAGGCCGGGCCATGGGCACGCGGCTTTTCTGGGCCAATCCATTCCACCATTTGCAAAGCCCGCACCAACACGGCGGCCGGATAGCCTTCCTCAGCACAGACCACGTTGAACATCCAATGCATGCCGTAGGTGAAATAGACATAGGCTGTACCGGGGATGCGATACATCACCTCAGTGCGCGGAGTGCAACCGGCTTTGGCATGACAGGCCAGATCCTGTTCACCGTCGTACGCCTCGACTTCGATGATAATTCCGGCTATGCGCATGTTTTCTGTCCAGTGCACCAGACGCATCCCCAGCAAGGCTGGCGCCAGTTCCAGCGCCGGCCGAGCGTGAAAAGACCTATCCAATCGTTCTCCCATCTGCATGGTTTCTATTGTACAATCAAGATAGAGATTTAACCACAGATAACACACATCGTCCCCGAAATAGGAAATGGACGCAGATAATTACTTTATTCTTTCGCGTTTTCTGAGTTAACGGTTTTGGAGAATCATTTTTTGGAAGGTGCCCTATGATCATTCGCCCAACGCTTGGTTTATCCTTTGATGATGTGCTGCTGGTGCCAAAGTATTCAGCCATTCGCTCGCGTTCCGCGGTCAATACCAGCACCGACCTGGTTAAGGGCATCCGCTTGCACATTCCGATCCTCTCCGCCAATATGGATACCATCACCGAAGCCCGCATGGCGATTGCCCTGGCCCAGCAGGGCGGGATTGGCATTTTGCACCGCTTTATGACCATCGCCGACCAGGCTGAACAGGTGGAGCGGGTCAAGCGCGCCGAGAGCCTGGTGGTGGAAAAGCCGATCACCATCCGCCTGCAATCCACCGTGGCAGAGGCCCGCCAGAAGATGGCCGAAAGCGAAGTCGGCGGTCTGCTGGTAGTGGACGGCGAAAACCACCTGCTGGGGCTGATCACCAATCGGGATGTGTTGCTGGCCCGGGACGCCGAAGAGCCAATCCTGACGGTTATGACACCCAAAGAGCGCCTGATCACCGCCGGGCCGGATGAGCCCCTGGATTCCGCCCGCCACACCCTCTATCAACACCGCCTGGAAAAATTGCCCCTGGTTGATGCCGAAGGTCGGGTGGCCGGGTTAATCACCGTCCAGGATATCATCAAGATTCAACAACACCCGGATGCCACCAAAGACAACCGCGGCCGTCTGCGGGTGGGCGTGGCAATCGGGGTGCGCTCGGATGACATGCAGCGGGCTGAGGCCTGCCTGAAGGCCGGGGCAGATGTGCTATTGGTGGATATCGCTCACGGTCATTCTTCCCACACCATGCGCATGGTGGAAAGGCTCAAGAAGCGCTGGCCGGATATCCCGGTGATTGCTGGCAACGTGGCCGAACCCCAGGGCGTGCATGACCTGGTCTCTGCAGGGGCAGATGCAGTCAAGGTTGGCGTGGGCGCCGGTTCGATCTGCATCACGCGTGTCGTGACCGGCTTTGGCGTACCTCAACTGACCGCAGTGGCTGAATGTGCCGAGGCTGGGCAAAAGCTGGGCATCCCGATCATTGCAGATGGCGGGGTGCGCACTTCCGGCGACCTGACCAAAGCCCTGGCTGCCGGCGCCAGCAGCGTGATGCTCGGCAGCCTGCTGGCTGGCACGGAAGAAGCCCCTGGCGCCCCGGTGGTGCGGGATGGTCGCCAGTACAAGGTGGTGCGCGGGATGGCTTCGCTGACCGCCAACGTCGAGCGCCGCCGCCTGGATGCGGATGCCGTCATCCGTGAGGAAGACTGGAACGAGATCGTCCCCGAAGGCGTGGAGGCATTTGTGCCCTACCGTGGCGAGGTGGCGGATGTGCTACACCAACTGGTCGGCGGGGTGCGCTCTGGCATGAGTTATGCCGGGGCTGAAACCATCGAACAGCTCTGGAAAAATGCCGAATTCATTCAGATCAGCGCAGGTGGCCTGCGCGAATCTGGCTCGCATGACGTGAACAGGATGTGACCCATGGTTGAAGAAACCCAACATGCGTATGTACGGATTTACGCCGTCGTACGCCAGATCCCGTACGGCAAGGTGGCCACTTACGGCCAGATTGCAGAGCTGGTCGGCGGGGTGACCGCCCGCATGGTGGGGTATGCCATGTCTGCCCTGCCAGAAGGCACGGATGTGCCCTGGCAACGAGTGATCAACTTCAAAGGCAAGATCAGCCCGCACGGCATGGGGCTGGGCAGTTTGATGCAACGCGAAATTCTGGAAAGCGAAGGCGTAGAGTTTGATGCCGAAGCGCGCATCGATTTCAATCGTTTTGGCTGGCTGGGTAAACCCTGGACAGCCCCACAGGAGGCCGCATGACCGAAATATCGTCGCAAGATGAAAAATTACTCAAGGGTTTCCGAACCCTGAACAAATTCATGCTGCTGCTCTGGCGCAGCGGCCTGGGGAACTGGCTAAACATGTTTCCGACCACACTAGGTCGTTACATGGTCATCACCCACACCGGGCGCAAGACGGGTGACCGTCACCAGACGCCGGTCAACTACACCGTCTATAATGGCGAGGTGTACTGCACCGCCGGGTTTGGCGCCAAGGCAGACTGGTACCAGAATCTGAAAGTCAACCCACAGGCCGAAATCTGGCTGCCGGATGGCTGGTGGGGTGGCCTGGCCGATGAGATCTTTGAGCCTGAACTGCGCCTGAAGATCATGCGCCAGGTGCTCATCCACAGCGGCTTTGCAGGACGACTCGCCGGCTTCACCCCGGAGATGCCGGATGAAGCCCTGGCTGAAATGAGCCAGGATTACCGCCTGATGCACATTCGGCGGGTGGTGGCGCGCACTGGCCCCGGCGGCCCGGGCGACCTGGCCTGGATCTGGCCGCTGGCGACATTTTTATTACTGCCATTGGCCTTGCGCAAGCGAAAGAAATAAGTCTGCTCAGTGAATTTAAAACAAATCTACCCCAAAAACAGATTTTCGAGGACTGATCATTGGAAGGGTTCTTCACCGAGGTGAAATACTGATGAATGAGATGGTCAAGCTTGAAATCTTTACTCCACCCGAAGCGCTATCCGCCTTGCAGGAGGCTCTGGCTTCCATCGGTGCCGGACAGATTGGCAATTATGACCATTGCCTGTCCTTTAGCCGGGTGCAAGGTACCTGGCGTCCGCTTGAGGGCGCTGAGCCATATTGCGGTAAAATCGGCCAGATCCACCAGGCAGAGGAGCTAAAATTGGAAGTGAATTGCCCGGTCGTACTCGTCCAGCAGGCGCTTAAAGCCATCCGCCAGGCCCACCCCTACGAGGAACCGGTGATTAATGTCATACCGTTATTATTCTTCAATTCAAAGGAGGAAGCAGAAAAATGATCGGTACCAATCACCATCTCCCCGATTTTTCCTCTCATTTTGTGGAGCCGCGCAACGTAGATGTCTGGCTGCCGCCGGGTTACTCCCCCAACCGCCCGGATCGCTTCCCGGTCCTGTATATGCACGATGGCCAGAACTTGTTTGAGCCCCACCTTTCCTACATCGGTGTGGACTGGGAGATGGACGAAGCCATGACCCGCCTGATCGGCGAGGGTAAAATTCGCGAGGCAATCGTGGTTGGGATTTGGAATACACCCCGCCGGGTGCGCGAGTACATGCCCTTCAAGGCCGCCAGCCAGTTCGCCCCTCGCGATCAGGCGGCTCAATTCTTGAACGAAATCGGTGGGGACCTGCTTTCAGACGAATATCTGAAATTCATTGTAACGGAACTGAAGCCATTCATCGATGCCTGCTACACCACCTTGCCCGGCTCGCAGGACACCTTCATCATGGGCTCCAGCATGGGTGGGTTGATCTCACTGTATGCTGTGTGCGAATACCCGCAAGTCTTCGGCGGGGCAGGCTGCGTCTCGACTCACTGGCCGATCGGAGCAGGCTGCATGATCGATTACTTGGTGCAAGCCCTGCCCTCACCGCAGGACCACCGGTTTTATTTCGACTATGGCACAGCCTCCCTGGATGCAGAATACGAGCCATTCCAACAACGGGCGGACCAGGTCATGGACCAGGCCGGCTACACCCGCGAGCAAAACTGGATCACCCGAAAATTTGAGGGCGCCGAACACTCCGAGCGCGCCTGGCGAGAGCGCGTTCACATTCCGTTGGAGTTTTTGCTGCATTCCTGAGATCGTTGCATGCGCCGATTCCTGATCCTTCTTCTATCCATTCTGCTGCTGGCAGCCATGCTGGCCTGCGGCCTGCCAGAGATTCAACAAATGATTTCCGCCATCACCCCCGCCCCACCGGCCCGAATCCCCAGCGATCCCCCGGCCCAGCCCAGCCTGAGGGATTGCCCGGGGAACGTCCTCTTAAACGGTGGCTTTGAACAGGCTGGGGAAGGCTGGACTTACAACGGAACGGAACATGGCCAGGAAATTCCGACTTTGCCCTTAACCCAGGGAGCTCAAACCGTGCACGGTGGAGAATCAGCCGCTTTGCTTGGTGGTTTTGAAAACGCCAGTGACAACCTTTCGCAAACCTTCATCGTCCCACCGAACGGCCAGCTCAGCCTGTGGTGGATCTACAACTCCCCCGACCCGATCAAAGAGCGGGACACACTGCTCGGCCGGATAATCCTACCGGACAGCGAAGACGGCCTGCCGGTTTTCTACGCCGGTGGAGATGCCCTGCAAGAGATCTGGCAGCAGACGATCTTGGACCTTTCCGCCTACGCCGGCCAGCGCCTGACGCTGGAGTTCAGCACTTATAACGACAACTATTACGCCAGTTGGCTGGCATTGGACGACATCTGCATCGAGGCTGCTCCATGAGCAATTATTCTTTGCGAACTTACACTCCCGAAATGGATTTTCCGGCCCTGCTGGGGTTAATTCAAGCCGTGGAAGCTGCTGATGCCTCCGGCGCAGATACCAGTGAGACCAACCTGCGCCGCCGCTTAAGCCTGCCCGGGTTTTCCCCACAGACTGATCAATGGCTGGTTATTTCCCCAAGCGGGGAGCTGGCTGGCCAGGCAGGTATTTGGCTGCCGCCAGATACAGACACGGCCTTTATCGGTCTTTCCGTACACCCGCAACAGCGAAGGCAGGGACTTGGAAGTCAATTGCTGGAAAACTCACTTCAGCGCGCCCGGGAATTAGGGGCCAAGCGAGCCGCCCTCAACGTCTGGCAGCCGGGAGCGGCCGGGCACTTCTTTCTGCGCCAGCACGGCCTGAGGTTAGCCGGGCACTTTTCCCGATTCTCCGCCCCCTTGCCGCTGCAGGCTCCGTTGCGCGGCTTCCCGGCGGAATTCAACATTCGCACTTTTGCCCAGGTGACCGAGTTGGAAACGCTGGCCCGGGCTTTTGAGCAATGCTACGCCGGTCTATGGGGACATCATAGCGTCGTCACGCTGGCCGAGGTCCAGGACTGGCTGCCGCAAATGGACCCGGATGGCATAATCCTGGTGTATGATGCAAGCGAACGGGTGGTTGGCATGTGCCGGGTCGAGATCAATGCTGAAATCAGCGCCGAGCGCGGCGATAAAATTGGTTCCATTGACGCACCTGGTTGGGTAGCCGAACAGCGGTCTGCAGCCCACACCACTGCCCTGTTGTTCCTGGCTGCAGATTGGCTGAGTGGGCGCGGCGCAAAGCAAGCCGTGCTTGAATCCTGGGGCGACCCACCCGAGACCTTGCTGCTCTTCCAGCGGGCTGGATTTACCCTGGAGCGACAGATCAGTGAGTATGTAATTGAGATGGATGGAACTATTTAGCTTGGAGTTCAAAGGATAAATCAAAAACCACGGAAGGGTACTTGATCCATCCGTGGTTTTTCTATTCGCCTATGATTCTGTCACTCAACTCGTCAAGCGGGGATCCTTCTCCAGGGTCCAGCGGTTAAGATAAGATCGCTTATCTTAACCGAATATTCTTCCGGTTGGCCCAAATAAACCTCCCGGGCGTAGAATGAGGATACCAGTCCATATTCTGCTACTCAGGAGGTATCTTCATGCTATCCGAGATCGATCAATTCGTCAACTGGGTGCACCGGCGTAACCCGAAGGCCCGAACTTGGAAAGATTATCAATACGACTTACATCAGTTTGCCAATTTGGTTGGCGATCCTCCGGTTTCTGCAATCACTTTTCATGATGTCGACCTGTTCATCAACCTCCAGGTTTCAAGAGGCTTCCAACCCACTACCATCAATCGCCGTCTGGCTACCCTGGTCTCCTTTTTCACCTTCCTTTCAGACGAAGATCCCGCACTCATTTGCCCGGTTTTGCCAAAACGTCACTTCGTGCGAGAACGGGAACGATTGCCCCGCCCGGTTCAGGCCGACCATCTCAAAGCCTTCTTTACCGCCATCGAGCATGCCATTCTAGCAGGCATCCCCGAGGCGATCCGCGACCGGGCCATGTTCCTTCTCATGCTGCGCTGTGGGCTGCGGATTGGTGAGGTTGCCAATCTGAAACTCTCCAATCTGTACCTCGATGAACCCCACCCTCGCCTGATTGTCTGCGGAAAAGGGTCACGCGAGCGGGTGGTCTATCTCTCTTCCCAGGCAGAGATTGCTTTGAGGAGCTACCTCGCCCTCCGGCCAGATTCCCTCAGTGATTTCGTTTTTCTGGCCTATCATCGCGATGGACTGTCCACCACCGCCATTCACAAACGGTTGATGTATTATCGAAAGCATGCTGAAGTAACCCTCACCGCTCATCGCTTGCGGCATTCCTTTGCCAACGATCTTTTGAATGCAGATGTCCCTGTCACCTCCATCCAGAAGTTGTTGGGCCATCGCTGGCTTGAAACGACCCAAATCTATGTTCAAGCCAATGACCGCCAGGTGGCTGCCGATTTTTTCGCGGCCTGCCAGAAACTAGAGAGCTGGTCATGAACCCCGTCAAAGCTGCCGTTACTCCCACCGAAATCTACGATCATGCCTTGCGGTATTGTCGTGATAAACGTGTTCCTCCCGGTATTCCCCTGCCTTGTTACACAAAGAATTGGCTGCCAGAAAATATCGATACTTTGCTCAGGTACCACTTGTGGCTTTCCGGGGGCGGAACCAGTTGGCTGGTGACCCGCTTTTACCACATTCCCATGGCCGGACATGTCCTGGGAATGAACCACAAACCTTCCACCGAGCTGGATTTGGACAGCGATTTCCAGATCGCGATGGATTACATCCTCGCCAAAGGACATGGGCCTTCCTGGACAAAGAACTGCCGCCTTTCCTTGCTCAAATTCCGCCGTTTCCTGCTCCACGAACGCGGCCTGGTTGAAAGCAAGATCACCCCATACGACAAGGTCGTCCACACTGAGGGTTTGCCGGATTGGTTGGTGGATTCTCTCACCCGGCTTCAACGCATCCAGCAACGCAACTGGCGTGAGGCACGGATCGAGGAAAATATCCGCCGATTTTGGAGTGGTCATATGCGGTTGTGGCGGTTCTTGTGCGGGCAGTTTCAAATCCAGACGATTCAAGATCTCAAGCGTTCGTACTTCATGGCGTATATCGACTTTCGGCTGACTGCCCGGGCTTCTGTGCGCAGTATCAATGGGGATTTGCGTTCCTTTCACGGGTTCATGGCCTCTCTGGAGGAACAAGGCATTCCGGTACCGCACGCCTTATTCCGTCTGCGCTGCCTGAAAGAACCCGACCCGCTGCCCAAGTTCCTTACCGATACCCAGGTGCGCGCCTTGCGGGATGACCTGGAGGGGAGGGTGCAAACAGCGGACAACGCCGCCCACCGTCGGGATGCTCTGTTGGACCGGGCTTGCTTCTATTTGCTCTGGCAATCCGGCCTGCGCAGAGGTGAGGTGGAGGAGTTGCGCCTGGAAGACCTTGACCTCGAAGGTCGCAAGCTGACCGTCCGGCATGGCAAGGGTTTGGTGGATCGTACAGTCTATTTGACCGATTCTGTCATCTGGGCTTTGCAGGATTATCTGGCGATGCGCGGTCCAGGTCCAACCGATCATGTTTTCCTGTATCGCAATCAGGCACTTTGCAAGGATCTCATTCACGGCAGGCTCAAGGCCTGCGGGGAGCGGGTGGGTGTGCCGGTTTATGCTCATCGCCTCAGGCACACTTGTGCCACTCAATTGCTCAACGCGGGCTGCCGGATCACAAGCATCCAGAAATTCCTAGGCCACAAACGGCTTAACACCACGATGACTTATGCCCGGGCTTACGACCAGACCGTGGCAGAGGATTACTTCCAGGCCATGAGCAGCATCGAAAAACGGTTGGATTTGAGCGGGGAACCGGACGAAAAGGAGGAACTGGTATTGGAGGATGTGCGAGAGCAGATATTGGCGCTCACCGAGCGGTTAACCACACCAGAATTGAGTAACGAACCTCGAATAGTGATTGCCACCCAAATCAGGTTGGTGTTGTTGGGTGAAACGAAAATCTTTGTTCCTGAAGTTCCTTTTGGTTTCAGCAACAGGAACGTACTAACAGAGCATCCTCCACCGGAACGCATCCATTTCATTACTTAACGATTCTATGAAATTATTAAGGTGCCAATCGGAGTATTCTGTCTCATTCGGTTATGTTACTATTTGATTGGACGTGACTGGATAAGTTTTCGGCAGAGGCTAACCAAAACGTCCACGAACTCCGCATCCAGTGTAGAGAGATCCACCCTCTGCACTTTTCGTTCTTTCCTGGTATTGGTCGAGATTCATTTACCTTACTCTTTACACAAAGTCCTATTTCAATTTAACACAAGAAAAATATGTCGCCGTAAACACGACCAGAAGGTAAGCTATTGCAACGATATCGCTAATAATTATAGTAATTTTACTTGGGTTCGATTTGGTCATGAGGACTACGGTAAAGACCACGGATATTGTCACCATTATGATGATTGTAACCCTTTTTATTGGTAAGGACCAAGACGCCCTAGGAACCCACGTGATCCATGCTGGCATCAAGAAAACACTCACCATAACTATTACAATAAGATAGGGCATCAAGGATCGCATAAAGTTACTCCCACTCTGCATATTTAATCCCTGCAAATGCCCCTACCCCGGTAGCTATTAGTGCCTGTGAATACATATTCCTAGCATTCTGTGTTGTAAACAAAGTGGATACTGTACGACCGGGAATAAAATGACTGGCCTGGCTAATTGTACTTATCGTATTATTCGCTACAGGAAATTTGTTTCCTACGACGGGAGATAATACCCCTGCCACGCTAGCATTAAATAAGGCACCTCCTACTGTGGGCTGAAAAGTTGAAGAATTACCCATTGCAAAGTCAACTGCATTTTGGGTGTATCCCCCAGTAAGATAAGATGCAGCTCCACCAATGGCGTTCACTGCCGCCGTACCGGCAACTAAAGCAGTACCAGATGCAGCCACACCAGCTGCATGTAACAATGTTCCAGCTAATGGTGTGGCTATTACACTCACAACTCCAGCAACAGCTCCGCCTGCAAAAGCTCCTGCAGCGCCTGCTAAGGTGATCTCTTGGCCAGCCATTCGGGCCGTGGCTGCGTACATTACGGTTGAAATGACTCCACCAATTGCTGCTCCTGCTAATAACGGTACCAGGAAGGCAAAGTGACCATCGGGATCAGTGTAGCGGAGAGGATTGTTGTTGGCGTAGGAGAAACGATCAAACGTAAGTGGATTAGTCGGAATACTTTGTGAATTTGCATGGAAATCTTCAAGACGCTTTCGGTTCTCCTCGTTCACCTGTAGGAGAAACTTCGTCTCATGGTAATCTACCACTAGTGGTGAATAAACCTCATTGTTCCCTGGTACAATACTATCAGGCTGGGCCCAGCGGTTAAGATAATTGTCGTACCAGCGGGCGTTGTAATACATCAAGCCAAAATCGGTCACGTTGCTGTATTGCCCGGTGTAGGTGTACTTCGTTTGAAGGTTCCCGTCGGTGTAACGCACCTCGCCCCAGGGCAGGTAATACTGCTTCACCGGGTTCTGCCCGTTCTGGTCTACTGTCACACTGGTGGAACCGAGGTGATCTGAAAGCAGGTAATACACCGTGTTGTTCTTGCGCATGGCCACCCGGGTGCTGCCTGCGTAGTAATAGCGCGTCAGGCTGTTGGAAGCAACATCCCATTCGGTGTGGTTGCCGATGAAGGCGGTAGTCGTGGTATTAATGGTGGATTTGACCTGGTTGCCGTCGCCGTCATAAACAAAGGTAGATGTAGCGCTGGCAGTGCCAGTGACATTGGTAAGGCGGTTTTCGGCATCGTAGGTCATAATCGTTGCCAGCCCATTCACCAGGCGA
>JBGSJZ010000147.1:0-2623 GCA_041741455.1 Anaerolineaceae bacterium | reverse complement strand
TGCATAATCCGGTGCATGTCGGCCAGTGATTCCGAAGCATGTCGGCCACCCAATCCGAAACATGTCGGCCACCCATTCCGGACGATGGCGGCCACTTTTTGAAGGAAATCGGAATCGGTGGCCGACATCAATCGGAATCTTGTAGAAAAAAGTAAGCGGGGGAAGCGAAGCAGAACTGGTTAATCTTCAGAAATTATGGCAAATTTAACTCCTAAAGCGAGGAGGAAAATATGCCACAAGAGAGGTTAACCATGCGGAAAATCAGAGAAATATTGCGCTTGAAATGGGAACTAAAACTCAGCGAGCGGGTCATTGCGCGCAGCTGTTGCATTTCACGGAGTACCGTTGCGGAATATGTCAGGCGGGCAGAAGCAGCCGGTCTGAAGTGGCCGCTGCCGGAGGATCAGAGCGATAACCAATTATTTGAGCTGTTGTATCCCAAAACCCAACAACTCACACCCAAAGCCACCACTCTGCCAGATTGGGAAAAAGTACATCTGGAACTGCGAAAAAAGGGGGTAACGCTCAGTTTATTATGGGTTGAATACCTGGAAAAATATCCAGAAGGCTACGGTTACAGCCAATTCTGCCTGTTATACCGAAACTGGGCCAAGAAGATCAAACCCACCATGCGGCTGGACCACAAAGCAGGTGAAAAGGCCTTTGTAGATTATACCGGGCCAACCATGCCTGTGATCAACACCACAACCGGAGAAATCCAGGAGGCCGAAATCTTCGTGATGGTACTGGGTGCATCCAGCTATACCTATGTTGAAGCTCAGTGGCACCAGGATCTTCCCAACTGGACAGGAGGGCATGTTCGGGGATACAAGTTTTTTGGCGGCGTAACTGAAGTTGTGGTGCCCGATAATTTACGTGCTGCCGTTAGTCATCCAAGCCATTATGATCCAGAAATAAACCCGACTTACCAGGACATGGCAGAACATTATGGAGTGGCTGTGGTTCCAGCCAGGGCGTTTAGACCGCGCGACAAATCCAAGGGGGAAGTGGGTGTCCAAAATGTGGAACGGTGGATCCTTGCCAGACTGCGAAACCAGAAGTTTTTCAGCCTGATGGAACTCAATAAAGCCATCCGGGAATTGCTGGAAGATTTCAACAACCGAAAAATGGAACATCTGGGTAAAAGTCGCCGGGAATTATTCGAACTGGTAGATAAACCAGCATTGAAACCCCTGCCAGCAACGCCATACGAGTTTGCTCTATGGAAGAAAGCCAAAATTGGTATTGATTACCATGTGGAATACGATGGACATTATTATTCTGTTGCCCACCATTTATACCCCGCAGATGTATTTATCCGGGCGACTGAAAAGACGGTTGAAATCTTTTTGAATGGCGCGCAGGTGTCTTTGCACCCTCGCTCTCATCATCAAGGTGGACATTCCACCCTCAAAGAACATATGCCTTCGGATCATCGCTTTTATAGTGAATGGTCTCCCGAACGGTTTATCCATTGGGCCGAGAAAATTGGCCCGAACACTGCCAGGATTGTGCAGACTGTATTGGAATCAAGAATGCACCCGGAGCAGGCTTACCGTGCCTGTTTGGGGATTCTTGGTTTTGCCAGGAAATATACACCCGCCAGATTGGAATCCGCCTGCCGTTATGCCCTTGCCAATGAAATTAACAGTTACAGAGGGGTAAAAAACATCCTTGTGAACCAGATCGACCAGCTCAATAGCTTGGAAGATATGTCGCAACCTTCCCTGCAGTCACCCCATACCAATATCCGCGGCAAAGATTATTACAACTAAAGGAGATGAAAATTATGTTATTGCAACCATTGATGGACAAATTGACCCTGCTGCACCTGCCTGCTTTTCGTAAAGGGATTGAGGAACAAATCACCAATCCCCATTATGCGGACCTCTCTTTCGAGGAACGCCTTTCGCTCCTGGTGGATCTGGAATTGCTCCAAAGAGATAATAGCCGTTTGCAGCGCCGCTTGAAAAAGGCCCATTTTCACCTGGATGCTGTCCTGGAGGATTTCGATTTCTCCGCTTCAAGGGGCGTTGATAAACACCAGGTGCTGGAATTGTCTCATGGTGCCTGGATTACCAACCACCTCGGTTTAATTATATCGGGACCCACTGGAGCGGGGAAAACCTATCTCGGGTGTGCATTGGGCCATGCATCCTGCCGAGCTGACTTTTTCGTTCGTTATTTCCGAACACCGCGCTTTCTTCAAGACCTGAGACTGGCGCATGCCGACGGTTCCTACCCAAAACTCCTGGCTGCCCTGGCTCGTTTTGATTTGATTATCTTTGATGATTGGATGCGGGATACTTTAACTTTGCCGCAGTCTCAAGATTTACTGGATATTCTGGACGATCGTTATGGACATTCTTCTACGATGATCGTGACTCAAATCCCGGTTGATGCATGGCATGAGCGAATCCCGGATCCCACCATTGGAGACGCCCTCTTGGATCGCTTGCTTAACAATTCCTACCGGCTCCAACTTTCAGGCGATTCGCAAAGACGACTGCGTTCTGCTATACCCATGTCGGCCACATGATTTATAATCACCATACCAGTTCTGCTTCGCCACTACCCGGCCGACATCAATCGGAATCGGTGGCCGATTTCATCGGAATGCGCA
>JBGSJZ010000146.1:0-16550 GCA_041741455.1 Anaerolineaceae bacterium | reverse complement strand
ATCGCCGCCCGGAATAGATCCACCTGGCGCTGCAGCGTGCTGGTTGGGTCCAGCCAGTGATAAAGTCCCAGGGCAATACCGGCCTCATTGGTCAGTTTGGCGTGACGGTCTAGCAGGATGTCGCGACCAAATCCCATTGTCGCTTTGACAATCACGCTCACCCCGCCCAGGTCCCGGAACGCTGCCGGGTCGAAGTCCGTCTGATATTTTGATACGTCTGCAATCAAAGCTCTGGTCATAGAATCCTCCTACCATTCATATTCGATAAAACCTGCGACTACATATTTAGATCCGCTGGCTGTTGGCGCTGTCCATGCGAAATCCTTGTAAAGCCTGATAACATTCACGCCAGTGTTGATGCTCAATATTCCTGGGGTAGCTTGCAAAACGGAATTGTCCATGATGGCTGCGGATCCCAACCAAATACCATAGGTGACTGATGCCGATGTGACCGGTGCGGTATAAGATGTGGTTGCTGCACTGGATGTTCCTGCTACATTTTCTCGAATGTTCACCCGCATCCGGTTTCCGATGGGTTGGTATTTGTACATCGTATTGGACGGGTTTACACTCCATCCCGCTAGGGTTGGAGCGTAACTAAACCACCCTGGCCAGCCCTGTGGATGCGTCTGATACGAGATGTAGTTAGCCGAGATCGCCGCGTTCGCAACCGTGTAATCCGTGTTGATGATGATTGACACCACCGTGTTCGGTGCGGAATAAATCACGCTCGCCACCACCCCATATTTCACCGTCGTCTGGGTGTATTTGAGCAGCGTTCCCTTTTGATACTTCGCAGTAAGGTCAGCCCCAGCAATATAAAACGAACTTGCAGAGTTATAAACCCATGTCTCTGCGCCGCAGTCGATCCAGCCATCCTCGCTGGACCAGCCCGGCAGGCTCGATCCCATCCGCAAAACCTGCCCCTGCGTTCCCTTCACCAGTCGCGCCCACTTCTGCGTGGAATTCCCGTGGAGCAAATCCCCGGCTGCTACGGCCCCGGTCAGTGTATCCTCATGGTGCTCGCCCAGCAGGTCATGCAGGAACAGCTTCGCTCCCCGGTCCCACTTAAACAACTCGCTCACACGTTCCTCCGGATGAACACCCGCGTCACATACCTGGGCAGGCTGCTGGCCGCGCTCGCATCTGCCACTGTGTGGCTGTGGCTGCCGCCATTCCCAATCGACACCGACGCATCGTGACTGTGCCCTACGCTGGCCGTGGTCAATCCCGTTCCCACCGTGGCATACGCCGAACTGCCCGAGCCCAGGCTATTCGATGCGCTGCCCCCGTGGTTGTGGTCCGCTGCCGTGCTGGTGTTCGGGTTGGTATGCGTGTGGGTCGCGGCTCCACCGCTGCCCCGCACGTCACCGTCTATACTTGCCCCCCTCACAAATTTATCCCGCAGGTCGGGCGTGCCGCTCGTGCCATCGCACACCGCCCAGCCGGATGGAATCGCCAGGTTTTCCCAGGCGATAATGGCTCCAATCGGAAAATCGATCAATGTCGCCATCTTACGCCGTCCTCATGATGAAATACAGCTTCAGGTAAGGCGGCAGGCTGCTGCCAGATCCGCTCGCCCCGATTGTGTGTGTGTGCGCTGCCTGGCTGGAGGTGTTACCGCTCACCGAGTGGGTATGTCCGCCCGCTGAAACCGTGGTGCCGGCCACATAACCCGAAACACCGGACGTGCTCGGCGCCGACCCGCTGCTCACGCTGTAACTGTGGCTGTGGCTTCCGCCGCTGCTCGAATCTGCGTTATTGTGGGTGTGCGTTGCCGCCCCGCCGCTGTCTCCAACATCTTCGTCGGCTGCGGCGCCGTAGATAAACTGATCCCGCAAATCCGGGGTGCTGCTGCTCCCGTCGCAGATCTGGCACCCGCTCGGCTTGCCGGCAATCGGGTTATCCCACATCAAGATCCCGCCCACCGGCAACCCAACTTCCATCGTCGCCTTGATCCAGTACAGTCGCTTGTAGGGCGGATAGGCTTCTGCTGCCACCAGAGCTGACAGGCTGTGGCTGTGTGCCCCGCCTGCCCCGCTCGTCCCGCTGCCGATGCTGTGCGTGTGGCTGGTCGGTGCATAATTGACCGTCCCGCTCGGGTAGACCTCGGTCGTCCCGGAGGCCGCTCCACTGGTGCCGCCCCCTACTGAGTGCGTATGGTCCGCCGCCGATCCGCTCGAGGCCGGATTCGTGTGGCTGTGGCTGTTGTCGCTGGCCGGGGTATTGCTCGCCCCACCGGTTGCCGCTCCCCGCAGGAACACGTTGGAGCAGTACGAGTCGATCACAAACCCGGTCGGTAGCGCCGTTGCCAGCCCGTACCATAGGATCTCACCCCCAGATGGGATCCTGTATTCTGGTGTGCTTCGCCTGCGCTGAATAATAACGGCCATTTTTACGCCTTATCTACCCGGAAGAACACATCCAGGCCCAGTGTTCCCGTTCCGGCGACGTCCACATCGATCCGCAGCACATCCCCGGTTGCCAGGTTCGGGCTGCTGATCACCGGTTGGGTTGCCGCGTTCATGCTGTTGAACTCGCCCACGTCAATCGTCGCCCGGGTGGACAAGATATCCGTTCCAGCCGCAGCCGGGTTAGCGCCGCAGTTGGCCATTTGCACGGTCACAAGCCCCGAGGAGCTGGCTCCGATCACGGCGATATCAAAATCGCTGATCACGCCGCCGTTCAAGTAGGCCGGCACCGTGAAATACAATTTCCCGTTCCCGGTCTGCACAGCTTCATCGTGCCAGAACACCTTCAGGTAGATCAGCTCACCGTGATCCACCAGGCCCGCATTCGCCACCTGTCCGAACCCCAGCGCCGTTCCAGATCGCCGCAGCACATGGCCATCCGTCCCGGCCGCGATGTCTGCGATATCCCCGGTTGCGTTCCCGGCGATGCCCTTGACCGACAACGCCACGCCCCGCGCCAGTGCATAAATGCCGTTTTCGATGTTATTCAAATTAGCCGCGTTCATGCTCGTCCCGGGTGTGGTGACCGTTGTCGCCAGGGTAATCTGGCAGTTGGCCAGGTCAGCCCACGCATCCGGGGCCGCTCCCACATTGTCTTTGATCGCAAACCGTTCTGCCCCGCTCAGGACCTCATCAACCCACGTAGTCTTCGTATACGCCATTTCCTATCTCCTCTCTTCCTAACAAGGGGCTTCAGCCCCTTGCTGCACTATTTGATAATTCCAACAACTTCCGTGTCGGCTACGTTGCCGCCCGTCAGGTTGGTTTCCATCCGTTCAACGACCCCAAACAACCGGTTGCTGTAGAGTGTTTCCAGGTCAACCGTCGCCCCGACCTCCACATAGCTGGACGGAGAAAACAATTTCATCTGCTGCAGGTAGCGCTGCTGGTAATAATTGAACACGGCCGTGCACACATCCCCGCCGTTGCCTGAGTTCACCAGTGTCGCATCCTCGATCTTGATGATGTTATCCTTTCGCCCGTCCACGGCTGCCAGGTACTGGCCGTACACCGTGTCGCTGCTCACGTACACCAGCCCGCTCAGCACCACGGTCCCGGCGCTGGCCACCTCGAGAATGGCGTAATTCGCCCCACTCTCTGTGATGGTCGCTCCGCTGATCGTCAGGTCGTGCATCGGCTGCTGGAAGTGGATCTCATGCGTGCCGGCTGGCATGGCCTGGTTCAGCAGCTCCATGCTTCCCGTGCCTTCCACGATGTCGTGTGCCACCACTTCCACCCCGGTCACCTGCGGCCGTAAGTTCACCGACCGGCTGCCCTGTTCGCTGGATTCGATTTCGACAATCGGCTTGACGCCTTCCCACTGCGAAGGCCGCCAGCGTTTACCCCAGTTCCGGCTCTGGCCAGTCTTTGCCACGCCAGCCCGGTAGCCGCGCGTTACCACGCCCCCGGAGGTGTACACGAATGTCTGCGTCGGCCGCCAGCGCACCTGGTACACCCGGCTCTGGCCGCTCTTGGCCACTCCGGTGCGTATCCCGCTCAGATCGATGCTGGCCTGGCTCAGCTTTCCGATCACCAGGGCATCCCGCCGCGCCGAGAGCACGTAAGCCCCGGCTGCAAAGGCGATCTGCTGCAAGGCTTCCCGGTAATTGGAGATTGGCAGCCAGCCGCTCAGCTCAATCGCTGCCACGTCTGGATCGATCTCATACGATACCCCGATATCGTCCAGCACGCCGGCTACCAGCTCACCCACCGTCACTGCTGTCAGCCACATCCCGCCCCGGTAGGTCAATCGGTCCAACAGCCCCAGCACGTCATAAGCCGTGAACTGCTTGACGTTCTCGCTTTTATTTTTCCAGTCCTCCAGGTAATACTGCCCCAGGTAGATCTGTTCCTCGCCGCGTACCTCGTACACCGACATCGGCCGGATGGTGGCCAGGGTCTCAAAATCCCCGGATGGGTTGATGATCGAGAAATCCACGTCGTTCGAGAAGACCGAGAACTCCAGCACGTTGATCGGCAGCGTGATTGCCAGTGGGTTGAATTCCTCAGTCAGGCGCGCCTCGACGAAATCGCTCCCTGTGAACTCGACACTCCCAAATAAAATCCGCGGATAGGTTCTTGTCATTACGTCCTCGTCGCATCCCGCGAGATGATGTTCAGCGTCAGGCTCTTGTAAAACGCCTGGGGATCCTTATAGCGGAACATCGTGTCACCGATCCCCGCAAAATACGCCTCAAACGTGTGTACCCCGTCCCCGTCTGGGATGCTTACCGTGTGGAATTCTTCCGGCTCTGTGATTTTGTTCCACAGGGCAGCGTATTCCGCCACATCCGCTCCGGTGCCAAACTGGATCGAGTAATTCAGGTAGCCGCCGATGATTTCGCGGTGCAGTCGGCCGTCCTCGGTGCGCTCCGCAAATTTGTCCAGGAACTCATATTTCCGCTTGACGGATAGGATAGGTACGTTATATTCAACGCCATCAATCACGATCATGCCGCACCTCCTGAAACGAGGGACCGCCCGATACGCACCGTCTCCCGGTCGATATGCGGCTTCAGCTCGCGCACCAGCGCCCCCAGCGTTCCGCCGAACTCGATCCGGATCTCCGCTTGCACTCGGCCGACTTCCTCCTGCACAATCTGCCGCAGCAAGGCTTCCGGCGCTTCGATGTTTCGCCCGGCTCGCTGGTCACCCAGCAGCGCCAGGAACTCCGCGTTCGGTGGGATCACCGCGCCCTTCGCCAGTCGCGGGATCTGCGGCGCTTCCACCAGTGGGATGTTTAGCCCCCACGTCTGCCCGCCGATTTCTGGAACCCAGCTGGGTATGGTCACCTGGATTTTGTTCAGCGCCCCGATCACAGCATTTATCCCGCCGGCCACCGCCCGGATCATACTGTTGATGAAATCAATGATCGTGTTAATGGTGTTCTTCGTGAAATCCTTTACACCGCCCCACACCGATTCCCAGGTATCCTTCACCCAGTCCAGCGCGGTTTTGAATGCCAACCGGATTGGCTCAGTTACATTATCCGTGAACCACGTGCCGGCATCTTTCCACTTGTCCACGATCCAATCCCACACCTTGCCAGCCGTTTCCTTCACCAAATCCCAGTTCTTGATCAGCAGGATGATAATGGCAATAATTGCTCCGATTGCCAAAAAAACCAGGAAAATTGGCGAGGTAAGAAAAGCCACAGCTGCGCCAAATCCAGCCGTCACGCCTGTTGCAATCAAGCTGATCGCAGTCCAGACAGCAACCGCCGTGTTCACCAACCACCATGCCGCGGCAAAGGATCCAATAACGATGACGATTGTTCGCACCAATTCTTGGTTATTGCGGATCCAATCCGATACTCGCGTCAGTGCATCGGCCATCCAATTCAGCACGTCAACAATCGCGTTCCCCGTCCATTCGGCAATCGGCTGCAGGAACTCCTCCCATAGCCAGATCCCCAGCGGTTTCAATGCGAGCAGTACTTCGTTCAGCGTATCCAGCACCCCGGCTAAAATATCCAGGAAGATCGGCGCTACGGTCTGAATCAACCAGACTCCCAACGGCTTGAGAATGTTTTCCCATACCCATTTCAGGCCGTCCCAGATCGTCCCACCCAGGGTCAGGGCAGCTTCTTTCAATCGATCAAACGGCGCTTGCAACGGAGCAAAGAAAGCCAGCAGGGTGTCTTTCAGGGTCTCAAACTTCTCGTTCACTGCATCCAGCGCGCTGCCGGTTTCAGTCACCACCGGTGGGGTGATTCCTGTCCCACCGCCTACACCCCCACCACCTCCACCACCGGTCGCTTCCTGCTGCTGCAGCACGTTAATCTCGTCAAACGTGGCCAGGCTGCCTTTCGCTGCCTCCCCGGTTGCTTCGGTCTGATCTGCCAGGTCTCCCTGGGCATCTGCGGCCGCTTCGGTCCCACTGGCCATATCCTCCATTGCTTGGGCTGCTCCACCCAGCTGCACGCCAAACAAGGCCGCCACAATCCCGGCCACCATGTTGAAGAACACTACCAGTTGATCGACCGCTGCCTTGATATACGGCATCACCGCTGAAAGGATCGGCATGATCGCTGAGCCAACCGCCACCTTCAGGTTGTACATCGATGTCCCCAGGGCTGCCACTTTGCCGGCATACGTTCCAGCCAGTTTGGCCGCATCACCCACCTGGAACCGGCTTTCGTTCAAGATGCCGTTCACTTCGGCTTGAATCTTCTGCTGTTTGGTCAGGTTGTTGACCGAGGAGCCGATGCTTTCGGCGTAATCCTTCCACATCATCGAAACGTTCTTGGTTACGCCCGAGTTGTCAACCAGGATCGAATTCTCGTTCTTCAACCCTTCGGTCGCGCTCTGCACAGCCTGCCCCATCGTCAGCGAAGCCGCCTTGCCAAACGCAGCCGCATCCTTCAACGCGTTCAGCGTCTGCTCGATCTGCTCGGTGCTGTAGCCGCGGGCTGCTAGGTTCTTATAAGCCGTGATCGCATTCGTCAACGGCACCAGGCCGTCCGAGATGTACTCATTCAAGAACTTTTTCGCAGCCCCGAACGATTTACCCGAACCTTCCACAATTGACTGCAAGCCGATCCAGGCTGATTCGGTCTGGCTGGCTGTGGACACTGCCTCTTTACCAAAATTGACCAGCGCCGCCACCCCCAGGGCAACCCCCAGCGCTGCCCCCAGCTTGGCAACTGCGCCCATCATGCCCTTGATCCCGGTGTTGAAGCCCTTTGAGTCAATGGATGAATCTATCCTAATGGATCCGTCATATCCGCCCATACATTATCCTTTCGCAGAACCCAGCAACCGCATAAATTCAGCTTCAGCTTCTCGCTCAGCCAGGCTGCGGGTATCAACCTCGGGCAATTGGAAAGCCTCGCCCATTTCCCGCGCCGCCTGGCGCTCTTCTTTCGTCGCCTTGCCAGTCTTCACCCGCTTGCGCAGGCTAACCAGGTTGCAGAAGGCCGTGTCCGCTCCCAGATCCATGAACAAAGCCAGGAACATCCACCAATGCAGCTCAGTCGTCGCCAGGTCAATCCCGTGCGTTTGCCGGAAAGCCGCGAAGATCAGATTGGCATCCTTGCTGAACGAGTACACCCGGGGGGAGTCGTCATCTTCACTCTCCTCGCCCAGGTTCAAAAACTTGATCCCGGCCTCGAAAGCCTGGTTGCTCTCTGCTGGCCGCTCCTGGTAAAGATTCTGGATCAGCACCAGGTGTTTTTCCAGGTTGGCCAGGTCGTTATCTTCGAAGGCCATCAGGATGCGCAGTGCCGTGCGAAAATCACTGTGGATAGCGTATGCCTGTCCACCGATCTCGATCGCTTCCGGCAGCTCATCGATCAGGATGTTCACGCCTTCATCACCTTACCGCTTTTTCTCCGCCCTCGAGCGTACTTTTCCAGCATGTTCGAGCGTGTCTGCTGCACAAATGGCGTCATTCCATCCAGGAACTGGATGATCATGTCGATATTGCGCGCATCACCAAACGCCGTCTGGCTCGTCCCCGGCCCGAACACCAGGTCGATCTTCTCGCGCATGTAATCGCAGATCTCGTGATAATGCCCGATCAGCGCTCCGATGTTGCGCGGGATACCGTTTTCATCCGGTTCTACTTGTGCTCGCAGTTCCTTTTCCCGCCCTTCGAACTCCGTCTGCTTGGCTTGCATTTCTCCATACAGCGTATAGAACCGCTCCGCGAACAGGATATCCTGTGGATCGAACTCGATCACCCGCTGTGGGTCATCGTTGATCATTATTTTCTTTACCCCATTGTTGATACGAATAGATTCCATGTTTACACACTCCCTCAGTTTATGCTATAATTTTTGGAACAAAAGTTCCCCGCGCGGGCTGTAACCCGCCGGGGTTTGACAAATCAGATAGGAGGTCTGAAATGCAACACAAGTATACCCCAAAAGACATACAACGATTTTGGAATAAGGTTGATCGATCCAGCGGCGATGATGGCTGTTGGAATTGGACGGCCGTCAACGTGCGCGGGTACGGTAGATTTACGTTTAGATCGTTCAAGCTCATAGCTCACCGTGTATCATACGAGATATCCTATGGAACAATCCCCAGCGGTCTATTTGTCTGCCACAAATGCGACAATCCTCAATGCGTAAATCCTTCTCACTTGTTTCTCGGAACACCCAAAGATAATACAGATGATCGAGACCAAAAAGGGAGAAATGCTCATGGCGAAAAACATGGGCGATACGGTTGCGGATTGCCATGCGAAACGAACGGAAAGCATAAGTTGACGCAAGAACAAGTAAACGAAATTCGCCAGAGATATTCGACCGGGAAAGAAAGTCAGCGCGCGCTTGCAAAGATTTACGGAGTTGATCACCCGCAAATCGGAAGAATTGTAAGGCGCGAGAGTTGGAAGTAGTCTTTCCCATAATTACCCTGTCCACATTACCTCACTTGTCGTAAATGGTTATGTCGATGCTTGAGACGTAATGCCGGGCCGGTGTGGAGTTGGTCACGCCCTCACAGGTGATGTGATACGTCTCCCCGGCCGTTCCACCCGACAGCCAGAAAATGACCGCCGTATCCGAGTTGCTATCACTGTGCATTGTGATCCCGGTCTCTACGCTCAGCACATACGACGCAATGGCTTCATCCTCTACCAGCAGCCCTGAAAAATCGAACTGGTAGTCGAAATCCTCACTTGGGTCCTTCCCGAATACGCCGGTCATTTCATTTCACTCATTTCAGCCCGTTACGCTGCGGCAGCCGTAGCAGTCACGGTCACATTCAGCGTATCGCCGTTCACAACCGAGCGATCCGCCGAGAAAGCCGCCCCGCCGTACAGCGTACCGGTTGAGCCGCCTTTGGTGCTGTTGTTGACCACAAAAGCCCCGCCGATCGTGGCAGTTGCATTGATGTTGAACACCGCTTTTGAGGCGCTGTTGTCCACCGATCCAGCTGAAACCGTGCCCAGGGTCAGCGCCGGCCGGGTGGCGTTGGAATAGCTGCTGCTTTCCGCCCAACCGGCATGGCTGGCCATCGTATCGGCCGCGGCAAATGTGTCGCTCGCCGTGGTCAGACCAACATACCAGGCCGCCGTGTAAGCGCTGCCCTTCAGATGCTTGTCAAGGGAATCGTTCAGACCCTCAGTTACCACCAGGTTGTCAACTTCCTCAACCCATTTCAACCGACCATCCTGGTCGAAACACTCGACCTTGTAATGGTTTTCCAGCTTGATCCCAAATTTACTTTCCATTTCCTAACTCCTTCTTGGCGTGTGTGTTCGCCCGCTATTAATGACATAAATGTTTCTACTTGACCCAACCACATGCACCCGAGCCTCACCGGTCGCCATATACACCCGGCCCTCACCCGGCTCCACATAAATCCGCCAGGCCGGTGTCGGGGATTGTGTCCCCTCCGACCCTGCAAACAGCGCCGTCAGCACCATCCCCAGGGCGATGCTCGTGTTGATCTCCAGCGCCGCCGCCATTGTCGCTGCCAGGCTTTTCGCCAGCGTCAAATTTGCGCCCAGGCTGGCGCTGCTTTCTGGGTTGAGCCCCAGGCTCTTCGCCAGGCTAGCCACTGCAACCGCGTCCAGGCTTTCAACCGTTCCAACCCCGGCGCTTTTCTCCAGGTTGATCACATTGGCTGCGTCCAGGCTGTTACCAGCGCTCACCCCGGCGTTTCTCACCAGGCTAATCGCTTCATCCTTGCTGATGATGTTCAACGTGGTCAGACCGGCCACCCTGGCCAGTGCGACTGCATCATTCAGGGTCGTACCCCCGACCGCACCCAGCCCCAGGCTTTCTGCCAGGCTGATCGCCGTCAGGATCTCCAGCGCCGTCGCCAGACTCACCCCGTGCGTCCGAGACAGCTGGACCGCAGCTTGAGCGATCAGGCTGTTGCTATCGCTCAGCGCTTGGCTGCGCCCCAGGCTGACCGCTCCAACTGCATCCAACCGGTTGGCGTCTGTCAGGCCCAGGCTGCGCCCCAGGGCGATCGCATCGCTCATGCTCATTCCGCTCAGCGTGCCCAGGCCCAGCCCCTTCGCCAGGCTGACCGTGTCAAACACGTCCATTCCGCCCGCGTCCGCGACCCCGGACACTTTGCTCAACGAGATCCCGGCTTCCATCACCAGGTTACCGCTATCGCTGATGCCGGCCGAGCGCCCCAGGTTGAGCGCCGCCACCATGTCCATCCCGTTTACCTGGTTGAGCGCCGCGCTTTTTGCCAGAGTGATACTCTCGTTGTAAACTGTCCCACCGCTGGCTGGCTTGAACGATGCAATCACCGCTCCCCAGGTTGCGCTGGCGCCGATCGTCCAGGTGGCCGCCTCACTCGCCGCCGTCGTCTGGACCTTATAAACAAACGACAGCGGCATATTGCTCGAGCCGCCCTGGTTTTCATAAATCAGAGTGCCGTTGGTCTCTTGGATGCTGGTATCCGTGGTGCCGTGGGTCATCGCACCCACCCACAGACAGTTATTGACGGACGGCAGCAAACTACCGGATGAAACCGATGTACCGGTGCCAGTTCCGCTGGTTTGCCCATCAAATGGATCTGCGTTCACCCCGCTGAATTCAGCAATGGAAAACGTGAAATCGCAGCTCGCTCCAGTTGGGTTGACGGTTATGGTAAACGTTCCCGATGCAGTGCTGGCAATCGCCGAGAAAATAGCTACATCGGCATCCGTTGCGAATTCCTGCTTGGGTCTCCGTGTGTAGGTGTTCCCCTGGTTGTCTGTCACCGCCCCGGTTCCCAGGTCTCCCTGCCAGGAGGATACCGCTACCAAAATCAGGTTTCCAACCGTTGGAGTAGCATCAAACGACAGGTTTCCGCTGTCCGAGGCGATCACAATCGAACCTTTCGATTGCACCAGGCTGATCGCTCCGGCTGTATCCAGGGTATTGCTGCTGCTCAGTCCGTGAGTCCGTGCCAGGCTGAGCGCTGCGACCAGATCCATCACATTCGCCAGGCTCAACCCTGCAGAACGTCCCAGGCTGATGCTGGCAACCGCGGTCAGAGCGTCCCCCTCGCTAACACCTCCCGAGCGCCCTAAACTTATGCTCTCGTTATAGGTGCTGCCACTGGCGTCCGGGACTTCCAGCTCTGACCACGAAACATACACCGCTGATCGGCTGCCTGCAGGAGTTCCAACTGTGCCACCGGACACGAACCGCACCCGTAGGTCGGAGTAATCGGTAATGGCATCCGCCTCACCGCTGCTCAGGGTCCAACTGTATGCCGTGGCCGTCCCCTTCACCAGGTTGAACGCTACCCCGCCGTTGTACGAGCTGATCAGCGTTGTCCCCTGGTACAGGCTGGCCACCAGTGTCCGTTGGTGGGAATTGTTCTGCTGCCAGGCCCGGAAGCGCACCACGTGCGTGGAGCTGCTCACCGGGTCGGTTACATTACTCAGGCCGTATTCGGCCGTGCCGTTGGCGCTCGAGCTGCCCGTGATGTAATCAGCATCCGAGTAACTGGCCTCGTCGATGGTTCCATAACCACCGCTCCAGTTACTCTGTGTGATGTCACTATCCGGGCGTCCGTATTGCGCCATGCCTCACCTATGCAGACAACATCTTGCAGCTTGCCTCAGCTTGCAGCGCCTCGGCCAGGCCCATCGCAACCCCATAATGCAGGCTCAGGGCGCTCGCCATTGCTGTCACGTCGCTCCCGCTGTGGCTGGCCATCCAACTGCGGGCCGCCCCCAGGTTTGCCACGATCAGCGCCTCGTACTGGCTGGACTTCCAGTAACCTGGCACTCCGGCCGCGTCATATCTGCGCACCACCACGAACTGTGCATTCAGGGTCTCGACCGCCGTGCTGACCTGTGCCAGGTTGATACTCAACCCGCTGGCCATCTCGGCCGCAGTGGCCCCCGGGTGATTGCCCAGGTACGTCCAGATCGACGCGGAAATGTTTACGAATCCCGCCTGGTACACAGACGGTAAATACAGCAAAACAGGCATGCCGTTCTCCTTTCAGGCCGGGCTACTCACCCGGCCTGATGATCTTAGGTCGCCACGAAGGCCAGCGTGGTCGGGTTGAACGTCCCGGCAACCGGGTCGCCCAGGAAGTTGATCGTGTAATTGATCTTGGCGGCGGTTCCCCCGTCTCCTCCAAAATCATCGATCTGGATCGCTACCGACTGCCGTTCAGCCGGGTAGGTCCCGGTCGTGGGTGTTTCATACAGCCACACGTTGACGATTTCCGTCTCAGCCGCCGACAGCACCGCCCTGCTTTTGCGCAAGGCGTCAACGAACTCGAACACTACATCGGTGTTGATTGCAGTCGCCTCGATCGGCATGTTCGGTTTGTAGGACTCAATGATTGTGCTGCCAGAATCCTCGTGGATGTAGGTCTCCTCGGTGGTCTGCGGGTTATATTGAATCGCCGCAGTTGTTACCCCTTCCCCAATCCTCGACCATACCGGGGTTACCAGTGTGCCGGTGTTCAGGAAGGTTGCAACCTCTGACCGTTTTACTTTTGCCATTGTCAATTCTCCTTATGCGTTTTGCCGGTAAATCAGCCGACACTGGATCTGATAAATTCCCGTGTCGCTGACGCCTTGCTCAAACAGATAGCCCCAGCCGGTGGCTTCGATCTGCTCAGCGGTCTTCCCGCTGGCCAGGATCGGCAATGTTCCCGCCGCGCTCTGTGATTCCAACCAATCGGCAAAGGCTTCAAAAAATCCAATTGCTTCCAGCCGCGCCAGGTTGTCCGCCGTGCTCTCCATGCTCTGGAAAGCAAACGGGAACTCCCGCAGGCTGGCTCCGTTGACGTAACTCTCAATTACTTTCGCACCCGCCAGGGGTACAATCGCGTACTCTGTCGCTTCCGGACCCAGGAAGCCCACCCACAGCGGAGCCCCTGCTTCCAGCCCGGAGTACGTTGCCAAGTAGGTTCTCACGGCATCAATCACGGCCATTACGCACCCCTCGCAGCGATTCTCTTGGCTCCAGTGATGACCTTCTGGCCATGCTCTTGCTTAAATCGCTCAAACCAAAACGGCCCACGTAGCGGCCCGGTCTCCGAAGAGCCAACCGCCCGGCCTTTGTAGTATTGCCCCTTCGCATACGGCGCGATCCACTGCACTGTCCCTGATCCGACCTCCGTTCCCAGGATGCCGCTTTTGATCAGCATCCCCGTTCGCATCGGGATGAGCTTGTCACACAGCCGCAGCACCTCGCTGTCCACGAACTTCTGGGCAGCCGAGTAGCGCCTTTGCCACTTGGGCTGGAACGTGGTGCTAAATTCCAACTTGGCTTTGCCGTTCTTGCCAACTGCGATGGTTCCTTTGGGGGTTTCGATGATTGGTTTCGCCATTATTGACATCCAATCTGCCAGTGCCGCAGGTGCAGAGATCCACGGTCCATCCGGTCCACACTGCGCACGGTTGCGCTTCGTGGGTAGAGCGCCTTCAAATCGCTGATTGTGAAGCTGCTGCTGATCGCCTCGTAGACCGTACCAGGTACCAGCACATCCCCCGCCCGGATATCCAGCTCACCCCGGCTAAACGGGATGTACACGGTTACCCGGTCGGCTTCCAGCAACCCGGAGCGATTCACATTGGCCGCCTTGCTCTCATCCCAGAAAATCCCGGAAACGTACGAGATCGTCCAGGTTTCGCTACGTGTGGTCGCGTCCACGCCCTTCGTGTAGATCGTCAGGTCAGTGTTAGGCCTCATCCCCGCCGCTCACTTCGTCAGACAGGAACCCGCGGTACAGCAAATCGCTGTCCCACAGGTAGGTCTTGGCCGCCTCGGCCAGCCGCCCGTTTTCGCTGCGGCTATTGGCATACGTCACCGAGACATTCCCGATCCGTTCGCTCGTCACCAAGCCACCGGACTGCTCCTGCGCCTGCATTTCTTCAGCCACTGCGCAGGTGGCCTTCTTTACCTTCGCAATGGTGGCCGTGTCTGCCCCAACTTCACCTTCCAGGGCCATCACCGCCGCCGTCCGGCCAAACGTCATCCGATCGATCAGCGCACTGGCCCTGGCTGCCAGGCGTGCAAAATCAGCCAGAGCTATGGCAGTCCCCAGGAAATCACCGACATAAAAATCGTAATCTGCGTATGCCATAGCTCAGCCTCCTCAAGCCTAAGCCGAAGCCAGGCCTTCAACGTAATACAGGTAGCCGGTCAGCTTGCCGGCCGTCAGCGCTCCAACCGCAACGGTGCAGGTGATTTCCCTGGCCGCCGTGGTCTTGACGCTGGTGGATTCCGGGGTGTTGGCCTTCGGGGTGATCGCCTTACGGCCGATCGTCGAGTATGGAGCTCCGGAAACAATGGTCGCCGTCTGGATGTCATTCGCAGCCTGCACGTGGATTGCCAGGGTGCCGGAAGCCGAGGTGGTGAAGGCAGTGTTCACATCGAGGAACCCGCCAACCACGATCGCATTCGCCGGCAGGGTCACACCCACGCCGTGGGCGCCAACTGCGTTATTTAGCCCATCCGCGCTGTCCGTCCCAGCCACGTCGTAGGTGAACCGGGCCACCCGCAGGCTGCCCAGCCCATCATCCGCGCCGATCGGACCGAGTGCCGCAAAGTTGTCACTGACATCTTTCAGCCAGCCCTGAATTTGAACTTGTTTTAATTGAGCCATATCAGTCACCTTCTTTCAAGGCCGGAGCTTGTAGACCCCGGCCTTCATCGTTATTCAGGATTCAGGGTTAGGCGTTTTTCTTGTGCAGATAGACGCCGTCCACCTTGTTCTCGTACACGAACGCGTCGTGATACAGGCGGAACTGGAACAACCAGGCATCTGCAGTCTGGTTTTCATCCGGGCTGAAGATCTTCGGCAGGCTCAGCTTGGTCGGCTGCAGCACCGCAGTCGGGTGTACCAACAGGAAGTTGATATCCCGCCCGGTGCTGGCAGTCTTCGAGAAGCCGCCCGCGCTGGAGGTCGAACCGGCATCCAGGGTCACCTGGGTATAGAACCGGCTTTGCGGCACGGAGACAACCCGCACCCCGTCAAGGGCCTGCAAGCGCCGATCGGCGCTGGTTTCATTCGCCAGGCTGCGCGAAACGGACGCCTTGAGCAGCGAATACAGGGCGCTCGAGATGTACAGGATGCGTCCCTCGGCGGGAACTTCATCACCGTCCATCGTGGTCATGGCAGCATCGAACGCAGCCAGCACACCGGCTGCCGTGGTCAGAGCGGCTTCTGAGACGGTCGAGATCCCGCTGGTGCCGGCATACTTGGCAAAGCGGTAGGCGTCCACTTCGGGCACAACCTGGGTGCGGATAAACTCGCCAACCAGGGTGCCAAAGGCCTGGCCCAGGCTTTCCTCGTTGTCCATCCGGTCGATCGAGAACGACCGGCCGCGGCTTGCCGCCAGGGCCATCGTTTCCCAGGTGCCGGTCACATCGCCTGCCGGGTAGCCGGTTGAGCGGCTGTAGGTGCCCAGACCAACCATGCTGGTCTTGAACACCTTGACTTCATTCGCTGCACCGAACTCGACCGGTTTGGTCAGAGCATCCATAGCAGCCGTCAACGACGCCGATTTGTAGATTTCGTCCAGAATCGGCAGAAACTTGTTTGCTAATGCAATTGAGTTAGCCATCGTTACTTTTCTCCCTCGATCGGCAACCCCGCTGCCCTTCTTGCAGCCTGAATCATCGGGTCACCAATCACGCTTTTAGGTTGTCCCCCGGTCACAATCCGCGGGGGTTGTTGGTCGCTTTCGAACAGGTAATCATTGTCCGTTCGGATCTTCTCGAGCTGCTCAGTCAGTCCAACCAGGTTACCCTCGTTGTCCAGTTTCAACCCGTCCAGGTTCAACAGCGCCCGCACCGCTTTGGCATTTTTCGCCTTCGCGCCGCTCAGCGCCCCGTCCAGGGCGTGGTTGAAACGCAGATCATCGACCTGCTTTTTAGCCTCCGCCTGGGCCTGTTCGGCTTTAGCCTTCCACTCATCAGCCGCCCGCCGGATACCGTCTACATCCATGCCCCGGAAAGCCTCGATTTGCTTGTTTGCCTCGCCCAGTTGGGTCCGCATTCCTTCCAGCTCGGTCTGGGACGCCGTAGTCCGGGTTTTATGCCCTTCGATATCCGCGCCGTGCATGGCCATGATCTTATCGACCACGTCTTCTGCAACTCCAAGTTTGATTAGATCCTCACGTTTCATGCTCTTCTCCTGTTCT
>JBGSJZ010000145.1:0-10731 GCA_041741455.1 Anaerolineaceae bacterium | reverse complement strand
GCAGAATTTTTAGCTTGAATAAACTCTGCAACCAGTTTAGCCAGCAAACAGGCTTGGGGCTGATAGATCAAAGTAGTAGCTTGAGAAGGTTGTGGATAAGACTGCTGCAGGCGGGCAAAGCAAGCGGGTAAACGTTTTGGAAATGGATAGCGATGCAATCTGGCAAATGCTTGAAAGTCTGAAAATGTCAGCCTAGCCGCCATTTCAGGGGTAGGAAAAGCCTGAATGAAGGCTAAACAGATGGCTGAATCTAAACTACTGAAGACATGTAAAGCAGCCGGGTAATAACGCACCAGAGCAGAGCGTAAGCGATTACAGGTACGAATAATCTGCTCGGTCAAATAATTGATTAGGCTGACTTGAGCTCTGATTTGCCGGGTCAACAATGAATCTACATGCCAACAATGTAATCTCCTCTGATCTGTTCGCACAATATCTGCCAGGAGACGCGCATCGCTCTGATCGGTTCGGGCTTTGCTTGCCCCGAACCGTCCTCGGCAATCTTTTACCGTGCTTGGTGGGATGATGAATATCTTGGAATATCCCCTTGTAAGCAAATAGTCCAGTATAAGATTGTGGCTCGTCTCGATCCCGATCATGCAATCCTGCTCACCAAGACCAAGTTTTTGACACATGCGGTCGATATGCAACAGTCCTTCCCATGTATGGGCAATGGTTAATTGGTCAATTACTCCTCCTTTCTCATTCATAATTGCTATATCATGCTTCTGTTCACTCCAGTCGATTCCAATGTATACTAACATATGGACCTCCCTGAGCGACCATTGGCTCCCATTAGCACCTTTTGCTGTCCTCCAGTTATGGCGTTCATGACGCAACACGTTTTCGACAGTCTCATATAAGACCTGGGGGACAGTCCCATAGTGGCGTTCGCAACGCGGAGTGCTGCTGGTCCTTGATCCCAGGTCTGGTCCCGATGGGGTAGATAATGCGATTGGTCTCACATTATTTCTACCCCATTTCGACTCCTTTGTCGATTGTATGCTAACTGGGTGCTGCGCGATCGCCCTTACCCGGGATAGTTGTATAAAATCGTTCGCCAAAGGCGCACTTCGTGTGTGTGACCCACCCCTCCGAGTGTGCGAGTGGCTTTTTAAAAAGCGAATTGCGCCCGGCGGTGATTTTCTGTTATGATTAATCTCGATCAGGAGGCACTCCATGCAAATTCGCGTTGGTCTGGAAAATGGTTTTGAAGGTCGTTCAATCGCCTGGGCCCTGGATTACCCCGGCTGCTTTGCCTATGGCCAGGATGGCGCTGAGGCACTGCTCAGCGTGCCGCAAGCCCTGCTGGCTTATGCCGATTGGTTGGGGGCCCATGCTCCGAATAGTTGGCTGGCCGATCTAGGCAATTTTGATGTGCGCCTGGTGGAAAGTTTTGAAGTGTACTCAATTGACCCACAATTTGATCCTGTTCCTGAAGGTTATTTGATCAATGCTTTTTTTCGGCACGATTGGAAACCTCTTACGAAAACTGAAGTGGATCGAACGCAGCAGTTGTTAGCCTGGAGTCATGCCGAATTACTGGAGTTTGCCAGGTCGTTATCACCGGAAGCATTGGATGAGAAAATCCCGGAAGAACGTTGGAGCCGCCTCGGCATTGTTGCGCATGTGGCCACTGCCAAGTGGTGGCTGATGGATCGGCTGGGCCTGGCAGGCACAGCACGCGCAGAGCTGCCAAAAGATGTTTTTGAACGGTTCGAATTTACCCATGAGCGCCTGTTGGAAGTGCTGCCCGGGCTGGCAGGGGTGGAGCAGGTGGTTGGGAAAGATGGCGAAATCTGGAGCCCGCGCAAACTGGTACGCCGCACAGTCTGGCATGAGCGTGACCATTATTTTCATTTGCTGAAATTGAGCCTTTAGCTGGTCCCCTGACGGGGATGCTCCGCGACAGCTGGTCCTCTGGCGAGGATGCTGCGCAATGGCTTGTAACCGTCAATATTTTGGGTGTTATCAATCGTTAAATAACCAGCGCCCCGGAAAGATATTTCCAGGGCGCTAGTCGTTGGGGCAGTCACTGCCGGTCATCAACGCTCCGAAGTGGTTCCAGAGAAGCTGAGGGCGATAAACACTACGCCGACCAGGCCTACTGCCAGGTACACAATTGCAGCCATCAGGCACCTCCATGGGATGAAGTGAACTACATATACTATAACGATGAAACCCCGAAAAAGTTTCATCTTCCACTTTGCAAGTAGTTTGCAGGCAAAATCAGTCGAGTTGTTTAGTCAACCACCTGCAAGGCTGTACAGGCTTGCAGGTGGAATTTGTCGGCAAATTCGGTATAATCTGCAGTGGAGGTATCCATTATGTTTGATAGCATCTTCCGCCGCCGCGATGATGAGCAAAAGATGAAAGAGTCCGGCCGCATGCCGCCCGGTCAGTCGCTGACTCAGCGCTTCCCGGTGCTGCATTACGGCCCGGTGCCGCACTTCAACCCGGCCACCTGGGATCTGAAGGCCTGGGGCGAAATTGAAGAACCGCTGCGCCTTAACTGGGTTGAATTCAACCAGTTGCCGCGCACCCGCCAGAAGATGGATCTGCACTGTGTGACCAAGTGGTCCAAGTTTGATACTGAATGGGAGGGGGTGGCACTGCGCACGTTGATCGAGCAGGGTCTGATTCGCCTGAAGCCGACTGCCCGCTACCTGCTGCAGCATGCCGAATACGGCTTCACTGTCAACCTGCCGCTGGAAGTGGCGCTGCAGGATAACTTCCTGCTGGCCACCCATTACGACGGCCAACCCATCACACCTGACCATGGCTACCCGCTGCGGGGCGTGGTCGGAGCCATCCCCGGCCGGGCTGAGTTGGCCACACCCTACCTGTGGAAGGGCGCCAAGTGGCTGCGTGGCCTGGAGTTCATGGCGCACGACAAACCCGGATTCTGGGAACAGGCTGGTTACCACAATGAGGCTGATATCTGGAAAGAAGAGCGATTCGGGTAGAGTGTAGAGCACCTCATTAAGAACATAAGGTCGTCCAGCCGGACGACCTTATGTTCTTAAATAGGCAAACCGAAGGTTGTCCTGGATTATTTCTTCAAAAACCGGAAATAAATCCCGATCCCCAGACCGGCCAGAATCAACAGCCCGCCCACGATCCCCAGCATCGGCGAGCGCTCACCCCCAGTCGGGATGACCTCCTCCGGCAGCACCTGGCCGCTTTTCTGAGCGCCAAAATCCAGCGTGGCGGTATCCCCGGCCAGTAATTTAAGCGGAAAATTCATCGAGGTGGTGGCGTTGTAGCCATCCGGGATGGCAATGCTGACGTTGTAATCCCCCTCCTCCAAGTTTTCAAAACAAGTTGGTTCCTCATCTTCATTAATTTCAATCGTTTCACCATTGATATTCACCTGGCCGCGCCGGTCGATGATGTTGATGGCGCCACCCGCCAGCCAGAGTTCGCCCTCGTCCAGGCGGGCGTTTCCGTCGACATCATCAAACAGCACCACGCAGACCGTACCATAGCCGCGGAAGGCGGTAGGGGTGGGCAGCAAGGGTGTGGCGGTCGGTGAGGGGCCGGGCGTGGCAGTTTCCTCGCGCAACTGGCCAATCAGCAGTTCCTGGCCTTCTTGAATCGGGCAGTCCGAGCCAGTGATGCCGTTCAACTCGCGCAGTTGCTGCTCGCTGATATTGTTGAGCAGCGCCACCCGGATGCACGAATCCCCGGCTTTGACGATGTAGATGATGCGCCCATCCGGCCGGGGGGTGGGAGTGTAGTAGTACACCTGTGCCGCCGGGGCGGCAATCGCTGGCCCGGTCAAGGCCAGCAGTCCCAACCCGCACAGCAGGGTCATGAATACAAAAAAGTACTTTTTCATAATAACTCCATACCCCCTGATTATATCAGATGGTGAAGAGGCCTTCTGTCAAGCCTGTGCTACAATCACTTTATAATTTGATTCTTCACGTACAACTATATTTCCTGGAGAACATCTATGAAAGTTGCGGTAATCGGCGGCGGCTCCACCTATACCCCGGAATTGTTAATGGGATTTTTATCCCGCACGAAAACTTTCCCCCTGTCTGAGCTGTGGTTGATGGACATCGACGCAACCCGTTTGAAGATCGTCGGGGAGTTCGCCCAGCGCATTGCAGAAGCCCATCAGGCGCCATTCAAGGTCATTCACAGCCAGGACCAGCGGGCTGCCGTGCGTGGGGCAAACTACGTCATCACCCAATTGCGGGTGGGGCAGATGCCTGCCCGCCGGGAGGATGAGTACCTGGGGTTGCGCCATGGCCTGATCGGCCAGGAGACCACCGGCATCGGCGGCATGGCCAAAGCCCTGCGCACCATCCCGGTCATCTTGCGCCTGGCCCGGGATATCCAGGAACTGGCGCCGGGCGCCCTGCTGGCCAATTTCACCAACCCGGCCGGGTTGATCGTCCAGGCGCTGGCGCTGGCTGCCCCGGATCTGCCGGCCGTGGGGGTGTGCAACGTGGCCATCACCACCAAGATGGCCATGGTGACCGAGTTGGAAAAGTTATTGGGACGCCCAATCAACCCGTCGGATTGTGAGCTGGATACGCTGGGGCTAAATCACCTGACCTGGCACCGTGGTTTGAAGGTGGAGGGGCTGGATCTTTGGCAACCAGTGCTGCACGGCGCAATCGAAGCCCTGCGCGCTTCGGCGAACCCGGAGTTCCCCCCGGAACTACTGGAAACCCTGGGGATGATCCCCAATTATTACCTGCAATACTATTACGCCACCCATCACAAGCTGGAGGAACAAAACGGCTGGCCGCCCTCGCGGGCGGAGACAGTGATGGAAGTGGAGAAAGACCTGCTGCGCGACTATGCCGACACCCAGTGCAACCAGCCGCCCGAGGACTTGATGAAGCGGGGCGGGGCCTATTACTCAACCGCCGCCACCCAATTGCTGGATGCCCACGCCAATAACCGCGGTGAGACTCATGTGCTCAACATGCGCCACAACGGGGCCGTGCCGGGTTGGCCGGCAGATTGGGTGCTGGAGCTGCCCTGCCGGGTGGATGGACAGGGAGTGCACCCGCTACCCGCCAGGCCGCTGCCGGAGGTCTGTTTTGGGCTGCTTGCCCAGGTCAAAATGGTCGAGCTGCTGACCGCCCGGGCAGCTATCACGGGCGATCGGGATTTACTGTACCAGGCCCTGCTTGCCCATCCACTTGGCCCGCAGGTTGACCAGGTCGGCGCAGTGCTGGACGATCTTCTAATCACCCACCGTCCCTATTTACCGCAGTTTTGGAACGCCTGATCCCTCCGGAGGTTGAATGTCGCTTTATTTTCTAGGCGCTGATCTGGGCGGGAGCAAAACCCGCGTCGCCATCAGTGACGAAAACGGCCAGGTGCTGGGCTACGCCGAGGGCGGTCCCGGTAACCATGAAGTGGTGGGGATGGACGGCTTCCAGGCCAACCTGCGCCAAGCAGCGGAAAACGCCCTGGCAGGCGCTGAAATTCAACCCGCTGAAATCGCCGGCGCCGGCTTTGGAATTGGGGGTTACGACTGGCCGAACCAGGCCGCACCACTCCTGGAGCGCATCCGCCCGCTGGGGTTGGGCGGCGCTGTAGAATTGGTCAACGACGTCGAGTTGGGCTTGCTGGCCGGGTCGGAGCGCGGCTGGGGTGTGGCGGTGGTCTCTGGTACCGGCTGCAACTGTCGCGGTTGGGATGCCAGCCGCCAGCGGCGTGGGCGGGTCACCGGTGGCGGGGCGGAGTTCGGCGAATTCGCCGGAGCCAGCGAGCTGATGATCCTGACCACCCAGGCTCTGGCTTATGAATGGACCGGCCGCCGCCCACCCAGTCAGCTTTCAGCTGCCCTGGTGGAAAAATTCGGTCTCTCTTCCCTCGAACAGTTGATTGAGGAAATCATGAGCCGGCGGCTGTGGCTGGATGGCAGCCTGGCCCCGCTGGTCTGCCAGATAGCTGCCAGGGGTGACTTAATGGCGCAGGAGCTGATCCGGCAGGCTGGCCGGGGGTTGGGCGAAATGGCACTGACTGTCATCCACCAACTGGGGTTTGAAGACCTGGAATTTGACCTGGTGCAGATCGGCAGCCTGTTCGAGGGCAGCCCATTGTTGAGCGAATCAATGAAAAAAGTGGTTCTGACTGCTGCCCCCGGGGCAAAATTCATTCACCTGCAAGCCCCACCAGTGCTGGGGGCGGTCCTGCTGGGCATGCAAGCGGCTGGCACCCATCCAGATGTGCAGGTGCGCGGACAATTGTCCGCCTCGATCAGCGGTTTGTACCGGATACGAAAACCAGGCGGGTGAAATAGATGGAGCAAGAAGGATTGGTATGAGCATTCGATCTGAAATCTTTGAACAGCCTGAGCGGCTGATGACTCTGCTGGCCCGCCAACGCCCGGCGATTGAAGCCATCGCCCGCGCCATCCGGGAGCGGAAAATTCAATGGATTTTCCTGGCCGCCCGCGGCACCTCCGATAACGCCGGACGCTACGCCAATTACATTTTAGGTGGGCGTAACCGTCTGCCATTGGCATTGGCAACACCTTCGCTGTTTACCTATTATCAGCAGCCGCCCCGCCTGCATAATGCCCTGGTGGTTGGCATCTCGCAATCCGGCCAATCGCCGGATATCGTCAGCGTGCTGGCCGAGGGCAAACGCCAGGGCAACCTGACCCTGGCCATCACCAACGCACCTGATTCCCCCCTGGCACAGGAAGCCGATTTTGTGCTGGATATCCAGGCCGGCCCGGAACTGGCAGTGGCAGCTACCAAGACCTACACCGCTGAATTGCTGGCCATTGCCATGCTTTCGGCGGCGCTGGCGCAGGATGATTTTGCCTGGGGTGAACTGGATAAGCTGGGAGGTTGGCTGCAAGCGGCCCTGGCCCAGGACGAGATCATCGAAAAATCCGCCGAACGCTACCGTTACATGCAACAATGCGTGGTGCTGGGACGCGGCTATAACTACGCCACCGCCTACGAATGGGCCTTGAAACTGAAGGAGATGACCTATATTGCGGCTGAGCCGTATTCAACCGCAGATTTCCAACACGGTCCGGTGGCGGTGGTTACGCAGGGTTTCCCGGTGCTGGCCGTGGCTTCCAACGGGGTTGTGCTCGAGTCGTTGCTGGATTTTATGCGGCACCTGAAAGCCGAGCTGCAGGCTGAACTGGTGGTAATTTCCAATTCAACCGCAGCGCTGGAGCTGGCCCAGGTTCCCATCCCCATCCCCGTGGAGGTGCCAGAGTGGCTTTCCCCATTGGTCAATATCGTCCCCGCCCAACTATTTGCCTACCACCTGACGCTGGCCAAGGGCTACGATGCGGATCACCCGCGCCTCCTCCACAAGGTGACCGAGACAAACTAGCCGGTCCGCTGCCCACGCAAAGTAAAATTGTCTCCCTACTTCCCCTTCCATTGATCCGCATATTCGCGTGTAATTAGCAGGTATTGATCCCCGCAGGTCACACCCGGTTCGATGTGGGTATGCTCATACCACTCGTTCCAACTGGTGATGAAGATCCAATCCGGGGCACTGGCGATAGCCGCCTCCCAGGTGATGCGATAGTAATCACCGTTTTCCCGCTCTTGCACCAGTCCTTCGCGGGTAGGTTGCAAGGTGTCATCGTATCCCGGTTGGACGGTGGCGGCCCAAATCTTGGGCCTGGCTTCCGGCTCCAGCAGGGAATAATTGCGGACCGCACGCGCCATGGATAAGTCAGTTTGCGCCAGGTCCGAATACAGGAAAACGCCATAATCGTGCAGGCCGTCAAAGGTGGACAGCAAACCCGGGTCATAGCCCATACCCAGGTAGACGGCCTCCAGCCCTTCCACCCGCAATTTATTGAAGATACGCTCCCAGGCAGCCTGCTCCACCACGGCTGAAGCCCAGAGCACGATCAGCGGCTTGCCATCCACCTGGTAGTAGGCCGGGTACTCGCGGTAGGTGCGGATGGCATAGGCCAGCCAGATGTAAATTTCCTCCTCACGCAGTGCCCCACCATCCGGGCCGGCCAGCGTCTCGAAATACAAGCTGACCTTGAAATTCTTCTCATCGGCAATCGTCAATAATGTTCGCAAACTATTATCCGTATCGCTGCCCGGTCCCCACCAGGAGGAAATAAAGCCATCAATCCCGGCGCTCTGCGCCTGATCCACCTGCTGAGCGATCACCACCGGGGCGCTCGAAGCATACTTCACGCTCGGCCAGTCCTTCAACCACGGGCTGGACCAGTCGCTTTGCGCATACCACATGTAGAAAAACGCCCAGACCAGCTTTGGCAGACCGGGGGTTTTCACCTGCGCTGTTTGCGGCGCCTGCATTTGCAGTTCAGCCAGATCCACGGAGAAGGGCAGCGGATTCTCCCCGCTGCTGGTGACCCCGGAGTGGTTAACCTCCTTCAGCACCTGGTTTTCATCACCATCTGGGATGGAAACCGTAACAGTGCTGGCCTTGAGATCCCCCTTCTTGAGGAAAAATTCCAACGGCTCGTCCAGCCCGTTGGCGTCCAGCGCCAACTGAACGGTCATGCCAACACTTTTCCCAGCGTTGGCCGCCGAAAGTGGCTGGCCGAGCGCCAGGTACTCAGCGCTGGCCGAGGCATAATCCGCCTCCCCCTGGGTGCTGAGGGTGCGCAGCGCCAGAATACGCTCTGGATTCAAAATGACTAGCGTGGACCAATCCGAGGTGGTGCTAAATTGCAATTCAAGAGTATAAAATGCCACCAGGGTTGGCGGGAGTGATGTAGGGCTTGGCGCCAGGGTCAGCGTGGCGGTGGGTTCGGGCTGGGTAGGTGAAGGGAGATGAGTGGGCGTACTGGTCGGTTGAATGGGGATTGGAGTGCTTTCAGTAGTTGCCAGAGGGGTGGGCACCGCACACGAGCCCAGGAGGATGGCTGAAATCAATACCAGGGAAATGGAGAGGCGCATACATTCTCCTTTCAAGGATCCAAGAGAATGAATTGTAGCAGGCAAGGACCTTTGCTGAATTCATTATAGCATGCTGAAATTAGGTATCTGTCCCTTTTCTGGTTGATTTTGGAACAACTCGCCACATACGGCGATAGCAAAGTTCATGCTTGTTTGAATCCCCCCATATATAACGCTCTACAAGTCCCCAACCGATTTTGGAACAGACACATCTGGGATTCTTTATTGACTTTGTAGAACAACTGTCTTATTATAGACGTACCAGTTTAAATTCCGGAGGAAATGATGATCAAATCCAGTGTTGGACATATTCAATACAACATCGATCCCAAGAACATGCCGTTTTATAAAGACTTGTTTACCTTCTTGGGTTGGCAGATTCTTTGTGACGAGCCCGATATGCTTGGGGTTGAAGATGAACACAAAGCCAGCCTTTGGTTCGGCAGTATGTTAAAACACGTTGCGAATGACTACGATGGACCCGGCGTGAATCACCTGGCGATTGCCGTTCCCCGCCAGGCAGATGTTAACAAGGCGGTCGTTTACCTCAAAGAGCATGCCATTGCAGCGCTCTTCGAAACACCGCGTCATCGGCCAGAGTTTTGCGGCGACGAAAACTCAACCTATTATCAGGTTATGTTCGAGAGCCCCGACAAGTTGCTGTTTGAAGTTGTTTACACCGGGCCAAAATCGAAGTAGATGCACGTCTCATCCAATAGACAACAGCTATCTTCCCTGCCAACTTCAGGGATCAGAATCTCCAGGATATCTGATCCCTTCTTTTTTCTCCCCGTCAATTTCTTGTTTTAGAACATATTTTCTGTTATACTGTTGTCATGGATCTTTGGAAACGCATCCGCCGTTGGTTTGCACCCCACCCGCGCACCTTTCACCTGGGGGACGGGCTGGTCGCGCCCCTGCTGGAGCTGGCCCGCCGCCAGCAGCGTCCGCCGGACGACGTAGCTGCCGACCTGCTCTCCGACGCCCTGCAGCAGCGCCAGCTCGACGCAGAAAACACTCGCCTCTGGCACAACCTGACCCGCCGCGAGCAGGAAGTGGCTGCCCTGATCTGCCTGAATTACACCTCGGACGAGATTGCCCTGCGCCTGGTACTTTCCCCCGAAACCGTCAAGACCCACGCCCGCCGCATCCTGGCCAAGTTCGGCCTGCCCAGCCGGGCCCGCCTGCGCCAGCGCCTGCGCAATTGGGATTTCTCCGCCTGGGATGTGCTGGAAGAGTGAGGGGAAAATTTAACACAGAAGAAAAATATATTAACCACAGAGACACTGAGGACACTGAGAAGAACATTTAATATGGAAAACTCCGCATGAAAATCTGCTAAAAAGGTTTTCTCTGTGCTCTCTCCCCTGGCGGGGACGATGTGTGTCTTCACGAAGCATCCGTAGGGACTATGTTTCAAAATGCTTTTTCTATGAAAATCCGTCTCAGCCGAAGGCGTGTGTGCCGTGTTACCCGCAGGGCAAGGTTTTTACGATATGTTTTATCCGTGTTTATCCGTTTTCATCCCGCCTTTTCCGTGTTAAGAGTCTTTTCTTCGTGTCCTCCGTGGTTAAAAAAGCCTACCCCATCAAGAATCCAGCCCGCGGACGCTCCGGCAGCAGCGGCACCGCCAACGAACGGTTCTCCACCAGCGCTTCCATCTTCTCCTCGGAAATCCCCAACGGTAAAAAGACCGTCCCGGCGGCCCGCAGCAGCAGCACGCGGTAGCGCGCCAGGTCAATCCGCTGGCCCGGTACCGGCTCGGGCAGGTCCCAGGCGTGCACGTCCGGCAGCCCGCGCAGCCAGATGAAGCGGATGCGCTGCCCGGGCACCGCCT
>JBGSJZ010000144.1:0-5707 GCA_041741455.1 Anaerolineaceae bacterium | reverse complement strand
CCTATCAATCTGGCCACTGTACTTTTGGTAACAGGCTGTCCCAACACCTTCAACTCAAGGATCGAATCTTGAATCTTGGCAGATAAGGTTTGTACGGTTTGCTGGCGCCACTTTTGCTTATTATTGTCTGCCACTTCAAGCAGAATAGCTTTGGTTTTTGGGTAGCGAAATAATCCCTTGGTATGCATCCCAACCATCCCAGAAATCGCCATTTGTGTTACCCGTTTGCCATCTGCCCGTAAACACGCTATCGCCCGATTCACTTTTTCAACCAAATCCTGCTCCCTTTGTTGAGTGCGTAGCAGGTCTGCTTGTTTGCGCTCATGGCTGATTTGGATCAAGGCAGCTTGGAGTTTGGGGTAATTTTTCAAACTTGAACGATGCATACCCATAGCGCGACTCACTTTCTCCTGGCTCAGGCGCTCTCCTTCTTTCTGGATGTTGCCAGCTACTTGCTGGACCTGGTTGAGTAGTTTGGTTTCCTGTCGGTCAAATCTTTGCGCGGGACTCAAGCATTGGTGATACCCTTCTTCATCTGGCGTCAAGATAGTATTGAAAAGCTCTTCAAAAGTCAGTTCGAGATAATCCACATAAGCCAGGTAGTGGTCGAACTTTATTCCTCCACGATTGGGAATGCGGCGTTCAAGACTAAGCGCTGTACGAAGTCGGATATTCAAGTCCGTGGCAATCGTTTTTGCTGTCAACAGCTTTGTTTTACGCCAATATGCCAGGCGCGGACCGAAAGATCTCAACTCGGGTTCGTTGGTTGGCGATAGTAAAAAGACCAGATCCCGATACCGCTGTCGAGCTTGTTGCTCTTGGAAATTATCCATTGGGGTAACCTGGCCAGCACTCAATGCCATTCCACACCTGGGACACTGGTTCATTTTCAAAGAGACAGTCAGGAAAGGAATCTCGGCAGCACAGTAAGAACAACGATCCAGAAGTAGACAGCCGTGCTGGGGACAACCCGCGAGCATGGTAAAGCGCCAGGGCAGAATGTAATAGGGGGAATGGGTCTGCAGACAGAGCGGGCAATAGCGTAACGTTGGTGTCAGGTGGCCTAACAAAAAGCTGGGCACTGTCGTGGAATTCGTGGGTCGCTCGAATTTCCGGATTAAATGATAGAAAGTTGTTGCCAGTAAATCTGCTTCCGTGCAGGATGCCGCAACCAACAAGGAATCAAACGATCGGGGAGAAAGGTCCTTCATGCCTCGCAGAGAATCTGCTTCGCGATCCGGAAAGATAATCGGCTGGAGCCTGCAGATATTTGGGATTCCATTTGCTTCTGCTAGACGGGTCAGGTAACTGGTCAGCGTTTCCATAGGCTGTGGGCGCGGGTGAATCGGCAGTACTTCAAAATAGTCGGGTTGCATGGTTAGTCTCCGCTCTTTTGCTGCAAAATAGCCAGGAAATCTGTAACCTGATGTGTCTGAATACGGCGCCATGTTTCTTCGAGTAGCATCGGCGAAAGGCTGGGTAACCCTTGTTGAATGGCGCGAGCACTGGCATCCAGAATGAGAATCATAATGTCACGCAGCACACCGCCTGTCCAGCGTTCGATTAACCGTGCGCACCCATCCATCGGCTCATTTTGCTTTGGTTGCGTTCTTAATCGCTGTTCTGCCAGGCCAGAATCAGCCGGAAAAGGAAGCAGCAGCTCCAAAAAAGCCAGCAATTGGCTCAAGCGTTGGCCAGTATATTGTCGTAATTCAAAGTAATCGTTCCAACGCCCTTGTACTTCTGCATCGCCCTCGGTCCAACGCAGTGGATAGCAGGATGCACAAATCATCGGTACCCCACGGGTTAAATTGGAAACCTCCAACAAACGACGTCGAATCTCAGGTCGCAGGATATGTTCCACTTCATCCACGATGAGCATCTCAACCCCACAACGCTGAAAATAGAGCATCAGCTTCATAAGCAAAACTTCTTCATTATCGCGGGTAGTGTAAACGGCACCGCATTCCAACAAGATCCGCTGAAATAAAGGCTTGGGCGTGTGGTTGCTAACTGGAGCATCGATCTTAATGATAGGTACATGATTGTGCTCCGCACCCACGGTCTGTTTTTCATACAGGGCCAGCCAATCCAGGTAGGTAGTTTTTCCCATACCGGAGGGGCCTCCCAACAAGAAGTTGCGCTGCTGCCCGAGAGAGCGGTATCCCCGCACCTGGGCAATTTTGTCATTAAGCTGCCGCAAATCCGGGGTAACGATGAAAAGGAAGTTATTCAACCAGAGCAATCTTTCCGCCAGGGTGAGACCCGCAAACTGGCTGACCAGATGTTGGCGCAAGGTAGGATATCCCACCGCTCGAACCAAAGAAGCAGATATCTCAAGCGGTTGCCGGACCAGGTGAAGGCGCAATCGGCGCCGCAAACTGGCAATTTGGACACCACGTTCCAGGTCGAACTGTTGCTCCGGGACCAACGCATTCAAACGTTGGGCTAAGCGCAGGTCTTCTTGTTCCCAGGTGGTTTGCCATTCTCTGAGTTGAATGAGACGATGACGTACATCCAATTGGGCATCTGTGGGCAGGGTTTGAGGGGCCGGTACATCAGTGGATACCAACGGATTGGTCATCATGGCTGCTTGCCAAACTCATCCAGGTTTGTCTCAACAAAGCTGGCTAATAAATCCGTGTAATCCGAAGATGTGGTGGATTGGGGAGCATTGCTTGAAGAGCCTTTCCGATTTGCGGCGCGTTGAACCTTTTTCTTTTCGGCCAGGCGGTTTCGGGTCAATTCATCGATCTCATCCAGGTAACCCAGCCAGTCGTTTGTGTCTTTCCCCTGGCTGTAGGCCATGACTTTTGCCATCTTGTATTCCCCAAGGCTTATCGACAAAGTTGAACCATCCGGCTGCCTTAACTCTTTGGCATGCAAATCACCAACCCACTGTGCATTGCGAAAGAGCGCAATCCGGCTGATGTCAGCGGGTTCATAGCTGAAGTTGTAATTCACGGGATGTCCATCCAATCCCACCCGTTGAGCGTTACCCAGTTCGGGTGACCAGTAGTGCAATCCAAAAGCACATATCCCCTTGTTGGTAATCCTGCGGGTTTCCGAATTCATCCGCCAGAAACTGCGTTCCAAAGCAGGCGTCAGGGGTGGCACAAGCGGCGTACCCCATTGCAACCCTTCCAACCATTTTTGATGCGGGGTCAAGCCGCCCAATTCACCATGGGGCGTGTGCTGATACATGACAATCCATTGATGAAGGATGCGATAGATGTCCTGGTACAGCAGGCAAGCTTCTTGTGCTGCCTGAGATATTCCCTTGACATCGCTTGAACGGATCGCACCTGGCAATAACTCCTTCATCCGGGCGGAAAGGTTGCCAAAAAAACGCTCGATTAAGGCTCCATAACGCCCTTTATATGGTGGTCTAAAAACCAGATCGATGCTGTTGTAGTGACCGCCCTGTCCAATGAGACGCGCCAGGTTCTCCAGGCTGTAAGAGTGGTGGGCCCAGGCATTATCCAGGGACAATTGCTGGGGAATCCCATAACAAACCCACTCGCCCGTAATTCCCAGCTCACGATGGGACAACTTCGGCCAGATGGCATGGCGCAGTGCACTTTGGATGGACTCAATACAAGGTGCTTCATATAACAATGCCAATCCCAGGATACTGCGAGAGTAAGCATCGATCAGGACAGTTACCCACAGTCGATCCAGTTGGCTGCGGGTCTTTTCATCCACCGTAAAAATATCCAGTAGCCAATGGTCCGCGAACACGTACTGGAGCGGTAAGGTTGCGCGCGCCACGTAAGTGTCAAAGACCATTTGTTCGCGTTCCCACATTTCCTTGCCGTGTCGGGCGATCATGACCGCCTTGCCTTGTTCCGGTTGATATTCAAACCAGTGCAGATACTGGTAAAACCAGGAACGCGAGGGCAGACTCACCGTTTTGAGCAAGCGGGCTTTTTCCGGGTTATCCAGGATTGCCTGCATCGGCAGTTTGGGATTCAGCAACTCTTCAACCAGGTTTTCAGGAAACACTGCACCGCACTGTTCTGGATCGAGCCACAACCCCCGGGTTCGCAGAAGCGTGCTCTGCAAAATGCGAAATATTGTGATCGGACGCAGACGCATTAAACTGCCGCGCGCGTAGAAGCGTAGAATGTGCGTATCGATGAAGTGCAGCTGCGTTTTGTCCATCTTGACCTGATTGAATACCGAACGTCGCAGGTCGGCGGCGATTTGGCCTCGGTCGCCTTTGTGTTTCTGAAAAAGACCCCGATATTTGTAATAGGTGGCCAGTTTCACGGGCTCGGCTAACTGCGCACAGGCTTGCCGGATAGCGGGTGTACGCCGGAATACTCCTTGTCTTAGTGCCGCCCGGGCTGCTTCGGAAGCCACCAGGCGTTCCACGGTTTCAACCACATCGATCATGGCATCCGCGCGTTGCAAAAGTTGATCCGGAAGAGCAAGGGTGTGCAAAGGGACTGCTGCAGGTCGGATGCATTCCAACTCGGCTTGTAGCGCTTCCAACGTGAGCGCAAAAACCGGTTCCAACGCATCCTTGTCATGGGGCAGGAGCAATTCTTCTAACCGGAAAGTCTGGCGTTCCAGGGTGACAAGCTCCTCGACTTGCAACGTGAGCGGGTCAGCTTCCTTACCTGCCAGCAGCCGAAAGCTTTGGCCTTGCCAGTGCAGGAAAGAACCAGGCCGGAGCCATTTCTCCAGAGGCGGTTTCGGGGTTGGTTGACTCATGGTCTTTCTCCCTGGCCGTATTCTGCCACCTTTACTGGCGCTGTTCGCACTTGACCCCATGCAACTGGCAAAAATCCGGCATTCCCCGCCACAAATATTAATCGGTGCAGATCTGTATTGATCTGGCCGTGCCAGAGCATATGACACAAAGCAGCCACAATCGCTGGCCTGGCAACACCCAGTTCTTGCTCAATCTGGATCACAAGGGTTTGTAACGCAACCGGCCTTCCATCGGCCAATTGTTCACCGGCCATTTGGGATACGGCCAGGTCCGCATACGCTGTGGGCCGATATCTGAACAAAGCCAGTAGATTTGCCAGTTCACTTCCCTGTGGCAGCGATTTTTCCGTATGGACGATGTATCGCCAACTGCGTACCCGGCAGATCTCGTTAGCCGCGGCTTCTCTCTGAACAATATTCGGGCGGGTATGTCGACTGCTCATCGTGACTTCGTGAATTTCTACCTGGCCGTTGCTGCGCCAAACGATGAAGTCCGGTGTGTAGCTATGCTCCTTCCCATTGGGTGCAGTGAATTGGAACCGTTCAGGCTGACTTCCGTAGTCCCTGATGTCTGGATCGCGATCCAGGCGCAGGAGCAAAGCTCGCTCGGCCCAAGACTCAAATTGGACAATCCGTCCTGCTTTATTTGTGATGTTTCCGCGGATATTCTGGCCTGTGGATACGACCTGCCGGACATTTCCGGGAGGGGGATTACGTTTGAATTTCATTTCTTTACCTCCAGCTTTGGATGAGAATCGAGCAAGGCACCTGACCCAAAGATGAAAAGGCAGGTGTTTCTCGACGTACATCCATTCTACTGATTGGCTATCTTGTCCGGGGACTTTTTTCTACAGTTACGCTGGAATCGTGGTTTTTTTCTACAGTTATGATGGAATTTTCTACGCTTTTTCCCCGTTTGCTGGCCCAAATCCGCCCTTAAATGGCCTAAAACCGCTTTTCTATTCTACAGTTACGCTGGAAATCACAC
>JBGSJZ010000143.1:0-2633 GCA_041741455.1 Anaerolineaceae bacterium | reverse complement strand
CGATTCTCAACCCCGGCTTGATCTCGAACAGTGGTAATTCGCGATGCACGCCTGCAACTTCAACAGGAAAGGTTGGGCGATTTTGGGTCATAACAATCCTCGATAGGTAAAAAAGTAGACGATTTGCAAATTAATCTTTTTTGGGCCGGATCCCGAACAGCCGGCCGATGATTTCACCACCGGTGGGTAGGTGTACGGCTTGGGTGGGCTTTATTTCCCAATCCGAAGACATGCGCTGCTTCCACCATAACTCTCGCCCGGTACGGGCATTTTCGATCTGTTTTTGCACTGCGGCTTCATCGTGCTCGGCTATCGCATCTCGGAAATCATGCAACTCGGCCAGAAACCGGTCGATGGCGCGGAGGATATTTTCTGAATTGAGCAGGATAGCTTGACCAAGCTCTTTGTCTTCGTCTGGGTCTACGGCAGGTTCGGTCATCAGCGCGTAAGCCTTACCGGCTACCTTGCGGGCTTCATTCCAGCCCGGATGGCCGACCGTGGAATTAACCAGCGAGGTGGAGATGACTTTGGGCAGCATGCGGGTCGAGGCCAGCAGGCCATCTAATTCATACACGTCTGAGAATAGCGGTGTTGCGCCCAGGATACGGGCCATGTTGGTCGTGAGTTCGAGGGCGCTTTCATCGATACCTGGCGGGCTGGAAATGAGCATCAGGCTGTTCTGGAACAAATCCGCCCGAGCCTGGTCAACCCCAGATCCGCTCTCCAATAAATATGCCGGGTTCAGGCTGAGTACAACACTGATGAAATAGCGGTCATTGCCCGGAAAATGCTCTTTGGCCCATTCCATGACTGGTTGTTTCACCGGGCTGGTATCGACAACCACCACACCCGGTTTCAGATCCTTCGCAATGGCTTCCAGGGTCATGCGAATATCGTCAACAGGCAGCGCCAGCACGATCAGGTCAGCGTCTTGGACGGCCCCAGGCAAGGTAAAAGATACCTTGTCGACCGCCCCGGCTTTTTCTGCAAGTCTTGCTACGCCTGGGTCTTTGTCGTGGCCAATTCGAGTTGCCTGGTCTTTTATTTGGGCCATGGACAGGCCAATGGATGAGCCGATCTGATTGAGACCGATGATGGCGATTTTTATGGTCATGAGATTCCTCACTGATCTGGCTTTTTAATTCGTGTTTAGACAAAAAGTAGTGCGGTTATCCCCTTGAGGAAAACCGCACCTTGGTAGAAACTTGGATTTGTGAAAGAACCAAAGTCTACCAAGGAGAACATTAACAAACTAATCGAGTTTCGTCAAGCCGTTTATGAGCATGGAATCACCTATCGTCGCGATGCTGTTTTCGACCTGCTAGATGCGATGCTATCTGAAGGGCCAGTATCCTCTTTTGCGATGCTGAGCCAGGCAGAAGCATTTCAACGGAAGTGGTCGAGTGTGTATGCGTCGGTAGAAGATGGGCGGCTGAATGAAGCCTGGCTACGGAAGTACCTGTCCCAGCAAGTGCCCAGCCGCGGGATCTGCGTGTTTGCCCTGGATGGCTCACCCTGGCCGCGGCCCAGAGCCAGAACGCTGGAGGATCGCCAGTACGTGTTCCAGGCTTCCAGTGATGTCAATGGTGGCACGGTGGCCATCGGCTATCCCTACTCCAGTCTGGACTGGGTGGTCGAACCCCATACCAGTTGGGCCTTGCCCGTTGATGAGCAGCGGGTCGCCAGCAGCCAAACGGCACAGGCGGTGGGAGCCGATCAGGTTAAGGAACTGGCCAAAGCACGGGCGGCGTTTGTGGAGGCCCTGGACATCGTTGCCTGTGACGGTAAATATGGCAATGCCGGGTATTTGCGTTCGGTGAAAGGACTGCGCTGTGGCATTACCACTCGCCTGCGGGCCGATCGCGTTTTGTATCGTACAGCTCCGGCCCATGATCCGCATCAGAAGGGCCGCCCCAGAGTACATGGCGCTCGCTTTGCCTTCAAAGAAGCCGACACCTGGGGTGAACCCGATGAGGTCATCGAACTGGAGGATCCTCGCTGGGGACAGGTGCGGTTGCAGCGCTGGAAAGACTTGCATGAAAAGAAGGGCGTGGATGTGCCTTACGATGTGGTTCGCGCCAGCGTGCATCTTGAACGGGAAAAGCCGCCCGCTGCCCTGTGGTTGGCTTGGTTAGCACCCAAGACGATACCGACAGGGATGGTCATTACCGTAGAAACGATCTGGCGCGCATACGATAGCCGCTGGCCGATTGAACCCGGGCTGCATTTCCGCAAAGAAACCCTGGGCTGGACGCGCCCCCGCTTTCAAAGCAAGGAAGCCGGAGACCGCTGGACCTGGCTCACCGCGCTGGCTACCTGGATGATTTTCCTCGCCCGGCCGATTGTCCAGGATACGCCGCTGCCCTGGCAGAAAGCCCAGCAGCACTTGACCCCGCAGCGTGTCCAACAAAGCATTGGCCCGCTTTTTGCGCTGATTGGCACGCCTGCTAGATCGCCGAAACCGCGCGGAATTCCGCCTGGCTGGCCTTCCGGCAAGCCCAGGACGCCCAAAACCCGCTTTCCGGTCGTCAAAAAGACACCGGTTGTGACGAAAACGGCTTAGAACTCGGTTGGTAAGGTTCTGTTTCAGCCTGACTGGAAAGTCAGGTTACTGACGTTTGTCTAAACTCGAA
>JBGSJZ010000142.1:0-89234 GCA_041741455.1 Anaerolineaceae bacterium | reverse complement strand
GCGCTTGTAAAAGCATTTCCAGATGCTACCAAAATCCGGTTGGTGCAAGACAATCTCAATACGCATGATACCAGCGCCTTTTACGAGAACCTTCCAGCAGACGAAGCCCAGGCTTTGGCAGAACATTTTGAATTCTGTTTCACACCGAAGTCTGCCAGTTGGCTGAACATGATTGAAATTGAATTCTCTGCGCTCTCTCGGTTGTGTTTAGCTCGCCGAATTCCGACCCTGGAACAACTTGAGCGGGAAGTTCTTGCTCTAATAGCTCAACGCAGAGCGCTAGGCATCAAGATTAACTGGCAATTTTCTGTGCAGTCGGCTCGTTCCAAGCTCAATTCTCATTATGTTAAGGTTCAGCCTGACAATCTTAAATTCAAGGAAACTTAATTTACGGTGTATTTATTATGCCAGAAGATATCTGGTCTAAAACACTTCCAGAAATAATTTTTATTCTAGGAAATCAATTTAGGCATAAGTTACATAGTTTTATCCGGTCTTACGCTCTAATTCCTCTCATCGAAGAAATGTGTGGCACTGTTGATTTTGAGGAATTTAATAAAAAATGGGGTGGAGTTGAAATTGAAGAAGATTTAATCCAATTAACCGAATATGAGGTAGATGAAGATTGGAGTTTTGAATCATCTTCTATGTCATAAATTGGTTAAACTATTCTCACTTTACTCTAGCGCTAGATAAATCAACCAATAAAAATGCATAATAAACGGGAACAATCGGGAATTTAAAAGAAATAAAGGGAATTCTAGCGCTAGATAGTCTTGATCTGCCCCCGCACTATTTACCACATGTTAAGTTAGTCTTGCAGACAATGCAGCTAGTATGGGTATGGCCAGCGCCCTACTACTATGACGGTTCAACAAGTTATTATGAGGGAGTTGACCTTGTTATGCCAAAATTGGGGCAGACGCGAGCCTACCCCACCCTGATCCAGTTCTTGATAGGTTGATGAAAATTTTCAGTCTTCGACCTGGTTGTTTTTCTTGAGCAGTTCATGGCGATGCTTGCGATACTGCAAAATCGCATTGTCACCCTGCAGCAGCTTCTCCCCCATCTTCTTCAGCATGGTGCGTTTGGGAAGTTGCCGGCTGACAATGCGCCGGTCCTGGTAGGTGACATAGATGCTGCCCAGCTTGCCCACCCAACTGACGAAGTTCTTGAGCAATGGGGCTTTGACAAAGCGCTGGTAGTAGCGGATGTAGATAATGCTATTCTCGTCATCCACCGGGGCAAAGGCTGCCACAATCCGCATATCTTCATTGATGCGGTTCTCCCATAAGTTGGGAAAATTGAAAACCAAAAACGGAGGGCGAATTGGTTCTGGCAATTCCTCAGCCTTGCGCGGCCGGGTGCCATCATCCCGGCGGTTATAAACCCAGATCGAGAGCACATCTTCCTCTATCTTCGCCAGTGGACCTTCCACCACAAAGCGGCCGCCTCGTCCGATGCTGTCCGAGTGCACCAATGGCACATGCATTGGGTCCAACTGGTTTTCCACCATGCGCGAGTAATGTACCGGCCAGTGCTGGTGAAAGCCGCTGTAATGGAAACTCTCATCAATATCAAACCACTTTGGCGCTGGCAAATCGCCCTGAGGCTCCCCCCAGAACATCCAGATCCAGCCGTGGGCTTCATAGGCCGGATAGGTACGCACTTTGAGGGCTTTGGGGATGTCCCCGGCTTTACCAAGAGAAGGTACATAACGGGCGGCACCGGTGCTGTCGTATTCAAAACCATGGAACGGGCAAGCCAGCCGGTCTCCCTTTACTTTGCCCAGGCAGAGCGGCGCGCCGAGGTGCGGGCAGAGGTCGCTCATCACGCTGACCCGCCCATCCAACGCCCGCCAGACCACCAACTTCTCGCCCATGCGGGTCAGGCCAAGCGGTTTGCCTTTCCGAACTTCCTTGGATTCCAGGATAACATACCATTGATTACGGATCATAATTCCTCTTTGCTTGTAAATTTTTTGGCGGCCGCATAAGCAGCCAGGGTGCGCTCTTTAGCTTCGCGATGATCCACGATTGGCAGTGGGTAATCGGTTCCAGGGCGGAAGCCGAGGGCAGCGGCGTCAGCCGGTGACATCAGCCAGGGGGTATGGATGTACTCGTCCGGCAGTTTGGCCAGCTCCGGCAGCCATTGGCGGATATAAGCGCCCTGCGGATCGCACTTCAGACTTTGTGAGATTGGGTTAAAGATGCGGAAGTAGGGGGCGGCATCCGTGCCGGTACCGGCAGTCCACTGCCAGCCACCGTTGTTGGAGGCTGGGTCACCATCCACCAGCCAGCGCATGAACCAGCGCTCACCGGCCTGCCAGTTGATCAGCAGGTCCTTGACCAGGAAGGAAGCCGTAATCATGCGAGCCCGGTTGTGCATCCAACCGATGGAACGCAACTGGCGCATGGCGGCATCCACGACCGGGTAGCCGGTGTGGCCCTCCTGCCAGGCTTGCAGTCCGGCTGGGTCGTCTCGCCAGGGAATATCCCGCAGGGAGGGGTTGAACGCCCCCTGCAGAACGTGGGGGAAATGGTAGAGGATGGACTGGTAGAACTCCCGCCAGATCAGCTCGTTGAAGAAAACTTCGGCCCCATGCCGGGCTTCACCTTCAGCCTGATCTGCAGACTGCACGGCAGCCTGGACAGCCCGGCGGGGGGAGAGCATACCAAAACGCAAGTAGGGCGAGAGCATGGAGGTACCCGGCAGATCGAGGCGGTTGCGGTCCTCGGCGTAGGTCTCGACCGGCCCGGCCATGAAATCCCCCAAGCGGCGCTCGGCTTCAGCCTCGCCGGGGTAAAAGGCTGGCGGGTAAGGCAAGTCCGGAAGAGGTTCAGAATGGATGGTTGGGTCCGTTTCAAAGCGGATCTCCGAGGGGCGCAATTTGAGAGGAGTAGGCAATGGCAGGGCTTTCCAGGCCTTGCTGAAGGGGGTGAAGACGGTGTAGGGCTTGCCATCCGGTTTGTGGACGGCCAGGGGCGGCTGTACCGAGGCTCCCGTCACCAACTGCAACGGTAACTGGCGGGTAATCTCGTCATCCCGACTGCGGGCATACGGACTGTAATCCTCCTCGGCAAATACGAAGGTCGCCCCGGTTTCGGCCAGCAACTTTTGCAGCTCCTGCAGCGGCTGGCCGCGCCGCACCACCAGGCGGGCGCCCTGATGCGTGAGGGCCTTGCCCAGTTCCATCAACCCGCCGAAGAGAAAGGCCTGGCGGGAAGGGGTATTCAACGCCAAGAGGCTTGGATCTAGAATGAAAACAGGGAGCACCGGCAAGCCGGTACGATGAGCGGCCAGCAATGCCGGATTATCGTTCAAACGCAAATCACGGCGAATCCACCAAACGGCGAGAGTCATAATTCTATTGTAGTCCCCTTCTTGAATAAATAATTGGAAACTGAAAAGGCATTAACCAGAGAGCCGCCCTTGCGGGCGGCTCCGGTTTTGGGCGCTGCGGTAGTCCTCTATAGAACTACGAGGAGGGATACCGCAGCGCCACTTTGGTAACTACTGTCACACATTGCGGCTATCACCTCCTCTTCCATAAGGATAGCGTTTCCGGGCTGCGCCCCCCCGCAGGTTGAAGTTAGTATGGCATATTTCTAAAAGAATGTCAAGCGGTTATACAGGGTGACAGCCCACAACCGGTTAAAAAGTTTTAATCATCAAAAGCTGCGTCGCACTTTGGGAAGCGCTTTGCTTTTATTTCAAGGTTACGGCATAACATTGATAAAGCGCATGCCGGTATCGGTCACCTGGGCAGCCGAGAACTGGGCGATCACTTCAAACCATGTGTTGCCAGGTTTAAAGGGGAAAGGATTGCCATCTTGATCGATGAGGGTCAGAACGTCGTTGTTGGTGAGGCGCTGCCAGCGCACATTGTAAATCTGGCCATCCCGGGCGATGTAGGCATTGCCCTGGCCGAGGACGGTCATGTCCACCACCTCGCTGATGCCATCTTTGACCACCCAGTTGTGTTCTACAAATAAAACCACCACGTTTTCGGCATTGATCTGCTCACCGGTGTTGCGGTCCAATAGGGGCGCGTAAACCTCATTCTGACCGGTGGTGTCATTTTGCGCATCCGAGAAGCGCAAGTATGCACCGACAGCGGGTTCGTAATCCCAGCGGTTGAAGATGGCGCTGGAAAAGCGGGCGTAAATGGTGGATGCCGGGCTGCCGCCCGCTGGCGCAACCTGATCGAACAGCATGCCATCCAGGTTTTGGCGGCTGTTATCCAGCTTGCGGGAGGCAAAGTACTCATTCAACCTGGTGGTATCGGCTACCAGGTAATTGTGCGAATTGGGTTCCACCCGGCAGAGGGGCGGGCAGGATCTGGGCTGTTCCAGAATCAGGCGATCAGAAAATTCTGAATTGATCAGGCGGTTATACACACCCTCATAGGCGCTGCCAAAGACGAAGAAGGCTTTGTAACCGCGGATGAAGTTGACATCGATAAAGCGCGCCGAGCGGATGGGGCCAGCCTGGGCCGTATTCTCGCCGTAATAAATGGCGGCAAAACGGGTGGTGCCAAACTCGGTGTAATATTCAAACACCAAATCCGCCGAGGAGACACCCCATTGCGGGCGGCTGTCGCGCGGCAGGTTTTGGATCTTGATGATGACCGGCCGGCGGTTGAGCAGGGATGGATCCGCCACCTTGAGACCGGTCAGCGGGTTGACATCCTCTGGAAAGCCACTGGGACCGTACATCTGCTGAGGCGTAGGGGTGGCTGTGGGTGTCTCGGTTGGCGGGACGGGAGTGGATGTGGGAGGCACCGGGGTGGCGGTATTTTCCACTGGTTGGAAAGCGGTGGGTGGAACGGTCGTCTGCGTCGGGAGTGGGGTGGCCGTGGCAGACGGTGCCAGGACCGAGCAGCCGGCCAGGGTGACCAGCAGGATGAGCGACAGGAGTGTACGTTTCATTGATTTTCCTTGATTATTGACATTCAAACCGTCATCATACCCCAAAGCAGCGGGATTGTGAAGAAAGAAAATTTGAATGGGACAAGGTGGTTTGTTTACCCCCCACTTGTTCCCGGATTTCACCTTTTGGTACAGGAATTGGTGTTTCTTGGATATAATCAAGCACATGTCCAACCGCTGGGTGCGCATCTTGACCGTCCTCATTCCGCTGGCAGTAGCGGTTTTATTATTCCTCTGGCTGGCAGAAACACCTGCCGGCTTGCTCGGTAAGATGGATGCCATCGGTTACGCCGTCTGCCACCGCATCGACGCCCGCAGCTTCCACCTGGGCGACAGGCAGCTGCCGTTATGCGCCCGCTGCTCGGGGATGTACCTGGGGGCATTAATCGGATTATTCTTTCAACTGCCATTATCACCCAAGGCCGGATTGCCCACAAAGAAGGTCAGCCTGGTTCTATTGGTTTTCCTGGTGGCTTTCGGGGTGGATGGCGTCAATTCCTACCTGCAACTGATTCCAAACGTCCCCTCACTTTACAATCCAGCCAACCCACTGCGCCTGCTGACTGGCTCAATGCTGGGGGTGGGCTTAATGGCAGTGTTACTGCCGACCTTCCGCCAGGTAATCTGGGTGGAACCCGACCCAGCGCCGGTTCTGCACTCCTGGAGGCAAATTGGGGCGCTGGTTGGCCTGGCTGTGTTGGTGGATTTGATCGTCCTGTGGGAAAACCCCTTGTTGCTCTACCCGCTGGCCATTCTCAGCTCGCTAACTGTGCCGTTGATCTTGAGCATGGTCTACGCCATCCTGTTGACGATGCTGGTCAAGCGCGAAAACCAGGCCCGGCACTGGACGGACCTGTGGCTGATCCTGGTTGCCGCAGCCGGAATGGCGTTGCTGCAAATCGCGCTGGTGGATTGGATCCGTTATGCACTGACCGGCAACTGGGGTGGATTTTTTGCCAGTTAGGAAATCACTAACATGGAAAGAACCGGTCCGAAACGGAGTTTCACGGATTTATGATGATTCTCCGAGATCTGCGTCAACTGTGATTACAGTTTTTTTGGCTCGCGCAGCCAGGTAGCAAACAACAGGCCAGCAACCAACGCCAGGCCAGCACCGAAGAAGAATGGTGCAGAAGGCCCGAAACCCTTCCATCCCCCAATGCCCTGCCAGAGTAACCCAGCAATGGCCGAAGCTGGAAAAGCCGCAATGCCCAGGGCAGCGTGGTACAGGCCGTAGGCAGTGCCGCGCTTTTCATCCGGCACAAGGTCGGCAATGATGGCTTTACCTGCCCCGGCCGTCAAGGCGTAATAGACCCCATACAGCCCAAACAATACCCATACTCCCACCCCACTGCGGGAGAAGCCAAAACCCAGGTAGATCAGTCCATAGGCTAGCCAGCCAAAGAGGATCAACTTGCGCCGGCCGATGCGGTCGGACAAACTGCCGGCAGGACCGGAGAGCAGGGCATACACCGCATTAAAGGTCATCAGCATAAACATCACCTGCAGGATGCTCAGGCCGCGCTCCTTGGCCAGCAGGATGATGAAGGCGTCCGAAGAATTGCCCAGGCTGAAAATAATGGACGCCAGCAGGTAGAGGATAAACCGTTTATCCAATCCCTTGAAGCTGAGCAGGGCACCAGATTGTTTGCGCTTCGGTGCCACCTCCTGTCCAACCAGACCCAGCACCAGGACCGCCAACCCGGCCGGGATGATGCTGACCAGCACGGCCACCTGGAAGGTGTCAGCCGAAAGTACTTCTGGATTGGTCTGCGTCAGCCAGATGATTAATGCAGCAATAGCCAGGCCGATGAACGCCCCGGCCGTATCCCCGGCACGCTGTACGCCAAAGCCCAAGCCGCGATTGTTCTGATCCACACTGCCCGCCAACATGGCATCCCGTGGCGAGGTGCGGATACCCTTGCCCAAACGATCAGCGATGCGCACACCCAGGATACCGCCCCAGCCGATGAACTGGGCAAAGTAGAGAAATGGTTTGGATAGCGCCGATAGGCCGTAACCAAGAACGGCCAACCCTTTGCGCTTGCCCAATTTATCCGAGAGCGCCCCGGAAAAGACTTTCATCAGGCTGGCAGTAGTTTCCGCTAATCCTTCGATCAAACCAACCACTGCCGTCCCGGCCTGCAGTACACTGGTCAGGAAGAGCGGGATCAGGTTTATAATCATCTCGGAGGAGATATCCGTGAGGAAAGAGGTAACTGTCAGTACCCAGATGTTGCGATGCAGGCCGCGCAGACCGGATTTGCTTGTGGGTTGATCTTCTGGCATGGTTGTTGCACCTTTGAGATGGATGGGATGGTAGGTTTACTTTACACCCATTTGAGGAGGCCGAGAAGAGCAAAACACCATCATTTGGGACGATTTTCGTCCCCCACTGGAACTTTCTCAAATTGGGTAGCGTCTTTTTATTGCATCCATGCACAATATCCCTATAATGAGTTTAATAGGATGACTCAGGAGGTCCGAATGAAGAAATCTATTTACGCAATTTTGGTGGCCGTTCTCTTGGTTGGTTTGACTGCTGGCTGCAACCTCAGCGCCTCGCAGGAACCGACGGACATAATCTTCCCCACTCCGAACCTGACCATGACAGCCCTGTTCGCTCCGGTGGAGAAAGCAACCAACACCGCTCCCGCGCCGGTTGTGGTCACACCCACCATTGGCACGTTGGATACCCAGGCCCCGCAGCCAACGGCGGCCTTACCAACTGCTCAACCAACGGTTGTCCTGCCAACTGCTCAACCGACGGTTGTCCTGCCAACTTTGGCGGTGAAGACCAACACTGCCATTGCACCGACAGCTACGACCATCAAGCCTACCAATACCACCGCCCCCACCGCCACCCCCAAGCCGGTCGTGACGATTTACGGCACCTATTTCACCAACTCCCCCAAGATCGATAGCGATTGGGCTGAATACAGCGGCACCCAATACCCAATGGACAAAATTGTCTATGGTGGTGCGAACTGGAGCAGCACTGCGGATTTGGAAGCTTCCTTCCAGATTGGCTGGGATGCCACCTACCTTTACATCGCAGCCAAGGTGCACGATGACAAATACGTGCAAAAAGCGACCGGAGAGAATATCTTCAAAGGTGATAGCCTGGAGATCTTACTGCTAAACGGCAGCACGATTTACCAGATCGGCTGGACGGCTGGCGCTGGAACCGTTAGCGTAGGCGATGGCTTTGAGTCCTACCGCTGGTTCCCCACCAGCAAGGTTGGCAAGCTGAATAATGTAATCACTGCAGCAAAGGGTGGCGACGGCCTGTACCGTGTCGAAGTTGCCATCCCGTGGAGCGACCTGGGGATAACACCCGCCAACGGCGCTACGTACCGCTTTGCCGTCTCAGTTTCGGACAACGACGACTCCACTGCCAACAAGCAGCAGACCATGATGTCCAACTCGCCCGACCGGCTCCTGCTGTATGCTGATACTTGGGGCTACCTGGTGCTGAAGAAGTAAGTCACTGGGAAAAGCTGGAAACACTGGGACACCAAAACCGCAGAGAACAGAAAAACCTTAAGAAAACCCTTCCCCCTCCGGCAAGCGCGAGGGGGAAGGATGTTTTACAAATGCTATGGCGACTTGTACTCCATCGGTTCAAGTCACCTGGATGTTATTAAACCAACAAAATCACACTAAAATAGAACTGTCGCCAGTTCCTGGCGGTAGGCGCGTGTTTGGGGATCGTCCTCGTCCATCCATTCGAGAATAGCCAGTATCACCTTATGGGCACGGCCATCGGCATACTTTCGATTCTGACGCAGAATATCCAGTAGGCCGTCCAGGGCTGGAGCGAGCTTGCCGCGCTTGACCAGGCGCAGGCTTTGGGCAAAGGCTGCATCCAATTCGCTGACGGCAGGCAGGGCCTGGTTTTCCAGGTCAGTCAGCGCCTGAACCAACGGCAACAGGAATTGGGCATTCTGGTACTCGCGACTGGCCGGAAAACGGACCAGGATGGTCTGGACTTCGGCCACTTCGCCTTTCCAGAGCAGGGTCTTGGCCAGGCCAAGCAGGCTGGGTGGGATCTCCTGGCCCAGGTCAAGCAACTGGCGGTATTGCTTTTCAGCGGCGTCCAGCTTACGGATCGAGAGCAGACCGTCTGCCCGCTCCAGCGCCAGTTGCGAGGGGCTGGGAGGTGTGATGCGGGCAATAAACTCGCGCACTCGGAACTCCGGCATCACGCCGCTGAACTCAGCGACCACCCCACCGCCGGAGAAGACCTTAACGACCGGGATGCTGCGGACGTTGTAGAAGAGCGCCAGGTTGGGGTTGTCGTCCACGTCCAACCGGGCCAGGCGGAAAACCCCGCCGGACTGCAGGGCGATGCGTTCGAGCATCGGCCCCAGTTCCTTGCAGGGCTTACACCAGGGCGCCCAAAATTCAACCACTACCGGCACGTTCTGGGAGTAGGCAATCACCTGGAACTCAAAATCAGCTTCGCTGACGTTGACAACGATCTCAGACATCATTCTCCATCGCCACCTTCGTCATCATCCACAGCCCGGGTAGGTTGATCCAGGCGGATTACCTCGCCGTGCAAGTTGATGATAACTTTGAAACCCATCAAACCCATATAAGCCCGCATATCTTCCGGAATGCCAGATTGCAGCAGCACATCAAATTGTTGGTCAATATTCTTGAGTTGATTCTTGATGATCGCAGCGGAGAACAGGTCTTCCTGACCGAGCATCTTGGCGGTTTCAGCACCCAGCAGATCTTCATTGCCTTCTATTTGAGCCCTGATCAGGTTCAGCACTTGGCGATCCACCTCTTCAGCAGGGATGTGCCGGTGAAATCCAGCATCATTGACCACGTAGCACGCATCAGCACCAACATAGCCGACCTGAGCCAATTGGTCATTTTCATCTACTACTAAACCTGCGAACAATGCTTTGTGTGACATAAAAAACCTTTTCCACCTCGGAGTCAGGGAGGGAACAGAAAAGCCCCTTTCCAAGGATCACCTCCGGGTATTGAATATTATAACCAATGTGATGGGGGAATGAAACCGGTAGGAAGGGATTTATTATACAAATCAAACAATATCAATGCCGGTGCCGTTCGTGCCAGATTCGTCAAAGAGGGTCTCCAACTCCAATGGAACATAAGGATGGGTCCAGCGATAGATCCAACGTGCAGCCTGCGAGGTCAGGTTGATGCAACCGTGACTGCGGGGCTTGCCAAAATCGTTGTGCCAGAATGTGCCATGGAAGGAAATACCACTCTCGGTAAAGGTGCAGACCCAGGGTACGCCTGGCAGATCGTAGCCGGCTGGCGAAGCCAGGTTGCCGCCAGCCATGTGGCGGGAGGGCCGCTTGTGGCGCACTACGAAATAGCCTGTCGGCGTTGTGAAATCCCCGGTGGAAAAGCGCGCCCCAGTGGCACATTTGCTCATGAAAACAGCCCGTTCAGCTTCGTAGGCGATCACCACCTGCTCAGCCAGGCGCACTTCCAGATGCTTCTGGCGGGCTGGTACCTCAGGCGAAATTTGCGCAACCTCGTCGGGTGAATAGATGTGAATATGCTCGGCTTTGACGTAGTAAAGGAAGCCCTTTTGATCATCCGGGGTGCGGTACCAGATCTGACCGCTCTCATCCTGTACTACCCCGGTCACCCAGTAGGTGGTGCCATAAATGTATCGGTAGGCCACAAAAGTCGGGCGGAGCGGGCTCCAGACAGCATCCGTGAAAGGCACGGTCACCTCACCCAGGATGCCGCCAACGGGCAGGTCGGTCAACACCGGGTTGAGGCGCACATCCACCGGCTGGACACTGCCCGAATGCACGAAGCCTTCCCCGTTGATTTCGTACCAGACCCGATTGTAGGCCGGTTCTTCATCCCCCAGGGTTACACCGGTGATCGGCTTGACCAGGTCCTTCCAGTAGTAATTGACCAGGTTTCCATCCAGTGAGGGGCGATCATAGAAGGGGACATCGTCATCAATCACCCGTCCGAAGGGTTGTTCGGGGGCCTGCAGGCTGCGACCGGGTTTCCAGCCCAGCAGCGGCATGCTGAACAGCCCCAGCAAGCCTGCGCCGGACAGGCGCAGGAAATCCCGCCGGGTGTATTCGGTGAGTTGAGAGCGCTCGAGCAGATCCATCAGTCGTGAACGTTGACCAGGGCGCCAAGCGGCAGGAATTGATAAACCCAGCCGGCGTCTTCTGTGCGGAAGTTAACACAGCCATGGCTCATCGGCGTGCCAAAATTGTTATGCCAGTAGGTACCATGCAGGCCATAACCTTCGTAGAAATACATCACATACGGCACATCCGGCAGGTAATAACCCGGTCCAGACATATCAGCATAACGGTATTTGACATAAATATGGAATTCGCCCTGCACTGTGGGATGCAGATAGGTGCCGGTCGAGATCACAAAAGTGTTGACCACGGTGTAACCTTCATAGGCATACGCCCGTTGCTGACTGAGGTCAATATCAATCCAGTGGGTATCCGTTTCAACTTCGGCTGGAATGCTGACATTGTAATCATTTACCGGTGGAGGAACCGGCGTATTGGTTGGGAGCGGGGTGGGCGTATCGGTCGGGGTCGGAGTCGGGGTATCTGTAGGCGTGGGGGTTGGAGTGAAGGTCGGCGTTGGGGTCGGAGTGTAAGTTGGTGTAGGCGTGGCCGTATTGGTCGGGGTCAGCGAGGGCTTGAAAATCACTCCCACCGGACGGGGTGCAGCGGCATTGGCCAGGGCTTCCTGCACCATCGGCAGACCAAACCAGACCAGACCAACCAGGCAAACGGCCGCCAACAAAATCAGGGCAGGAACGTACCAGGGCGTGCGGCGGGGTTTGGCCTTGGCAATTGTCGACACCTGAGCGGTGGGACGCGTCCGGGGTTGCGCTTTCGCAGCTGGGAGGGAGGTGGCTGTGGCTGATAACGGGGTTACAATCCGCGCTGGTTCAACAGGTGGAGGGTGCGGGGTGGCTGAGGGTACAGTAGGCGCCTGGACAGCTGCCGGTTGCGGCTCAGGGGGAAGCACCACCGGAGCAGCTGCGGCTATTAGGGCTGCCTCCTCCCGTTGGCGTTTGACTGCCCAGTGCATGCCCTGGCGGGCACGCTGGCTGGCAGGATTTACTTTCAACGCCTGTTGCAGGTATTTCAGGCTATCCGCCGGATTGCTGGCGGCCGCTAAAACCAACCAGGGTTCCTCCAAGTCCGGCGCTACATCGGCCGCAGATTTGGCCAGGGTGCAAGCCGATTCTGGATTGCCGGCCTTGAGAGTCTGCAATGCCTGGGCTAGTAGTAAGCGGGCTTGTTGTGTGTTTTCAACACTCACGGTGTCACCGTTGGTCCGGTGGACACCGGTTCATTCTGAATAAAGCACAAGATGCCATCCGAGATGCCTTTGGCAGCCAGGTCCGGGTGCTGGGTCAGGAACTCACGGTCCAGGCGCAAGAAACCGGTTTCAATGATGGCTGCCGGAGTCCTCGGATTAATCTCGCTGAAGGTGTGGTATTCCTTCATATCGTTAGTAATACTGCCCGGGTGATAGGGCAAGTTGGTGGCCAAGGAATAACGATCCACCAGGCAGGCCTGCAACCGTGCGTTCGGGCTGGAGGGGCCGGTGTCACCAGCGGCAAAGGAGGCGGCTACCTTGAACCCGGTGGCCTGATCATTAATATAATCGCAAGAGTCGTTATGTATAGAAACCAACGCCAGCGCATCGTAGAGATAGCGCCGCTCATCAAATTCCTCCAGCAGATCCACATCGTAACCAGCGGTCATCAAGTTCTGCTGGACAATCGTGGCGATGCGCAGATTTACTTCCACCTCGGTCAGGCCGGTGTCATCGCAGACAGCGCCGGAATCGTTACCCCAGTGTCCAGCCACAATGCCAATACGCGGGCGCGGGGAGGTGGTTGGGGTCGGCCAATCCGCTGGAAAACCGGCCGATGGGTCATACGGCTTGTTGGAGGAATCGCTGGCGGTGAACAGATTGGCTGGCGACCACATGGTGAAAACTGTGGCAGCAATCACCCCGGCGATAATCAGCCAGGTGAGACCGGACCAAATGGAAAAGCTTTTGCGTGAGGTTGTGGAAGGGGTTGGAGTTGTCATAATTAAGCTAAATAGTACCTTAAATGTCGGTTGGTTGGCAAGCCATTTTTGAACAGGATGCTTGACGTCCGTCTGTAACCATTGTATAACCATTTTATCGCAAAGAGGAGAAACAAATGCAACCAATCCCGGAATTGCTGCGGCAGGCCATGCGACATTGGACGACCGGCGTCAGTGTGGTAACCAGCCAGTTTGAAGACCGCTGCCACGGCATGACAGTCGGATCGTTCACCTCCATCTCGCTCGATCCACCGCGGGTGGTGGTAACGCTGGCCAACCGCACCCGCACCTGCGCCCTGGTGCGCCAGTCGGGCAGATTTGGCGTCAGCATTCTGCACACCGGCCAGCAGGAGATCTCCGACCGGTTTGCCGGGCGCATCCCCGAAGGCGGCGACCGCTTCCAAGAATTGGCAACATTTACCAGCAGCAGTGGCATGTTGATGCTGGAAGGCAGCCTGGCCGGGCTGGACTGCCGGGTGGTCCATACCTACGAAATGCCCGAGTCTACCCTGTTCGTGGCTGAGGTACTGGAAGTATTCATATCGAATGATGAAGGTGAACCGCTGCTGTATCACAATCGTTCCTATCGAAGGATGAACCCATGATCGATGTACCGCTTTCTCCCGAAGAGCGCAGCACCCTGTTGCGCCTGGCTCGCCGCTCAATTGACCTGGCGATTAACGGGCGATCCCTGCCCCGCCTGATCCTTTCGGATTTCAGCGCTCCACTGCGGGAACAGGGGGCTTCCTTTGTGACCCTGACCGAACACGGCGAATTGCGCGGCTGCATTGGAGCACTGGAGGCGTATCAACCCCTGGTGCAAGATGTATGCGAGCATGCCGTGGCCGCTGCCACCGAGGATTACCGTTTCTCATCCGTCCAACCGTTTGAATTTCCTCGTTTAAAAATTGAAATCTCCCGACTTACCCCACCGGCGCAGCTCAAGTACACATCGCCGGATGAATTACTTACCTTGCTACATCCGCTGGAAGATGGCGTGGTGCTGAAGGATATGGGGCGTCGGGCGACCTTCCTGCCGCAGGTCTGGGAGAAAATTCCCGATCCGGCGACTTTCCTCAATCATCTGTGCCAGAAGATGGGCGCCCCGGCTGACCTGTGGCGCAGCAAACCGATCCAGGTTTTCACCTACCAGGTGGAGGAGTTTGCAGAAGAGTAAGATTTCCACTTTGCACCGAAACAAACGGATACAACAGAATTTCACAGATTGCATAAAAAGCTTCAGAGATCTTAAAGATTTCTGAAGTTTTTTGGAGATTGCTCCTCTGAACGCCAGAGAGGTGTCAGGCCGAAAATGCTTCACCCCTCCATGGATCAGATTATTGACTTTATTTGATAAACTCGGCGAACCTCAAGCAATTACTTTTTTACTAATTCCTCTACCATGGCATCCAGTTGCTCCAGGATGGTCAAGATATCTTCTTCCTTGGTGTATGGTTGGTAAAGCTGCCAGGCAGAGTCTTCCAGCACCATGCGCGCAACGGCCCATTCTGATCCGGAGTGCAACGGATGGAAATTGTTCGCCAGGCGGAGTACGGAGCGGTATTGAGGTAGAGATAACCCGCTGATATTCAACAACCGCAGGCCGCTCTGGGTGACCGGGATCATGCCCCCACTGCGAGCCAGGGCGGTCTGGTTGCGGCTGAGCAGAAGCCAGCGCACGAACAGCCAGGCGCCTAGTTCATGCTCGTGGGTTCCATCAACAAGTGCCACATCCTGCCCAAAAAGTGGAACAATCCCCGCCCCCTCCCCCTGCAAGGAGGGAAACGGAATGGCTTCCCATTGATCGGTGCTGTTCAACTTCTGGCTAACCTGAGCCTGCATGGGCAGATCGACCAGGGTGCCGGTGTAAATCAATGCCCGGCGGGTTGCAAAGGCCTCATAGGGTTCCGATCTTGCCACGGACAGCCTGTAGGTGCAATCTTCATCGACCAATCGATGCAGGTAAGTGAAAGCCGCCAGCCCTTGCGAGGTGTTGAAGGTGTAGCCCTCTGAATAATCAGCGCCAAAAGCCTGCAACCAGCCGAGCAGGGTGTAGGCATCGTTATCCAGCAGCCAGCCGCCGGTACCGCGCAGGATGTAATTGGCCGTCAGGTTGGCCTGCATGGCAGCGCAGACCTGAGCGCGTACTTCAACCGGGGTACTCGGGGAATCGCGGAAGCCAAGCTCCTCCGCCCAGGTGCGGTTATAGATTAAGAGCCGGGCGTTGCGCAAGATCGGCATACCCAGTCGTTGATCCTCTTCTTCCAATGATTGCCAAACCCCGGGCAGGAAATCGATGATTTCCTCGGCCGTTAAGCCCCATTCGCGGTCCTCGACCAGGACTCGCAAATCCAATAGAGCACTGGTTTTGGATTCCAGCTCGATCAGACCTTCGGGAGAGCTGAGCAATAAATCCGGTAAATTTTTGCTCTCAGTTTCCAGAAAGGCATCCGCCAGGGCAGCCGCGCCACCAAAGCCACGTAATTCCACCTTCAGACCCCAGGCGTTGGACTGATTGAATTCCTCGACCTCGGTTTGCAGGGCTGATTCCAAATCACCCATCCACGGGTGCCATAAAACCAGTTTCATGCCATTCAGTCTCAGCACATCCGCCGGGAAAGTAGGTGTGATTGAAGGATCTATGGTAGGAGTGACGGTTGGTGATAGGCGCGGGGTAACTCTTTTTGTGGGCTGGGTGGCGGTCGGTTGCCCCACAGCTGGCTCGACCTGGCAGGCGCTGAGCAACAAAACCAGGAGCAACAGGAAAGAGAGAAAACGGCAACGAGAGGGCAAGGTTGGTTTCAAAGTCTAATCCAAATCAGTGGGCAGGTTCGGGTTGTGATGATATTCAAACATGCGTTGAATTTCGCCAGTAGTGGTGCGGCTTATCGAAAGCTCGGGCAGGGCATCCGGTTCGAAGAAATCCGCACCGCCAGTTTCCAGACTTTCGGTAGGCGCTCCACCCAACAATTCGCACAGGATAAAGATTTTGTAGGTATGGAATAAGTGCGGTGGATGGCCGTGCAACTCGCGATCATACAAAGCCAGTAGTTTGGTGGCTTTCACCTCGTAGCCACTCTCCTCGCGCACTTCGCGTTCGACCGCCAGGCGCGGGGGCTCGCCGACATCCACCCAGCCGCCGGGAAGAGTCCAGCGGCCACCATCCGCCAGTTCGCGCACCAGCAGGATCTTGTCATCACAGAAGACCACGCCGCGCCCGTCCAGCTTGGGGGTGGCGTAACCGGCCTGGTTGTCGAGCAGGCCAAGCACATGCTCAACCGGTTCACCACTACTTTCAGCCATCATCTCAGCGGCGATTTCACTCATTTGATGGTAACGTTCCAGGTCATACGGGTTGCGGCAATATGCCATGCCGCTTTGGGCCAGGGCAGCCAGGCGCTGGGCATACTCCAACCAGTGGGATGTGGTGCTCATGGATGTTCCTCCAGTATGGAATTAAAACATATCACTGCCTTCCCTGCAAGCGGGAAGAAAAACCACAGATGAACACAGATACCCTGACAATCTGCATTCACTGTGAAAACAGCGATAAAGGCTTTATGGAACCAGTTTGAACACGCTGCCGGTCGTATGTTCCAGCAGGTACACCTCACCGACCGGATCCTGCCCAAAGGAGCTGATGATGAAATTCGTATCAAACAACTTAATTGTCTGCCAGGATTCACCCTGCTGGGCCAGGCCCCAGATTTTTCCAGTGCAGTAGTCTCCATACAGGTAGACACCCTGCCAATCCGGTAAGAGGCTGCCGCGGTATACAAAGCCGCCGGTCACCGAGCAGTCGCCTTCGGCATGGCTGTATTCGGTCACCGGTTCGACCAGCGCCAAACCGTCCGGGAGCGTACCTTCAAACTCATGGGTGCCCTCGCGGTAATCCCAGCCGAAGTTTAATCCGCCCGGAGCTGCGACCGGATAGACATTAATTTCTTCCCAGCTGCCCTGTCCAACATCGGCGATGAACAAGTCGCCGCGCCCGGGATCGAATGAAATCTTCCACGGGTTGCGCAAACCAAATGCCCAGATCTCCAAACGGCCTCCGCCCGTGGCATACGGATTGTCCGCCGGGATGGCGTAGGGATCGCCGCGCACATCAATGCGCAAAAGCTTGCCGAGCAGGGTATCCAGGTTCTGGCCATTGTCCTGTGGATCGTTGGCGGAGCCACCATCCCCGAGGGCGATATAGAGGTAGCCATCCGGGCCAAAGGCCAGCGCTCCGCCGTTGTGATTGGCATAGGGTTGGTTGACCTGCAACAATATCAACTGACTACTTGGGTCAGCTGTCAGAAAATTTTGTGACACCTGGTAGCGGGCAATCACAGTATCCCCTCTGCGGTCGGTGTAATTCAGGTAGATATAACGGTTCTCTGAAAATTGTGGATCCAGTGCAATGCCCAACAGACCCTGCTCATTACCATCCCGCACAGCGATACCAGTCAAATCCAGCAGGGTTTGAGCCAGCAAATTGCCATTATCCACAACCGCAATCTTCCCCTCCTGCTGGAGGATATAAGCCACACCTGGCGCATTCGGCAGGAAGGCGATATCCACTGGCAGGTTGAGCCCGCCCACCCATTCCAGCCAAGTGGCGGAGTTGGGTTGCGGCAAGGTCACATCAACCTTTCCACCCAGAGTGGGGGTAGGGTTTGCTTCCGGCGGCGCCGGGGTGATTTTAGCGTGAGTTGGCAGGACATGCAAAGTGACTTGTAAACCAGGAGCAGCTTCGGTTGGTTTCTCCTGTGGTGCAGTTGTGTTGACCATGGGTGTAGCCGTGGGGGCGGAGTTGAGCGCACAGCCCGACAGAAGTATCAGCCCGAGCAAGCCAGGCAGAAGTTTGATCAATTTTCGCAGTAACGGAAATTGCATCTTAATGATCCTCCTGATCCGGTGGTATCTGACGAAATTCAGCATCTATCACCTGGTCGTCGCCAGCGGATGGGTTGCGACCAGTAACATCAACGACCCGGGTGATGTGATCGAGATGTTCTTCCACCACTGCGGGCGGGCAAAGTTCAACAAAGACGGTCAGGCCTAACCAGACCACACCAATGTCGTCCAATGGGGTAGGCAGGTCAACCGGGTTGATGAGGTAGGCCAGGCTGGCCACCGGGATCAATTTGAGAAAGAAATTAACCCGCCGGTCCAGCATCAACCGTCCGATTAGCCGGAGATGCACACCAAGGTTGGAGATAAAGTTACCTCCAGACTTAGGATTTTGCATATTTTTTGGCATTATTCAGACCTCGCTTATCTGAATTATACTCGTTTCTCAAACATCTTGCGCCGCCGCCAGGTGATGAGAGGAGAGACCACTTTTCGCACATAATTCTTGGCGACAATCACTGAAAAGAACGAGCCCCCCTCCCGGTAATGCACCCGCAACATCTCCGGCCAGCAACGGTCATCGGCAGTAATGGTTTTGGCATCCCGGTGCAGGCGGAAGTTGGCCCACAGATGCGGCACATACAACGGCGGGGCAATCTTTGCCAGGCGCACCCACAGGTCGTAATCCATGGCAAAGTAGAAGGTGGGATCCAACTGCCCAACCCGGCGCACCAGATCTGCCCGGAAGAACGAAGCCTGCTGCGGGATGTGGACGTAACCCTCCCTCAGTCGGCGATAATCAGTCTTGGCGGCTGGAAAGCGGCCAATCACCCGGCCGGCCTCGTCGATGTAATTGCAATCCCCGTAAATCATGGAAATCTGCGGGTGTTGCGCCAGCAATTCCACCGCCTGAGTCACAGCGCCTGGTTCGTAAGTGTCATCCGAATTTAACCAGGCGAGCACATCCCCAGTGGCGCGGGTAAAACCCTTGTTGATGGCATCGGTTTGGCCTTTATCAGGCTCGCTGACCCAACCCGCCAGTTTATCTGCATATTTCTTGATAATCTCCAGGCTGCCATCCGTTGAGCCACCATCCATGATGAAGTATTCGATCTCCGGGTAATCCTGTATGAGAACCGATTGGATGGTTGCCTCCAGGTAAGGCGCCTGGTTGAAGGATGGGGTCACAATTGTGACTCGGGTCATGGGTTCTCTCCGCGTAAATCATATATGAGATAACCGTCGCCCTCAGAGAGCAGCGGATAGTTGTTCAAAATCGCTAGCAAATGCGGCTGGGCTTTGAGTTCGGCATCGGCAGTGACGACAAAATATGAATGCCCGGTGGTCAGATCCTCAAATTCTGCAGCCGTATCCAACCCTTCCGACCCGCGCAGGTCACGCAACATCAGATCGTCTGCGCTCGGCCAAAAACGTGCCGGAGAGCGCCAGCCATAATAGCCCAAACGCACGCCGTAATCATTGGTCAGCAGCACAAACGAACCATCCGGCGGGATGGCGTCGCCAATGCGCTGCCAGGCGATTGGCTCGTTGGCATAATTATTGCCGACCAGCACCGAACGGCTGACATACGCCCAATAGCCCACTGAACCGACCATCAAGACCACCACAGCCACCCGCCAGAAGCGCGGCTGGTTTTTCACCGCAGTGAAGAGAACATCCAGTACCGGCGGCAGGCACAGACCAACAATCGCCACCAGGGAAAGGTGATAATACTCGTGGGTTGTGTACTGGAAGGGCCAGGTGATGCCATACAATCCATAGCCGACCCACAGACCGAGTGCTACCGGGCGGATTTCCTTCTTCATCAGGGCCAGCCCTATCAACGCCAGGGCAAACATTGCCAGACCGGTCAAACTGCCAACCATCGCCAGCCAATCTGCGTAATAATTGCTGGTCAGCAGTAGGCGTGACATGGATACTGTCCAGAAGGAAGCATACTCGCCAGCTGCGGATCCAAGAACAAAAAGGTAATAAATAAGGGCAGGAACCAGCATCATGGCTGCGAGCACGTAAACCTGCGTATCCCGCAGTAACTTCTTGATCGGTCGGTTGACCAGTAAAGCGCTGATCATCATGGCGGCCACAAAAAAGCCTGCCACAATTTTAATCAGGATGACCAGGCTGCCAACCAGACCCAGGCCGAGCAGGCGACCCCAGGAAGGCTTCTCCAGCCAGCGTACGATCAACCAGGCCGTCACCAACAACAACCCGACCATCCAGGGGTCCGGCTGAAATGAGCGGCTGGCCTGAACGCTGAAGGGCAGGAACAGGTAGAAACAGACGCCAAGCAGGGCAGGCCAGAGCGAGGCAATACGCCGGGCCAGGCGGTACAACGCCCAGGCGCCGATCATCCAGACCAGGATGGCGTAAATGCGCGCCACCCAGACCTGCTCAGAGCCAATGACTTTGTATGTGAAGGCAACCAGGCTTTCAAAAATCGGCGGTTCGTGAGCGCCTTGCAAACCTGCCAGTTGAATCGCCTGCTGGCGCTGTTCTGGTGTCGCTGCCATCGGATCCATTTGCAGCCACAGGCCGCGGGCGATGATCGCATCCCGTAGTTGGCGCACTGGATGGAAATCGAGTGGTGGGTCCTGTAGGTCCAGTAAGCGCACGCCTGCCCCCAGCAGAAAGACCAGGACGACCAGTAGATTTTGCCAGAACCGGGCGGAGCGAATCAGTTTCATATATATATAAACCTCGAAAGAATTAAACCACAGGAACAAACATCGTCCCCGTCAGGGGAGAGATCACAGAGGAAAAATTATGCATCTATTTTTCCACGACGCATGCGGTAATAGATATTCTTCAATCGACCCAGACCGAGCAAGGCCAACGCAGCATAAACCATGCGATGCCCCTCACGCAGGGCAGTCGGCGGATGCTGTAACAGGGAACGCCAATAGGCTCGCAAAGCCGGAGCAGCCTGGCCGCCATCCAACAGGTAACGGGCGTTGATGCGGTGAGCCCCGGCCTGGATGCGTCGTTTTTGGGTAGCATAAAGCGCCTGCAAGGTGGGTTGGTTTTGCATCCACTCCAGGATGGCATAGGCCTCCTGGCCAAAACGGGCAGCCTGGGCGACGTTCTTGGCGTCAGCATGAAAGCGGGCGGCGGCCAACTCTTGTGGGATGTGCTGAATCCCGCCCTGTTGGGCCAAACGCAGCCAGAGCTGGTGATCGAGCAGGAAGTGAAAGTTTAAGTCCAAAAATCCGGCCTGCTCCAGGGCTGAACGGCGCATGAAGACGCCTGGCTGACCAATAATGTTGAAGGCCATCAAATCTACCAGCCCCCACTCACCATAACGCATCACGTTGAAGACTTTACCAGTGCTGTCGATCGATCGCACGTCGCCATAGACCATGGCCAGGCTGGGATCCGCCTGCAAGGCTTCCACGGCTGTCTGGATGACGCACGGCAGGTACAGGTCATCCGAGTTCAACCAGGCAACAAACTCGCCGGTTGAGCGAGCAAAGCCCTTGTTGATGGCATCCGCCTGACCACTGTCCTTTTCGGAGACCCAGCCACTTAGCCGTGGCGCGTATTTCCGAATAATTGCCGGACTGCCGTCCGTCGAACCGCCATCCATCACCCAATACTCAATCTGCGGATAATCCTGTTCCAATACGGAAAGCAGGGTCTGCTCGAGGTAAGCAGCCTGATTAAACGAGGGGGTGACGATGGAGACCAGTGGGAGGGTCATTTCTGAAAGAGGCTCAAGTACTCAACCTTGGGAAACACGGTGAGTTTGCCACCGACCGTGGCATCCAGCACCTGGCGGCCTGCCTGCTCATAGGCCTGACGGGCAAAGCGATAGCCCATCTCAGAGGTCTCGAGGTCCGGTAATTGCCAGCGGAAGCCCTTGCCAAAGTAGGCCGGGGAGAAATGGTTGGGGTCATCACCTTCCGAGGTAACCGTGGTATTCGGCTTGCCCTGAGTGGTAAAGTTGTGATCCACCCCGATCAGGATGACCTGCTGAAAGCCGAGATAATAGGCCAACTGTAGGGCCACATAGGTCACAGTTGCGCTCTCCCACAGGCGACCAGCGGCGTTTTTGCCAAACTTGGGACCGGTATAGGTGGTGTAGAGAAAATACAAATTGTCGTCCGGTTTCAGCCACTTGCGCGCCCGCCAGGAGAAGAACTTGGGCATTTGCAATGCTTGAAAATCCGCCGCACATTGTTCAGCGACCAGATCATTAATCGAGACAAAGTAGGAAGTGGCAAAGCCCAGTTCCGGGAACATCAAATAGAACCGATTCATACCGAAGGTGAACTCGTTTTTGAGCAAAGAGAGGTCGGTATTCTTCAGGCTTGGGCCGTTGCCGATGATAAAGCAGCGCTGGTTGCGGTGCTGATCCCGCAGGGTATTCAGCTTGCGGATCGAATCCTGCCGCCAGGGGTGAAAAGAAACTTCCGGCCACTCCCCTGCCCGGCGTAATGCGTCGCGGGAATCCCGCAAAGCACCCGCCACTGGTCCCGGCAAAACTCGCTTGAGTGTTTCAGTCAGTCGGCTCATCACATCACTCAGTGCTCAGGCGGGCGGTTGCCCCGCCATCCACGATCAGCGCCTGCCCGGTCATAAAGGAGGATTGGGTATTGTCCGCCAGGAAGTAAATGGCATGGGCTATCTCAGCCGGCCGCCCAACCCGGCCATTGACAGTCTTGCGAGCCAGGTTTTCCAGCCGTTCATGCATGGTTGCACCGCCCAGGTGACCTCGATTCAGGCCGGCCCGCAGCATGGGGGTATCCACCGCACCCGGCAGCACGGCATTGGCACGGATGTTATCCCTGGCAAATTCAATTGCCATGGCGCGGGTCAGGGCCAAAATTCCGCCCTTACTGGCGGCATAGGCGGAGATGTTGGCCGAGGTAGCCACGGCATGCACAGATGAGACATTGACAATCGCCCCGCCAGTTGCTGCCATTTTCAGCAAGGGGTAGGCCAGCTTGGCGCCCAGAAAGACCGAGCGCAGATTAGAAGCCATCACCAAGTCCCACTCCTCAGCGGTGGTTTCGACCAGCGGTTTGGCAATCTGAACTGCCGCATTGTGTACGACAGCATCCAATACGCTGGTGAAGTCGTGCACTTCCTGGTAAATCGTTTCCAACACACCTGGATCCGAGATATCCGCCTGGATATACAAGCCTTCCGACGGGAAGGATTCTCCAAACTCGTTGCGATCCACCCCGATCACCTGCCAGCCAAGCTCGGCAAATAATTTCACCGTTGCCCGCCCGATTCCCCCAGCTGCTCCCGTGATTAACATGGTACGTGATTCATCAATCATGTGAAATACTCCTGGTTAAGATTTCCTGCTGTCATGATCAAAATTCTCTTCCAAAATCCAACCTTTCAGGAGGTGCAGACGCACCTTCTTTTGGTAGAAATTCCTCCTAGGCTGAGGCCTGTGCCCGCACCTCATCCAGGTCGGTATGCGGGATTTTCAAACTTTCCAGCAGGTTGCGGATAGTGTTCCAGTGCACCCGCTCCCAGGCAGCCGGGCTGGAGTTGGAGTTGTGAGCTGCCAGCATTACGTTATCCATCTTCATCAAAGGGGAATCCAGCGGCAGGGGCTCGATTTCAAACACATCCAATGCTGCCCCACCCAGGCGACCCGCCTGCAAGGCAGCAACCAAGGCAGGTTCATCCACCAGCGGACCGCGGGCGGTGTTGATCAAGATCGCACCGAGCTTGGCCAGCCCTAGTGTTCTTTGGTTGATGATATGGCGGCTGGTTGGGTTCAGATCGGCGTTCAGACTGATGAAATCCGCCCGGGCCAGCAAATCCTCCAGCGTGGTCATCTCAATTCCATTTTCCAAGATGAAATCCGGGGCAATCGGAATAATGTCATTGCCCAGCAATTTCATGCCGAAGCCACGCGCCCGGCGCAGCACCCCCTTACCCACGTTACCGACACCAATCACACCCAGGGTGCATTCTGAGAGCGAGCGGCCGGGCAATTTCTGCCAGTTGCCACGTTTCATCTCACGGTCCATCCATTGCAGGCGACGGGCAAAGGCCAGGATGTAACCCAGAACGCTGTCGGCCACCGGTAAGGTGAAGGCATTGGGTGTATTGCGCACGACAATCCCCAGGGTAGCAGCAAAAGCTTTGTCAATCGAATCAATACCGGTGCCCCACTTGGAGATCACCTTGAGACGAGGGGCGCAGGCCGTCAGCACGCGGGGGGTGTAACGGTCGTCGCCGCAGGCGGTCGCCTCAAACTGGCCAGCGTAACGCAGAATTTCTTCTTCTTCCAGGCGTTCATGCACTTCGGGAATGATCAAATCCAGGCCATAATGGGCAAACACCGGGTGGAACCGATCGACAAATGGCAATAAATACGGGGCGGAGAGTAAAACGGTCGGCATCAGGCTTTCCCTTCGGCTTGCAAACGGTGGCTGAGCAGCACATCTGCCACCAAGAAGTCCAATTCTTCATCGATGTCCCAGGCTTCAGCAGAATCCATGTCAAACATCAGAGGGCGCTCACCCAGGCGATTGCGCCGTGCCAATAAAGTTTGGCGGGTGAACAGGTAAATGCAGGAGTTTTCCTCGTAGATCGGCGGCAGATCCTGGGTTTGCAGCAGGTTGGCCGGGTTGTGATTGACCGGCCGGCTGAGTTGATCCCACAGCCGGGTTTGCAGCCGGGTGACCGAGAAGAGCGAGTCAAAAGCCGGGTACTGGGAGCGCAGTTCGCTAATGGCCTGGCGGATGGTGGCAGAGCGCAGCAGCGGGTTGGTGGAGTGGGTCTGTAGATACAGATCAGCTTGCACCTGGGAGGTGTCATACATCAGGATCTCATTCATCGGGATGGTGTCGGCTCGCAGTTCATTCGGACGCTCCAACGCCAACACCTGCGGGAAGTGCTTGTGAAGCCCTTCCAAGATCTCCGGGCTATCCGTATCCACCACCACCACTTCAATCTCCGGGCATTCCAGCAGCGTGCTGATGATATGATGAAACAAGGGCTTGCCAGCCAACATCCGGTAGTTCTTGCCAGGTACGCGCTGGGAATGATGGCGCATCGGCACCAGGGCAGCGATCTTTTTCAATTCCATCTACACCTCACTCCGGGCGTTTGCTCTCACCCGATGACTCCTGATATTGAATTGGCTCGACCCGGCGCCGGTCAGCCTGTTGCTGCAACGGGCGCGGATAGTAAAAGGTCTGTTTGAGTTGCCAGGTCAGCGGGCCGGATTGCTGGTAGCCCTGCCAGGTGCCGCGGAACTGGTTGTAACGGAAACGTAGCACATCCAACCAGATCTTGCTCAATGTTTTCTCACGTGAGGCGGCTTTCCAGTCATCCAGCACGTTCACGGTGAAAAGGCGGATAAAATCATTGAAGCCAAAGTGCTCCTGTGGGTGGATGGTTTTAAAAGCCATACCCTCACGGCGGAAGCGATTGTAGACGCCTCGCCATGTTTCGTTGTGAACGTGCACCACCTCAGCTTCAGCAGAATAGTCAATGCTAAAACCCTGTTCAAACAGGCGGCGCGCCCAGGCCAGATCTTCCAGCCCCGATAATAATTCGTCATAAGGTTGATTCTCCCACAGGTTGCGGCGGATGGCAGCATTGGCATTGTTGCAGAACGGGTGAGACTGCCGCTGCACGGAATGATCCGGGTACCAGTGGTTGAAAATGCGGCGCTCGGAATAGTGGCTGGTGGGCGCACCACTTTGCTTACCATAGACCAGGGCAGTTTTTTCACGAATAAAACCGGCTAATAGATGCTCCAGCCAGTCCGGATAGACCGGATAAACATGAGCCGAAGCCAGTACCACTACCTCCGCCCGGGCAGCCTGAATACCCAGGTTGAGTGAGCGGCCAAAGGTGAACTCCTGAGGAGGGATACTGACCACCTCCAGGGGATGCTGACGGGCAATTTCCAGGGTGCGATCCGTGGAACCGGAATCGACCAGTATCACCTGGATATCTTTGATAGTCTGCCCGGCAATCCCCTCCAGCAGACGCCCGATGTGGCGCTCCTCGTTATAGGCGCGGATGACAATCGAACAGACCGGATTCATGCATTCATCTCGAAGGGTGTGCCGTGCAGGATCCCATCCACTGCTACTTTAAGGGTGGGGGAGTTTTCAAGCCGCAGATCGTTCCAAGTCAAACCAGGTTTCAGACGCACGTAGCCGCGCCAGATACCGTCCTCTTGCAGCAAATCCTCCAGTGGCAGGGAGACCCGGTAAAGCTGGTAGTAGAGAAAGCGGCGGGCGTTGCGTTGGAATTCTGCTGGAATCTCGATCTTTTTCGCAATGAGCATTTGCTCCACCTGGCGGTGGTATTCTGCCTGTGTTTGTGGGAAGAATACGGTCGACAACTGGGTAAAGCGGGCTCGTCCGGCGCATAGCACGGCCGCCCCCATCAGTGAGGCTTCCAAACCGATGGTGGAGTTGTAGATCATTACGAATTTGGAACGCTGGATCAACTCATACGAGCTGAGAAATTCACTCGAATCGACGAAGACCACGTTTGGCAGACGATCTGCCCCGCTGTGCTTGACCCAATCCGCCACTGTCTCCCGGCTGGCCTTGCCCGGGCGGGATTCATCCGGGTGGGCGCGGATCACAAAGAGCGTCTCTGGATGGCGGCGGGCCAGCGTTAGGGTGTCATCCAGCCAGGCGAACATGTGCTCGAATAGGGTGTTGGCGTGCGACTGGCTGGTATCAAAGATTACGTTGGTAAAGACCGGTACGATTTGCTCAAAACCAGCAGCTTTCTCCAACAATTGCGGGGATAGCGGGCGCATCTCCGGCCAGAACCGCACCCCTCCCATGGTGAAATTGCCCTGGAAACGTTGCTCCAGGTAGGCATCCAGTTTTTGGTTCTGGGGATCGCTAAGTTCAAATGTATCCGGGATATTAATCGGGTAGGCAGTGGCATCGCCATCGGTAAAATAGGCCGTGAACGGGCGCAGGCCGATTTCATGTGAAATCACGCGCAGTCCGTGTTGCTGCCCGACCCAACGGGCGGCCGCCTCCGGGTAGAACTGTCCGTTGAAGACCACCACGGCCTGCGGCTTGACTTCATCTAAAAATGCACCGAACTGCTGCACCACCCGCCCCGCCGATATCAAATATTGGCGGAAGAGGTAACGGGTCGGCGCATCCTCTTGCAAGTGATGGCGGCGTAATACCCAACGCAGGGCAGGTAGGGTCAAGCGTCCCAATGGCGCTCCCCGCCACCCAAAGCCCATCATCTCCTGCACAGACAGACCAGTCAGGGCAGATTCCATTTCTGGCATTTGGATCGGGATCAATGATTTGGTGTGTGCACCTTTCGTCAGCACCTTGGACTGGGCGATGCATTCGGCACAGGGTGGCACGATGGTTGGATCATCCCGATTCGTCCCCAAAACGCAGGGGGTTAGACCGCGCTGGCAGACGAAATGCGCCACCGGCGCTCCATTCAGGCGGATTGCCAGCCCGGTCAACAGGCTGTACGCGGCATTCAGGGAAACTCCACCCAACCGGGTGGAGGCATTGAAGAACACTACCGGTGCGGCTGATGGTCGCGGGGCATGGGTAAACACCTCCCGCTCCAGGTGCTCAATCTGGCGGTTGCTTTGCCAGTGACTGAAGCGCCGCTTCATGCCGCGCTGGACTCGATTCACAATCTGCATGCTTACGAAACCCGGCGCAGTTTCTTGCGTGCGCCCATCTCACTTTCATAGACAACTTTGACGCCATCCCCCAGGGATTGCTCGGTGACGCGCACGTACTTGACCAAGCGTTCAAATCCGCCGGGTTCCACCGAGGCGGCCTGGTCACTGCCCCACATCGCCCGGTCGAGGGTGATGTGACGTTCAACCATGCAGGCGCCCAGCGCCACGGCCACGGCCGAGGGGACCAGGCCAACTTCATGGCCGGAATAGCCGATCGGGATGTTAAACTCCTGGCGCAGGGTCGGGATCATGCGCAGATTCAACTCCTCCGGGTCGCACGGGTAGGTGCTGGTGGCATGGGTGATGACCAGGTTCTCCAGTCCCAATTCAATTACAGCTGCCCGGATCTCTTCCATGGTGGACATGCCGGTGGAAAGAATGAGCGGTCGACCGGTCTTCCTCAAATGTCTTAATAGGCCATGGTCAGTCAGTGAAGCCGAGGGGATCTTATAGGCCACCGGGTTGAAAGCTTCCAGGAAATCCACCGAAGGTTCATCCCAGACCGAGGCAAACCAGGTCATGCCTAATTCGTGGCAAAAGCGCTCGATTTCTTGATATTCTTTATCGCCGAACTCCACCTTGTAGCGATAATCCAGGTAGGTGATGTAGCCCCAGGGTGTTTCCCGCATCTGCCCACGCTGTTCGAGTGGCACACACAGCTCAGGGGTACGCTTTTGGAATTTCACCGCATCCACCCCGGCATGGTACGCGGCTTGAATCATCTGTTTGGCAAGATCCAGGCTGCCATTATGATTGATGCCGATCTCGGCCACAATATAGGTTGGCTGTCCATCACCCACCAGCCGGTTACCGATTTTCACTGTCTTGGTCATAGGTCTCCTAATATAATGATTCACCACTGAAGGACGGAAGAGATGGAGGTCACAGAGAATTTCCGTGGTTATCCGTTATTTCCGGTATAATTCGGGGTCTTTTCTCAACTCAATCAGCCTTTCAATTGTCCCAAAATCATATCACATAGTTCACGGACAGCTCCATGCCCGCCACTGCGGGTGAGAACGATATCCGCTTCACGCAATGGTACTGTCTGGGCGTCCGCCGGAACCACGGAACAACCAACCAGTGGGAAGCAAGGCGTGTCATTGGTGTCGTTACCCATGAAAACCACGCTTAGCGGGTCGATACCGCGCTCGGCCAGGAGCTGTTTCAGGGTGGAAGCTTTGTCTTCTACTGCCTGGAGTACCGGCAGGCGTAATTTCTTGCAACGAGCGGCCACCACCGGGTTGGTCTCGGTTGAAAGCACCATGGCTTCCACCCCGGCTTCACGCAGGTATTTTAAACCCATGCTATCGGAGCGATTGGCCGCCACCATTTCGTGACCCTGCTCATCCACCCAGACCCGATTATCAGTCAGCACACCGTCAAAATCAAAAACCACCAGTCGAATCGGATTGGGAAGTTTGCGGTTATGTTTTGAGTCTGGAAGATCCAGCTCGGGAGGTTTCACCATATCCAATTCGCCAAACTTCACCAGCCACTCAGCGCGCAGCCAGTCAAATGGGCCGTCGATATCGACCGTGTAGCGCGGCTCTATTTGAACCGGCAGGATGATTTTCCCACTCATCGAGCCAGCCAAGATCACCTGCGGGCGGATCACATCGATGTGACCGGTTTGCCAGTAAACCGACGGCAAAGCCTGGCGTGGAGCGTTGTAGGGTTCTTCAATCCCCGGGACTTTCAATAGATTTTGCATCCGCCCGGTTCCAGGGTCGATCTTCCACATTTTGTGCGGATTTTGGCCAGCCGGCACAACACCGCGCACTGAATCCGCCTCCGAGTGAGCCTGCAACAGGCGCACTGCTTCATCCACCAGCCCCACCGGCCGCACCGGCGAGGTCGGACGTAATTGGATCACCAGCTGCGGGTGATAATTTTCGTGTTCTGCCAGCCAGTTCAGCCCATGTTGGAAAACCGGCAGGTCCAGGGTGGTATCCTCAGCCAGTTCAGCGGGACGGAGGAATGGCGTTTCAGCGCCGTACTGGCGGGCCACGGCTGCAATCTCCTCGTCATCCGTACTGACGATGACCCGCGTCACCGTTTGAGCTTGTTTGGCAGCCGCAATACTATACGCAATTAATGGATGCCCTGCAAAGGAGCGGATGTTCTTGCGCAGGATGCCCTTCGACCCGCCACGCGCCGGGATGATTGCCAGCACTTCAGCTACCATGCGGTCCACCCTCCATCCACCACCAGGTTGCCACCGGTCATATAGCTGGATGCGTCCGAAGCCAGGTAGAGCAACGCCCCGTTCATCTCATCTAGGTTGGCCATGCGGTTCATGATAGTTCGGTAAGAATAATTGCGTTCAAAGGTCTCATCGTGGTTGTTGTAGACTCCGCCGGGTGTGAGGCAATTGGCGCGAATCCTGGTTCCAGCATAATATGAGGCGATGTATTTGGTCAAGCCGAGCACACCAGCCTTGGTAGCCGTGTAGAACACAGGTTTAAAGCTTTTCGGCTTGCCGGGTTTCTCGTAGATACGCTGATCCGGGGGTACCAAGCCGTAGGTGGAGCAAATATTGATGATCGAGCCATCCCCACCCTGGGAGACCATCTGGCGGGCGGCTACCTGACAGCACAGGAAGACCCCGGTCAGGTTGACTTCGAGAGCCTGATTCCAGGCAGTCAGTGGGTAATTTTCGAATGCGTTGTTATTTTGCTGCCCGATGTTGTCGGCATCGAACTTGGGGTCCATGGCCGCCGAGCAGACCAACACATCCAGGCGGCCGTACTCCCCCACGCAGGATTCCACCATGGCCTGAACCGAATCAGGTTGGGTAACGTCCACCCCAACACCGATGGACTGGTAGCCATTAGAACGCAATTCAGCAGCATAGGCTTCGGCGGCAGCGGTATTTAGATCGGCAACTACCACGCCTGCACCGGCCTCAGCCAGGGTACGGCAGAACTGTTTGCCCAGCAAACCGATCCCGCCGGTCACCACGGCTGCCCGGCCACCCAGGTTGAATTTATCCATAATTGTTATCATCAATTCCTCCTCAAGCCTGACGAGCCTGCAGCGCCAATCGCAGGGCTGCCTCACTGTCTTCCAGTGTACAAATCGATTGTTCTTCACCGCGGATCACCGCCAGGAAGTGCCGCATTTCGTCCATAAAGAGTGTATTGCGCTCAAAACTAGCCGGTGGAGCGAAGACCTGCCATTCACCGGGGGTACCATCTGGGTTGGCAGAACTCAGGCGGGCAGTTCCATCGGCATTATCCCAGAGGAGGGTGCCGAGCTCGCCAATGATCTCCATGCGGTGCACGCCCGGCCGCTGGATGTAATCCAGGTGCAGGCTACCGATGGCGCCGGATTGGAAGCGCAAGAGGCACTCAACCGTATCTTCCACATCCACCCCCAACCCGCCCAGGGAGCAACTCATTGCTTGCATGCTGCTGACCTCACCCATCAGCCAGCGCAGGTAGTCAAACGGATGGCAGAGCGTCAGGGCCACTCCCCCGCCCAGGTCAGGAAGAGAAGCGTAACTAGCCCGGTAGTCCTCCCAGGGATGCCAGTTGGGCAGGAATTCGCCCCAGTGGGCGCGGGCTGAGACCGCGCGGCCGATGGCACCTTCCGCCAACAGGCTGGCAATTTTACGCAGGCCGGGGTGAAAGCGGAATTGGAAACCCACCAATACCTTACCTCCGCCTCGTTTAAGAGCTGCTTTAAATTCCGGCAAGCCTTCCAAAGAGTGAGAAATAGGCTTTTCCAGCAACAGGTGGCAGCCCGCCTCAGCGGCCGGTATGGCAGCAGGCAGGTGCAGGGCGGTCGGGTTGGCGATGATGGCCGCATCCGGCTGGTGTGACAGAGCTTTTTGCAGGTCATATTCAACCGTCAGACCCACCAGCTCATCCACCGGCAGGGTGGATTTGCCACTGCGCAAGACGATGATGTCCGATTCGCCCAAAGCAATTAAGTTACGCAAGTGGCGGCGACCAATGGAACCAAAACCAACGAGTAAAAATCTCATCAAACTACTCCAAAGATCTCAGATAATTCACCAGTTTTTGCGCCATGAAGATTTCCGTGGCAGCCATCGATTCATAGGTCGCCCCGCCAATGTGCGGAGTCAGAATCAGGTTACTGTGCGTGCGAGCATACTCAACTAGCAGCGATGTCACTAGTGATCCGCTGCGTTCGTGGGAAAGCACATCCAGCGCTGCACCGGCCAGGTGACCATTTTCCATAGTCACCAGCAGGGCGGTTTCATCCAAGATTTCGCCACGTGAGGTGTTGATCAACAAAGCCCCGGCTGGCAGACGGCTCAATTCGGCTGCCCCAACCAGACCGACCGTCGTTGAATTGAGCGGCACATGGATCGACAGTACATCAGATTGTTCCAGTAACTCATTCAGGCTGGTAATCCGTTCAACACCCTCCACCCACTGGAGCGGTTGTGGATCATATGCCAACACGCGCATGCCAAAAGCCAGCCCGTAGCGTGCAACCATGTGGCCGATGCGACCCAAGCCGAGGATACCTAACCGTTTACATGCCAGGTCATGGCCTTTGAATAAGTCCCGCTGCCACTGGCCGGCCAGCACTGAGCTAAAAGCTAGCGAAATCTTGCGGGTGAGCGCCAGCAGCAGACCCCAGGTCAATTCAGCGGTGGCCGGGATGCTGCGCAAGAAATCTACCTCACCGCGCAGGGAGAGCACTTGCACCCAGTGACGCTCAGCAGCCACCAGGTCGATATGATCCAACCCGGTAGTGGCGCTAACCACCGCCCGCAACTTTGGGGCGGCAGCAAACATTTCTTCATCCACCTGGAAAGCCAGGCGAACGATCAGGGCCTCCACCTCTGCCAGAGCAACCAGCAGTTCTGCCCGGTTTGGAGTGGCCATTTGCACCACTCCAGCCTGTTGCAAAATCGCCAGCGCCTGTTGCGAGTAATTTTCTGGCTCTGCATTCAAAATGGTCCAGGTTTTCATCCGCCAATCTCCATCATTGAAAGACTAATCCATTGCCACACGTAGAAGCTGTTATCGCTTCCCCCGGCGCAAAAATGAGCCCAGGCGCGGCGAACAGCAGGACCATTCAACCACCTGCCATCCAACCGGGAAATAGCATTTTCAATATGGTCATTAGCCCAGCCCTGGAGTGGGCCGCGCAGCCATTCACGCTGTGGGGTTTGCAACGGTCGTTTCGGCGCTTCCACCACACCAGCGGGTGCCAACCTGGAAGTGATCCGCCTGAGCAACCACTTGTGTACGCCGTTTTGAATTTTCCATTCAATCGGCTGGCGAATTGCAAGTTCAAACAGTCGGTGGTCAAGGAAAGGTTCTCGCAGTTCACAGGAGACTCGCATTGAAATTCGATCATTAAAACGCATGGCACGCGGAATTTTTGTATAGATTGCATCCCGGTATTGTAGGTCACGAAGTTTTTCGTTATATGGATGGGGTGGGGTAAAGCCTTCGCTCAGGGAGACAAATTCCGGCATGAGGCAATCCACCCGGAATGGGCTTTCTTTTGTTCCCTGCACTACCCCTGCTGATCCACCCTGCAACACATTTCCATAATAATCATACCCTGCCCATTGCTCATCCATGCCGTTGCCATCCAGCAAGACAATGACACCCCGCTGGCGGGCGACTTCAAATAAGTGAGCGTAGGCTAATGTCGGCAGCCCTGAGTACGGCTCATCCTGAGCCTTTTGGACAGAAAGTGCCATTTCAGGGACTTGATCTGCAGTCAAAAGACATTCCACGGAAGGGTGACGGCTACGGGCCAACATTTGCCTGACCCAGGGGAGTTCATCGTAAGATGGGTCCCCAGTGATGAACGTATAGGCTTCCACAGCACTTTCCTCGCCCTGCACAGCCCGCACCACACCCAACAGGGCAGATGAATCCAGCCCTCCACTCAGGTTGATACCCACTGGCACATCTGAACGGAATCGCAGTCGCACGCTATCTTCCATCAGCGCCTGATATTCCTCTTCTACGGTTTCTAACGGTCGCTCATCGAGGCGGGTAGTATTTTCGGCCAGATCATACCAGCGCTTGATTTCAAGCTGGTTATTCTCCCAGTTCAGGAAATGCCCCCCGGGCAAAGCAGAGATATTTTTCCAGAACGTCCGGGGGCTATGATCATACAACCCTCTAGCCAAGTATGTTGACCAGGCGACAGGATCAGGTTCGCTCGGTATCCCTGTAGCCAACAATGCCTTAATCTCACTGGCTAACAGCAAATCGCCGGAAGGTTTTTGATAGAGGTATAAAGGTTTTACCCCAAACCGGTCACGGGCAGCAAAAAGAGTCTGAGTTTCAGAATCCCAAATAATGAAGGCGAACATACCGATTAATTTGTCCAGGCAGGCAGATCCCCACCGGGCATAGGCTGCCAAAACCACCTCAGTATCGGTATGGCTCTTGTAAGGATAATCCCCCAGTTCGGCTCGTAATTCCAGATAGTTATAAACTTCACCGTTGAAGGTAATCCAAAATCTTCCCATTGCATCCGGCATTGGCTGGCGGCCAGCATTCGAAAGGTCAATGATACTTAGTCGATTTTGACCCAAACCGACCAGCCCATCCGGGCTAATCCATACAGATGTATCATCCGGACCGCGGTGTCGCTGGATGCGAACCATTGCATCCAATTGCCTGGCAGACCAGCTTTGTCCAGCGAAACCAGAAATTCCGCACATCGGGGTTAGGCCTGGCCTGACTGGTTTTGGCGTTCTTGAATCATAAATTCCACCAGTTTCATATCCATCTCGCTATCCACGTTCACAGAGCGTTCTTCCGGCATGATGTAAGGTCGGATGATCTGACCCCAGATTGAATTATTTTCCATCAGGTTATCGCACCGGGTCAGGTAAATGCTGCCATTGCGCATGTAGGCGGCTGGCGTGTAATCCTGGCGGCGGGTGCCTTCCTTCTCCTCAATCATAAAGGGCAACAGTTGGTCTTGTTCAATTTTCTTCATCAAAATCGGATGGTGCGCCAGTACCCGCACCACCGAGATCACAGAGTCACAACCACCAGCTTCAGCCAGGTCCAAGGCAGTCTGAATATCCTGAGGCGCCCGGAAGGGACAGGTTGGTTGTAGTAACAATACCCAGTCAAGATGAATTCCATCCATCTCTTCAATCTTCCGCACTGCGTGCTGCAACACCGGCACCATCGGCACCCGATCACCGCCCAGATCGGCCGGGCGCAGGAAAGGGGCTTCAGCGCCGTAGCGCATTGCTACATCCGCAATCTCAGCATCATCCGTGCTGACGATCAAGCGATGCAGCCGGTTTTTTACAGCCAGCGCCGGTTCGATGGTGTAGGCGATCAGGGGTTTACCACCCACCGGTCGGATATTCTTGCGCGGCACGCCCTTCGATCCGCCGCGGGCGGGAATGACTGCCAGAACAATCGGTTGCGATGGAGTCAATTTTCACCTTCCATAGAATGAAAGTGATGAGTTAGAGATCCCTCTAGAACATGGAGGCAATCCTTAAACTGCCAAAGTTCAGAAATTTTTTTACTTCTATCAAATATTCTCATCACCATTGACACAAGTTTTCGAACAAGAACTGGCGAGCTTGAATCGTTTGAATCATCGGGATATCTTGTTGTTCGATCAACGGCTTGCATACTTGGTAACGGATGTAATCTATGTCTTTAATGTAGGAAATCACAATGTGTGCTGCATCAGTATCACCCATGTTGATATAAGCAAGTAGGAAAGGTAACCATTCACTTCTATCCACCGGTTTGAGACCTTTTTTATCCACCAGCTCTGCTAATTGAATGACTTCATTCCAGTTTCCTGCTTGTGCAGCCAATGAAGCGCGCTGGTAATAATAACACCAAGAGTGCGGCGGCTCTTCGCCAAAAACATCTGCAGGGGGAACATGCTCATCAGCCCGAATATCGATAAGCGTCAAATCCGAATACGGTGCAAGCCATTCAACCAACGGGTCACTCCCCGGTGAGAGAACCGGGAAATCCCCATCAACCACATGTAAACACGATGTTTGGGTTGGAAAATACGCTAGAAGAACCCGGCTAAAGTCAGTTGTAAATGGAATACTGCGCCGCAAACCAGTTTCAATTTTTCCCATCACAACTTTTTCGACGTTTGTAGGATTAATTGGTGCAGAACTGATCGGATTTTCCATAGTATCAGGATAATAAATGCTCATAGCAGGATAACTTACCTGATATTCTTCCAAAATTACGGTGTTTTCCGCATAGTAAGCCATAAGAACCGTCTCAGGTTGTATTTGCGGCACACGCCAGCTCATCTGCCACCAAAATTGACGATTATTTTCCCATGCATTTGCAAAGATGGACGCAGCATTCTGCTGAGTTATCAATGCAGTTCCAACCAGTAAAGTTATCACAGCCAACCGCCTGCGATAATCAGAAAAAGAGAAAATTATACCTCCCAATAAAAGAGTTACTGCCGGGATAGCATGAAAAGAATACCGGTCAAAAGCCACCGTCAGGATAGATTCAAACATGACATACCTGCCGGATACAATCACAGGTAGTATCGAAGTCAACACACCAAAAACACCCATCCACAAAGCAATTCGAGGCCAGTTTTGGTTATGATCATTTTCTTTCACTGGATTATTCTTCTTATGAAACCACAAGGAAACTGCGATGATCACCCCGGCCAATGCGCCAAAGAAGAGTGCTGTTAATTGCTGCTTGAACCTTACATCTCCAGCAAGTTGGTAGAGTGGAACGAACCAGGCTGCAAAAGTAATTTCCCAAAAATCTTGCAGCAGATTAAAGCCAGTCAGCAGAATTTGATAAAATGGCAAAGAGACATACCGGCCAAATTGCAGGTCGACGTCAGTCGCTCCCCGCACACTATCAAAGAAGAACAACCTCCAAACTAAAAATCCAATCACTGTCAGAAGAAAAGGTGCATAATTCAACCCCAAAGTTTTAACTTTTTGCCAAAATCGTTTTTCCTTTTGGATCATAAATGTCAGATAAACTAATAAAGCAAATCGTAATCCTTCGATCCCAATTACATACTCCAATAAAAGCAAATAGTAGACCATACAAACAAGCGATACCAGGTAATATACAGTTTTATTGACCTTATTAACAGTTTGAACGGCCAGCACGGTTGTTAACAAAGAAAGCAACATGAATAACATAACAATTAGGTGCGTTATGTAGGTGATCCCATTGGCTTGTTGTAAGAAACCGGGATAGATAACAAACAACGCCCCCATCACCAGACCCGCTGGAGATTGTTTTGGCCAGAGCCGCCAAACTAATACCATGAACAACAATGCACCGATAACGCGCAGAACGTAAGCCGTCAAATGCCAGAAAAGGACTTGCCCTCCAAGAAGTTTGTAGAGTAAGTAATATTGAAAGCCGATAAATGGTCTATCAATTGAGAACATATCAAGAAAAATTTGAACTCCAAACTTACTGCCACCGTAAATGATTGACCAATCATCACGATATATGCCCAATTTCGTGATGAACGGCAAGTAAGCCAGAACAGAAATAAACACCACAACCAAACCAGACATCAGCCAGGAGTGACGATTAATCCAGTTTTTCAACCAATCAATATATTTCATCCAAATACCTTAATAGGTCAAGCGTTTTGAATAGGTCAACAGAGCTGAAGAGAGTACATCCGCTATCCGTTCGCCCGCATGACCATCACCATACAGCTTCACCCGTGGCGGCCTTGGCCCTTCAATGTGCTTTAGGATGGCAGCTTGGATGGCATTGCTATCATAATCCACGTCGACCACGTTCGGGCCGCGCTCCCGGCCAGCCTCCCGGCTGCCAATGTTAACCGCTGGCACACCCAAATAGGAGCACTCACGAATGGCCACACTGGAGTTGCCGATGATACAACGGCTACGTTTGACCATGCGCAGGAAGTCCAACGGCGGGATGTCTTTGAAAAAGTGGATGTTGGTCGGGCCTTCCAACTCGCGGAAAGAACGAATGCCCTTGGAAACCCCATCCGAGCCAGCGTCCACGTTCGGCCAAAACCAGAGGGTCGGAATCCCCAGTTTCTTGATAGCATACAGTGTCTCGGTGATTTGCTTTCGGCCGTCCTCGTACTCGGTTGTGACTGGGTGCTGCATCACCACCAGGTAACCGTTGGACAGGTCCACCGTGGCACCCACGCCCCCGTAGCACTCAAACGGATTAATTTCCTCGCCCGGGTTGAGAATAGCTTCGTTGGCAATATCGATTGACGGGCAGCCGGTGATATACACCTGATCCGGATTCTCTCCCATGCGGATCACTCGCTCGCGAGCTTTCTCGGTTGTCACCAGGTGGATATCTGCCAACTTGGTGATGGCGTGGCGCACCTTCTCATCGATGCTTCCGGTCACCTCGCCACCCTGCATGTGAACCAACGGAATGTTCATATATGCTGCAGCAATGGCTGTGGCGATGGTTTCATAACGGTCGGCTATCGTCACTACCATATCTGGACGCAGGTTGTCAAAAGTAGTTGCCAGTTCTATCAGACCCAGGCCGGTGGTCTTGGCAGAGGTGACCAGGTTCTCACCCTCCAGCACCATGTAGACCCGCGCATCCACTTTGAAGCCATCCTGCTCCACGTGGGTCACGGTCTTCCCATAGCGATCCAGCAACATCGAAGCCGCAGACACTATCTGCAACTCCAATTCCGGGTGTTGGCGGATGGCAAACAAGGCGGTGCGGATGCGGGAATAAGACGGCCGGGCGGTGATGACAACACATACTTTGCGTTTATTCATAATCAGTCCTCGAAATCTTCCGGGGCGAAAAAGCTGTCTACCTGCACATCTCGGCAGAGGGTACGACCCAGGAACTCAGAAATGCGGGCAGCCGGGATGCCAGTGCCAGGTTTGCGAGCCGTGATATCCTCCCGCCGCAAGGTATGGCCAGCCTGCAAATTTCGCCGGGCTACCAGGCTCTTGCTGAACAGATTGCGCATCTCAACCATCTCTCTTGCCCGGGCATCTTTCTCCACCGGGTGAGTCAGCGCGGTCTGGATGAACTTAACTCCATCGGTCAACTGGCACAACTCGGTAGGCGTTAAAGAGACAATCACGTCCGGCCCAAACATCTGGCGGGAGAGGGTGACGTGCACCTCGATCATGTCCACCCCCAATGAGGCTGCTGCCAAACCAGTGTAAATCTTACCCGAATGTTCAGATAGGCCTACCGGGGTATGGTAGCGCTGGCGATAGAAATCGAGCATATTTAGGCCAATATCCTCTGGTCCGGATGGGTACTTGGAGGTGCATTGGAAGACCAGTAACGGCAGCCCCAGGCTTTGTATTTGCGCTACAACGGCATCCACTTCAGCGATGGTGCTCATACCGCTGGAAAGCAACACCGGCTTGCCAGTGGCAGCGATGCGTTCCATCAATAATGGGTTGTTGACCTCACCCGAGGCGATCTTCCAGGCAGGCATGCCGATGCGCTCCAATATCTCGACCGCTTCTTCCGAAAAAGGCGAAGAAAGGAAAATCAGTCCGCGCTGATGAGCATGCTCAGCCAGGCTGGCCCAACCTTCCGAAGTAAATTCCATGCGCTTCCAATAATCATATCGGGTGGCATCCTGCTGACTGAACTTGACCCGGAAGGGTTCCTGGGCTGAAGATTCAGCTGCAGCGATGTGCGTTTGAAATTTAACCGCATCCGCCCCGGCATCGGCAATCGCATCGATGAAGGCGTGGGCGGTTCCCAGGCTGCCATCGTGGGCTTGTGCAACCTCGCCTACTACCAGGGCTGGCTGCCCCGGGCCGACCAGATGATTTCCAATTGCAAATGGTTTGATTTCAGGGGTCATTTTTCAATTTCCAGTAATTTTAGTAGAAATTTAGCCGTCTCACCGGTTGCTTCACCATGCAGGAAAGTGATTTCCTGCTCCATGAATTTTCGGCGGTTCTCCCGATGAAGAGATGGGTCAATCAAATACGCATTCAAAGCGCTGACCAGTTCCGCACCGGTGAAGGCATTCATCCCTGCACCTAATTTATTCACCCGCGCCGCAGTCGGCCAAAAAGGCACATCGTGCAGGGGAATCCAGAAATTCTCCGGCCAGCCAGTCGGGGAATCGATACAAGCGGAGATGGACGGTTTATCGTGCAAGGCTGCCTCCACCACCATGGTTGAATAAATCGTTACCAGTACATCACAGTGAGCCAGCATCGAAGCTTTTTCTGGAAAATCTTCTCCCGAATAACGCGGCAGACCACCTGCCAGAGCTTTAGGTGCCACCACATGCACATCCGAGCAATTTCGGGTCACATCGTAAATCTTTTCGCACTCTTCCTGGTAGTGTTTTTGGGACTTAAAGTGATTCGGATGGAGCCTGATCAATAATTGCGCCGGTACTGAAAGTTTATTTTTCGTGATGATGCGAGTGAGTTCCTCCACAATATGCAAATTCGGAGAGATGCTGAGAGCTGTGGCTGCATAGGCAATTAATTTCTTGTCCGGGGCCAACCCGTGCATTTTGAAATATTCTTCCCGTGGAATCAACCAGGATTTGTTGATATAGCCGTCATAAAGTGGCATCCCGCCAATGTGCAGTTTATCCTTAGGCCAATCCAAACCATCAGAAAGTTCCCAGACATGGATTCCGGACCAAACGTTGGCAAATTCCACATCTGCCCCGGGTAAACCATGCGCAGAGGGATTATCCCAGCCAACAACCGTCATGACGGTGCGGATGCCGCGTTCTTTTACTTCCCTCAGCAGGTAGCGGTCCAATCGCCATCCAGCAGTGGATGAAATCACCAGGTCAGGTTTGTATTGATCAAGTAAATCTGCATATAGTTTTGGAGAAAAAAGCTTATTCTGCAGGTTACGAAAAGCACGTCGGGCTATTCTGGAAGAGCGCAGCAGATAGATGAGAGGGCGTACTGCTTTAAGAGCAAATTTATGGCGGCCGATGGATTCATATTCCTTGCGCTGGCGGTGAGTGTCCACGTAGGTCATAGGGATGCGCGGGGACATGCTGGCACCCCTCACATACTCGACAATCTCCTGGACAGCCCGTTGGTGATTGTTTTGATACTTAAGGCAGGCCGCTTCCCGCGCCGATTCAAAGACAACCAGCGTGTTAGTCGCATAATCTTTGCGAAGCTTTTCAATCAGGTCTTCTTCCACCAGGAAAACCAGGCGCACACCTTGATTCGTCAGCTGCTCCGCCAGCCCGGTGAACAGGTAATAACCTATCGTTAATCCATGGTCCACAAAAATGATTGCTGTTTTCAAATAAACTCCTCAATCATCAAATTTCTACCACTTGTTACACCCTATCGGGCGTTATACCACCGGAAAATCTGGTTGTACAAACCCATAAACGCAGCTCGAACAGGCAGTAAATCCAGCAGGTGGCGACCAAGCCCGCGCGGCGCAGCCGGCAGTGGATGAGTTTTGTCACGCAATTCGGTAGGCAGGGTGTTGCTCATATTCATCGCATACGGTTCGGCTGTCATCAGGCGCAAATAACCGGCAGCATTCATTGCTTCATCCAGCCGCAGCACCTGGCCCATCGGGCGGTCCATCTGGAAGGGGACGAACTTTAATAATACCTCCTTTTTCGCCACAAATTGCCAGTGCGAGGCGCCTACCTGGGCAGTTACCCCATGATACGTGATTCGGACATCCCGGGTGGCTTCGTACCTCTGGCGGATGTCCGCTTCCTCAGCACCCAGACTCAAGTTGAACTCAAGGAAGGTTCGCCAGGGCAGGAGCTGCCCATCGGTCACGGCCGCATCCGGCTCATTTTGTGCCCATTCCAAGGTGCGGTTCATCAATTCCTCACGGGTGCGGAAAGGCCGACTGGTGACCATGCCAACCTTGGGAAAGGTATTGAGGATTTCCAGCGAGGCTTCCAACCAGCCTTTGGAGAACAGGGCGTCGCTGTCGGTGTAGGCAATCACCTCACCCGGGGCGCTGCTGAAAATCACGTCCCAGGCTCCACCCTTACCTAGGTTTTTCTCAGACAGCACCAGAAATTGGATGCGCCCTGCCAAGTGCTCCTCCAACAGGTACTGCTGGACCTCCCGGCAAGAGCCGTTATCAAAAACCATCAGGTCATGCGGGGTGACCGTGTTCTCGTACAGGCTGTTCAGGCAGACTTTTAACACATCCAGGGTCTCAGCGTAAAAACCACTTAACATCGGAATATAGTTGAGCACCGCCACGGTTACTTTCTCTGGACAGGCAACTTCTTTGGCAGATTTGGCCGGATTTTGTCCAATACGCATAAGACCTCCTTAACGCTGACCCTGGCGAAAATAATACCAGGCTTTCTTCGGATGAAAGATAGTATAGAAGAGCTGCCCCAACTTGTAGGATTTCAATTTGAGCAGCGGAAAGATTTCCACTTCGCGCCAGAAACGGGCAGCGCTGCACCTGGCAGGCAACAATTTTCCATCCACTAGTTGTTGGTTGGCATCTGGAAGGTTGAAGATCGTCAATCGCCCACCCGCCAGGCGGATGTTTTCAAATGTCTCTGGCAGCTTGTAATGTGGCTGGTTGCCCGGCAGGTGACTGTAGTCATGATCCTGGTGGATGATCTGGATGGCTTTACTGGCATCTACGCATGCCCAACCCTGGCGGCGGGCGACATATATCATCCAATTATCCCAGCCCGCGCGGCCGATGGCGAACTCCGGCATATCTGCAAAGCAAGCTCGCGGGAAGATGAAATAGTCACTACCCGTGGCAACATGCCGCCGGGCACAGGTCTTCATATCCCGCAGAAGCTGATCCTGCCAACCAGCGGAGAATTCCAGACGTTCCTGAACGTCCAAGTCCCAGCGTTGACCAACGACCAGGAAGTCCCCTACAGCCAGTGCGACCTGTTTGGCGGAATGCAGGAAATCCGGCAGCAGTAGAATATCTGCATTGACGTAAGCCAGCAGCGGGCTGTTGCTATTTTGCCGGGCCAGATCAAAAATCGAACTGACTAGTGGGGTACCTTCAACGTTGCGGCGAACATTTAGCAGGTGCTTCACACCCAGCTCGGCAGCCACTTCCGCTAGCCCATCCTCCTCCCCCACCAGGATCACCTCTACCTCGGAACCCAGCTCCAGCCAGGAACGAATGGCATTGCGCTGGATGGTGGCAATATGTGGATTGGTGAACGGTTTCGGCGCTGAAAAAATGGTCAAGGTGGGCATGAGTTAATCCCTAGCCTGCTTATAGGCATTGAGTAATACCTGGCGGTTCTTTTTCCAATCGGCTCGCAGTTCCGCCAACTGACGGGCCGTTGTGCCCATCTGTGCCAGGTCGGAGCGCATTTCATACGCCCGCAGAATACCGGCAATCAGTTCGTCAACACTGCCATCTGCAAACCACCAACCTTGCTGACCGGGGGTCACCCACTCGCGGTTGGCGGGGATGTCGGAGATCAGAACTGGTTTTCCACAGGCCAGGGCTTCCATCAGCGAAACAGATGAACCATCCGAATGAGAGGTGCTGATGTAGAGATCAGCAGCGTTGTAATACGGGGGCAATTCTGCCTGCCCGACCTGCCCGCCAAAGAAAACCCGCTCACTCACCCCGCCTTGCTCCAGGATTTGGCGGATGAGAGGTGCCTGTGAGCCGTTTCCAAGCAGGATCAACCTTAATTCCGGAATTTGCTGTGCCGCTCGAACAAAAGCTCGCGCCAGCACATCGACCCCGTAGAGCGGCTCCCAGGAGCGCACGGAGATCAGGACAAAGGCATCCTGCCAGCCGCGGCGGGTGCGCCATTCCGCGGAGGGTGTCGGTTTGAAATACTCAAGATCCACACCCCAGGGGAAAAGGACCGTTCTGTCTTTCGGAAATCCAAAAGATTCTGCTTTTTGCTGCACCACCTGGCAATCCGCCAATAGCAGACAGGTATGCTTCAAGGCGGTGCGGGTCGCCCAGCGCATGCGGGGGGATTGATCCGCATCCCGCATCAAATCCGAACCCCAGGACATACTGACCAACGGTTGGAAGCCACTCAGGGCAGTCAGCAGGGCACAGGTCTGGATCGGCCCGGCATGAATCAAATCCGGCTTTATTTGGTGGATGATCCGCTTGAAATCCCACCAGAGAGCCGGGGCATCTTGCAGGCGCGCCAAGCCGTGCCCGCCATGCCAGTGTATCTGTTCGACAGCAGCGGGGATGGGTCTGCTTTCCAACTCCCGGCTACTGCGTTCCAGGCGCAAATAGAACGCCTGGTGTTCGCTCTCTGTCAGCGCTGTTAAAAACCGGTGATCGTGCGGGGTGTAATCCCGCGAGAAATACAAGATACGCACTATTCTCCCAACATCGTCCAACGCAGTTCTTTACCTGCTGGAATATCCACCAAAACCCGTAGGCCAATCACGGAATCCACCTCGGGCGGCTTGATGGCTCCGGGGGTGGCAGGCCGCAATACGTCAATCATTTCACGGGTCAGGGTCTCACCAGCTTTAATCTCCTGGGCAGCGCGCAAACAGCGGCGTTGAATGATCGAGGTTTCCATTTCATTGCCAGCAATAAATTTTTCGCCCGAGCCAAGTGCATTTTCTAATTGGCGGGTGGCAACAACCATCTCAACCCAATCCTGCGGATCCATCGAGAAGGGATGGTCCGGTCCGATCCGGGTGCGGTCATCCGTGAAATGTTTTTCGATGACCCGTCCTCCCAACGCCACCGCCCCCAGCACCGTGGCATGCCCGGGTGTGTGGTCGGAAAGTCCAAGGATCAAGTCCGGGTATATGCTACGGTAAGTTTTCAGCACCCTCAGGTTGATGTATTTGAAGTTCTCCAGGCTACCGGTGTAGTTGGTATTGCATTGCATCAGCACCAACTGCGAGTTGATCGCCAGGATCGTGTTGACTGCCCGCTGCACATCACCAAGGGTGGCAGCACCAGTGGCGAGCAACACGGGTTTGTTCTTGCGAGCCATACGATCCAGCGATTCGAGCCAGTCGATATCCCCGGAGCCAACTTTGTAAGCCGGTACATATGGGTCGAGCATATCAATGGCGTCAAAATCATACGGGGCCGAGAAGTAATCGATACCGGCCTCACCGCAGACATCATTCAATACTGGAGTCCATTCGAAGGGAATGGATGCCCCGGCATAGACTTCGCTGACCGATTTATTCCATTTCGCCTGGTGTGACACCTGGCCTTGCATGGAACGGAAACCATAATCCGAGACGATCTTGGGGGCGCGGAAATTCTGAAATTTAGCAGCATTTGCCCCGGCCTGTGCCGCCAGGCGGATGAGATGTTTTGCCCGGTCCAGGTCGCCATCATGGTTGGCGGAAATATCCGCGATGAAATAGACCGGGTGATTTTCACCAATGGTATGTTTGCCAATTTGAATTTCCATTTGATTCTCCTTTTTTTAATTCATCACAGAGAAAGCAATAAGTTTAGATAAATAGTTCATGCAACCCACAACCAGGATAGGTACGCAAAGCACATGATGAAATAAAGTACGCCCGAAAGCGCTAAAATCGACCGGTAGGCCCAACGGCTCTGTTTCATCCAGGATGCCAAGGCCAGAAAAATCGGGAAACCAATCAGGATCAGGCGGTTAAAACTGCCCAGAGGCACATTCGGCATGGTAACAGAGGCCAGAAACAAAATCAGAGCAGAAAGATAAACCGCTTGAAGATAGAATTTCCGATGGAATGCCCAAAAGGTAGCCAGAAGGCTGACGATCAAAATCGGTAGTGCAAAATAAGCAAGTTGCCTGCCGTTGAACATCTGTTGGATAAATTGCGACACGACTTTAACAGGACCTAAGAACTCTGTTTGCCAAAACTGGTATTGCACCTCTCCAAATGGTGGGAACCCCTGGGAGATTCGCCAGGCCAGGAATAATGCCACCCCGGCCAGGGGCATGGCTGGCACAGCAAACCTCGCCCAACTTAATTTTGAGGGTGACTGACGCAAATCACGAATCACCAGTACCGTTAGTACCACCACCAGAGGAATAACCGATGAATGGGTTAATCCCAGCAGCAATCCTACCGTAGCACAGGCAAGCCATTTTCGTTTCTGCGCCAACTTCCAGGCGCTAATAACCATCAGCAAAGCTAGCGAATGTGGGTACGGTGCATAAAAATAAAATGAGGTAGGAAAGAAAAGTAAAGCAAGACCAGCCGCCAGTAGATGATCTTTCCCAAGCAAGTGTTCTGCCTCTTCTAGATAGAGCCAAAGGGCTGGTAACAAGGCCAGGTTACTTATGATTGTCAGTGCGATGGCTGGATGCAACCCCAACCAATAAAGAGGTTTGGCCAGCAGAGGGTAAAGCGGAAAGAATGCGCTCAATTGCGGAAGGGCGTGATATCCCTGCGAGACGATTGCATCGTAATAAATTCCATCCCAGTGCGTCCAAACTCCGAACAGAGCACCAGTCCAGCCTTCAGTCAGGGTTTCAACGCCATACGTAAGCGGCGAGCCGGTTTTTAAAACGCCACTAACAAAGAGGAGCATACCCAAAATCCAAAGCAGCAAACGCATCCCAAGCCAGAGGATGAAAGCCATCCTCCAGACGTAAGGGATGCGCAACCACCACATCCTTAATCTATTCATCGGTAGGACAAGGTCAGTTTTCAAGTATCCACCTATGCTACAAAATACCAGGAGAGATAAAGAATACTCAGAAAAATATTTACTATACCCATACCCAACGAAGAAATAGCATAAAGCCAACGATTTTTACTTAATAAAGCAGCCAGGGCGAAGAAAGTTGGAAAACTAATCAGGTTATACCGAATAAAACTTCCGAATGGATGTATTGGCATCGTGAACGAGATTAAGAAACCGATCAGGCTTGCCTGGTAAAATCCAAGGATAAAGTAGCGGTTTTTAAATAGCCAGATCAGGCTAAATATACCGACAATCAGCAGGAAGAATTTTATATCTGATATTAAATTGCCATCCATCATTGACTGAAATAACTGTTTTATCCCAGCCCACGGATTAAAAACAGACATACCCCAAACCTGGCTTTGATATTCGATATATGGCAGGAACCCTTGTCTTTCTCTCCAGGCTAAAAAAAGGGCAAACCCTGCAAGCGGCATTGCTGGTACGGAAAGGACAATCCATCGCAATCTTCCAATAGATTTCTTCATCCAACTGACAACAGACCCAAATAATAGGATAACCAGGGGAATTACTGTTGGATGCGTAAGACCACATAATAACCCTGCAATCGCTGCACCAAACCATTTTTGCTGACGAGTGAATCGCCAAGTTAGCATTATCAACAAAAACGCCAATGATTGCGGAAAAGGAGCAAAAAAGAAAAAAGCACCTGGGAATACCATCAAAATAGTCCCGGCTGACAACAATTTTTCTGGTCCGAGCAAGGTTCTAACTTCTTCCAAGAATAAGACGATGGCTGGGAGGAATGCCAGGTTACTGATAAAAAGTAAAGCAATTAATGGATTACCCCCGATCAAAAATAATGGTTTGGCTAATATAGTGTAAAGGGGTAAGAAGGCACTGAGGCTTGGGGTGGCGGCGTAGCCCTGGGTTAGGATGAGATAGTAAAAACCGCCGTCCCAGCGCAACCAGGAACCAAACAGGGCGCCAGCCAAACCTTGATCCAGAGCAACCGGGGCCTGCGGAAAGGGAGACGATGGAAGAAGGCCGCGGTAATACATGAAAGCGCTTAACGCCCAGAGCAGCAAACGCATACCCAGCCACAGGCCAAAGGCCAGTCGCCAGGTGTACGGAATGCGCTGCCACCATTTCATGCCACTCCTCCCAGTTGTTGAATCTGTTGGGGGTAACCAGCTTGCTGTAACTGGTAAAAACGCTCAATCCCGGGTTGAATCCCCGGCAGGGGACGACCGAGGAAGGTAGACAGTTTTTCTGAGTTTAGGGTCAAATTCGGCGAGCGGCGTGCCAACAGACCGCCCTCCATCCATGAAGTGGGGGTAATCAGGTTGGCATCCAGACCAAAGCGATTAGCAATTGCAACTCCAAAGGCATACTTGCTGATGCTTTCCGAACTGACGGTATGAAATAACCCGCTCAAGCCCTGTCCCTGCATCTCCAACAATAAATCCACCAGGTCATTCACCAGCAGCGGGCAGAAGAAGATATCGGTAAATCCGCGCACTCCTTGACCGGCTGAAAGGGAATTGTAGAAAAACTCCGCCAGGCTGCGCTGTCCACGCAGACTCCAGCCATAAAAGTTGACCCGCGCCACTAGCGCTTGCGGATTGGCAGTCAAGACTGCCTGCTCACCTTCCAACTTGGTGAGCGCATAAGTGCTGAGTGGATTCGGGGTGTCTTTCTCCCGGTAATTGCCGGTTTCGCCGTCGAAGACTGCGTCGGTGGAGATGTGGAGAAACCGTGCCCCCAGCCAACCGGCCTGCTCGGCAATATAACCCGGCAGCCAGGTATTGACGCGAGCTGCCCGGGTCGGAGTTTTTTCGCAATCCTCAAGGTTGGCCATGGCCGCACAATGGACAATCCAATCCGGGCGGGCAAAGGCCAAAACCCGCTGCACTTCCTCTGGCGAACCGAGATCCGCGCTCATCTGTTCAAATGGGGCATTCACCAGCCGATTGCGGTTGACAACACCAACCACCTCATGCTGGCGGCTTGCTTGCAAGGCCAGGTTCAACCCCAGCAGCCCGCTTGCCCCGGTTACCAGTATGCGTGTCATCCTGTTAATCCTTGTGAAGAACAATCAGGGGATACTGCCCCTGTTCACCATAATAATGTGGATTGCGTTCTTCCAACCAATAAAGCAATCTCAACCAAAGCTTACCGGCTAACCAGGGATGGATCAAAGCGCGCATCCAACGTACACTGACCGACCGCCAGACCCGAATTTCCAGGTTCATACGCCCCCCCAGTTTTTCTCTCAGCCAGGTCGCATCAATCTTGCGGATAAAAGTGCCAGTGGGTTGCTCTTCATTTTTATCATCTTTTGCAATATTTTTTGTTGTGTTTCTAGGTTTCAATTCAATTTCCTGACGCTGGAAGCGTTTGAGAAAACCAGCCACCCACTCGGCGAAATGAACCACCGGCGCCCAGAGGATCATCAACGGCGCCACCTGCCAGCCATTGACCACCACAGCCGCGCTGGCAGGCGCTAACACTCGGAAAAATTCGTCATACGCCTGCAGTTGGTCATCCATAGAAATATGGTGCAGGGTATGCAGCGAGATCAGACCGTCAAAGATGTCCGGAGCAAAGGGCAAATGGGTCACATCCGCTACCACGTACAAGCCTTTTTCTCCCAATCGCTTGTGGGCCTCTTGCAAAGCAACGAAGGAGATATCCAGGCAGACGCGCTTCTCGTAATTGTCTGAATAAGTCAGGTATTCCAGATATTGCACCGGACCGGAACCGGCATCCAGTAAATAGCGACCATTTGGCTTCAAAGACCGGCCGGATCGCAGGTGACAGCGGTGAATATATTCACGCGAGACCAGGCGCAAATCTTCGTAGCGGGCATTCTGGTAGTGTTCGCCATCCACAACCTGCCAACCGATCTCATCATAGAATTGCTGCACGGCGCGCTTGGAATCTTTTTGTTTCAAAACTTTTCCTCTCTATTCAATCGTCGCCCAGTCCAGCGGCTCACCCGCCAGATTACGGAAGGTTGACTCATAGCGGGCGCGCCCCTCAGGGCTGAGCACTACACTCATCGGCAAGCGGTCATAATCCGACCACAGGCGATCCAAGTGCCACGGGTATGGGCGGGGAAACTCAAAGAAAAAGCGATAGGCATACATCCAGGCGCGTTCTACCTGTTCGCGGTTCAAACGATGCCCGGCCGGGTTTAGCAAAATATTTCCCAGCATCAAATAATACTCGCCCCAGGTGGCCGGATCATAGGTGAAGCCCCGCTTACGATAATGCACCTGTCCGGCCACAATCACCGGCAGACCGTTCATCGCCATTTCCATGCCAATCGTAGTGGTGTAAGCTAACCCCATGGCAGCAATCTCCACGATATCGTATGAATTAACCTTCTCACGTGGGCCGATGACATGAATGTTCTCCGGCATTTCCGGAAGTACTTGATGAATGACATCCACCATCGATGGACCGTAGGTTAACTGCTCACCGGGATGGACGCGTACCACCAACTGGACATCCGGACGCCCGGCGAAATACAACACAGTTTGTTGAATCCACTCACTCATGGATTTGCTGAAGACCTGCCGACCCAGGGTCACGGAGTCGCCCAGAACATTGGTTGCCAGAAGCACCAGAGGACGATTATCCAAACCAATCTGCGCCCGGATCTTTTCACCCCCTTGCGAGGGCGCCCCCTGCCATAGTCGCTCAAAATTCTCCCATTTCACACCGTGCTGGCGGGCCTCGTATTGGGCTTTGATGCGGCCAAACTGTTCCTCAGTAAAGGGCATATCTTTGCGGGCTTGCCACAATTCATCTGTATCTTGGCGCATGGTTTCAGCGTTCTGCGCCAGCCAGATACGATCACGCTGCTCGTCAAATTCGTAGGTGACCACATCAATCTTTAAATATCGCGCGATCTGATACACAACACCGAATTCCAGAATTGTGCCATTGGGGATAATGACCGTATCTGGTCGAGTGGTTTGCAAGTAAGGCAGGATCAGGCGGGCAACAGCCAGATTACGCTGGTAGCGAATTCTGTAGATATCCTCCTTGGGATCCGTTTCCTCCACCTGCAATGTGTATTGAGTGTCAAAGTCGGTGACCTGTTGAACCGCTGCAATCACTTCCACTGGTAAAGGCAACGCAGTTGGTTTTATTTGTAACAAGGAATCATTTTTCATGACCCGTTCCGTGGATTCCAAGACCTGGCGGGTGTATAGATCCTGGCGGCGCAAGTCAAAGCGATTGATGGTTTTATCCCATTCACCATGCGGCAGATAAGCTTGATGCGTGTCATAGCCCAAACCGGCCAATGCGACTCCCAACAAGGTGGTGTGCATCACCCAATGATGCAACATGCTGAAAATCACTACCTTGCGCCTGGTTGGTTTGGCTGGAGCGACCGCTGCTGCTTGCTCCACCATAGAAGGCAAGCGTTTCTCCAATTCATCCAATCTATAGCGAGTTTTTAGTCCTTGCACCGGTCGCCGCAGTACCCAGTAAAGTTCCGCGGAAAGTGGAATCTCACCCAAGATTTCCTTGATCAAATCTTTTTCCGAAGGTTTCATGAGCCCAATCCTTCAATTTGCCAGTCCAAGCGTGGTCGCACCAAACCCAGCCGAGCTTCCGGCCAGTGGGTGCCTGGCGCTCCGGCCGCATCGATAGTAAAAGCCAGCGCTTGCTCATCTTGAAAATAACGTCGAATTTTATATGATCCAGCATTCATCCCTAGCGAGTAACGCCCTTCGTTGAGCGTATCCGCGGGAATGATGCAGCGCGAAATATAACGACCGGGTTTGCGAGAAGTGTAGTTGGTGAATTTTTCCGGCTCATCCGTATCAAAGGAAGTGAAAACGTATTCGCCACGCGTGCTCATCAGGTAAATCCCCACTCGCAGGCCGGTGACCGACGCTGTAAGTTGATATTCAATCTCCACTACCATCGGTTCCACCGAGCGCAGTGAATCGGAGATACGTCCAGTCGCATCCTTTACCCGCATGGCAATCGGTCGGAAGGGAGCAGCATCAGCAGGGACTTCATCAGCATCCCAGGTGCGTTCACCCTGCTGGGAGAAGCCCTGGGAAAGGTAATAGTCCACCGCTTCGGTGGTGGGGGCGCGCATGGCCAATCGGCCTTTCTCGATGACAAGGGTTTCCTCGGTCAGGCGCAGCACTGCGCTCATATTGTGGCTAACGAACATCACGGTCCGACCTTGCTGGGCTACGTCGCTCATCTTGCCCAGGCATTTGCGTTGAAACTCAGCATCACCCACTGCCAAGACTTCATCCACCACCAGGATCTCCGGTTCCAGATGGGCTGCCACGGCAAAGGCTAATCGCAAGTACATGCCACTGGAATAGCGTTTGACCGGAGTATCGATGAACTGCTCGACTTCGGAGAAGGCGACAATTTCATCAAACTTACGTTCGATTTCGACCCGGTGCATGCCCAGGATGGCTCCATTCAGGTAGATGTTCTCGCGTCCAGTTAATTCTGGATGAAAACCCGTACCAACTTCCAGCAGGCTACCCACCCGTCCATAAATCACACCTCGACCCTCGGTCGGATCGGTGACGCGCGCCAGTAACTTAAGCAGCGTACTCTTTCCAGCGCCGTTGCGGCCAATCACACCCAGCACCTGACCCTGGCGCACGTCGAAGGAGACATTGCGCAACGCCCAAATGGTACTGGTGGAACCCTTCCGTCCGCGTCCAATGCGGTGAAAACCTTCCATGATGTTATCGCGCAGGGTGCGGTACTGTGTTTGCATCATCCCGATGCGGTATTGTTTACCCAGATCTTCAACTCGAATGGCGATATCGCTCATACCATATCCGCAAAAGTCTTTTCCATACGTCGGAAGTAGAACAGTCCGCTGATAAACAGCACCACTACCACTGCCGATGAAACCGCCAACATCACATCCGGCGGGTTGGCGCCCAGCAACGCCCAGCGAAAGCCCTGGATAATACCTGCCAGCGGGTTGAGGCTGTAGATCAATTTCCAGGTTGGATTGGTGATCAGGCTGGCTGAATAGCCCACCGGTGAGGCGTACATCCAGATGTTAACCAAAAAGGGGATCATTTGCTGGACATCCCGGTATTGCACATTGAGTGCCGAAAGCCACAAGCCGACAGAAAGGGCGGTCAATAAGGCCAATAATGCCAGCGGAAAGATCATCAACATCTTCCAGGTGAAGGGCGTACCATAGTACAGCATCATACCGATCAGCACCAGCAGCGAGACGCCAAAATCCACCAACCCGGCCGATACAGCCGAGAGAGGGATGGCCAATCGAGGGAAATACACTTTGGTCAGCAGATTGGCATTCCCCACCAGGCTGGTGCCTGAGCGTGAAAGAGCGCCTGAGAACAAGTGCCAGGGGAGTTGGGCAGCCAAAATAAACAATGGTGTGGGGATGTTGTTATCCGTGGGGAGTTTGAACAACCCGCCAAAAATGACCGTGAAAACCACCATCGTCAACACGGCCTGGATCACCACCCACAGAATACCGAGGGCAGCCTGTTTGTAACGCACCTTGATATCCCGCCAGGTAAGGAAGTAGATCAATTCGCGGTATTGCCAGAGTTCAGCCAGATTCAGGCTGACCCAACCACGGGCTGGTTCTAGATGGGTAACCGGCAGCACCTGCCGGGGAGCGACGATTTTCGTTTCGCTCGTCATTCGCCTCCGTTGGTTGTGTCGAAAATTAAATTAACATGCAAACCACTCACCTGCAAAATGGGGGTGTTGCCATCCAGAACAATTTCGATGCCCTGTTCCAGACAGGTCAGACGGCAAACCTCAGCCACATCCCCCTCACCAGACAACCCTATGCACAGAAATCCCATCTGGCGCACCTGCGCCAAGAGCTCCAGCACCCGGGTGCGAGTCTGGCGGTACAAGCTGAACGAGTTTTGGATGTATTGGAGAGTCAACCGGGCGCGCAGAGCAATCCCCTCCGGTGTGATGATATAAAGTAATTTGTGACGTTGGGCGCGCCGCACCTTGACATAACCCTTGGCCACCAAACGTTTCAAGTGCCAGTTGACCGTCCCTACTGCCACTCCAAGCTGTGAGGCCAGGTTCGCCTGGGTGGCATCTGGGTCATTGGTTATATGATTGAGTAGATCAAGATCGCGGCTGGTTTCTTCGATAATTTCCATGCAACTCCAATATTCAATGACTGAATTATACCGCAGCGAATCGGTCCGGTAAAGGTCATGTTACAATAGCACATTAGCAAAAATCTCCGGCAGGTTGATCCATTGAAAAGCAAATCTCAAACCACCCATCTCACGATTCTCTCCCTGATCGCTACAGCCATCTTTGGATATGTCACGTATCGGCAATTGAAAGTTGGAGATTACGCAGACCATATTGAATGGGCAGGTAATCTGGCAGACAAAGGATATATCTTTATCCCATCCCATTCTCTCTTTGAGCAATTGACGGTTGCCGTTCGAGCGCTACTTCCGTATGATGCATTTGCAAGGTTTAGCAAGCTCTTTCGCCAGATTATTGAGCTCAAATCCTATGAAATCGCCGTGATGCTTATCTGTGTCCTTGCTTATCTTGCCGTTGCAAACCTGATTTTCACCCGCCTTACACGCGAGCGGCAGGCTGACGGGAAAAAGTCGGATCCCTGGTTCGCGGGGTTCCTCACTCTGGCAGCGATGATTGTGGGACCCATTTTTCTGTTTACCTTCCCAGAACGAATGTACATCGGGTACATTACCCCCAATCCTTACCATAACCCTACCCAAATTCTTTTGCGCCCGTTTGCATTGTTGTGTTTCTGGCATGCATTTAGTAACCTGTATTCCCGCTTCAGTTTTCATCAGGTATTGGTGGCGGCCATTTTGATCATCGCGGCCACCGAATCCAAAGCCAGTTTCACGCTCACCTTTTTACCGGCCATTGGCCTGCTGGCGTTGATTCAATATCGAAAGTTGAAGGAAGTAAATTGGGGATATTTAATTTTTGGGCTTGGACTTCCAGGTATGATGATGCTGGCGATCCAATTCCTGATCTCCTCTTACGGGGCAGGCACGGATTCCATGATTCTCGCCCCTTTCCTGGCCATTCTACAATTTGTACCAAACATATGGGTGTTCTTTGTTTTTTTTCTTCTCTCCATTTTATTTCCCCTGCTCATCACTTTCCTCTACTGGGAGCAAACCCGCAATGACCTGCGCCTGAGTCTGGCCTGGTTAAATCTTTTGGTGGCTCTGCTGCTGGCCATTCTTTTCACCCAGGTAATCAATATGAAAAGTCTCAATTTCTTCTGGGGTTTGAGTATAGCAGCCTTTTTGCTGTTTGTTGAAACCATCTCCCTAGCCCGGAAATTGGGGGCATTCTCATTCAAGAAATCAGCTGGTAGGTTACAGCGGTTACTTATTTCATCTGCCTTCGCCCTGCATCTAATTTGTGGGATACTATTCTATTTTAAATCCGTCCTATTCCCTTCAGCCTATTTATGAAAACCATCTTATAAAAAAATTAACCTCGTTTTCATAAGCCGGTTCTTCCCATTAATCCTGCTGGTCGTTATCTTTCTGGCTTATGGTTTGTTTATTCCCTGGCTGGTTTCTTCCTGGATAATTGGTATATCGTGTGGTTTCAGTATTTTTTTAGCAATGCCGCTTTTACAGATTTCTTTGCCCAGTATCGGCCTTTCCTGGCCTGGATCTATGTGGTTCAGACACCCTTGACGGGAGATTCCCGTATCGCCTGGCAGACCTTTGCCGTGTTAACGCGGTGGATTTTGGGTCTGGCGCTTTGGAACCTGCTCAAGCAAATTTGGCCGAAGCTAAAATTTGAGGCGGCCAGGGGGGACACTTTATATAGCGTTTTTCCTGGCTCTCATTTTCATTGGTTTTCGGTGTAATACAGCCAGGTCTACCTGATTGAGGCAGGATTGTTGTTTTCACTGGCATGTAGCATCCGCTTTGCCCAGGCAACTTCCAAATCCGGGTGTATGGGAGAAAACGGTCCCGACAGGTAAGGGCTGCTTATTCCAGCTGTCATTCTGGTAACCAAGTGGAAAAAAAGAAGTATTTCCTAGCTAAAAGTGTTAGGGAGAAGTTGTTTTTCATTTTCACTCCTGATTGCTCAGCAAACGTTGATCCATGGATCGAGGCGTTGGATATAGCTAGCGATATAATTCAAGATGTTACAATATTCAATAACTGAATTATGCCGCAGCGAATCGGCCCGGAAAAGGTCATGTTACAATAGCGTTTATCTACGAATATAAGAATCTGGTTATAAGGGTGTTGCTTGAAAGAGAAAACTCACTTAAAAGTTATTATCCTGCTCTCCAGTATTGTGATAGCTGTTTTTGGAGAGGTTACATACCGTCAGCTCAAGACAGGTGATTTTTCAGATCATATTGTATGGGCACATGAACTTGTGGATAAAGGATATCTATTTCGTCCTGCTCACCAGCTTTTTCAACAACTCATTATAATAGTGCGGGCATTTTTGCCTTTCAATTATTTTGTTAGGATAAACCAGACCTTCAAACAAATCATAGATCTAAAGTCATATGAAATTTCCACCATGATCATCATCACGATCGTGTATGTGATCACTGCGATCATTATTTACAAGCAATTTATCAAAGAATGGGATGCTACCAAAACAAAAAACAACTACTGGCTTGCCGGAGGCAGCACCTTAGCTGTTATGCTCATTTCCCCAATTTTCTTATTCACCCTTCCCGATCAAATGTACCTTGGATATATCAACGGAAACCCTTTCCACAATCCCACTTATCTCTTGCTTCGGCCCTTCGCTTTGTTGTTGTTTCTTCACACAATCAAGAACCTATATTCCAAATCTCATTGGTCTGCTTTATTGATTGCCGGAATTTTAATTGTTTTAGGGACAATGTCAAAAGCCAGTTTTACTCTCACATTTTTGCCGGCGGTAGGTTTTTATGTCATCATCCATCTTCGTAATTTTCGTAAGTTTAACTGGCCCTATTTGATCAGTGGTCTGGCCATTCCAGGATCAATAATACTGGGAATGCAATTCGTCTTGTCCTATTTCGGAAATTCCGATGATTCGATCATCTTTGCCCCATTTCAAGCAATATTAAATTACGTTCCCAATATCGGCCTGGTATTAATATTCATCTTATTATCAATTTTGTCCCCGCTAATCTTAACCCTCCTGTATTGGAAGCAAGTGTGCAATGAGCCCACTTTGCAATTGGCCTGGGTAAATTTTCTAACAGCCCTCATTCCTGCATTATTTTTTTCCGAAAGGATTAATTGGCCCAGCATTAATTTCTGGTGGGGGCCGATGTGCGCTGTTTTTATTTTATTTGTTGTGACGGTTTCGGTGGCCGGGAAGAACAAAGTATTTTGTGTTTTAAATCCAACGGATAAATTAAAAAAATGGATAGTTTTGTCAATTTTTGGTTTACATCTCATTTGCGGGATAATTTATTATTTTTCTTCCGTGTTTTTTCCAGCCCCCATCATCTAAGTAAAATTGGTGAGGATCAACAGATGAAATCGAATCTCAATCGCTTCTTTCCCATTATTCTGCTCACTATTGTAGCCCTTGCCTACGGTCTTTTCATCCCTTGGCTGGGTTTCTACCTGGATGATTGGTATATCGTTTGGTTTCGGCATTTTTTTGGCAGTGCGGCATTTACAGATTTCTTCGCCCAGGATCGGCCTTTCCTGGCCTGGATCTATGTCGTTCTGACGCCCTTGATGGGGGATTCCCCTATCGCCTGGCAAACCTTTGCTGTGTTAACTCGGTGGATTTTGGGTCTGGCGTTTTGGGACCTCCTCAAGCAAATTTGGCCGGAGCATAACTTTGAAGCAGCCGTTGGTGCAATGCTGTATACTGTGTTTCCTGGATTTCAATTTCACTGGTTTTCAGTTCAATACAGCTTGGTTTACTTGATTGAAGCAGGGATGTTGTTTTCACTGGCATGCAGCATCCGCGCCGCCCGCAATCCACACCGTATCTGGCTCTGGATCCTGGCAGGTTGGCCTCTAGGTGTCTATGGCTTGATTTCAGTTGAGTATCACTTTGGGCTGGAGCTTATCCGCCCAGTCTTAATCTGGTTGACGTTGGCCGGGACGGGTCTCACCTTCTTGCGACGCCTCAAGCGCACTATCTGGTATTGGCTACCCTATTTCATCCCACTTGTCGCCTTCACCATCTGGCGGGTCTTCTTCTTCCAGTCTTTTATGTACGATATCACCCTGCTGAATGACATCTCAGCCAACCCGGTTAAATCAATATGGACTCTGATCACTACAGCTCTACATGAGCTGGTGATTGCTCTCCTCTTCGTTTGGGGTAGACTGTTTGATCCTTCCTCCTATAACCTTTCCGGCAAAACATTGTTCCTCGTCCTGGCCATCATTATCATTGTTTTCACTGGCTTATTGTTTGCCATCATGACCATGCAGAAAAACCAGGCGCCAGCCCCCAATCACCATCGCTGGGGCTTGAGTGCAATAATCCTTGGCCTGATTGCTACGTCCCTGTCACTGATTCCCTTCATGGCAGCCGGGCTACCTGCAAACCTGGAATTCCCGTGGAACCGATTTATGATCGCGCTCGGTCTCGGGTCTTCCATTTTCACTGTTGGAGTTATTTCATTCCTACCAAGATGCTGGATGAAGGCTACCATGGCTGCCTTACTACTCACCTTCTCGATCGCCAGCCAGATCGACACCGCCAATCAGTTCCGCCTAGCCTGGGCGGACCAAAAAAAGCTTTTTTGGCAACTCACATGGCGCATACCAGGCCTGGAACCAAACACCATGCTGGTGACAGACAGCCTGCGTTTTGCCCAATATTACAGCGGCACGTCGCTATCAGCACCCCTCAATTGGATTTATGCGCCTGAATTGTCCACCCGGCAAACACCTTACCAATTGATGTTGCTCGAATCCTCACAAATTGACAGCACACAGGCCCTCATTCCGAATACTTCTCTGGAGATTATTTACCGTTCTTTCTCCTTTACAGGCAACTCTAATCGTTCTGTTTTATTTGTCTTTAATTCCAAGGATTGTCTTCAAGTTCTTAGTGAATCTACTAATACACAAATTACCTTTTATCAACCTCCAAACTTTTTAGAAGCGATAGCGATCTCAGATTTGAGTCTGATTCAACCCGAACCGTCAAAAATAGCTCTTCCTCCGATCCAACTCTTTGGTGCTGAACCTCAATATGACTGGTGTTATTATTATGAAAAAGCCGACCTTGCCAGACAACAAGCAGATTGGAACACGACCCTGGATTGGTTTTCACAAGCAGAGTCTAAAGGTTTATCCGCTTTACATGAGACTGAAATGTATCCAAAGGCTGAAGCAATGATCATGACCAATGACTGGTCAGGCGCATATGAATTATCCATCGACTTATTCACATTCAACAGCAAAACTCAACCTGGACTTTGTGCCTTGTGGGAGCGTAGTGTTGAAAATAACCCGCCGCAGGGAACTGATCGGCAATTCGCCGAAGATTTGGTTGACCTGCTTCAATGTCCAGAACTCAAAGAGGTATTGCGATGAGAAGTATCTCCGCCATCATCCCAGTCTACAACAGCGAATCCACCCTGAGTCAGGTTGTAGAACGCTTACTCACCGTACTTTCCAGCCTCACCGCTGATTATGAAGTAATCCTGGTAGATGATTGCAGCCGGGATTCCTCCTGGCAGGTGGTTCAGAACCTGGCGGAGCAACACCCTCAAGTGCGCGGCATTCACATGATGCGCAATTTTGGCCAACATAACGCACTGCTGTGCGGTATCCGGGCAGCCCGTTACGAGATTTGCGTCACTCTTGATGATGACGGCCAGAATCCTCCAGAAGAAATCCCTGCCCTGGTGGCTAAACTTGAGGAAGGCTATGATGTCATCTATGGCTCCCCGCGCAAAGAACAACACGGCCTCTGGCGTGATCTGGCATCCATTATTATGAAGATCGTGCTGGCCAATATCATGGGGGCTGAAACCGCCCGGCGTGCCAGCCCATTCCGGGCATTCTACACTCGCAGCCGGGAAGCGTTTGCCAATTTCCAGGGGCCGCAGGTGTCCATTGAGGTCCTGCTGACCTGGGGGGCTGCCAGATTCACATCCATCCAGGTTGATCACCACGAACGTTTGGCCGGTACTTCTAACTATTCCTTCCGCAAGCTGGTGCATCTGGCCCTGACCATGCTGACTGGCTTTAGCGTGTTGCCATTGCAAATTGCCAGCATGACCGGGTTTAGCTTTTTTGTGTTTGGCTTCATCATCTTAATGTATGTACTGATCCGGTACTTGATCCAGGGTGGGGTGGTGCCCGGTTTTTCATTTCTGGCATCGATTGTCGCCATTTTTTCCGGGGTACAACTCCTATCGCTGGGAATTTTCGGAGAATACCTGGCACGCATGCACTTCCGCATCATGGACAAACCCCCTTATGCAGTTTCTGAGACAACCTTCAGCAAACCAGAGGCAAAATGAGCCCTGCCCCCGCTGAGTTACTGGAATGGGATAGTAATTTTTTTGGTTTACGCATTGGGCGGGTTCATGCCGGGCGTTTTGATTCAGCGGCCGTGGATGCCTGGCGAAGAGATCAGCATGTACAGTGCCTTTATTACCTGGCAGAACTAAGCGACACCCCCTCCATCCATGCCGCCCAGGATCTCGGTTTTCACCTGGTGGACATCCGCACCACATTTTACACTCATCTCCCGGTCGATCCATCACCTGCCCCGGCTTTCCCTATTCGTCGGGCTGTAGCCGCGGATCTCCCCTCCTTGCGTGAGTTGACAATTGACAGTTTCATCCACTCTCGGTTTTATCACGATCCACATTTTTCAAAGGAAAAATGTGATGAGTTGTATGCCATTTGGGTGGAAAAGCAACTCAACCAGAAGGATGCCATCGTCTGGGTAACGGAGGATGATAGGGGCCTGGCCGGATTTGTAACCGTGGTTGACCTCAATCAGGTACGCACCAGTATCAGCCTGATTGGAGTAGCAGCCCGTACTCGAGGTCATGGCTTTGGTCGCTCACTGGTGAGGCACGTATTAAAAGATAGCGGAGACCGCGGCTTTCGTGAATTTGAAGTAGTGACCCAGGCCGGTAATTCCGGCGCCATGAACCTGAACCAGTCCTGTGGGATGCGGGTGTTGTTACAGCAGGTTTGGTTGCATGGCTGGTTCGAATGAAATTGAATCATCATCACAAGCCAATCGCATGAATGCGTCCTCTACCTCAGCCCCGGCCGAATTTCTGGCCTGGGATTCTGAATTCTTTGGGTTCAGAATTGGCAGAGTGCTGCCAGGACCATTTAATCCATCTGATATAGAAATCTGGCGCCGAAAAGAGCAGATTCGATGCTTGTATTACCTGGCAGAACTGGAGGATACTCACTCGATCCATGCTGCTGAGTCAATTGGATTTCGCCTTATGGACATCCGGACAACATTCTTCCTGTCCCTGCCTCTGTCCCACGATCTGCCATTAAAACAGGATTTCACGATTCGCCAGGCACAACCTCAAGAACTGGATGAGTTAATCAACATCTCAACGGGAATCTTTTGTAACGCGCGTTTTTACCAGGATCCCCACTTTTCGACCCAACGGGTCGATCAGATGTATAATCGCTGGTTAGAAAATCATTTTCAGCAATCAAATACCTGCATTTGGGTTGCCGAAGGTGACAACGGTATCCTAGGTTTCACTTCCATTGAAACCACTCCAAAGGGGATTGCCCGATTGAGCCTGACCGGGATACAGTCTTCCGCCCGGCGGCGAGGGACGGCAAAAGCATTGAAGAAACATATTATTGACTATTATTCCAAAGCTGGTTTTGCTGGCCTGGAATCAATCACCCAGGGTCGTAATTGCTCACTGATCAATATCAATTTCTCCTTCGGCTTCAAATTGATCAGCCAACAATTATGGTACCATGGATGGTTTTCAGACGATGATTAGAAAGGAAAAACTCATGGCATCTCCCTATCACATCCCCTTCAATAAACCGGCTTTCCTCGGCCCAGAAATGGAAGCCATGTCTCAAGCCATACAGAGCGGCCATCTCTCAGGAGATGGCGTTTATACCAAGCGTTGCCATGCTCTGCTGGAGGAAATCACGGGGGCCGCCAAAGTCATGCTGACAACATCATGCACGCATGCCCTGGAGATGACTGCCTTGCTACTAGACCTGCAGACCGGTGATGAGGTGATTATCCCCTCCTTTACTTTCGTCTCCACCGTCAATGCCTTTGTGCTGCGCGGCGCCCGCCCGGTCTTTGCGGATATCCGTCCAGACACACTCAACCTGGATGAAAATAAGCTGGAGGGCTTGATCACGCCGCACACTCGCGCGATTGTTCCGGTACATTATGCCGGTGTGGGCTGTGAAATGGATAGCATCTTGCAGATTGCCAATGAACACAACTTGATGGTGATCGAAGACAATGCCCACGGCCTGTTCGGAGCCTATAAAGGTAAATCGTTGGGCAGTTTTGGCAGCCTGGCTACGCAGTCCTTCCACGAAACCAAGAACATCACCTGCGGGGAGGGCGGCGCTTTGTTAATCAACGACCCGGTGCTGTTTGAGCGAGCCGAGATCATCCGCGAAAAAGGCACTAACCGCAGCCGCTTCTTCCGCGGCATGGTGGATAAATACACCTGGGTGGATATCGGCAGTTCATACCTGCCTTCCGAGTTGCTAGCTGCTTACCTATCCGTGCAGTTGGAAAATCAGGCTTTGATCCAGTCCCGCCGGCAACAAATCTGGGAAAGATATGATTGGGAACTGACAGCCTGGGCGGAAGCCTATGATGTTCGCCGGCCAATCATCCCGAACCATTGCCAGCAGGCCTTTCACATGTATTATTTATTGCTGCCCTCGCTGGAAACCCGCACTCGCTTGATGGACTATCTCAAGCAGCGGGGTATCCTGAGCGTCTTCCACTACCTGCCATTACATCTATCGGATATGGGGCTCAAGTTTGGCGGTCAGCTCGGTGACTGCCCGGTGACGGAAGACATTAGCGACCGCCTGCTGCGTCTGCCGTTCTTCTATACCCTGACGGATACTGAACAGGCAGAAGTGATTAATACTTTAAAAGAGTTTACCTTCTAGGATTTCTCAGAAGGTACACAGGCGAAAAAACAGACGAGTCGGGTTGACTCGCCTGTAATGTTTGCCGAGGATAAAGATTATCCGCCGAAATGTCGGATGGTCTGCGCCAGCAGGTCGGCCTGCTGTTCAGCCACATCCATGTCCCAGTAGTTGGTTTTGAACTGGAACAGGCGGGGCTGCAGTGATTCGGCCACCGGCATCAGCCCCTTCTCAAAGCTCTGCCACTGGTATTCGGAAATCTGCTTGCCGCGGAAAACCGGCTCCAGGTGGGTTAATTGCCAGCAGGCATACACCCCATCGCCACCCAGCTCGCGGTATTTGGCGCGGAAATCATACCAGGAGAAGGGCACGGATTCATCAAGCTTGAAGACCGTTGTCCAGTAGGAATGCACCACGTAATCCGGCACATACTGCGGGGTCAGCCAGGAGCAGCCTGCGGCCGCATCCAGGAAAAGGCGGGCGACTGCTTTGCGGAACTCCACCAGTTCTTCCAACCGTTCCGTCTGGGCCAGCGAGACCGCCGAGCATAACTCCGCCATGCGGTAGTTGAAACCCACCGAGGCGTGGCGCTCATAGGTTGGGTCCTGGATGGTGTCCTTGGTGATTTTGCCCTTGCCGGCGCCGGCTTTGACGGCGGCGTAGCCCAGCGAGTTGAAGCGCCGGATGCCGTCTGCCAGGGCTTCATCGTTGGTGGTAATCATGCCGCCCTCACCGGCGGTCATGTGCTTGCTGGATTGGAAGGAAAAGGACGAGGCGTGGCCAATACTGCCGATGACCCGGCCCTTGTAATATCCCAGGAAGCACTGGGCGTCATCTTCCAGCACGAACAGGTTGTGCCGGGCCGCCACATCCATGATGCCATCCATATCCGGTGACATGCCGTAGATGGAGACCGGGATGATGCCCTTCGTCCTTGGGGTGATGACTTTTTCAATTTCCGCTGCCGAAATCGTCCAGGTACGCGGGTCCAGGTCGGCAAAGACTGGCAACGCCCCGGCATGACAGACTGCAAACGAGGTGCTGGACATGGTCAACGGCGGGACGATGACCTCGTCCCCCGGGCCAATCCCTTTGGCAGCCAGGGCGGCGTGCATGGTGGCGGTGCCATTGACAAACGAGATGGCGTATTTCGAATCGAACTTCTCAGCGAAGAGGGCTTCGAGCCGCTTGGTCATCATACTGCCCTTGGAGGTGCGGAACTGGGTATCCAGCACTTCCAGGACGTATTGTTTCTCAAGCTCTGTTACCCGTTGTATTTGTCTTTTCATTTTTGACTCCTTGAATTCACAGTTACAAAATGAAATATTATTTCTGATCCACCTTGGATTGTTCAGCATCCTGTTGCAAGGAGAGCAGGTAACCGGCATTGCGCACCTTGCCCTGGTTGATCTCCAGCAGATGCAGTTCACGCGCCAGCAAATCCAAAATTTCATTCATCAGAAAAATCTGGCCGTGATACAGGCGAGCGTACACTTCACGAGTGAACTGCAGGTCTTCCTCGTAATCCAGCGTCCAGCGCAAGGCCGATAGATCGTGCGTGTGGCGGACGTTATAGATGTTGAATTTATCCGGGTTCTTCCAAATATAGGGCGTGACGTGCTCGCGCTCGGAAGTCAGTTGGGCCTCGTTCCAGGTTCGTTCCAGCGCTTTGAAGGTGAAAACTTCGATATCCAAACCTTCCGGGTAAGTCGGTTCGATGGTGTTACTGGCATAGTCCAACTCTGGATGCTCCAACAAGTAATTCACCACCCGGTCAATCACCTGCGGATCCTTGAAGGGATCATCCGCTGTCACCCGCACGATTACCTCGGCTTTGGCCAGGCAGGCCGCCTGGTAGAAGCGATCCAGCACATCGTTCAGGCTGCCAGCGTATCCCAAAATGCCGTATTCTTCGGCGATTTTCAATAATTGCTGATCGTTCTCTTCGGTCGTGGTGGCTAACACCACCGCATCCACAGTCTGGCTGGCGCGGCTACGTTCGACGACGTGCCAGATCAATGGCTTGCCGCTGATATCAGCCAGGGTTTTACCCGGCCGGCGCGAAGAACCCATCCGGGCTTGAATGATGGCGACCACGCGGGGTTTCTGTTCGCTCATAAGTCAATCACCTTTCGTTCATCGGCTGCCCGGCGGGCGGCCAGGGCGATCTCCAGAACCCGGGCGCCTTCGTTCACATCCGCGGCGGAGGGTTCCTCGCCCTCCAGCAGGCGGAAGAAGTGCCGGAATTGATCCAGGTACATGACATTCACATCATACTTTGGCCATTCCAGGCTGTGCCAACAATTTTCGGCAGCCGTAAACCAGCGCACTTTGTGATCCTGGAAGCTCCATTGGATGGTGCCTTGATCCCCCACTACCTCAAAACTGCAATCATAGGTGCGGCGGACATAGTCCACGTGCACCGTGCCGAAATAACCGCCTGCAAAGCGCAGCAGCAAGTCGACAGAATCCTCGGTATCAATTTCCAAATGGCTGAGTTTTCCGATCAGAGCGGCCACACTCGTCACATCCCCCAGCAGCCAGCGCACGTAATCCAATTCATGGATGCGGTCCAGCAGCACCCCACCGCCCAGGTCGCGCCGGGCGGAATACCCCTGCCGGTAATCCTCCCACGGGTGCCAGTTGGGCAGATATTGGCCAAACTGCGCCCGCGCCGAGACAATATTGCCAACCGTGCCAGCTTCCAATAAGCTCTTCACTTTTTGCAGACCGGGGTGAAAGCGGAAATTGCAGCCAACCAGGGTTTTGATGTGATTGGCATGCACCACAGCAGCCAGTTCATCCAGCCCTTCCAGACTGGTGGCGATGGGCTTCTCAATGAAAAGATGACAACCCAACTCGGCAGCCTGCAGGGATTGTTCCAGGTGCAGGCGGGTCGGTGAGCAAATCAGGGCTGCCCGCACACCCTGTGCCAGGGCTTCTGCGTAATCTGCGTAGACCGGCACGTGAAACTTCTCCGCCACTTCATGCCGGCGCTCTTTGGCCACATCAAAGGCGATGATATCATGCACACCCAGGGTTTGCAGGTTGCCCAAATGACGACGGCCGATGGAACCACAACCGACCACTAAAAACTTGCCGTGTGGGGCGGAATCCATGGAGTGCCCTACAGACCCAGCATGGCGCGCATCTCTTCAATGCTCAGCCATTGCGGGTTGTTGTCACTGCTATAGCGGAAATCTTCCGGGCAGCGCTTGCCCTCGGCCGCCATGCGGTAGCTGGCCGGGTTGAGCGCCGAGTATTCCGGCAGGATGGTATAGTGCGAACCGTTCTCCACCGTGTTGCGGGCTTCGTCTTCGGTCACCAGCACCTCGTGAAGCTTCTCACCAGGGCGGATGCCAATCATGTCGATCTCACATTCCGGGGCGATGGCTTTAGCCAGGTCGGCCACCCGCATCGAGGGGATCTTGGGAACGAAAATCTCACCACCCTGCATCCAATCCAGGCTGTTGAGTACCAATTCCACACCTTGTTCCAAAGTGATCCAGAAGCGGGTCATGCGCAGATCGGTCACCGGTAAGCGGCCGGACTTCTTCAATTCCATGAACAGCGGCACCACGCTGCCGCGGCTGCCCATGACGTTGCCATAGCGCACCACCGCAAAGCGGGTCGGACCGGCACCCACGTAGGAGTTACCTGCCACGAACAGTTTTTCCGCCGCCAGCTTGGTGGCACCATAGAGGTTGATCGGATTGACCGCCTTATCCGTGCTGAGACCCACTACCCTGCCCACGTGCCGGTCAATCGCCATATCGATGATGTTGGCCGCGCCTAATATGTTAGTCTTGATTGCTTCCAGTGGGTTGTATTCGGCGGTTGGCACCTGCTTGAGGGCTGCAGCGTGTACTACCACGTCCACTCCGTCAAATGCACGGTCCAGTCGCTCGCGGTCGCGCACATCACCGATGAAGTAGCGCATGGCTCCGAAGCGTTCTTCCGGGAATTGCTTGCGCATTTCGTATTGCTTCAACTCATCCCGACTGAAGATGATCAACTTGCGCGGCTGGTAGCGTTGCAGTACCATCTCGGTGAACTTGCGTCCGAACGAACCAGTGCCGCCCGTGACCAGAATTACTTTTCCATCAATCCAATTTCCACTCATGTCACTGCCTCAAAGAAAGGATTAGGCCTGGTTCCACTCCACCGGCTCGCCAGCCAGGTAGCGGAATGTCGCCCCGTATTGCTCCAAACCCTCCGGGCTGAAGACCTTGGGCAGCGGGTGGTTGCGGTAATCATCCCACAGGCGCACCAGGTGCCACGGATAGGGTTGGGGGAATTCAAAGAAAAATGCATAGGCGTATTGCCAGGCGTAGTCCACCTGCTCGCGGGTCAGGTGATGGTCCCGACTGCGGTCGAGCATGGCGCCCAGCATTTTGAAGTAACTGACCCAGGTTTCCGGGTCGGAGGTGAAACCCCGGCCACGGTAGTGGGCGTTACCCGCCACTACCACCGGAAGGCCGTTCAAAGCCATCTCCAGGCCGACCGTGCTGGTGTAAACCACCCCCAGATCCGCCACTTCAAACAGGTCGTAGGTGTTCATACTATCGGTCGCCCCCACCAGCCGGATATTTTCCGGCAGGCGTGGGAAGACCTGTTTGACCACCCCGGCAATCGTCTGGCGATTGCTGAGCTGCTCGCCGGGATGCACCCGGACTACCAATTGTACATCCGGCCGGCCAGCAAAGTATTGCAGAGTGCGTTCCACCCACTCGGTCATCGAGTGGCTGAACAGGTTGCGTCCCAGCGTCAGGCTTTCACCGATGACATTGGTGGCCAGCAAACACACCGGGCGGGCGTCCAATTTCAAGGCGGCGCGCGCCTGCTCACCACCCTGGGCAGGGATGCCCTGCCACGGGCGGGTGAAGTTCTCCCAGGAGGCGGCCTGCTGGCGGGCAGTGAACAGTGAACGCATGCGCTCCACCTTTTCGGGTGTCAGGGCTGCTCCCTGGCGGGCTTTCCACATTCGGTCAGTATCCTGGTGCAGAATTTCGTCGTTTTGCGCCAGGAAGATCCGGCCTCGCTGGTTGCCAAATTCATAGGCTACGGTCGGGATGCCCATGCAGCGCGCCACTCGGTAAATCATCCCCATTTCCAGGATCATTCCGTTGGGTACAACCACCACATCTGGCCGGTTGCTCTTAAAATAGGTGATGGCCACCCGGGCGGCCTGTTCATTGCGTTCCATGCGCAGGCGGTAGAGCGGACTGTCCGTGTCCACTTCCTCTACCTGGGTGGTGTACTGGCAGTCGTACAGGCTGGTCTGGCGGATGGCCTCACGCATCGATTCTGGTAATGGAAGATAAGACTGGCGTAATGCCGAGAAGGAGACCACATCCAGGTAGGGTGCGGCAGGATCCAGGGTGCGATTTGTGTACAGGTTCAGGCGACGCATGTCAAACTTGTTGACCGGCGTCTGCCAATCGCCATACGGCAGGTAGCCCAGGGTTACCCGGTGGCTCTGGGTGGCCAGTGCCAACCCCAGCAGGGCAGCCTGTTCAATCCAGTAATGCAGGGCGGCAAAAATAAAGATCTTCTTCCCACTTGGCGGACGGCCATCCAGGGCACCCACCTGTGTCACAATTTCGGGAAGATTTTCCTGCAGGTGCTTGAGCGAATAGCGCGATTGCGGTTCGCCACCCTGCCGGAAAAGCCAATAGAGCTCGGCTGTGAAGGGAATCTGGCCGAGCAGGTTTTTTAACGCATCTTTACCTGTAGAAAGTGCCATAAAAGTCTGCCTTTAACGTTCTCTGGCGAAAACTTGGATCGGGGAGATTCCCGAGTTCGAGAATCGCCCCGGTGACAATCAGGCTTTGCGCGTGCTGCGATACCACTCAATGGTACGGCGCAAACCCTCTTCAAAATCCACCTGCGCTTTAAACCCAAAGCGCTCGGATGCCCGACGGGTATCCAGCCCGCGGCGCGGTTGGCCATTCGGCTTGCTGGTATCCCAGACCAGGCGGCCTTCAAAACCAGACAGCCGGGCGATCAACATCGCCAGGTCTTTGATCGAAATTTCATACCCTGAACCGATGTTGACCGGATCCGGGTCGTTATAGCGCTCGCTGGCCAACACAATGCCCTCGGCTGCATCTTCCACATATACGAATTCGCGGGTTGGCGAGCCATCCCCCCAGACCACCAGGTCCTGCTGCCCGGCTTCCTGGGCTTCGATGCACTTGCGAATCAAGGCTGGGATGACATGGCTGGACTCCAGGTGAAAGTTATCACGCAGCCCATACAGGTTGACCGGCAGCAGGAAGATGGCATTATAGCCATATTGCTGGCGGTAGGCCTGGGCCTGGACCAGCAGCATCTTCTTGGCCAGGCCATAGGGAGCATTGGTCTCCTCCGGATAGCCATTCCAAATATCATCCTCACGGAAGGGAACCGGGGTGAACTTGGGGTAGGCGCAGACTGTGCCAATGGCGACGAACTTCTCCACCCCGGTCTGCCAGGCCTGGTGCATCAACTGCACACCCATCATCAGGTTGTTGTAGAAGAACTCTGCCGGGTGCTCGCGGTTGGCGCCGATGCCACCGACCTGGGCCGCCAGGTGAATGATTACGTCTGGACGGGAATCGGACAGCATGCGGCGGATGGAGTTCGGATCAACCAGGTCATACTTTTCAATGGTTGGAATAAAAATCTCGGTTGCACCGCGTTCGCGTAACCTGGCGGTTATGAATGAACCTAAAAAGCCAGCACCACCGGTGACACACACCCGGCGATTTTTCCAAAACTCATGCGAATCAGGAAACAAGGTTAACCCTCCTGCCATTCAATGAAGATTTTGAGGTGCTCCACCCGCAAAACCGGCACGCCGGGTTCATTCACCACGGTAAAACCGTTTTCCAGGGCGGTCAGTCGGCAGATCTCCGCCACATCACCATCCCCGGCCAGGCCCACCCGGTGCTGACCAGCCTGGCGCACCTGTTCCAGCGCCTGCAGGGAGCGTTCCCGCGCCAGCCGGTAGAGTCGAAACTGGTTATTGATGTAATCCATCGTCAGGCTGGCGCGCAGGCCGATGCCTTCAGGTGTGATGAGATAGAGAAGTTTGTGGCGCTCGGCCCGGCGCACTTTCACATAACCCTTGGCCACCAGCCGCTTCAGATGCCAGTTAATCGTCCCAATTGCCACCCCCAGTTGAGACGCGAGCGACGCCTGCGTTGCATCCGGGTCTTTCTCGATGCAATCGAGGAGGATCAAGTCTCGGTCATATTCCAGCGCAGAGTCCATTTCAATATTCAACGGGCTGAATTATAACCGCAAGCTGCTTGCAGGGCAAGGGGCAAAAAATCCCCGCCCGGATTGGGCGGGGATGAGGCATAGAAACATATCGGTAGTCTCAGCTTCAGGTTTCGTCAGGCAGGTAATCGACGACTTCCCGCTGGGCGCGCAGGATGATTTCGTGCACATTGCGCACGTTGGGAATGTTCTCAAAGGCAGTTAATCCAAAGGCTCCCATCCATCTGCTTGTGCGAAAATATCTACCATAGGACACTGCCTGGCCAAAATAGATGGATCCGCTGCCATTGCTTTGAGTGGTTAATTGGGTCTCGGGCAAAGAACGCAGGTTGAGAGAATGGACTGAGCGACTCCAAATGCCGTGGAAAATAATCACCCGTTGATTGGTAACTGCATAGACCATCTTTTTACGTTGCAGGGCATCCACAACCAATCGGCCTACCGTCATGTATAAGCCAACCAACAGAAATGGAAAACCGAAAGCCACAAAGAAAATTGGCGCACCAGCCTGATAGGTGGAAAATATCCAAAAAACAACAAAACCCAACCAGAAGATGCCGAAGAGCAAACTGAACCCATCTGCCAGACGGAAAATGATCCCGGTGCGGGGACGTCCACTCCACAGCAAGCGCTCGCCGGAGTTCAACTCTGATCGCAGCTCCATCTCCAATTCTTGTGGCAGGGGTTCCTGGATCACTTACTTGGCCTCGGCCGGCATAGTCTTGAAGACCTTATCCCATAGCGGGGAACTGACTCCGTAGCGCGCATTGGGTGTCTTGTAGTGGTGCTGCATGTGGTAGCGCTTGATGTACTTGAGGTAACCGCTGCGCATCGGAAAGTGGTGGGTGGCGTAGTGCATTAAATCGTAGATCAGGTAGCCCACCAGGAAACCGGCAAAGGTCGGGCCGACCCATTGCGGCAGGCTGAAAACCACTGACCAGAGTAGAACGAACAGCCCATAAAAGATGGCTGCCAGCGGGATGGCTACGACCGGCGGCATGACCAGGCGGGTTTTGCACTGCGGCTGGGCATGGTGCACCCCGTGGAACAGGAAGGTGATACGCTCCATGCGCGGTGTCTTGGGTGGGAAGTGGAAGACAAAGCGGTGTAACAAGTATTCGGAAATTGTCCACAGGAACAGGCCAACCACAAAACCGGCGGGGATGAACCAGGGAAAACCCCCGGCCGGCGCCTGGAGGATGGCGCGCACCAGGAAGAAGGCGACCACCGGCAGCCAGATGATAAGGATAGTGATGGGTGAAATGTGCGAGAAAAATTCCATAAAATCGGACTTGAACAAACGAATCGGGGTGTCGCTATGATCGATCGGGGGGTGGGCCATGATAAACTCCTTCAAATAAGATCATTTAAGTATAACTTGAAATCCTGTTTCGTGGATGATAGTGACAGGTGGTGGGGTTAATAAAAAAGAAAAGTATTTTTTCTTGCATCAAAGAGGACTTTTTTATGCTGGTGGCTGGTGTATACAAGCGGCGAGGCGGTAAGAGCAAGGAGGGTTTCATTAGGAATGGAATTATATATTGGCTGTAACGATTAATTCAGCTTGCGTACCATGGGGGAGAAAGGTGACATGATCAGGTTTTTGTAAAAAATTCCCGAACTGAGGTTAATACAACTCATTATTAACTCCAATCCGTATTGTGATAAAAAACACTATGCAAAACCCAACCTTCCGATATAATAGACAATATTAATCTTATTTTTAGAAAGGAGTACAAGGCATGATTTCATGGAAGAAATGGGCTGGATTTGCTGCACTGCTGGTCGTGCTGAGCGCCTGTTCTGCTAAAACACCCACCGCCAGCCTTGAGCCGACCGAGGTTCCAACTGCTGTCAGTGAGCCGGTATCTACTCCCGAATCCACTCCTACCGAAGTAGCTGCCACCGATTACTGTGTGAGCTGCCACCTGGACAAGGACGAACTCATTCGCACTGCCAAACCCGAAGAAGAAGGCGGCGAAGCCGAATCCGAAGGCAAGGGTTGAGGGGGCGATGTGGCTCCGTTGGAGCCATGGGAAAAAGTGCTGGTCAGCGAGGAATTCCTGACCTCCACCCACGGTGTCGCCGGCTGTATTGCCTGCCACGGTGGGGTGCAATCTGAAGACAAAGACACTGCTCACACCGGTTTGAATGTTGATCCGGCCCGCGATCCGCAAGTCCTGTGCGGCACCTGCCACCAGGAAACCGTAGCCGGGTATGCTTCTGCCCTGCACAATACCCAGGCTGGCTATTTTCAGACCATGCACTCACGCAGCCTGCCGGAAAACCATGCTGCCCTGGGTGAAGCCTTCACTAACCATTGCGCCACCTGCCACACTTCGTGTGGTGAATGCCACATCAGCCAGCCCAACAACGTGGGCGGCGGCCTGCTCGAAGGACACCTGGTGGTGAAGACCCCGCCGATGACCCGCACCTGCACTGCCTGCCACGGCAGCCGGGTAGGAGCCGAGTACCTGGGCAAGCATGAAGAGATCCCCGGGGATGTGCACTTCCGCCAGGGTCGCATGAACTGCGTCTCCTGTCACAGTGGTTCTTCCTTGCATACCAATGACGAAGTTTCCGCCAACCATCGCTACGATGGTCCGGAAAGCCCGGCCTGCACCAGTTGCCATGAAACCTATGCCACCCTCCAGGATACCGTGCCTCAGCACGTCATCCACGGGGACAAATTGAGCTGCCAGGTCTGCCACTCAGTGCAATACACCAGTTGCGATGGCTGCCATGTTTCCATCAGTGAAACCAGCGGCAATCCAATCTTCAAGACCGATGGCGATTATTTCACCTTCTTTATTGGAAAGAATGTCCGATTATCTGAAGAACGCCCGTATGAGTATGTGGTTGTGCGGCATGTCCCGGTGGATACCGAGTCCTACGCCTACTACGGTGAGAACCTGCTACCCAACTTTGACCTGCTGCCGACTTGGGCTTATGCCACACCGCATAACATTCAACGCTCCACCCCGCAGAATCAAAGCTGCAATTCATGCCACGGCAACGCCGAGCTCTTCCTGACGGCGGACAAGGTCAAACCGGAAGAACTGGAAGCCAACCAAGCCGTGATTGTGGATGAAATTCCGGCGGTCATGCCTTAGGTAAAACTGCCGGGCAGATCTAAACTACCCGCCCGGTAGATATTATTTATTCTCTAGGAGAGAAGTCAAAATGAAAAAGTTGTACACACCGCTCATCTTACTCGTATTGCTCAGCATGGTGTTGAGCGCCTGCGCAACCCCCACCGTGGTTGCAACGGAACCACCCGCGGTTGTTGAACCAACGGTTCCACCTACCGCAGTCCCAACCGAAGCTCCGGTCGTCGTTGTTGAAGCCCCGGATTACACTGCCCTCCTGACGGCCCTCATTGCGGATGTAATGAATACCGAAAAGGGCTATGGCGCAGTTGCACCGGCCAAAGTCAACGAAGAACTGGTCGAAAAGCAGATCTTCCTGCTGGATGTGCGCGAAGCTTCCGAGATCGAGACTGCCGGCTATATCAAGGGTTCGGTTAACATCCCGGTGCGGGATGTGTTCAAGAACCTGGATAAACTGCCCGCCCTGGATCAGCCGATCGTGGTCTATTGCGCCAGCGGTCACCGCGGCGCCTTTGTCTTCGCCGCCCTGCGCATGCTGGGCTACACCGATGTGCGCAATATCGCTGGTGGTCTGGGCGCCTGGACCAAAGCCGAACTGGCCGTTGAAACTGGTCTGCCCGCAGCCCCGGTTGCCGGAACGGCCCCGGAAGTGGATGCCGGCCTGGTTGCTGCCCTGGATGTCTACTTCTCCGCCCTGCCGGAAGGCTTCTACGCCGTCAAGAGCGACAAGCTAAACGAAGAACTGGCCGACAAGGCCCCCTTCCTGCTGGATGTCCGCCGAACCCAGGAATTTGCTGAGAACGGCCGGATTGAAGGCGCTTACAACGTCACCGTTGAAGAGCTAATGAGCAACCTGGACCTGCTGCCCGCCAAGGACACCCCGATGGTTGTCTACTGCGTCAGCGGTCACCGCGCGGGTGTGGCCACCATGGCCCTGCAACTGCTGGGATACACCGATGTGCGCAACCTGGCCGGTGGTTTCAACGCCTGGAAAGCCGCCCAGTTGCCGATCGTCGGTTACGTGGATTGGACGGCTGAATTCACCAGCTTCCTCTCCAACCTGCCGGAAGATTTCAACTCGATCGGCGCGGCTGGCCTCAACACTGCCCTGACCGAGAATCCTCCGTTCGTGCTGGATGTGCGCGAGACCACTGAAGTAGCTGAAGGCTACATCGCCGGCGCCGTCAATATCCCCCTGCGCGAAGTCTTCAAGAACCTGGACAAGCTGCCCGCCTTCGATCAGCCGATCGTGGTCTACTGCGTCAGCGGTCACCGCGCCGGCATGGTCACCGCCGCCCTGCAGATGCTGGGCTGGACCAAAGCCAAGAACCTGGGTGGCGGCATCAACGCCTGGAAGAAAGCTGAATTCGCCCTGGAAACTGCAGCCATTGCGGCCCCGGTTGCCGGTGAAGTCCCGGCCATGGATGAGACCAAACTGGCCAAGTTCGATGCCTTCTTCAGCGCTATTCCGGATGGTTTCTACGCCGTCAAAACGACTGATCTGAACATGGAACTCGGCGGGGATCCCAAGCCGTTCATCCTGGACGTGCGTGAAGCTGCGGAAGTGACCGCCGATGGTTACATCGAAGGTTCCGTGCTGATCCCGGTGCGCGAAGTGATGGCCAACCTGGCTCAACTGCCCACCGATAAGGCCACCAAGATCGTGGTGCTTTGCAAGTCCGGGCACCGCGGCTCGTTCGTGACCCTGGCCCTGCGCATCCTCGGCTACAGCGATGTGCGCAACCTGGCCGGCGGTCTGAATGGCTGGATTGCAGCCGAACTGCCCGTGGTCAAGTAGTTTAACGCTCATAAATTAACACTCACTGCGCCCGGTCGATTGACCGGGCGCTTTTTGTGCCTGGATGAGAATACCCCGGTGAGGGATGACAGGGTGACTACGGGAGTGATCTTCACTCCCGTAGATCACTTGCGCTAAGCTACCGTAAGGGCGGGTCTGTGCAGGTGTGGGTCAAACCCATCCTTCAACAAGACCCGCCCGCATCCGGGCAAAAGCCTCGCCTTTCACCCGTTAAGGGCTTTTTCCTGCCAGCCTCACTACATCCTCATAAATAACTCTGATGCTGCACGGACGCACCTATCGCAAGATATCAGAAATCTTGAAAATTTCTGATTCTTCGCTGGACTTAAATCCTACAACCCAGGGCGAAAAATTGGTTACAAAAAGTACTTGTCATACATTTGATTCATTCCTATAATAAAACCATTGGTTTGTTGCTATAATTAACCTTGATTGTTTTTAGTCTCAGCTTCATTGCAGCCAGTTGCAATGCCCGTGCCGCCCCGTTTTCAACCTTATCATGGTCTTGACTCAAGGAGCGCTCGTTGAATTCTATTTCCCCATTCGGACAATTTCAATATTCTATCCCTGATCCATTGCATCCAGTGGTTTGCAACCGATTAACCGATGCGCCGGCCGGGCGGGAATAATCCACCACTATGAATCCAGCGCGGCAGAACACTCCCCCAAAAACATTCAAACAAAAATTTCTTAACTTGCCGTTTGGCTTGCTGATGCCCGTGTCGGCGGTTCTGGTGGCCCTGCTGTTTGGGGCGGTTTTACTGCTGCTGCTGGGTGCCAACCCGCTCAGCGCTTATGGCTCGCTGATTGTCGGGGTGTTCGGCAGCGTCTCAGGGTTGACCCAGGCGCTGGTCAAGGCCACCCCGCTGCTGCTGGTAGGCCTGGGGATCTGCATTGCCTTCCGGGCCAGCGTGATCAACATCGGCGCCGAAGGCCAGATTATCCTGGGGGCGGTAATGGGCACCTGGGTTGCGCTGATCTTCAAGACCTGGCCGGGCTGGCTGTTAATTCCGGTCACAATCCTGGTCGGTTTTCTGGCTGGCGCGGTCTGGGGCTTCGTTCCCGGCCTGCTCAAAGCCCGCTTGCACGTCAATGAAATCCTCTCCACGGTGATGATGAACGCCATCGCCCTGCACCTGATGAACCTGCTTGTGCGCGGCCCGCTGATCGACCAGGCCGGCGTGACCGCCGGGACCTACCTGGCCCAATCGGAGCGGCTGCCGGAGCAAGTCTGGCTGACCCGGTTGGTGCCGCAGACCCTGCTGCATACCGGCATCATCATCGCGGTGGTGCTGGCGGTGGTGGTGTATATCTTCCTGTGGCGCACCACTCTTGGCTACCGCATCCGGGCGGTGGGCTTGAACCCGGATGCCTCGCGCTTTGCCGGGATCAGCGTGCCGACTTACCAGATGCTCTCGCTGACCCTGGCGGGCGGCTTTGCCGGCCTGGCCGGGGTGATCGAGGTAATCGGCGTGCAACACCGGCTGCTGGAAGGCATCACCAGCGGCTACGGCTTCACCGGCATCGTGGCGGCCCTGTTCGGCGGGCTGCATCCCTTGGGCCTGATCCCCGCCTCGGTGCTGTTCGGCGGCCTGCTGGTGGGCGCGGATAAAATGCAACGGGCGGTGCAGGTGCCTTCCGCCCTGATCGATGTCATCCTGGGCCTGGTGGTGCTGTTCGTGGTGGGTTCGATGTACGCCACCAAGAAACTAGCCGCCCGCCGTATGCTGCCAGGCGCAAAAACGCCGGCTGCTCCCGCCACCCCACCCGCCGAGGAAGCGAAATGAACGAGCTGCTGCCTACCACCATTATCATCGGCATCCTGGCTTCCGCCATCCGCCTGGCCACCCCCTACCTGTATGCCGCAATTGGCGAAGCCTTTGCCCAAACCTCGGGCGTGCTCAACCTGGGCGTGGACGGCATCATGCTGATCGGCGCTTTCACGGGTTTTTACATCACCCTGACCTACGGCAATCCCTGGCTGGGACTGCTGGGAGCGGCGGTCGCCGGGCTGTTGATGGGCCTGCTGATGTCCTTCATCTCGATCACCCTCAAAGCCGAGCAGGGCATCAGCGGTATCGGCCTGTACATGTTCGGGCTCGGCCTTTCTTCGCTGCTGTTCAAGGTGATGGTCGGCACGGTCAAGACCGTCACCGGCTTCCCCCCGCTGAAAATCCCCTTCTTATCCGATATCCCGGTGCTCGGGCCGATCTTCTTCAGCCACAGCCTGCTGGTGTATTTTGCCTTCCTGCTGGTACCGCTGGCCTGGTGGGTGCTGGATAAAACCACCCTGGGCCTCAAGATCAAGGCTGTCGGGCAGAACCCGGCTGCGGCTGATTCGCTGGGCGTCAACGTGGACCGCATCCGCTACTTCAGCGTCTGCCTGGGATCCGTGCTGGCGGGGTTGGCCGGGGCTTCGCTTTCCCTGTCCATGGTCAACCTGTTCCAGGAGAACCTGACCGCCGGCCAGGGCTTCATCGCCGTGGCCCTGGTCTATTTTGGCGGCTGGCGCCCGCTGGGCATTCTGGGTGGGGCACTGCTCTTCAGTACGGTCAACGCCCTGCAACTGTGGATGCAGGTGCTCGGGGTCAATATCAAATCAGAAATTTTACTCATGCTGCCGTACCTGCTGACCATCATTGCCCTGGCCATCGCCTTCACCCGCACCCGCCAGCCTGCCGCGCTTAACCGGCCTTTTGACCGGAGCGAAAATTAATTCGACAACCCAATCCAACCAAGGAGAAACAGATGAGACCGAAACGCTTTTTACTCGTTGTAGTGCAACTTGCACTGATCGCCGCCCTGCTGCTGAGCGCCTGCACCCCCAAAGCCACCGAAGCCCCAGCGAAAGCCATCCGGGTCGCGGTCGTCATGCCCTCCTCCATCACCGATATGGCCTTCAGCCAGTCGATGTGGAACGCCCTGACCGCCGTGCAGGCCGAGATGGGTGGAGAAGCCGCGATGGAGATCAAGTACTCCGAGAACATGTTCAAAGTTCCGGATGCAGCGACCGCCATCCGCGATTATGCCAGCCAGGGTTTTGATATCGTGATCGCCCACGGTTCGCAGTACGGTTCCTCCGTCCAGGAAATCGCCCCCGATTTCCCGAACATCACCTTTGCCTGGGGCACGGACGTCAACACCTTCGGCATGGCCAATGTCTATGCCTACACCGCCGCCGCTGAAGAAGGCGGCTACATCAACGGTGTGATGGCTGGCATGCTGACCAAGAGTGGCGTCATCGGCGTCACTGGCCCGGTGGAAGTGGGCGATGCCAAGACCTACATCGATGGCTTCACCCAGGGCGTGGCCTCTGTCAACACCAGCGCCACCCTCGCCAAGACCTGGACCGGCTCCTTCTCGGATGTGGCCCTGATGACCGAAGCCGCCAAGACCCACATTGCGGCCGGTGCGGATATCCTGACCGGTTCCTCGCAATCCGTGGTCGGCTCGATCGGTGCGGCCAAGGAAGCTGGAGCGGTGCTATGGTTTGGCACCCAGGCCGAACAGACCACCCTGGCCCCCTCCCTGGTAGTGGCCAGCCAGGTGTATGACTGGACCGGCATGTTGAAAGAAATCATCGCCAGCCGGGAGAAGGGTGTGCTGGGCGGCGTGGCCTACAAGCTGCAATTGAAAAACGATGGCCTGAAAATCGTCTTCAACAGCGGCTATGCCCTGCCGGCGGATGTGAAAGCCGCGGCGGATAAAGCCATTGCCGATATCAAGAGCGGCGCTATCACCGTTCAACCCTAACCATTTTTCTATTCATGGGTGCGGAGGTTTCCCCTCCGCACCCCCAACCTTGTGCGGAGACCCATGACTTCTCCCTTGACCTCCACTGCCCACCGGATTCAAACCGTCAGACTGTGCGACATTGTCAAACGCTTCCCCGGCGTACTGGCCAATGACGGTGTCTGTTTCGATGTGACGGCAGGTGAGGTGCATGCCCTGCTGGGGGAAAACGGCGCCGGGAAAACCACCCTGATGCGCCAACTGTACGGCCTGTACCGCCCGGACCAGGGCGAGATCCTGATCGATGGACAGCCGCAGGTCTTCCATTCCCCGGCGGATGCGATCAAGGCCGGCATCGGGATGATCCACCAGCATTTCATGCTGGTCTCAACCCTGACCGTGGCGGAAAACGTAGCGCTGGGGTTGAAATCCTCGCGCGGCCCGCTGACCGATCTGGACAAGGTCTCCAAGCGCATCAGCGAGTTGAGCGCGGTCTACGGCCTGATCGTGGATCCCTCGGCGTACATCTGGCAGCTCTCGGTGGGCGAGCAGCAGCGGGTGGAGATCCTCAAAGCCCTCTACCGCGGCGCCAGCCTGATCATCCTGGATGAGCCGACCGCCGTGCTGACCCCACAGGAAGTGGACGACCTTTTCGTCACCCTGCGCCGCATGACAAGCGAAGGCCACTCCCTGATTTTCATCTCCCACAAGCTGCACGAGGTCAAGGCCATCAGCCAGCGGGTGACCGTGCTGCGGGACGGCCGGGTGATCGGCACCCGGGTCACCGCCGAGGTCAGCCGGGATGAACTGGTCAACATGATGGTCGGGCGGGAAGTCAAACCGCTGGCCCCGCAGCCGCACAGCGCCGGCGAGGTCCGTCTGAAAATTGAGGGCCTGCATGCCATGGGCGACCGCGGCGCCGAGGCCTTGCGCGGCATCGACCTGGAATTGCGCTCCGGCGAAATCCTGGGCCTGGCCGGGGTGTCCGGCAACGGTCAGCGCGAACTAGCCCAGTGCCTGGCTGGACTGCGCAAGGTGACCGCCGGGCATATCTTCTTCGGCGAAACCGAGATCACCCAGACCTCGCTCAAGCAGCGCATCGACGCCGGGCAGGCGTACATCCCCGAAGAGCGCATGCGGGATGGGGCGATCCGCGATTTTTCGGTGGAGGAGAACGTTTTCCTGCACGAGCACGCCGCCCCGGCCTACACGCGTGGCATCTTCCTGGACCTGCCGAAGTGGGCCAAGCATGCGGACGAGCTGGTGCAACTGTTCACAGTCAAAACGCCCAGCCTGAAGACGCCCATCAAGAATCTATCCGGGGGCAACATTCAAAAACTAATCATGGCGCGCGAGCTGTCACGCCGGCCGCGGATTTTGATCGCCGCCCAGCCGACACGCGGGGTGGATATCGGCTCGACCGAGTACATCCACAAGCGGCTGCTGGAGCAGCGCGAGATCGGCACAGCCATTTTGCTGATCTCGGAAGACCTGGATGAAATCCGCAGCCTGTCCGACCGGATCGCGGTGATCTACGAAGGCCGGATCATCGGCATCATCGAGCGCGACCAGGCGACTGTCGAGCAGATCGGCCTGATGATGGCAGGCATCCCGCTGGAGGGGTAGGTTTTCGGGGTTGGGGGATTTTTAGCACAGATGGCAAACATCGAACACAGATAAAACAAAAAAAGAATATGATGTGATTGGTAATAATGGTTGATTTGGCTTGGGTTATATGCATATCGCCCTCGCCCACCTCGCTGCACTGGCGTAAGGGCGGGTCTGTGCAGGCATGAGTCAAACCCATCGGACAACAAGACCCGCCCGCATGGGCAGTTGGTTGGTGCTGCGCGGACGCGCCCTTCACCAGATTTCAGAAATCTTTAAGATTTCTGAAATCTTCAACGGGACTGCCATCTCTTCGTCAGACCTGAAGCCATATCCAAGAGCCGGGTTGGTCTTGGTTGCGATTGAGTTCGGTTGCGACAACCACAGACCAACCCTTACCCCTTCTTGGCTATTAGTCGATTGTAAACAATGCACTTATCATAAAACGTTCGTATAAGTTGAGATTCGGGTGTCGATGGTAGATCTGCTAGCACACGCTCCCAGGCAAGAATGGAGACTTCCATTTTTTCGAGGGTGGGCAAAAATGTTTCTTCAAACCATGTATCATGCTCGACTTGATACTCATCAACCCTTGCGTTGACTTTCTTCTTAATGTTCTCCTTGGTAACCAAATCTGCAAAAACACCTGATCTTATTTGCTCATCCGGTGCAATGACAAAGAATGCAAGACGAACCACCGAGGCTGGAATGATACTAGCATTCGCAAGCATGTGCGCCATACAAGCGACATTTCGGGCAGCTTGATCAAAGGTTGGTGCATTCCTGGTACCGGCAGATAACCCGCTTCCAAGCTTTGCCTCGATGACGACAAATTGCCTGGCTCCTGACTGAAGCGTTATATCTCCACGCTTATCTGGATTTATATCAAAATGCCCGATGACACCATCCGCATGGGTGTATGCCTCGGCCTTGCTATCAACACGCGCCGTTGGCAGGAAGCGGGATGGCAATAAACCTTGCGAAAACCAACGTGCTCCAGTTTCAAACGAAAGTGGATGGTCAACATTGCGGTTGCGATCCAACCAATCGAGCACAAGGCAAAGCATCCATCCCTCGTTATACAATTCCGTTGGAGGAAGAACCGAGTCATCCGAACCACAACGCTGAAGTATATTGGAGACCTGGTCGATCATATACTATCCTTTCAAGAGAAATCAGACTTTTGATTTTACCGTCTCAAGCGACCGTGCAAAAAACCAATTAGCCTTAACGTCTCTAATTGTCCCTGCGCCGGCGCTGGGAGTAGGAGGTATATTGCGACTGCTTGCGGTCGTATTCCTGCATGCCGCGCTGCATGCGCTCGGCCAACCGCTCGTAGCGCTCCAACTCCAGCGGATCGAGATATTCGCGGTTCTCCTCAATCGCCTGCTTGAGCAATGCACTAGCCCGTTCCGTTTCTCCCTGGCGCTCCAGTTTTAGCGCCTGGTTGGCAACTTCTGCCAGGTTGACCAACGCAAAGCGCAGCATGACCTCCCGGTTACGGGGTGCGGCAGCCAGCATTTCAGCTTCAGCATAGCGGAAAGAGACGGCAGCCTGATCTTCACCTACTTCGCCGGATTGAATCTTGCCGAGCAGTTTGGCATGTACCACCAGTTCATCCTGACTGTCGGAGGGCGGGGTCAACAGCTTGATGTAGATTTCCTGGCTTTGGCCGGAAAACAGGCTGCCCAGGTCGATCCGCAAGCGACCGCCCGACATCTCATTCTTCCAGCCGCCCAGCACCTCCACCGTCACATGAGGTGGGATGCTGAGGGTCAGCTCCACATCCCGGGCGGTGACCGCCGCCAGTTCCTTGAATTCCTTGACGAACAGGTCCGGAATACCCAGTGGGGATTCGATGAAGTAATAATTGCCGCCACCCGCATTGGCCATGGCTTCCAGCAGGTGCTCGTTAAAGTCCAGGCCCACGCCAAAGGTGGAGGTGGACACCCTGCGCCGGGAAAGCTCCTTGGCATGCCCGGACAGCTCTTCCAGGTCGGTGATGCCAACATTGGCCAGGCCGTCGGTGAGCAGCAAGGCCCGGTTGAGCATGCCCTCCCCGGCAGCCGAGGCGGCCTCCTGGCAACCCGCCAGCCAGCCGCCGCCCAGGTTGGTGGATCCCCCGGTGTGGATGCGCCCGATCAGGCGCTTGAGTTCCTGGCGATTTTGGCCCGTGCCGTGGACGCTGGGCGACAGGACCTGGATCTCATCATCATAGGAAACGATGGCAACCTGGTCCCCCTCCTGCAGTAAATCGACCACGTGCATGGCGGCCTGCTTGACGTAGTCCAACTTGGCGCCGTGCATGGATCCGCTGCGGTCGAGCACAAGGGCCAGGTTGAGCGGCGCCCGGCTGACCTGGGTCTCGCTGACCGGCGCCTGGACGCTGATTTCCAGGACGCGCTGGGCGGGAACATCCCGGGGGATGAGGTCCTTGTCCGTACCCAGGTGAAGTTGTAAGCTGTTATTTTTCATCCGACCCTCCTGTTGGGGTATTGCGAAATAGTTTTCTGGCAAAAGCGACCAATTGGTCCACCCGGTTGAGCACATCCGCATCCGCACTGGTGTTCAGGTTCAACTCCACCCCCGGTGCCAGGCGGATGCGCTGCCAGGTTTCCGCCTCCGGCTGGGATGCGGGAAGATTGGCCGGGGTCCGCTCACGCAGGTTGGCGGCGGGTGCTGCCGGGGTGGAGCCCTTGGCTCGCTGGACGGTCTGGGCATCCAGCAGCTGGTGGATGTACGCCAGGGCGGAGTCCGACTTCCCCCTGGGAGCCGGTCCTGCCGGGGTGGATGCCGGGGAAGATTTTTGAGACCCGGCCCCCTGCTCCAGCAGGCGCTGGCGGACTTCCTCATCCGTGATGGAGAGCATGATCTGGCGGATTTCCCGCAAGGGCAGATAGGCTTCCTTCAGGCGCTGGATCAGCTCCAGGCGGTTGAGGTGGTTCAGGCTGTAGGTGGCGTACTTGCCCTGCAGCAGCGGTTGGGGCAGCAGGCCTTCATCCGTATAATAGCGAATGGTGCGGACGGTGGTCCTGGCCCGTTCGGCAAGTTCTGAGATGAAAAAGGTTTCGCTTTGCATCGGCCTTCCTTTGCGTTTGACTCAATGGGTTACAGATATATTGTAACAGTATTACGTAATAATGTCAATACTATCTCATCATTTTATCTTATTCAGTCGGAAATACCACCATTTCATTGGACATACGCCGCGTCACCCCTGCGAATGTTGCCTGTTAGCCGTGAGACGTAGGATTAAGTGTCACAGCACAAGTCAGGTGCGTAGCGCAGATTGAGATGGGTTGCTGAAATTTGGCTTCCTCTTCGTTAATTTATTTTATGGATTAGGATGGTATCAAAAGCCTGAATTTTTCACGTGTGAACTGCAACTGGTATTGGTACTTGTAGTCATCTACAGTCCTTGCTAAACTATTGCATGGGGGCATTCTTTATTACGCCAATTGAAAAGGACTTCCAAAAAGCTGCTCGCACACCCGGATGTGTGGGCCCCCCCTGCACAGGGGGCACACAAAAGGATGTCCTTATGCTGAGCGAAGCGAAGCATCTGAAAGTAACAATTAGATCCTTCGCTTCGCTCAGGATGACGAAACATCAAATAAGGAGGACTCATGCCTTTTAAAATACTCGTGGCGGACGACAATATAAATGACAGGACTTATGAAATCTCCAGGCTCCCCGAGATGCTGCAGGCGGCTGGTTATGTAGTCCTAACAACGCCGGATGGAGTCGCGGTCTATGATCTGGTCCTGGAATGCAAGCCTGACCTGGTTGTGTTGGACATCGATTTTAAAGACCAGCCCGTGGACGGCTTTGATATTTGTGAGTCCATCCGCAGTAATGACCCTGACATTCCAATCATCCTCATCACCGTACCCATGACAGACATCGAGAATATCTTGTGCGGGTTCAAGGCTGGCGCAAACGATTACGTGACCCGCCCACGGGATAACCGCGAGATCATCGCCCGCATCCGGGCCAACCTGCCACCGGAGGTTTTCATCGTGGATAATTACCTCTGCGTGGATTTGGCAGGTTGCCAAGACTATGTGAGGCGAGGTGAAAAGTGGCAAAAAGTTCACCTTCCGCCCCTGGAGTTTGAACTGCTGAAGACGTTGGTTGTGCAAGCTGGACTGGTTGTGCTCACAACTAGTTTGAAGAATAAGGTTTGGGAGGATAAAATTGTCAGTGATGATGTGCTAGCAGTTTATATTCGCAGGCTGCGGGAAAAATTGGAACCAGACCCCACTCATCCGGTGTATATCGAGACGATCAAGGGATTCGGCTACCGGTTTGCCGGAAAGCCGGTTCACATCAGCCGCCGGTCCTTTGAGAAACTAGTCGAGTGACTGGAGGAGGGTGTGATATGAACAACCTGCTGGTATATTACTACTTGATCCGGATTGGAATCCTGGCTCTAATCCTGGTTTGCGGCGCAGTCGTTACCGTTTACTGGATCCTACGAAAGCGCTGGCAGTGCAAGCAAAAAATGCTCGAACAGGAGCTAGCCGAATGCCAGACAATGCATTTTCAAAAGCTGCATAATTATTTCCATAAAATCATTGCCCACGAGTACAGTAAGGGCTTAAACTATATCTTGAACAAGAGCACCGAGACACTGGAAGGACTGGGAAAAGAACAGACTGCTCTACGCGACAAGCAGGACGGAATCATTGTCAAGACTCATGAGCTAATGCAGCATGCAACGAATATCTTGCATGTGTTTGCGCTACAACCAGACAAGCTGAAAAAAGAATTGTTGAACATCCGGCAATTGGTCGAGAGTGTGCTGCTGGAGCTCTTTCCCTACGCGGAAAGCCAGGGGGTGACCATCAGACCAAGTCTGGACGATATAGAACCTCTCGTCCTTGACAGGGACTTGATGGTGTTGGCGATCAGGAACCTGGTTCACAACGCCATTAAGTATTCTGAACGAGGCTGCGTGATTGATATCCGCCTTACCACCGAAGAAGATGAGACGCAGCCGGGAAAAGAAGTCGTCATTACTATAAAAGATCGGGGGAGGGGCATCAATGAGGCAGACAAGGATTCTTTGTTTACCCTGAGTATGCGCGGCGATGGTCTCATTGAAACGGGCAATGGACTGGGTTTGTATTGCGCCAGGAAGGCTGCCAGCTTGCAGGGTGGCGATGTAATCCTGGTAAGCAGCAGCCCGAATCAAGGCTCAGTTTTCAAGATCAGACTCCCGTTTACGATGCCAGGTGAGGTCATTCAGGAGACTGGAGAGACCCTCCCACCACATACCCTGACCGCTTTTCGCCGGGGATTTGTGATCGCCGGGCTGGTAGTAATAGCCGCTCTCCTGTTCTTACTATTAAGACCGCCTCAAACAGTAGCCATCGTGACTCATCACGATATCTATGATGATCGCTATGTTACCGCGCTGGCAGAGGATGGCGGCTGGTTGCTGAAACAAGAACAAGAGTTGGGTGAGTGTGGGAAGTTCTACCTGATTCACCTGATCAACGGCAAGGTCGCTCTGCTAACCTGCCACGACCGTTTTGTCACTGCGCCCTGGAGACCCAATAAAATCCCGGTGAGTGCCTATCACGACGAAAAGTGGCTGCTTGGGCAAGAGCCCGGCCTGGGTGATTGCGAGCAGTTCGATCTGGAGAATCGACCGGGCAATAAGGTTGTTTTTTGGACGTGTGCCAATATGGTTGTCACCGCAGCGGATGGCGGCTGGCTGGGAGACATGGCATGGTCAGTTGTCGCCGAAACGGGAGAAATCAAAGAGTGGGAGGAATTCACGTTGGAACCGCAGCGCTAACAGTCGAGTGTGTTCGAACCAAGCCTTATGGCCAGAGCAAAAGCCGTCATTCCCAACAGAATGGCGGCTTTTGGTTTCTGAATCTAGACATAGTAAGGTTGAGGTAAGTTTGGGGGAATATATTGAAATTGTGACAGCCGCGATGGTGTCAGGCGAGACGGGAGCTTCAACCATAAGCGAATGCCGGACGAAAGCCCCGCCGATAAGGAGTCTCCTATACCCTTCAAAATACTCGTAGTAGACGACGATATAGACGACAAGCACGACGAAATCTCCAAGCTCCCTGGAATGTTGTGCGCAGCTGGTTATGAAGTTGAAAAAACACCAGATGGAGTCCGTGCCTACGATCTGGTGCTGGATTACAAGCCTGATCTGGTTGTGTTGGATATCCAATTCAAAAACCAGCCCGTAGATGGTTTCGAGATTTGTAAAGCCATACGACAAAATGAAGATATTAAAATTCCAATTATCCTCATCACCGCTACCATGAAAGAGAGCGAGTATATCTTACGGGGGTTTGAGGCTGGCGCAGACGATTATGTGACCCGCCATCGGGATAATCGCGAAATCATGGCGCGCATCCGGGCTAACCTGCCACCAGAGGTAACAGACTATAACGATGACCTTCGGATCGACAAAGTCACTCGCAGAGTCTGCGTCAAACGAGGTGGAACCTGGCAAGAGGTTCATTTGATGCGCTTGGAGTTTAATTTGTTCGATGTGCTGACAATGAACGCTGGGCGAGTGGTACTTTCAACCACCTTGAAAGATCAGGTGTGGGGGAAACCTGTGAGTGATGAAGTTCTGGCAGTCTACATTCGTAGATTGCTGAAAAAATTGGAACCAATTCCTGGTGAGGCTGTTTATATCGAGACCGTCAATGGAATTGGCTTCCGATTCATCGGTAGGTCAACTCGCCCCAGTGGCATGTACCCTGAACGGCGAGAGGTGTGACAAGCGGTACCTTGCAAACCGATGTAAAAACTGCCATTCCCAACAGAATTGTGGTTTTTGTTTACGAAATACAGGCGTTTGGTAAGGTTGTGGAAATGTGAAGATGGAATGATCAATATAAATGCAGAACTGCCATAAATCAAAACAGGAACCTCAATTTCGAAAAAGGAGCAAATCAATGAAAAACGTCAAATTAATCTCTATTATCACAAATGTAATGCTAAGTCTATCTTATGTTGTCATGACAACAAGTTGCGCATCTTCTACACCACCCTCCACATTTCCCCCTCCACCTGCTTCGACGGACCCTGCTCTAGCATCTTCTACAGCACTCTCCACATTCACCCCTCCACCTGCCTCAACGGCCCCTGCTCTACTACCCAAGTTTGTGATCACCGATTTTGATAACTGCAGCGGGGTAACAGAGCAGGAAGGTGGGATAGGGGCAGCCTACGATCCTTCTTCTGGCGACAAATTAGTGGAAACTTATGTTCAGGAAGCAGGGCGCGGCTGCATCGCCAGATTGGAGTACGATATCGTAGGATGGAGCGCGTTCTGGATCCAATTGCAGGGCGTTGATCTAAGTCCATACAGCCAACTCGTTTTCGATATCAAGGCAGATCCACAGGAGAAAGTCCCAGGGCGAGTCAAAATCGAACTAAAGAGAGCAGGTGGACAGGAGGTATCAATCCTGTACATATCTGAAATCACGACCGATTGGCAATCGATGAGCGTGGCCTTGAGAGATTTTGGCCCCAGTTACGCAGATCCATTGTCCTCTCTCACGGATATGGAAGAACTGGTCTTTACATTTGAAGCTAGCCAGTCTGGAAAGACGGGCGTAATCTACCTGGACAATATCGCCCTGCGGTGAACGTGCCCGCGCCGCGGTTTGGGGGCTGACCAAGCTGTTTGGCCCCCGAACCGCCCGGGATGCTGGGTTAGTCACAGAATAAGAATAGGTAGCAATGGTATCAACTGCCTGCAAAATACAGAATACCAGGAGCGACTTATGTTTCAGTATGAACCTAGATCAAAAAATTTCTGCGGCGAGGATTATTCTGATGCTAGTCAATCGTTATGGGATTGGAACTTTATTCTGTGGTTCCCTGTTATCGTATTAATCCTGTTTTTGATTGGATTAGCTCCGCTTTTGATGTGGGTAGGGTATTTTCTGAACGATGTTTACTCTACCCTAAAAAAGACAATCGCCAGCGGAGTATTAGCCTATCCATTTCTCGCCAAGGCAGGTGTGGTTGTCGCGTGCATTCTAGCTTATTTCCTACTCACTCATTCAGACAAACCCATTAAACCCAGCTTGGTTTTCGTCTTGTCTAGTGGTTTTGTGCTGTTTTTTACTGTTTTCCCCACAATAGCTCTAGGTCTGCATTGGTTACGAAAAATCCATTCTCATTAGCACCAAACTGGGGCACATCAAAACATGAGGGGTTTTTACTATCCTCGGTGTCGGGCTTGTGACCCTCATCTTTTACCAAGGTTGCTCAAAATAGCCAGTGCCAACCGACCCCCAATCCACTCAAACGCCCAATGCAACACATTTTTCTCCCTCAACCAGACGCGTATACCATCTACGACAGACGTCACAGAACACTCCAACCGCATGCTGTTGGGAATTGCACGAAGTGAAGCGGTAAAATCCTCGCCGTTCAAAGCGCTTTGCGCCTGGCAATTAAGCTGCTCATTGAACAAGATCGGCAAGCCAAAGCCCGATAATCATCCAGTTGGGGTTGGTAAACCCTGGTGCGGGTCTGAGGACCCACCTGTTCTCAGCAAAAAACCGGAGCGATACGTGCCGTGCTCGGGGCATTGGTAAGGGCGTCCGGCCGGACGCCCTTACCAATGCTGCATGTTCCCGAATGTCCAATTGTATTTCCAAATGGAAATAAAGATAATTGACAATTGGAAATATTTTATGAACAGATCATTTCAGACTGACTCCTCAAATCTCTGCCCGAGAGACCAGAGCGATCAGAATCTACGGGTGGCCATGAATTACGTCATTTACTGCATCAAAAAAGAATGGATATTTTTACCCTGCTGCCCACATCCAATTTTTGGAGTGGGTCAGCGGTGGGAAAGGCCTACGAATTCACCCGCTCGGCCATGGCTTTGCCGGCGTGCCAGGCGGTGGTCCAGGCGGCCTGGAAGTTGAAGCCGCCGGTCACACCGTCGATATCCAGCACCTCGCCGGCGAAGAACAAGCCCGGCTGTTTGCGGCTTTGCATGCTGCGGAAATCCACCTCGTCCAGGTCCACCCCGCCACTGGTGACGAACTCCTCCTTGAACTCCCCCTTGCCGGTGATGCGCAGCGGGCAATCGAGCAATTCCTGCTCGAGGAGCTCCAGCAGGCCCTTGCTGGCGTCGGCCCAGTGCTGCGAGGGCTTGACACCGGCGACCCAGGCCAGGCGCTCCCAAAGGCGCGTGGGGATGCCGCTGACGGGTGAAGCTGCGTAGATACGCTGCCTGCCGTGTTCGGCACGCAGGGACTGGAAGACCGCCCGCAGTTTTTCCGGGGTAAAATCGCCGATCCAGCTCAGGCGCAGGTCGGCCTGGTAGTTTTGCTCAAACAGGGAACGGGCGCCCCAGGCGGAGAGGCGCAGGGCAGCCGGGCCGCTGAGGCCCCAGTGGGTAATCAGCAGCGGGCCGCGCTGCTCCAGCCTGGCGGTCGGCAGGCTCAGGCGGGCATCCGGAA
>JBGSJZ010000141.1:0-4755 GCA_041741455.1 Anaerolineaceae bacterium | reverse complement strand
GAACGGAACTGAAGCTATCAAAGCCTTCCAGCCAGATCAACTGCAAGCGCTGGCGGTGTTCTACTTCGGTTTATACAAAACCGGGGTCGTTATCGCCCAGGTGCCTTACGGGGTCTGGCTCTTTCCGCTCGGTTACCTGGTTCTTAAATCCATGTTCCTTCCAAAGATCCTCGGCATGCTGTTGATCGCGGACGGCATTTGTCAATTCGTTTATGTCTGCCAGCGCTTGATCTTCCCCGATCTCGCTTTCATCGCTTATCCCTGCCTGGTGATCAGTTTTATTGCTGAAGTCTCCCTGGCTTTGTGGCTTGCCATCAAGGCTGTGAAACCCCGCTTGTCCGTGAATCAAGAATTAAGAAAAGAGTAAAGATGATAAACAAAAAAGGAATCTTGAAAAAGGTATTGGTGCTGACCCTGGTGGGAGGGCTGGCTTTCTGGCTGGCTAACTTCGCAATCTCGCGAACGGCTATCGCTGCGGATTACAGGGCTGCCATGTCAATCTCTTATTACCCGATGCTGTTGGAATCCCTGATCGGCGGCTTAATTATTGGCTTGTGGGTCAGTTATCCATTGCTTCGGTTTTATAACCAGATTCCGGCAAAGGATCCGATCCTTAAATCAGCCCTTCTGAGCTCGATTGTTCTGGTCATCGTTACGATCCTGCTCGGTGGTCCTTCAAGTTTCATTGATACAGGTAATGTCTTACGGTACCTCATCATCGGCACAATATTTAACCTAATCCGCATCACCGCCCTTGGCATCGCGATCGGTTATGTGTGCAAGAAGCAATTTAGCGAATCCAAAACAACTGAAGTCGCATTGAATCCAGCCGGGTTGGGATAAAGGAAGAAGTCATGCAAACCAGAGTCACAGGTCAAAGCAAAACTCAGACTTCTCGGGACTTCCTAAAGAAACTGCTTACTCTGGCAGCAGCAGGTGGAGCAGCATTTTGGATCACCGACTTCGCAATCGCAGTTTCCCCCATTGCCGCGGCCTATAAAGCTGCCTTCTCGATCTCTTCACTGCCGGTGGCCCTGGTTGAAGCGTTGGTTGGCGGCGTGGTGATTGCATTTTGTGTCAGTTTTTGCCTACTTCGTTTCTTTGACAGGCTCCCCTGTAAAAAACCAATCTTTAAGGCATTGATCCTAAGCTTTGGCGTAATGATTATTATCGAAATCCTTTCAGCACTTGGAGACCCAGCCCATGCCTCCGTCTACCTCCTGCTCGACACAGGAATGAATGCCCCAAGGTTTCTTGCCCTTGGATTGGTGATTGGCTATTTATTTGATAAGCAAAAAGGAAAGATCTAAATATGAAAGCAATTATCTGCCCTAAATACGGTTCACCGGATGTACTTCAGCTCCGGGAGGTGGAGAAACCTTCCCCGCAACAGGATGAGGTGCTGATCAAAATTCATGCCGCCTCCCTCAATTCCCGTGACTTGCGTATGCTGCGGGCAAATCCAATTTTTATGCGGTTAATACCGGGAGGTCTTTTCCGCCCCAAAAACAACATCCTCGGGGCTGATTTTGCCGGCAAGGTTGAGGCAATCGGCGTGAATGCCAGGCAGTTGAAGCCAGGTGATGAGGTTTTCGGGTATATGCCCAGCGCAACCGGGCGCGGCACCTTCGCGGAGTATGTATGCGCCAGTGAAAGATTCATAACCCTGAAACCTGCCAACCTAACGTTCGAACAGGCGGCAGCAGTCCCTTTGGCGGCGATGACCGCCCTGCAGGGATTACGCGACAAGGGGAATATTCAACCCGGGCAAAAGGTGCTGATTCATGGCGCATCAGGTGGTGTAGGAACCTTTGCGGTACAGATCGCCAAAGCCCTGGGGGCTGAAGTGACCGCGGTGTGCAGCACGAGGAATCTGGAAATGGTGCACTCGCTTGGGGCAGACCATGTCATCGATTACAAGGTAGAAGACTTTACCCGCAACGGGCAGCAGTACGACCTGATCCTGGCTGTGAACGGATATCATCCGATTTCAGATTATCTGCATTCACTAAAACCTGAAGGAACCTATGTTGTTGCTGGTGGCTCGATGTTGCAACTCGTTCAGGCGGCGGGTAGGAGCAAAAAAGATCCCCGGGACGGGAGCCAGAAAATAGTTGTCATTTCGCTGGCGCAAAGCCAAAAAGATCTGATCCTGATCGAAGAACTGCTTGAATCCGGACAGGTCGTACCTGTGATCGATGGATGTTATCCGCTCAGTAAAACTGCCGAGGCATTCCGATATTTTGAAAATGAACACCCGAAGGGGAAGGTCGTCATTAGAGTCTGTTGATCAGTTTTCTACCGAAAGAGGAAACATGGATTACGTTCTTGATGGTTATTGTGGTGTGTTTTGTGGTGCCTGCCCCGTCATGTTGGCGACAAAAGCCGGAAAACTGGAAGGGGATATGAGTTGCTATGGATGCAAAAGCGAGAAACCCACCGGTTTTTGCAAAACCTGCAGGATCAAAGCGTGCGCCATAAGCAAGGGATTTGAATTCTGTATCGAATGTGGCAAAATAACGACCTGTGACCTTATGCAGAAATTCATCACAGATAAGCAATATCCTTATGGGCTATGTGTGTTGAAAAACTTGAAGATAATCCAAACCACAGGTCTTGTAAATTGGCTGGAAATGCAGGTTAAGCGTTGGCGTTGCGAGCATTGCGGAGAACCTCATTCCTGGTACCAGGAAACCTGCTCGAAATGCGGTTTTACCGTCAACAATTACCTGGCAGACCTGTAACTTAATGCCAAAATCACGAGATACCAAAGCAAATTAGATATTCGAATCTATTAAGATCAGAAAGAAGTGAAAGGTAAAAGAACAAATGAATGATCGAGCGAAAACCGCATTAATTTTAGGCATGACCTCAGCTGTTATGGTCAGCCCATTGGTGATGAGTATATTTTGGGGTCCGATCCACCTTTTTCAAAATCTCGGCTTTGAGAGAGGATCAATCGCCCCTGCTTTGGCGTGGATACTTGCCACAATCACAGCAATCGCCTATATTTTATACACGATGAAAGTTATTCCTTTGGTTTTCGCGAAACAGAAAGAAATCTCGCTGTTTAAACTCCTGGGGATTCTCGCGGCGCTGGTCGGCGGCATTGTCGAAGAAGTCTTTTTTCGGCGCTGGACCATGGATATGCTCATGGCGAGAGACGTAGCCCCCATCCTCCAGGTGCTCATTTCCGGCATTGTTTTTGGATTAGCCCACACCAGTTGGATTCTTGCCCGGGGCGACTTCAAGTTTGCCATCCCAGCGATCCTCTCGACATCCGTTTTAGGGACTCTTCTGGCGATCATCTATCTCGTGGGCGGGCGTAATTTGGGACCCTGCATATTTGCCCATGTACTGATTAATATTATTATCGAACCGTGGCTGATGCTGTCTTCCGTTTCAGGAAAATGGCGGCATAACAAGTCGCATTCAGTCATAGCAACCACATAAACTCGCTCCAAGACCTTTTTACCTACCGGAGGTAGATTTGAATTATCTTGTAAAAATTTTGGTAACTTTTGGAAGCAGCGCTTCAATCGCTTTTGGCGTATGGCACTTTTTTGTTCCGAGTTTGTGGAAGTGGTATTCCTATATCGATAACAACGCGACAGAATTAATGGTGGCTGTTCGAGCGATCAATGTGTTCTTTTCTTTATCTTTGGTTTTGTTTGGAACACTAAATATCCTGTTCATTTACGGCAACAACGCAAATCGATATTCGATTGTTGCATTGCTGGCCGCGACCTGTATTTTGTGGCTGACAAGAACGGTGTTTCAGGTGATTTACCCGCAAGGTTCGTTGGTTCCTGGTCTCCAATACGGGATGTTGGCAGCCTTTGCGATTGTTTCTTTGAGCTACTTAATTTCGTTGATTCTTATTGTGTTGGAGAAACACAATTTATGAAAATCAAGAGGTTTTTTCATGGCAATCAAACCGTTGTTGATAGATGATAATGGGGCTATTCAAGAACTTGCTCAGTGGGAACAGCGACGCGAAAGTATCCGAGCACGCCTATTCGAGACCATAGGCAGTCCCCCCGTAACAAGAAACACTCGATCGATTCAGATTGTCGATGAAGAAGAGTTGGGCGAATATGTTCGAAGCAAGATTTCCTATATTGTTGGTGAAGGGGAAAGAATTTCAGCATACTTATTACGCTCAAAAGATCTCATGAAACCTGCGCCAGCTATTCTTACCTTACATCAAACTGTCCAATATGGGAAAGATGAAGTTGTGGGTTTGAATGGTGATCCAGATTTCGCTTATGGACATGAATTGGCAATGAGGGGATATATCGTATTGGCACCTGATCATTTGACAGCCGGAGAACGCATATATCCTGGCAAAGATAGTTTCGATTCTGGCCCTTTCTACGAGCAATATCCGAATTGGTCAATGGTTGGTAAAAACCTGGAGGATTCAAAATCAGCCATCGATGTTTTATGTGCGCTTGATCATGTGGATAAGGATAGAATTGGGGTTATCGGGCATTCTCTTGGTGGACACAATGCAATCTTTGCCGCGGCGCTCGATGAGCGTATAAAAGTAGCCATCAGTAATTGCGGTTTATCGGTGTTTTCTGAAGAAGAAACGCGAACGGAATGGTCATTGGAAGATGGCTATATCTACATCCCAAAACTGCGCAGGTATTTCCTGGAAAACATAGATCCGCCATTTGATTTGCACGAAGTAGCAGCACTGATAGCCCCCAGACCGTGGTTGAACATCTCATCCTATTTTGACAACGCCTA
>JBGSJZ010000140.1:0-22672 GCA_041741455.1 Anaerolineaceae bacterium | reverse complement strand
CACCAACTCGCGGGCGTTTTCATCTTGGATGCTGGTCAGATCGAGGTTCTCAAACATGGCGCCGTTAGTTTACCCGCAGTTCTTCATTTTGGGAAGCATCCTTTTTGCCTCCTGCTTCCCCCGAGTTTTTGAGATGATACGTGAGATTCAATTAATTCGGTCTATGTCGTGGACCAAAAGGAGAAAACGATGGTAAAAGACCCAGTCTGTGGTATGGACATCGATCCCAAGACGGCCGCCGGGAAATCGGATTATCAGGGAACGACTTTTTACTTCTGCTCATCAGGCTGCAAGAAAGCCTTCGACAAAGAACCCCAGAAATATGTGGGGAAGGCTGAAGACAGCCACTCCGGGCACAACCACTAAAATTCTTCCTCCCCCTTCCCCGTTTGGCAGAATAGCAAACGGGGAAACTTGTAGAAGGTATTATGATCACAATCCCCATCGACCCGATACTGTTTTCAATAGGACACTTCCATCTCCGTTGGTACAGCTTGATTGTAACTGCCGCCATAGTTATCGGTACCTGGCTGGCGGTCAAGGAAGCTGGACGAAAAGGCTTCAATACCGAAAAAATTACGGAAAGCGTACTGTGGGTTGTCATTGCCGGTTTGGTCGGCGCGCGACTCTTCCACGTGCTCGACCACTGGTCGGATGTGTTTGCGACTAATCCCGTTCGTGCGTTGTACATCTGGGAAGGCGGCTTGGCGATCTGGGGCGGCGTGCTGGGCGGTCTCGTGGCTACCGCAGTGCTCGCTCGTATCTATCACTGGAAATTACCGCGCCTGCTGGATGCCTTTGTTCCTGGCGTGGTCCTGGCCCAGGCTGTTGGGAGAATCGCCTGCATCATCACCGGGGATGCCGTAGGCAAACCGACCAGTGGTCCGTTTGGCTTCGCTTATATCAGTCCCAACGCGATGGTCCCCCAACTCGGCGTTTACTACACTCCCACTCCCGTCTATGAAATCCTGATGAACCTGGCGATCTTTACACTGTTATGGAGCCTGCGCAAGAAGAACCTCCCAGACGGTGTCTTGACGCTGATTTATTTAGCGTTGTATTCCTCTATGCGCTTTTTTATCGCCTTTACCAGCGCATACAAGGTCATTGCCCTGGGTCTCAACCAGGCTCAGATCGTCAGTATTCTCGTGCTCGCAGTTGCCCTTCCGCTCCTCATAATCACAACATTAAAACAACGGCAGCTATCCGTAAATGGCTAATTTTCTTGGAGGTTGAAAAATGAATACTCCACATATTGATTTACCTCACCCTACAAAAACTCAGAAAGCGGCTTATTACTTGCTGATCCTATTCGTCCTGGGTATGGGAGTTTACTTTCTTGTTCAAGGATTGTCTCAGTTTTAATGAACGAGAATTTACTCCTTTTGCAAAACAAAGCTGATGACAAACGGCTGAAATCAAACCTATGACTAATCCAGTGAAATTGATCCTGCCAGATATAGAGATTTCAATTATCAAAGATACACTGGGCCTAATTGCTCGATCAGGTATTTTGATCTCCCTCATATGGGTTGCCAAAATACTTGTTGCGTTGAAATCAAAACCACTGATGATCTTGGTTGGACCTCAAGAAGCAACCAAAGAGATTTTAATAAAAAACTTCTTTGACACGCTAATCGATAGTGATCATTACCGATACCAGACAATGATGGGGCATCCCTTGTGGGCGAATAAGACCAGGGATGTCGCTTCTTATACCATGGCGCATTCACGATTTAATACTTTCAAACTGGAAGCAATGATCGAGGAGGCTGGGCTACTGATAAACCGGGATAGGTTTTTTTTGCCGAATTAACTCAAATCAGTCAAGGCGAATTGCATGGATATTTTACAGATTTAGCCTTTCAACTAAAGCATGGACAGATAATGCGTCTGCCCGCCGCACATTACTCTGGACCAATACAATTCCACCGAATTTAACCTTAGCGGCCACCATGGACACCCTCAAGTTCAAATGGCTGGAAAACGATTTGCTTTCTCAGGCCACGATTATAGATTGTGCACCGATCGAGATGTTTTCCCCATCACTTCCGGAGAATTCCACTAGTGACCCATTGCGAGAAAAATATTTGATCCGTTCTTTAATTCGGGACCCCCAGCGAGCCTTCCGAAAGTTATTCAGAATTTTACGCCGGTTCCCATCTGCCCTTTCTCCATTTTTACAGGTTAAGAAGAAATTGCAGAGAAATTTAACAATTCATGCTCATAACTCTTTGTCTGAAGGAATGATTTATCTGGCTAATTCCTGGTCATCTGCTGATCAAGGGCTGTTTCATACCGACAATCGCAAGAATTTACAGATTGCCTTAGATTTAGCGTAACGGTTGTGCAATCAGAAGCGATTCGATGGAAAATGGCAAAAAAAGGCAAGATTTTCAAAGAAAGGATCTGGGCGTAGAACGCCCCGGAAGTTTGAGAATTTTTCCGGCAAAAATACTGTGTTCACTGAACTTTAACAACTTACCTTCTGAATCATGGATCACCTGTGCGGAAACATGCGCACCCACCTGAACCTGACGTTTGATCCTCATTTTCTCGATTTTCAGATTTTGAGGTGTCTCCTGGCTTTGGTTGGCTAACCAGGGTGTCGCCCAACGGATAAAATTGGCGGCGAAGATCACAAAAGCCTCCTGTAGGTAAATCGCGGGTTCGGAACGCACCTTGATTTTGTGCAGATAAAAGACCTGCTTGGTTTCCTTGATGCCCGCCTCGATGGTTTGTCTGCCGTTATAGTGTTTGAACCACTCCGGCGGGTTGCACGTCACCGGATCAGGGCCAAAATGAAGCAGTGCGCTGTGTTTGAGGGTTTTTCCGGTATAAAAGCGCTCCAAAGCCACATTCAGGGGATAGGGGCAATGTTTAAGGGGCATATTTTTCCAGGTCACCATTTCGGCGTTCGCACCCACCTTTTCCCAATGGGTGTGCGGAGTAATACTTTCCTTCAAAGCAGACACCAAATGGTGGTTATTCGCTTTGGTGTAAATCTGGTAACCCATTTCGATGAGCAGGGCGATGTTTTCGTATGTACCAAAGCCCGCATCCAGACGAAAATCGGCTTCCACCGGCTGCTCATTCGCAGCGTTTTCTTTCTCGAAACGGACGAACCGATCTTTCATCAGCCCTAACTCCTTGTGTTGCTGGGCGGATATAGCTTGGGTCTTCTCCAAACGCCTTTGAGCCGTCTGGCAATCCTTCCTGCGGTTACCCTGACGACGCTCGATGGATGCCAGACTTTGGCGTGCCAGCCCTAAGTGGCCGGTGGGGCGTTCTTTGCGCTGCTTTTCCTGGTATTTTTGTTCCCATTCGGTCACAGTCTTCTGCCGTTCCCTTACTTCCCGGCCGACTTCCTCCAAATTCTGTTGGGTGGTTTGCAGCGCCAACTCTTGGCTGCTTTGACGTTGTTGGGTAGCAGAAATTTGTTTTTCAAACGTCCGGATACGTTCTGCCAGCAAATCCGTGCGCCGTTTGGGAAGCAATCCGGTTTTAGCTTCAGCGGCCAACACCAGCGCTTCCGCCTGGGAACAAGAAACCGTGTCGCCGGGCAGATGGGCTGCCGATAACCACAAGCGCCCATAACTTTCACTGACAAAACTCACCAATCCAGCCTGGTAACCCAACCGAATTTCATCGTCCATATGCCCGTAGCGCGCATTCGGGTAGCTCTCGCTGGTGTTCGAAACGGGGATGCCCGTTAAGTCCCCATCGTAGGACAAGCGTTTCCCGCCCTTGCGCAGTATACCCAATTCCGCTTGCAAAAACGGTTGGCTGATCTCATCCAGCACTTTCACCAGAGCATGGACTTCCTCCCAACTCAGTCCACTCAGCGTGCGGCTGACGCCTGAATAATCCGCCCATCGCTCCTGTCCCCAGGCTGCAGCTACCGCCGTATCGAGATCCAACGGATGCGCTGATAGGCTGATGTCTTGCAAGTGCTTCGCTCCTGACAAATTGGCCACAAAAAACTCCAGCACTTTCATCTGTGGCGTATATGTGTAGCGTTTCTGATGCAGTTCAACCTTCTGAATGGCTTGGGTCAAGCCGATGTATTCGCTAAACCAGCCCCAGGCTACCAAAAAGGCGTGTTGGGTATCCTGGACTTGGGTTTCTCCTGTGTTCATGACCACTTCCTTCGACTTCCGCGATGGTCATGAGCATACTGGTTTCTGATTCAGTTGGTAAGGTTCTTAAATTCTTTCGTTTTTTTGCCGTTTTCCACGATTCTGCCACTGGTTGCACAAAACTTAGGTTAGTAGTAACACAATCTCTCCTATTGCCATGTGGCGAAGAGATTGCCCAACCAGCAAGTCTGCGAACGAGGCTGCACAGGATGTTGGGCAGCCAATTCCCTCATTCCAGCGCTTATATCAACCAACTCAATCCAGCATAAGCATGTTTGCTGGCACTAAATAGGCTGAACAGAGCCATAAATGGCTTTTGGTCTACTATCTTGATTCATATGTAGAGATTTCCCAAAACAAATCCGAATTGAACCAAAATTCACATTGTTGATATTTAGACAAATTCTGTCTATAATTTTCTTGACTGGAACTGAAGATTTCAGAAATCGCGAAAGTGACAACTGAAAATCTTCACCACCACATTTTCTTATTTACCCATATCGAAGATTGGAGTAGATTCGTATGACCAGTAATAACCGTACGCTCCGTATGTCTATAGCAGCCCTGGTATTGTTGCTCAGCTTCATGCTCATGGGCGCAAATACGTATAACACCGATGATCATGTTCACGAACATGAATTGAAGGCCAAATTGAGTGGTCGCGCCGAAGTGCCTGGGCCAGGTGACTCGGACGGGAAGGGCAATGCCAATATCACTTTGACAATGAAAGGGGAAGAGCATCTGGTGTGCTGGAATATTCATGTAAAGAATATAGTCCTCCCCGCAGCGGCCGCGCATATTCATTTTGGAGGAGTAGGTGTTGCGGGTCCAGTGGTGGTGACACTCTCAGCCCCCGATGCCAGGGGCAATGCGCGTGGCTGCACGCCAGTTACTCATGAGCTTCATATGAATCTTCACATGCATCCCGAGCAATACTACGTCAATGTCCACAATTCTGTATTTCCGGGCGGAGCAGTGCGCGGCCAGTTATCCCTGGCGGACGATTAGGCTCGGATATCTTTCTAGCTAAACCCGCCTGGAATGATTCCTGCTCATGCCTCAACAGGATAGACAGGAAAAGTATGCTATTTCAAAGCTAATCATGCAGACACCTTACGTGGTAAGGTGTCTGTTTTCTTTTCAATTGGCTCCATTCATCAGTCTAGATATGGGTTTATTCATGAATAACTAATTTAGTCAGCTCCATGATAGAGGAGATTGGCTTTATCACTCTGATAGCTTTAGTAATAGGCCGAAATGCTCATTAGCCTACCCGTTACTTAGCGCTATTCGAACGAATTCAGACCTCCTATACTATAACTGGAGATTTGAAATGAAGTTCGGAAAACAGCCTATATTGGTATTGGATCAGGATTGTAGTTGTTCAGTTATCAAAGTAACGGACCAACTAAATGCGGCTGGATTTACGGTTGTACGGTCGTTTGATCTTCAATCAGCTCTTGCCAAATATCGCGGTTGCCTCTGTCAAATGATCGTTTTATTAGCCTATTCACAGGATGGCCCTCCCGCTACCCTTATTCTTGACGGAAATCACTTAGGCACATCGATATTCCTGGAAAATGATCCGGAAGGAACCTTTCGATCTCTGTTAGTAACAGAGTTATCCAAGCTTGCCTCCTCAGATCAATTCTAAGCGGTCATCTTAACGGGTAATCCGAACAATCCAATCACCATCTTATGACAAATGACTATAAATAAGGTGACATTAGGCATAATTGCCTATCCCATACTCCGCAATAAAGCCCTTCATTTTCATTGGCGACTGGTTTAAGCTTGGGAGAGTATGTTATTTAAAGCCCTTGGAGGACCGCCTTTGATAAAAATACGATGGCCTATGTTTGTGATCACCGCGGGGCTATTTCTTTTGTCGGCTTGCTCACTAAAAAGCACACCAGAACCCGCTGCACTGATGAGTCCAACCGTCACTCCCGGCTCGATGATGGCCTCCCCCGGAAGCTCACACATGATGGAGCCAATCGGAGGTGAGAATATTCAGAACGCTACTGAGAAAGTCGGCGGGCAGCCGCTCGCCTTTCGCATGGATGGCGATGTTAAGGTTTTCGAGTTGACCGCGAAGCCGATTATTTGGCCGATCACAGGCGACGTGAATGTTACCGCATGGACTTACAACGGGACTGTGCCGGGGCCGATGATCAGAGTAACTGAAGGAGATTCTGTCCGCATCATCCTTAAAAACGAACTCCCCGATCCCACCACCATCCACTGGCACGGCATCGCTGTCCCCAACGCGATGGATGGGATTCCAGATGTCACCCAGAAACCGATTCAACCTGGCGACACCTTTACGTATGAGTTCATCGCCAAACCTGCCGGCACGTACATGTACCATTCGCATTATGAAGGTGATATACAGGTTTCCGCAGGGTTATATGCGCCTTTCATCATCGATCCGCAAGATTCGGTAGAGATCAAACCCGACGTGGATGTCAATCTGATGATTTCCGAATGGTTGGTCAAAAGCGGGCGCACCTTTGCCGCCATGCCAATGGCCGGAATGGAGCCCAATTATTTCACCATCAACGGGAAGGCTTTTCCAGACACGGAAACAATAAATGTCAAGAAGGGTCAACGCGTTCGTTTGCGCTTGGCCGGGATCGGCCAATTTGTGCACCCCATTCATTTGCACGGCGTCCCCTTCAAAATTGTGGCCACCGACGGTCATCCCGTCCCGGAAGCTGCTCAACTCACCAAGGATACGGTTCTCGTCTCACCAGGGGAACGGTATGATATTGAGTTTGTCGCCACAGAGATTGGGCAGTGGATGCTGCACTGCCACATCCTCCACCACACCACCAACGACAACGTGGAACCCGGTGGATTGATGTTGATGATTAATGTTACTGAATGAACAGGAGAAAACGCGCATGAACAAGTATTTGAAATGGATAGGCATATGGGTCATCCTGGCGGCCCTGTTAACAGGTTGCAGCACCGCACAACCACAGGACACCCAAACAGATCCGGTGAAAATCACCCTCAATACCAACCCGCCAACACCAGCCGTAGGGAATATCGAATTGGTCTTGGAACTGAAAGATCCACAAGGCCAACCTTTAACCGAGGCTACTGTGGATGTCAGTGCCGATCATACCGATATGAGTGGAATGACGATGAACGGACTGGCAACTGAACAAGAAGATGGTAAATATGCCATTACGGCAGATTTCAGCATGTCAGGAAATTGGAAGGTCACGGTTTATGTTCGCAAAGAAGGCCTGGATTTCAAGAAGGATATTGAGTTAAAAATCCCATAACTTGTAGATTTTGAACTGGTAGCGTGGCACAATCGAATAAGGATTGTGCCACGCTACGGAGTATCGCGGTATGACTACTATCACAGAAACCATCCCTTTATCTCTTACGAAATCCGATCAATTTGTTCTTTGGTTTAGCCGCCATTGGATTTTAATGGTCAGCCTTCTGCTTGGATTGTATGTGCTGACTCCTATCCTTGCACCGGCATTCATGGCAGTTGGAATCACTGCCCCCGGGAAAGCAATCTATTGGGTCTATTCCTTCCTATGCCATCAATTACCCGAACGCTCTTATTTCCTGTTTGGTCCAAAGATTTCTTATACACTTTCAGAAATCCAGGCGGTTGGGCAAGACACGAACAATATTTTCTTACTCAGGCAGTTCATTGGTAATGCACAAATGGGCTGGAAAGTTGCCTGGTCCGACCGGATGGTGTCTATGTTCACCAGTTTGTGGCTATTTGGAATCATCTGGGGGGCAGTTAAGAAAAAGATAAAACCGCTGCCATGGTGGGGTCTTGTTCTCCTGCTTCTACCCATGGCAATCGATGGTACCACCCACTTGTTCAGTGACCTGGCCGGCATCGGGCAGGGCTTCCGAGATTTGAATGCATGGTTGGCGACGATAACCAGGCATGCCTTCCCGGCCGTATTTTATGCTGGAGATGCCTGGGGCTCCTTCAATGCCTGGATGCGCCTGATCACTGGCGTATTATTTGGACTGGGAATCGTATGGTTCGGGTTCCCCTATCTGGATGAGGCTTTTACCAATTCTGCCCAAGTTGTGGAGTACAAATACCGGTATCGGTCCTGGCTTCAAAATGAAAAAAACCGCCTGTTAAGATTGAGCTTATCCACTGAAGCAGAGCAGCGTGTTGGGGCTAAAAATGCATCTGGCGAGCGAAAAGGGAATTATTGATGCTGTATTATTTTGAACCTGAGATATGCAGGCCGAATCAGAAAATGATTTGGCTAAGGAGATGACCGATGGCAGAAGAACACAAACATCACAGCGCGGATCCCGACAAGGGCGAATCCAACCAGCAGGCATCCCATGAATCCATGCACAAGCCATCCGCCCCTGAGCACGATCATGGGCATAATGCGGTAATGGAAATGCCCGCTATGGAAAACGCCCCTCCCGAAGATCATTCCAGTCATGACATGCAAGCTGCCCAGAACCACACCGGCCACAGTGCCTCCCATACGGATCACACCGGTCATGAAAACATGTTCCGGCGCAAGTTCTGGGGCTCGCTGATCCTCTCTATCCCGGTGATCCTCTACAGCATGGGGCTGCAGATGATGCTGGGCTTCTCGCTGCCGGCCTTCCCGGGCAGCCAGTGGCTAGCCCCCGTCTTCGGCGTGATCGTTTTCCTTTACGGCGGCCTGCCCTTCCTGCGCATGGCCGTGCCCGAGTTGAAGAACCGCCAGCCCGGCATGATGACCTTGATCTCACTGGCAATCTCGGTTGCCTTAGTCTACAGCGTTGCTACCCTGTTCTTGCCCGGCCAGTCGGATTTCTTTTGGGAGTTGGCCACGCTGATCGACATCATGCTGCTAGGCCACTGGATCGAGATGCGCAGCGTGCGCCAGGCCTCGGGCGCCTTGACGGAATTGGCAAAATTAATGCCAGACACGGCCGAACGGATCCGCCCAGACGGCGGAACTGAAACAGTCTCGGTGGATAAGCTGCGCAGCGGCGATCTGGTTCTTGTTCGCCCGGGTGCCAGCGTACCAGCCGATGGAGAAGTGCAAGAAGGCGATTCGGATGTCAACGAAGCAATGGTCACTGGAGAATCCAGGCCGGTAAAAAAACAGCCCGGCGGAAAAGTGATTGCCGGTACGATTAATGGGGATGGCAGCCTGCGAGTGAAAATTACTGCTATTGGAGACGAGACGGCTTTAGCAGGCATCATTCGTCTGGTCGAACAAGCTCAACAGAGCAAATCCAGTACCCAAATTCTGGCTGACAAAGCTGCCGGCTGGTTGTTTTACATAGCCCTGGGTGTGGCGGCCATCACGGCAGTGGCCTGGACCATTGCATTGGGATTTAATGTGGAAGTCATTGCGCGCGTCGCCACGGTACTAGTGATCGCCTGCCCGCACGCTCTAGGTCTGGCTGTCCCGCTCGTGGTGGCCATCACCACCGCAATGGGTGCCCAGAACGGTATCCTCGTGCGTGACCGGCTGGCACTGGAAAAAGCGCGTATGATCGACCTGATCATCTTCGACAAGACAGGTACATTGACGGAAGGTAAGTTTGGCGTGGTTAGTATCGAAACGGTCGATAATTGGAGCCAGGAAGATGCACTTGCATTGGCAGCCGCCATCGAAGGCGACTCGGAGCACACCATCGCCCGAGGCATCCGCAAATCGGCGGAAGAGCGTAAATTATCTTTGCCTGCTGTGTCAGATTTTGAAGCGATTCAAGGCCGCGGTGCACGTGCAAAGAGGAACGGTCAGTCCGTGTATGTTGGCGGTCCGCGCTTACTGGAGATGCTGAAAATTGGCCTGCCCGATAAACTCTCCCAATTCGAGCAGAAGGCCAACGAAAATGGGCAGAGCGTGGTCAACATGGTACAGGATGGCCCGGATGGGGTTCAGGTTGTTGCTGTTTTTGCTCTGGCAGATGTCGTTCGTCCAGAGAGTAAGCTGGCAATCGAAAAGCTGCACAATATGGGCGTCGAAGTTGCTATGCTCACCGGCGATAGCCAGGCAGTCGCCAAAGCGGTGGCGGATGAGTTGGGCATCAAGACCTATTTTGCTGAGGTCCTTCCTGAGCACAAAGACAAGAAGGTCGCTGAGCTACAGAAGCAGGGCAAGCACGTCGCCATGGTCGGTGACGGTGTAAACGATGCCCCCGCTTTGACTCGCGCAGATGTGGGCATTGCCATTGGCAGCGGCACGGATGTGGCGATCGAATCGGCCGGAATTATCCTGGTTAATAGCAACCCAATGGACGTGGTTAAGATCTTCGATTTGAGCCGGGCCAGCTACCGCAAGATGATCCAGAATCTGGTTTGGGCCGCAGGATACAACGTGGTGGCGTTGCCACTGGCAGCGGGCGTGCTGGCCCCGATCGGCATCCTGCTCTCGCCGGCGGTCGGAGCGGTCTTGATGTCACTCAGTACCATCATCGTCGCCATCAACGCACAATTGCTGCGCCGTCACAAATTGGCTGCTTAATCGTTGATTAAATTGCTAATGCATCTTCATTTCACAACACGCTCATGGATATGATTTAACCAGGAGGAATACCATGTCGGATTCGAAGATACAAGTTTTGTTGAATGGTTATGGCGTGATCGGAAAACGCATCGCTGACGCAGTCACCGCCCAGGAAGACATGCAGCTGGTTGGCATTGCGGATGTTGTGAGCGATTGGCGCATCAAGGTGGCGGTTGAGAAGGGTTACCCGGTGTTCGCCTCGACCAGGGAGGCAGTGGTTGGCATGCGCGCTGCTGGCATCCCTACGGCAGGCATCCTACATGACCTGCTAGAACGAGTCGATGTAGTCGTGGACTGCACCCCCAAGGGCATTGGTGCCAGGAACCTGGAACTCTACCGGGAGCGTGGTGTTAAAGCCGTCTTCCAGGGCGGAGAGAAGCACAGCCTGACTGGACACTCTTTCGTGGCGCAAGCTAACTACGAAAGCGCTCTGGGCCGGGATGCTACCCGCGTGGTTTCATGCAATACCACCAGCATTGTACGCACTTTAGGCGCATTGAGAAAAGCAGGTTTGCTGAAGAAGGCTCGCGGGGTGCTGATTCGCCGGGCCACCGACCCGTGGGAATCGGATCGTTCAGGTGTAATGAACACGGTCGTCCCTGAGACCACGATCCCCTCCCATCAGGGTCCAGATGCTCAGACGGTCGAACCGGAGTTGGACGTAGTCACGATTGCCGTAGTGGCGGCACACACCAACAGTCACCTGCACTCCTGGAGCTTAGAACTCACCCGTGAGGCAACTAAAGAGGAAGTGCTAGCAGCTTTCCGGGCCGCTCCACGGATCGCCTTCTTGCGCGCCTCTGACGGCGTGGTAGCGCTCAACAGCACCCTGGAATTGATGGCGGATCTGGGCCGCCCTCGCGGAGACATGTGGGAGGTAGGTTTATGGGAAGACAGCCTAACCGTCAGAGGGAACGAGCTGTTCTACAACTACCAGGTTTACAACCAAGCGATTGTCGTCCCGGAGACGGTCGACGCCATCCGCGCCTTGCACGGTGTTGAACGCGAAGGAAGTAAGTCGATCGCCCAGACTGACCAAGCTTTGGGTATTATGGGTGAATTTATCAAAACACGCGAGTAAAATGAAGAATGCACCGTGTTCCAGCAACCAATAGCCAACCTGTTGATATCGATGAGCGAAGGCGAAGCCTTGGGATTAGCGACCACTGTGGATGGCAAGGCAGCCGGAATCATCGCCGTCGCCAATACAGTCAAAGAAGACTCCAAGGAAGTTATCGCCGCACTGCCGAAGCGATTGCCCGCCAGGCGGGTTTGGATCGCGTCCTGGCTGAAGTGCTGCCAGAAGATAAAGCCCACAACGTTCACCTGCTGCAAGCCGAAGGCAAAAAGGTTGCGATGGTTGGGATGGGATCAAAGACGCCCCGGCGCTGGCGCAGGCCGATGTTGGTATGGCGATCGGAACCGGCACAGATGTGGCCATCGAAGCCTCGGATATTACCCTGATCAAGGGCAGCCTGAAGGGTGTGGTCACTGCCATCGAAGTTAGCCGGGCCACCATGCGCAATATCAAACAAAACCTGGTTGGCGCGTTCATCTATAACACCTTGGGGGGTCCCATCGCCATGGGTGTTTTGTTCCCCTTCTTTGGGCTGCTACTCAGCTCCCTGCTGGCAGGTGCTGCCATGGCTTTCTCGTCCGTGACGGTGGTCAGCAACCCCAATCGCTTACGGGGTTTTCGCCCAAAATTCAGCGCCAAATGAGGCAAGCATGATGATCAACCTGTTGTATTTTGATGGCTGCCCGTCGTGGAAAACAGCCCTGACCAATCTTCAATCTGCAGTGAAGGAAGAACAACTGGATTATTCAATCAACCCGATTAGGATTGAAACTGACCAGGAGGCGGCTGCCACAAAATTTCTTGGATCGCCTTCCTTCCAGATCGATGGAAAGGATTTCTGGCCAGAAAACCGATCTACCTATTCAATGAACTGCCGGGTGTATAAAACGCCCGGCGGATTGAAAGGTTGGCCGACCGTCGAGATGCTTCGCCAAAAGCTAACTGACGTCAGAAAAGATAAGGAAACAGCAAAATGACACCTGTTCAGATTTTCATAACCCTTGGGGGCATCGCCCTCAGTTTATTTATCGCCTGGTTTTTCTGGCTGGCACCCAAAGGTCAGACAAGAATTAGCACCGGCGCTGGTGGGGTTCAGGAAGTGTCCATCACCGTAAAAGGAGGGTACACTCCGGATATCATCGTGGTCAAAGCCGGGCAACTGTTGCGTATGAGGTTTTCGTGCCAGGAAAGCTCGACCTGCTCCGAAATGGTGCTATTCCCGGATTTCAACCAGAGCGCCTATTTGTCCGAAGGACAGGAAGTGACGGTTGAGTTTACACCCGGCAAGCCAGGTGAGTATGGCTTTCAATGCCAGATGGGCATGCTGCGGGGAAAATTGATTGTCGAGTGATACCCTTAGAATTTCTTGACGCACCCGACTTTACGAATCGTCACCCCGTAACCCATCAAACAAGCGAATGGTCGAAAAGCAATAAGATGAAGACCTGTTGATTGTTTGCTCTCCATCCACAATCCCTTAAGGGAAACCATAGGTGTCTTTTTCAAAAAATTGTTGAGTGGGATTTTGGCATCGGTGCTGCCAATGACAATTCACAGCAGTTCTTCCCCTTTGTATTTGCTCTTGCCGGGCTTGGCGTTTATGATTTGATTTTATGGTCGCTGGCGACTCTGGGAAAACGATTTGGGATCGTGACGGCGAATCGAAGGCTGACCAGCCGAGGACCTGATCGGCTGATTGGGTATCTGATGCATTTAGATGAACTTGTATTTCGCGCAGCGCTTCTCTTTAGCTCTATTAAATTGGGAGTGGATGTATTCTTGTTCATTGTTCTTGCCATTATTCAATGTTGGCGGATATTTCGGGAAGAGAAGTGGATATCGGGATACCCATGTTACGCCCACCTGGTACGCTGGCGATTGATGCCAGGGATTTGGTAATTTCCTGAAGGGGAAAAAGCCGGTTATGAGCTGCAATCCTCATGATCTCATTATCAACCCACAGGCTCCCGAATTCTGACGGCCTTTTGATTTTCGATCCAACCGAACCAGCTAGATTCGGTCTATTATTAAGCAAATTCATTCCGTCCATCAAAGCGTAATAATGCCCTTTTCAAGGGCAGTTGTCACAGCCGCGGTACGATCATCGACACCCAGCTTGTTATAGATATGGATGAGATGAGTCTTTACGGTAGCAGTGCTGATGTGCAGCTCTTTTCCAACATCTTTGTTGTTTTTCCCTTTGGCCACCAACTGAATGACTTCGATTTCACGAGCGCTCAGACTTTCCTCAGCCGGGGCCCTCATCTGGGTCATAAGACGGGCAGCTACAGTTGGGGCCAACACGGAGTCGCCTTTCGCGGTAGCCCGAACCGCGCGGAAGAGCTCTTCTCGCGGGGCATCTTTTAGCAAATAGCCAGTGGCACCAGCTTCAATAGCACGGAGGATATCCGCATCCGAATCATAGGTCGTGAGAACGAGAATGTGAGCGGATGGCTGTTTCGCCTTGATCGCCTCAATTGCGCCCACCCCATCCAGACCGGGCATCTGCAAGTCCATCAAGGTTACATCGGGGGATAGGGTTTGGTGCAGTGCAACGGCTGTATCACCATCTTCCGCCAACCCCACCACCTCGAAATCCTGTTGGCCAGCCAACATCCCGGCCAACCCTTCTCGGACAACCGGATGATCATCTGTAATCAAAACACGAATTGTGTTCATGCTTCTATTCCTGTGCCTGATCTGAATGGTATCCTCTCGATTCGCTTGAGTCTTTCAATGGAATCGCGATGACGACAGTCGTTCCCTCACCAGGATCGCTTTCAAGAGTCACAAAGCCGTCAAATTGCGCAACCCGTTCGCGCATGGCCTGTATACCATATCCGCCGGAAAAGGGGGAAGGCTCTCCCCCACCCAGACCCACACCATCATCCTGGATATCCAGAATGACAACATCGCTCATGTAAGAAAGTGTGAGTTGAACGTCCGCGGCTTGAGCGTGTTTGCGAATATTGTTGAGCGCTTCCTGGGCAGCCCGCAACAATGCAACTTCGATATTCGGATGTATGGGAACCGGGCTGCCGGTGATTTTTGTGGTCACTGCGATACCCGTTTCTTCAATCCACCGTCCGGCTGCCCGGCTAATCGCATCCGGTAAAGACTGATTCTCCAGGGATTCTGGCCTCAAGTCCTGCACCACCCTCCTCGCCTGATCCAGGCTGCTGCGAGCGGTGGAACGGGCCCAGTCCAAATGCTTTTGCAACCGGTTCAGATCATCGGGTATAGCCTGTTCGGCTGCTTCCAGGTTCAAGACAATGCTCGTAAATCCCTGGGCCAGGGTATCATGAATTTCACGCGCCAGGCGCTGGCGTTCTTCCAGTACCCCTTCTCGCCGTTCGGATGCGACCAGCGCGGCCTGGGTTGCTTCTAGCTTTTCGATGAGTTGGCGTCGCCGAGTGCTCTGGTCGATAATTGCCCACACCCAGATCCCTAGAAGAATAGTAGCCAGCCCCATGAAAAAGAACAACCATATTGTAGGATTTGTTAGTGTAAAAGCTTCGCCAGCGCCAGCTACTTGTTCGAAAATGGTAGCAACGGTCAGGAAGAAAGCAGCGATCGCTGCGTAGCGGATGGGCAAATGGCGGAAAACCTGGCTGAACAGGCCAAATAGGGCAACGTAATAAGCAACCGAGATATTGACCAGCACAAACCAGAGAATAATATCTCCAATGATGAGGAAGAAGCGCGGGATGGTGCGCTCATTCCAAGCAGCCGGGTTTTTGTAGGCCAACCAAAAACCTCCCCCATGCCACAGCAACATGAGACCTGTCAACAGTGACGCAATCCAAACAGAAGCTGACCGGTTGCCATCGCGGAGCATGAGGACGAATGAGATGAGAACGGTTGCATAAAAAATGGCTTTCCACAGCCATTCCCACTTTTCCCAGACGTCCGGTTGCTTTGACAGGTTCGTACTCATCGACCACTCATTGGCAACTGTTGACTATTGTTCAACATTGTTCTTGTCCCTTTATCAGTGTAACATTATTCCTATGGAATTTGAACAGGGTCGGCGACTACTGCTCTTATGGGATTCATTCGCCACACCTTCACCCCTGCCACCACCCCAATCATCAACAATGCCAGGGTAGAAATGAGCTCCCAATTTGAGCCAACCAGACTGGGAAACATGGTCTCAAAACCCTCTTCCCAATTTTGGGTGGCATGAAACAGCAACACCGGGATGAGCGAGCCGCCGCTGCCGTTAAAAACCAAGGTAAACAGGAAACTCAGGCCAATCGACAACAGGCTGAACGCCACGATAGACAATCCATCCCGGCCAATCAGGACAGGCAAATGCCAGCCCCCCCACAAAATGCCGATCACCAGACTGGCTCGAAACGGAGAATTGGTTTGCTGCAACCGTGGCAGGGCGAACCCACGCAGACCGAGTTCTTCACCGAATGCGCCGCGCAAAAAGAGAGAGACGAAAAACCCGGCTTGAAGGCTGAATAATGCGGTGAAAATAGAGCCAGGCGAAAAATCGGCTGAGGGGAGTGCCCCCGCGGCAACGGTGGCCAACCCATATAAGAAAATCGGCAGCAGCCCGGCGGCATACCAGACCCATTGGATGCGCCAATGTGTCAACCTGTGCCACAGCTCGCTCAGCCCGGCGCGACCGGCGGTCACAGCGATCAGCGTAATACCCGCTATCGAGAAGGCAAAGTCCGCCAATCTGGTCAGCAGGTAAACCATCCATGGCGAAACGCTGAGGCGCATATTATCCAAGTGGAATGAATCGCCCATTGCCATCAGAGTTTGCGCGCTGCTCACACTGGATTGGCGCGCGATGAGCGCAACCAAACCATAGGCGCCCCAGGCAATGGCGTAAGCCAAGGCAAAGAATAAGATCATGGGCCAGTCTATCCGCCGCTTCGAGGTGGTCAATCGCTGCTTATATGCGGTCATGTTATAAGCCTTTCTGGAAACGGGCCGGGGTGCGGCGAATGGTCTGGGGCAGTTTACGCTGCATGAGAACTGCGCCAATCCCGATCACCAGGGCGCTGGTCGCTCCCACCACCCAACCAAAACCATCCTCCCACCCGGGAATACGGCTGGTGATTTCGGCAGCGGTCGCCGCTACGAGACCAATATAAGATATGTTGACGATCAATGCGTGCTGCTCCAGCCAGCGTCCCTTTGGCCGGCGGGTGAACACCGGGATCATCCCAGCGATCAAGGTGAGCAGGCTGCTGACGGCCAACCAGTGGAAAGGGCCAAAGCGGCCGTAGAGGTTATAAATAAACAGGGCGGTCACGTTCAGGCCAATCATCGCAGTCAGGTAAACATGACCAAGGGTGCGGTGCCAGCGAGTGCCTTTGCGTGTCAAAACAACCACTGTCCCCGCCAATAAAGCCAACACCCCGAAAACGATGTGCGTCCATCCCAGTGTATTCATGTGGTTCCTCCAATTTGACCAGATGATTGATCGCGGCTATGCCGCGTTAGCGAGCGAATGATCCTGCCCTTGGGCAGCGCGCCGGCTGAGGAAAATGCCTAAACCGATACCTACTCCAGCGCCAATCAGGGTCAAGAGAAGCATCCCACCAACAGCATAACCAACACCAAAGCCAGTCCCAATGCCGACAGCCGCCATGCCAACAATCGGCTGCTGAAGCATCTGCCAACGCAGGAAGGCCGGGCTTTCCGCGTCTGGGTCAGTGGTGCGGGATGCCAGCCAGGTCAGCCCTATCAGCAGTACCGGGTCCAACAGGTTGCCCAGATTTTGGATGGTATTTCCAGGGGATAGATTGCCTGAAGCTGCAATATCCAACAGGTGAACAATTGTGGCGCCCACACCCAGAATGGTGGTTGCTAAAATAGCAGCGGTACGGAAACCGTCCCGGCGACCGACGGCTATCAGGCCCAACACGCCAATCAGCAGGTTGGCAAAACCCATCTCCAGTTGGAAGGGACTGCCGGTCGGCCAGCCAACACCTCTCGCGACCAGGTCGGAAAGGAAGAGATGGCCAAACGCTCCACCAAGCCCATTAGCCCCAACGCTGATTGCCAGCAAGTAGATGATGAACAATTCAATCCGCCGGGCGGGCGTGCGAGTCTGCCGGTTGAGCATGCTATGGCCCACTGCCAGCAGCAGGGGTAAGAGTGAATAAGCAATAATTCGGACGTAAAACAGCTCGTTCATGGGTTCTGACTCCTATAAAATCGATCGAATAGTTTTGGTATGTTTGGCCAGTCTTCCTTTGACCAACCATACCTGTCGTAGAATTTTCGTGTTATTTGTCCGAAACCAGACGGTTGAACATTGGTACACTGATCGCGAAGGACACAATATGCATCAGGCACAGCGTGACGACGGTCGCCGCGCTGGCTGGGGGCGTGCCAGGCGCACCATAACCGAAGCCGGCAGAGATGGGCAAGGCGAAAGACAGGAGCAGGCCAATGGATGCGATCAGCAGAAAATGGCGAGCCGGACGGGGCGACTTACGACGAACGACTGCGAAGACAAGCGCTCCAATGAACAAGTACACGAAATTCGCGCCTGCGATTTGCCCGGGCCCGACCCCAGACCAGGTTGCCACATCGGGGAACAGGATTCCCACCGCATAATAGAGGCCCAGGTTGGCTGCTATGGCGACAATCATCGCCGTCAGGCTGACCCAAATCAGCCGGCCAGATTGGCTTTTAGCAACCTGCTTTTCAGATGAAATACTGATTTCGTTTACCATTATTATCTCCTTTATGGGTACGTTTGATTGGTTATAGGATACAAGGCTACCGATCAAAAGTAACCAACCGTCCAGTTGAAATACAAAAAACAATGGATGTATTCCACCCTCAACCCTTTGGTGCGCTTTGTCAACCCAATGGTTGATCTCTAAAACGGACCTACCCTAAAAACCCATAGGGTATGAAAACTTAATCCATAGTTCCTGGGAAGGAATATAAGGTTCTCCTCGTCAAAATTCCTGGTTTACCATATCAATCTTTTTTAGATGGGGAGATTCCAGGGATGTCTTGCCATGAGGGGTATCTATCCGACTTTCCATCAGGATCTGATCTAAACAATTCCCCCTTGACTGTCCGCACCCAACGCTCTGCATACGCGTTGGCATCGAATGTTCGAAATACGTTTCGATAATAGGATACGGGATGATCCCGATTCTGCAGCAATGTGGAAAATTACTGGCTTAGCAAAAGGATTTAAAGGCCATTCTCAGGTCCAAATAAACGACCAGGATGGATGAGAGAAAACAGAAACGAGAAAAGCTTTGCCTAAATGAATCAACACATGATTTTTTTCCTCCAGATGAAATGGTTGCTCAATCTACTTGTGAAATATCAATTAAAGGTTGGGTGTTATCTGGTATTGTTTTTGAGTTTAGTCGCAGGAGGCGAAGAAATACATAGTAGACTCGAGCAAAGACGAAAAGGCAGAATAAGTTTCACTTACCCAAAAGGGTCGCCCAGGTGCTAGAAAAATCAAGCGAGCAAACATTCTGCTTTTGGTTGACTCTGGGAAACCCGATTTTTAAGTTGCTGAACTTTTACATCCGTCGTTTTCATATACGTGAAACCGGGCTGCAAAAAACGTCAAGGCAGCGGTGCAGAAAGTTGATATTCCTATAAAGTTGGCTGCCATACCTTTCGTCATTGCTCTGCCACCCACTTGTTGGAGGCCGGGTATGATACCCAGCACCTCCGGTTCTGGGCAGGTGTCCGCACCGTTCAGGAACTGCTTGGACATAAAGATGTCGTGCGCATGTATGCGCCCACCACGATGGTCTATACCCACATGCTCAACCGCGGACCGAAAGCCGTGCGCAGCCCACTGGATGAGTAAAGATGTTTGTTCAAGGTCTGCTCTTGTCTGTGGTTTTCATCCTTGCATGGACTTTATCGAGCTGCGCCAGATTTTACTCAAATCGTGCCGCCTAACAAAACTTGTTTGATGCGGTACGATTGTATTTGGAACTTTATGTCTCATATTCGCGGCTCATGCAACTCAGAAAAAAGTGAGTGTTGAGTCGGGGAATCTTATACAGGCCGGCATCCAGCCAGATTACTAGACTTAGAGGATTGCAGGTAGATCAAAAAAGTGAAATAAGGCAGGGAAACCAAAGGTCGTTGCATTGACCACTAGGTCGTTTTCAATCGTCAGTACCTGCAAAGCAAAGGCATGGTATTTGTGTGTGGCCTCGTCTACACGATAAAACGCAAAACCAGGCTGGCCATTGGCGCGGATTGGAACCAGTTTCCAACGCCCGCGTGCATCTCCGGCTAAAATGCTCTTCGTATAGAGCTCGACCATGGCTTGTCTCCCCACCACGGCGACCGGCATAGGCGGCATCGGGAAGATTGCATCATCGGCCAGCAAGGCAATGATCCCATCCAGGTCTGCAGATTCCCAGGCGCGGGCATATTGATCGAGCAGGAGCCGGGTCTGGTCATTTGGAATACCCATTCTACTCAGATGCAGCTTCCCTGATTGGTTCCGCTGTTTCATGGTCTCACGCGCACGATGTAGCAGGCTGGTCGTCGCTGAAAGGGAGATTTCCACAAGATCAGCGATTTCCGATATCTTCCAGTCCAGCACATCCGCTAATATGAGAACGGTCCTCTGCCGAGGCGGAAGGATCTGTAGTGCCACCAAGAAGGCAAGCGAAATGCTCTCATAGGTATCGTAGCGAGCTTCTGGGCCAGCGCTGCTCGCAGCCAGCCAGGCATCGGGAAAGGGTTCAACCCAGGCCGGTTCGCTTACCACCGCCTGTTCCGCACCAAATAGAGCGCCGGAACCCTCTTCTTCGACCGGCAGGGTGCGTCTAGGGAGACGTTCCAGTGCATCTAAGCTGGCATTTGTCGCGATTTTATACAACCAGGCGCGGAAAGAAGCGCGCCCTTGATAAGTCTCCAATCGCCGCCATGCACGAAGAAAGGTTTCTTGCACCAAATCTTCCGCGTCCTCAATCGAACCCATCATGCGATAGCAATGGGCGCGCAGTTCGAGCCGGTATTGTTCAGTAATCTGGCCGAAGGCGTCAGCGTCTCCACTCCGTGCTGCATCCAAGGCATTCACGAAATCTTCTGAAATAGGAGGGTCAAACGTTTCGCTGGTCGAACGGTTGGTCATTCCATCTTTCCCAAGAAATAGGATCGAAAATTTATTATAGAGATTATATATCTAAATATTCCAAATTGACCGAATGGTTTTATAATCATTTACCGTCATAGTTATTAAATTCAAAAGAACCTGCTCATCAATAGAGGGACCTCCCCCTTATTGATGAGAGGTCACACTTAATATTCATAAGGAGTCAAAAACCATGGCAAACTATCTGTTACTCTACAGTGGAGGCGCGATGCCCGAGACCGAAGCCGAACAAAAAGCGGTCATGACTGAATGGCAGAATTGGTTCGGGAAATTAGGCGGCGCTTTAGTGGACGGTGGAAATCCTTTCACTCCCCAGGCAAAAACCATTTCCAAAGATGGTAAAGTCAGTGACGGGTCCGGAGGGCCGATGCCGAGTGGTTACTCGATCCTCAAAGCCAATTCACTGGATGAAGCGGTCGGGATGGCAAAGGGCTGCCCGGTCTTGAAAGGCGGAGCAGCCATTATGGTGTTTGAAACGTTCAACGCAATGGGATAAATTTCCGACATCAACTCGGATCATATTTATATGAAGGTCTCCTGGGCAAAGCGCTACAGGAGACCTTTGCGTTTTTCACCTATACAGCCGCTAGGGCCTGCGCTCGCAGGTAGTGGCTAATCGGGGTCATAGGAGAGCATCCATCCGAAGAATTCCACCGTGATTTACGTATTGATGGCTAACATCAACGATTTTCTATTTCATGGGTTGTATAGATTTCCATGTAATTCAAAAAAGTTACAGTTAATATTACACATCACTTCTGACCTAAACATTGCAATAACAACCCTCGACTAGGGTTAATCATAACCAATTTTATATTACCAACTCAGCCAAAGTTTTATTCTTGCTAGGATGGTTATCTATCCAATGCTAGAATAGAACTTGACTTATATATCTGCGGTCGCACCCATCGTTTGGTAATTTTTTTATTCATCGTCAGGCGACTGCTCTCGTAAAAGAGCTCCACCCAATCTGGAGTTGGGCTCGTTTTCGGGACGGTCGTTTTTGATTCCACATTCTCGATCAGTGTGAATCGAAAAACCAAGCTGCACATAACCAGAACTGCGGAAAGGTTCGCCAATATCCTATGTCCCGGATGTATTCCAATATTCTCTTTTCACTCTCGATCGGTTCAGCATTTTTGCTCAAGGTCACTCGCTTACCAGACCCACTCATCGGGTTTGTCGTGGCTCTCATGATTACTGGCGCGGTCTTATCCAATCTTATGCTGATTCGCACCTCCGGAATGGCACTCAGCGTTGGCGGACTAATCTTAGTTTTTCACTCCGCGCCCGTGCCTTCTGCAACCCTGGCCGGCTTACTCGTTTTTCTCGTCGTTCTGCAGATTGCCGCAACCATTCTGCTGATTTCTGCCGATCTATCCACCATAAAGGAGAAGCAGTCTCTTGAACTTTAACCTCTCGAAAATCCTCTCACCACAAAAGCGCCAGAAAGACCTGATTGTCCTCCTGGCCGCAAAACAACCGGACCAAAAGCTGTTGGACGTTCTCGCAGGATGTCCGATGGTGACGCTGCGAGAAGCCTTCACCACTCAGGGAGTCTTACAGAACCTGGTGGGTGTAAACCTGGTCATTCTGGGAGAAGTCATGCCGATGACCGGATTATCCGCGGACGTTCTGACCAGAACCCTCGAGACCAGCGGTATTCCAGTGACCTCAGCCGAAGATTTTTTGGAACGGCCCGATGAATGGATGGCACAGGCACGGTTGACCAGCGCCCGTCAGGTGACTATCCTGCCCTCACGCCAGGTAAACCTGGTGAACTGGTCCGGCGGGGTTG
>JBGSJZ010000139.1:0-16294 GCA_041741455.1 Anaerolineaceae bacterium | reverse complement strand
TTTTTCCAGCCACTGCTGGTTATTTGGGCTTTATGGGCCACCGGTGCATGGAGCGCTCTGCGCGCCGCGAAATTTAACATCCGGACGATCCTATCAATGGCTATTGGCCGCTAACGAATACCCCATTCTCACAAAAGGAGCGGCTATGCCTCGAGTATCTCTCAACCAACCTGCTCCAAATTTTTGCCTGCCCGATTTCTCAGGCAAGGTCTTCTCCCTGGCTGATCTGCTGGGGAAGAAAAACGTGTTGCTGGTTTTCAACCGCACTTTTGTCTGACCATTCTGCCAAAAGCATATGGCGTAGTAGATGATTTCCCTGGAGCCAATAACTGAATTGCGCAGGTTCTGCACCTGTTGTGTGGCGTTGGCGCGATAGGTTTGGCAGAAATGCTGGCCTCTCAATTTTGCACGAAGAGCAGCTGATTTTTTACAGAAATGACCGGGGTAACCTGGGTGTGGATATTTAGGAGTTTGTCTGATGGCTTATGAACAACTGAAGCTACAAAATCAACTATCTTTTCTGCTATATGCTGCTTCTCGGTTGGTAATCCAGGAGTATCAGCCTTACCTGGAAAAGCTAGGCATCACTTACCCGCAATACCTGGTGCTCATGGTCTTGTGGGAAACTGACAGAATCTCCGTGAGCGAAATCACGCATCGATTGCTCTTGAATACCAATACGATCACCCCGGTCTTGAAACGGTTGGAAGCGCAGGGCATCATCACGCGCCAGCGTTCGCAGGAGGATGAGCGCAAAGTGATTGTCACCCTCACCCCAAAAGGCAAACAGATGCAAATTGAGGCTGCTTCACTCCCAGAGAAGTTGGTGGCAAGCCTGGTTTCTAGCAATGTGAAAATCGAAGAGCTTCAAATGTTGAAGGATCAGCTTTACATGATTATTCATTACCTGTCAAATAAACAAGCGTAGCCCATGAGTTGGCGTAATCTGGAGATATTCTGATGGCAAATACAAAACCACTCTTTAACATATATCTTTCTTTGTGTTTGTAAACTCTTTGTAGCACAGTAAGCTTTGAAAGGAAATGCAAATAGCAGGTACCCCAAAGTATTTTGTAACAAAGAAAAAGAGATTGTAATCTGGCAGTATTCCGGATATATCCTGGCTGATCCAACGCTCTCAAAAAGTTACATCAGCGATTGTTATCTGCCTTACAATGCCACCGATCAGATCGATACCAAGCCGCAGGCGCTGGGCGAGGTTGAAATGTATGCGACTATCAGCCAGCAGCAATGGAGGTTGTACTACCGTTGGAGTTGCTGGCTATTTTGAAGGCATAAACCTTTACTGCCCTTTCAAAAGACCGCAGATTTTCCATCGGTTTCGGTATGTTACAATAAAAATTGCGCGTTGTCGAATAGGTTGGCATAAAAAATCTGCGCTACTCCAGCAATCCATTATTCCAGCCATTGCTGATGGGTTTGGGAACTTATAATGACTTCGTTGAAAAAACGAGTGGACAAATTTAGTCACATTCTGCTGGATCGCTTCGACGACATCCGTGCCATGTATGAGAAAGATGCAGGTTATCACCCGCCTGTGGAGTGGAATGGTTCAGGAGAATAAACATTGAAAGAATTCGATGTATATGCCTACGGCGTCATCGCTTCTAGCGAACTCCATCTGCTGAGTATGCCTTTCCCCTCACCCGATGGTTATGGAGAAATTACTGAGACCCATTTCATGACTGGGGGCGAGGCCTTGAACTCCGCAATTGTCCTGAGCCGCCTGGGGTTACGCGTACAACTCGACGGTAACTGGATTGGCGATACACCTGCTGGTGAACGCCTGCTGGCAACTATTCATGGTTATGGAATTAACACCCAACACTTGATGGTCAAAGAAGGCTTTGCCGGGGTGCGGGAAATTGTCTTCTCAGACGAGCATAGCCGAACTATCTTTGGCAATTACGTTGATCTATTGTCCACAACACGCAAGTGGAATATTCCCCAGAAATCTGACCTGGCAAAGGCTCAGATTATATGTGTGGACCCGCCGTTTCAAGCCGAAAGCGCCTTGGTTGGAACATATGCTGTCGAATTGGGCATACCCTTTATATCCATTGATTGCCCCTACGATCAGGCATTATCTGGCAACGCTGCCGCGGTCATCCTATCCGGGGAGTTTCGGAACCGGCAATATCCCCAGGCGGAGTTATCCGAATTGTTTACTGAATATCAGCAGCGCGCCCAGGGGCTGGTCGTATTTACAGTGGGAGATGATACTATCTTATATGGCAGAAGGGGTGCACCCAACAGGCAATTCAAGCCGTATCGCGTTAGAGTCATAGACACAGCAGGAGCCGGGGATTCATTTCGGGCCGGTCTCATCTATGGGATGTTGCAGCAATGGAGCGATGACCAAACCATTCAGTACGCTGCGGCAGTCGCGGGGTTGGTGTGTACGAGATTCCCCGGTGTGTTGAACAGCCCCACACACACCGAAGTCATGCAATTGATTCTAGAACATAGTATGTGAAATTTCCGCTACTTCTGGATTGGGTTGACAGCCCCGGTCCTGCTGGATTATTCCGCTAGATACGCCGATCCGGCCATTAAGAAATCTTTCTGGGAACAATATACAAAACATCATACCGCTGGTATTACCCGGCGGTTTTTTGCTCTTTGCCCCTAGCGCATAGCGTCCCTCGCGCAGCACCTCACAGGGGGCAAATGGGGGCCCCAGTTATAGAAAATAAAAACATCAGCTGAAACTGATGTTTTTTGTGCCCCACGGGAATACCGTCCGTTAACGTGTCTTATTTAAAAAAGGCATGGAGCACAGCGCCGGATGCACCTGTTCATTGAACCGGATACACTGGACGTCTTTAGTTTGGGAAAAGCTGGGGAATGAATTGGCCGCATCAAGCGCTGTACCCCGACGGCTGCTTAACGATCCGAGCGCCGCACTTTCCAGATGACAAGCGCATACATCAGCAGCGAAACGACCAGAACAGTTCCTAAATTGATCCAAATCTGAGTTGTAGGAACAATTTCAGAGAATGCGGCACGGCAAACCTCTGCCAGTGCCACAGAAGGCACCCAGGGGAGAAGGTTTTCTGCCAGCGTCGGCAGGTCCATGCTCAGCATTTGAACCAATATTGCGCCAACCAAAAGCAGCAGAAGGCCAGTCATCCATCCTGCTGTATCCTGCTGCTTCTCGAAGAAACTACCCAGGATCAGCCCTACTGCCACCGAGAAAAGCCCGCTACTGATCACAAACAATATCACAATGTCCCAGTGTGTTACCTCCGCCCAGGAAATAGCAAATATCATCACCGCCGTCACCAGGATATAGAATGAGCCTGCCACGACTTTCCCGACCACTACCTGGCCAATGCTAGCTGGAGAGACCAACAGGGCCTGCATCGTCTTGGCCTCTTTCTCCTCGAAAAGCAGGCTTGGCACCAGGAAAATGCCCATCATCAGGATCATCAACACCGAATTTATAGTTGCTAGGCTGAGGGAGAGCACGCCATCTGTAGGAGGATAGACGGTATTCCCTTCCACATGGATTGTTACCGGCTGGCCCAGCGACTGCGAAAGTATTGTTTCGAGTTTCGGCTGCAATTCCGAAACCTGATAACGCTTGCCCCAGCACACATAGCCCTGAAATTCAACATATTCACCTGCCGCACCCACCTGATCGAAATCCACCGGGAGCAGCAGGCCAATCTCAGGATATAGTGCACTACACAGGGCCAGCCTAAATTCCTGCTCCGAATGCAACTGTTGCAGCGAGATGTCAGGGACGTTTTTCAGTTCTGCTACCCAGCGCGAGTCGCCCAGATCGTAAACTGGCAATATCGTCTGCGGCTGTTCGAAGATGAGGGGCAACATCTTCGGCAAGAGCAGCATAATGCTCAACATGATGACCATCGGGACAACCACCCGGTTCTTTAGTGCATCGAAGATGTCTTTGGATGCAATCGTCCAGATGATGTTCAGATTATCACCAATTGCGTGTCTAGTTTTATTGCACATCACGGGGTTCTCCACTTATATTGGCAGCGAGTCCATATTTAATGGTCGGACCGCCGCACTTTCCAGATGACCAGGCCAAAGACTGCCGCGATACTCACGAAAGCAATAATAAGGTTCGGTAGGAACTGGGCCGGAGTAACGCCAATGGAGCATGAGTAGCGAAAGATACTGGCCAACGCCGAGGATGGGAACCAGGTCAAGATCATTCGGATGCCGGGTTTCAGGTTTGGTTCCATGTAGAAGAGTGACGGGATTGCCAGGAAGAGGAGCAGTACCACCATCCAAAGCCCAATTTGTTTTGTGGATTTGATGAAACTGCCGACCACCAGCCCTAACCCGACGGCAAGCAAGGCATATCCCAGGAAGGCTGCCAGTGCCATGATCCAATTTACAATGTACCCTGAGAACAGGGCCATTCCAAGTCCACCGACGATAAAGATATAGAAAAATCCTGCCAGTGCTTTGCCCAAGACAACCTGTCCGGGGCTGGCCGGGGAGGTCAGCAGCGCATCTAGTGTCTTTGTTTGCTTTTCCTCCAACATCAGGTGAGGGATCAGAAGCAGCGCCGTGGAGAAGACAAAATAAACCATCAAGTAGGTTACGCTAGTATGGTCGCCGTCTGCATCTGCTTGTGGGATGATGATGTTCTGACCAATAACAACCTGCACTGGCCAGCCGAGGATTTCGGTGAAGGCCTGGCTGTATTTTGTTTCTAGTTCGGCCACTTTCATGCGGTTGACCCAGAAGATGTAACCGCTCAGTGTGGGTATGTCGCCGGAGGTCAGGGTCTGGTCGAAATCTGCTGGAAGTACCAGGCCCAGGTTTTGATATGTCATCATCCGCTCCATTTCTGGTAGAGAGGAAGCCTCCCGGAATGAGTATTTAGCTCCATCCCTAAGACTGGCGGATTCAAGCACCAAGTTGGTATTCCCCTCATCATAAACGACCACACTAACATTTTTATCGAAAGGGCGCAGTGTGCTGAAGTAGGAGAAAAACACCACCATGCCAACCATAACGATGATATTGGATCTGCTTTTCTTGTTTTTTAAAGCATCCAGGATATCTTTTGTGCCGATAGTCCAGCCAATGTACAGGCTATCCAACAGGGTCTTCATAATTCCTCACTTCCTTTTCGCAGATCATTCCCCGTGAGTTGGATGAAGAGGTCTTCCAGGGTTGTTTTTTCGTCTTTGCCGAATTCCACTTTCAGGCGGGCCGGGGTATCCAGGGCAACGATGCGCCCCCGGTCAAGGAATGCCACCCGCTGGCAAAGTTGATCGGCCTCATCCATGTAATGCGTGGTCAGGAAGACAGTCATGCCGCCCTGGGCCAAGCCGGCGACGATGCCACGGATGTCGCGGGCAATGTGCGGATCCAGGCCACGCGTTGGTTCGTCCAGGAACAGCACCTCCGGCTTGTGGAGCAGTGCGCGCGCAACCAGCACGCGCTGTTTCATACCGTTTGAGTACTTTTGGACCTTATCATTGGCGCGCACGCTCAGCCCGACCTGGGCCAGAACCTCATCCACGCGCGACTTCTGGATACGATACAGGCGGGCAAAGAAAATCAGGTTCTCACGGGCAGACATGCGCTCATAGATATTCTGGCTGTCGAACACTACGCCGATCCTGGGTTTGAGCTGCTGGCGTTCGGTAACGATATCAAAGCCGACTACCTTGGCTGAGCCGGAAGTAGGTAGCAATTGCCCAGTTAGCATGCGGATGGTGGTAGTTTTCCCGGCGCCGTTTGGTCCCAGAAAGCCAAAGATTTCGCCGGGTTCAACGCTGAAGCTAATTCCATCCACGGCACGCAAGCCTTCATAGACTCGGGTCAGATTTCTTACTTCAATTGCTTTCATACTGCACTCCTTCTTGCTTTCTTTCCATCAATCGTTCAGCGCCCGTTTGTATTACTTAATGCAGATTATATGAAAAGAAAATGCGCCGTGCAACAAAAAACTGGCAAACGGCGCAAGGGAGCGGTAAGAGGCTCTAAATGGGGGTGAATGGCTCAATTTCAGAGTTATTTTATGAGTACAACAAGACCGATTCGGGCTCGGTCTAATATCCCAAAAGTTCCCGAAGTTCGTGCTCGGCAGACTTGCTCAAAGGGATCTCTGTGCAGGCCGCATCCTTCAACCGTAGACTGAAACTGTCACGGGTGTAAGGAATCACTTCCTTGACCTGTTGCAAGTTAACCAGGTAAGCACGATGGGCACGGAAGAACCCGCTGAGCGATAAGCGTTTTTCCAGCTCTGCCAGGGTGAATTGGGTTAGTAAACGCCCACCAAGCGTTTGAAGATATACGTGATCTTCTTGAGCGAAGACATACAGGATTTCAGCCGGGTCAACCAGAATGATTTTATCATTCGAGCGTGCCGGAACCATAAATAACCGCTGGCGCTGCTGTTCCTGTCGAGGATCACAAGCCTTGATGATCCGCCCCTGATCCAGATGATGAACCATGTCACAAAAATTCTCCAGACCCGTGGTATCCTGAGTGAAGAGCAGCACAGCCGTGCCAGAATCGGCTTGCTTGCGGATAACCTGGCTGATCAACTTGATCGATGCCTGCTCACAGCCTGCAAACGGATCCGCTAACAGCAATACGCGAGGATGATTGAGCATCGCCCGTCCCAACGCAAGCCTCCGAGACAGATTTAAAGAGAGCTTCTCTGTTATCACACCAGTTTGATCAGCCAAACCGATCTGCTCGAGCACCTCAACTGCGCGTGTTTTGGGCAAACGGTATAAGCGGCAATAGAATTGCAAATTTTCGATCACCGATAGTCGTTTGTAAAGCGTATTCTCCGCGAACATTATCCCTACGAGGCGGCTGAAAGCCTCGTGATCATGGAAAGGATTTACACCGGCTAGCAGTATGTTGCCTTTGGTTGGATATGTACTCCCTGTGAGTAACTGGAACAAAACATCTTTGCCACTATCCACCGGCCCAAAGATTGCGGCACATTCCTCACCTTTGACTTGTAGTGACGGGATATCAATCACCGTGGTTTGATCATGCACTTTTTGAAGATCAGTTAGTACGATCATGATGTAATTGTAGCATTAAAAATTTGGACATTTTACTAGAGGACTTGCTATTCAAGCTGCAGTTCATAGATTTGAAAATCGCCCCCGAAGGTGGTTTAGGCTCGGACTTCAACCGTTTGCGCGCCTTCTTCCCCTCAACCATGATATTTGTCAGGATAGAACCGGTTACCCCTCGCATACCGCATGGCCCAACCGCATCGAGCAGGAAGGAATACCAGATGTGCGCCTTGTAGTAATCCAGCTCGACATTGATAATGAAGCGGGGTGAATTAAAAAACCTCCTGCGAAATACACGAGTAAGACAAGAGTTCTTCTAGTGCCCCCAGCGCGGCGCCTCCCCTTGCGGGATCACGCAGCATCCTCGTCTCGGACGGGGACTCGAATACCAAACCCTGTCGGGTGCCTAGGTAATTCTAAAATCAAAAACCGCCTTTTTAGGCGGCTTGATATGTAGGTGCCCCCACGGCGGTACCGTACGTTTCCATGTCTTAGGAGCGAAAGGGTAGCCGAGCAATCGGAATAAGATGCAACTGCTCTATAACCGAGAAGCCCACCCAGGCCAGTTGCGCCTGGAATTTTTCTACCTGAAGGGAATCGACGAATAAAAGATCGGGATACAGATAACCTTTCAGAAACATTTTCATCATCGGGCTGGATAAGACCGCCTGAAAAACGCGTTCTTCCGGGCAACGCAGCACTACGACGGTTTCCAACTCAACAGAATAGAATTCACCGCCCCAAGAACGCAGGGCAACCTCTAATAAGGCCGGCAGCTTATGAGCCAAGCGCTCATCTAGCCAGGCAAAAAGCTGCTTAAGGCGCAGGCCCCGCTTAATGGCCGCGTCGATGCTGGCGGCAGTGAGCTGCCAGGTGTTGGCAGGTAGACGCTCAGCCCACTGGTTCAGTTGAGGCTCGATCATTAAATCACACTGTCCATGCTTCAGGTGAATCTGTCCATCTTCATCAACATTGAGACATTTGGGCAGGGGGCGGGCATAATCAATCCGCGTTAGCTCCCTTAAGGAAAGATCTTCTGCAGGAACGTCTACCAACAGAAAACGGCCACCTATAACGGTACCCGCGGCGCCCTTCTTAAGGGCAGTTTGCAGTTCATGGGGGTCAGAATATTCCAACAGGCTGGCGCGCCTCCGTAGGGTTAGCCGTTCCCGCAGATCTGCCCATTCACGGATCTCCACCTCCACATTTTGCGGCAGCGGGGTATGGCTACCCGCGGCGAGGGTTTGTAACAATTCGTCCAGTGTGGAACCGCTTTCCAGGCCACGATAGACACTGTCGCGGGTCAAACGATAATGAGCAGTGTGAGCGTGCGCCTCTACGCGCTCGCTGTGGTGTTCTAAAAAAGCTAGTTGCACGGAGCTGGTTCGGTCCAGGTAAACAATGATGTCAAAATTCGGCTGGACCACCCAGCCAGGCTGGTCAGTTGGAGAAATACTCGGCAATGGTTGAACTGCACCAGTTAATTCAGGATGAAAAACTTCTTTTCCTAACGGAGTCAAGCGCAGCCCGACCAGGGTATTGTTCTCGAGGCCTAGTTCCACCAAGCCCAGGAAATACAACCAGGTAGTGAGCGCCTTTTCGATCCAGGGCCGCTCTTGTTTCAACCAGTTGGTGCGCGTCTTGATGCGCCAATTGGAAAGAGCATTCTCTTTCTGTTGGGAGGTCTCGTTATAAAACCCAATAGGCAGCTGTGGGGGGTAATCGAGCGCAAAGTCCTCGCCGATGCGCTCGTAGAGAGCGCGGTCGAAATCGACTAATGAGAAAAAACCACCGGTTTCCAGCGGAAGTGCCGCCAGCGCCAGGGTGATCGCCAGGCGTCCTTGCCGACGGCCTGCGCCGTGCGAATCGGAGTAAGCGTTTTGGGGAGTTTCCCACCATGGATTGGAACGGATGAAACCTTCCATGAGTAGGCGAGCCTGTTCGGCGTAAGGGCGGGCCGCGAAGCGTTCGGGAGGTTCTTGGACGATAACCCGGTCATCTTTTACAGCCAGCAAATTAGAATGACGCAGCGCGTGAATCCAGGCGGTCGCCGGATCGGGAAAGAGAAACCCATCCAGATCTATGCCTGCTTCCTTCCAGTTGAGAGCCTTGCGCAGCTTAGACTGCTCGTGGGAATGCACCTCACCGGCCTTGGTCAGCTTGAGGCCGTCTTGGTTCTCAACCGCCTGCATTATCCCGATAATATCCAACGCTACGGTGGGTGGGCGGCGATAAACAGAATGCGGCGGATCGGGTGTAGGTGAGAGCGTAAACGGCTTTATTTCCGGTAAACTGACATGCGCCAGCAGACGGTCGTCGCTATAGACGATGCCTCCCCACCCATACGAGCTATCCAGATAATCGGGGTTGTAGGTGCCCGTTCCCAAAATTAGCCCGCGGCGCAACAGATCATTGGCCAACTGTTCGGCGGGACCACGATAATAATGATGGCTACCGGCGCGTGAAAGCCCAATCCCAGACGCTAGTAGCCCGGTAGCCAGGGCGCGGTATTCGGTGATGCCGCCCATGCGTTTGAGCAGGGCCAGCGCATTGCGCTCGGTGGCACTTAAGCCGGCAATCGCGGCCTTGACTTTCTCGGGGTCTTTAAGGCTTTGTATGATTAATTCGATGCACTCGTCTTTACACAGTTTGGAACTATTGCCCCACAGGCGCGCCATGGGCTTTAATTTATCAGCCCCAACTCGGGGTAAATCTGCATCGAAACGACGTTCAGTGGCCATGGATTTAATCCAACACTTTGGGGGTATGCCCCAGCTTGAGCAGGCGCGCACGTAAGGCGTCTACCTGACCGGGAGCAACCACGGCGACGGTATCGCTAAGGCGCTTTAACAAGAACAGAGCCACCTGCGGGTCAGCATATAAATCGTCGAGCAGCCGCCGGTCGGCGACCTCAAGCATTGGCAGGTTTTCGTGAAGAACGGGTTGTTTCATGCTGAATTTAATACCTCGTTTTCGTACAGAATTTCGTATTTATAGCCCTGTTCGGTGAGAAAACGCTGGCGGTTGGCGTTAAATGTCTGGTCTACGGTGTCGCGGGTGACGATGGCATAAAAGTGCGCCACCGAGCCGTCGCGCTTCGGGCGCAAGATGCGCCCCAGGCGCTGGGCTTCCTCCTGGCGGCTGCCGAAGGTACCCGAAATCTCAATCGCCACATTGGCATCGGGTAAATCGATGCTGAAGTTGGCCACCTTCGAAACCACCAGCCGTTTCACCTCCCCGGTGCGAAACTGCTCGTAAAGCTTTTCACGCTCGCGCACAGGCGTCTGCCCGGTAATCAGGGGTGCGTTCAACCGAGCCGCGATTTGCTCCAACTGATCGAGATACATGCCAATCACTAAAATGTTTTCGCTGGCGTGCCGGTCAAGGAGCGCATCCAGCACCGGCAGCTTGCGCAGGTTGTGTGCCGCCACCGAGTATTTCAGGCGCTGGTTGGCCAGGGCGTACTCCATGCGTTGGCTCTCGTCGAGCGGGATGCGCACCTCGTGGCAGGCGGCGGTGGCGATCCAACCCTGCTTTTCCAGGTCTTTCCAGGGCACATCAAATTTCTTCGGTCCGATCAGCGAGAACACATCGCCTTCCAGTCCGTCTTCGCGTACCAGGGTGGCGGTGAGGCCCAGGCGGCGGCGCGCCTGCAACTCGGCAGTGATGCGGAAAACAGGCGCTGGCAGCAGATGAACCTCGTCATAGATGATCAACCCCCAGTTGCGAGCGTTGAACAACCCGAAATGCGGAAATTCTTCGGCGCTGCCCTTGGCCGCGCCGCGCTTGCGGTAGGTGATAATTTGGTAGGTGCTGATCGTCACAGGGCGAATTTCCTTCTGCAAACCGGAATATTCTCCTACCAGGTCTGCACTTAAGGTGGTCTTGTCGAGCAGCTCGCTGATCCATTGGCGCACGGCGACGGTGTTCGGCGAGAGGATCAGCGTGGATGTCTGCAATTGCTGCATAGCAGCCATGCCGACAATGGTTTTGCCGGCCCCGCAGGGCAGCACGATCGTTCCACTGCCGCCACGCGCCGAGCCCCCGGCGTAGAATACCTCAGCGGCCTGGCGCTGATAATCACGTATGTTGAACGGGCAGCCTTCTTGAGTGGTGGGGAGCAGCTCTATCGGTAGCTCATCTCCGGTAACGTAGCCTGCCAGGTCTTCCGCCGGGTAACCGATCTGGAGCAGCGCCTGCTTGATGTGGCCGCGAAAGGCAGGGTTAATCAGCAAGCGGGTAGGTCCCAGTTGCGAGATGATATACCGCTGGACTTTCTTGTGCTGGACGATTTCGACCATCAAGATGGCGTCGTCGCTTACCAACAGCAGGTTCTCGCCTTCGCGGATCAGCTTCAACCGCCCGTAGCGGCTCATGTAATCTTGGATATCGCGGGCGATGTTGCCCGGCAATTGGTATTTGGCGTACTCTTCGAGGTCAGCCAGCACTTCGGCGGCAGTCAGCCCCGCCGAGGCCGCGTTCCACAAGGACAGTGAGGTAATGCGATAGGTATGGATGTACTCGGGTGATTTTTCCAACTCGGCGAAACGCGCCAGGGCGTCGCGCGCCGGCGGGTAACGCGGGTTGGCAACTTCGAGTAAAACGGTCTTGTCGCCTTGAACAATGAGGGGATTATCGGCGCGGAACATACTCATCCAATCGAATCCCTGATTTCCAACAGGTACTTGTCAGCCAATTGCCGGATGGTTTCGTCAAATTTCGGCTGATGCTGCTGGGAAAAAGAGATCGTGTAAGCGGCTGCGTTGGCCTGGATGGGACAGCGAGCTTCGGCCAGCGCCTTGCGGAAATCTTCGAATGCCTGGGGATAGCCGGAAAAATCCAGCGAGACAAGGGTGACGCGTTTCAGAAAGACTCGCTCAGGGCCGATCTCCGCGATGGAAACGGTCGCTTTCTTGGGGAAGATCGTCTGCGCCGTTTCGGGCAGCGGTACAAAATTCACCGCGCCGTGATCCGCCTGCAGCGGGGCAAGGGCAGCTTTCTCCAAGACGGCCAGCAGCTTGTCAACCTGGCGCACCAGGCAAAAGTGCGAAGAGATTTGTTCGGTTGTGTAATCCCTGGCCTGGGGCAGCGGCGCAGCGCTTTCGAGCAAGCCGAAGCCATCATAAAGGGTGAACTGCTCGGCGTGGCCACTCCATTCTTCAAGCTCGGTGGCAACATTCGGCGGCAGGTCGCGCCCACTCAGCCGGCGCAAGAGAGCGGCAACATCCAGGCTGGGATTGCGCACCAATTCAGCGGCGACGCGTTCCTTCTTGAGCTGCAGGGTCGCTACCGAGGCATGGGCGTTTCCAGCGGGAGTGGAGACCTCTTCGGCCAGGGTACCGAGGGTCTGCATCAGGCGGGCAGGGAAAATCTCCGATTCTACGATCACGTCGAAATTCGGCTGCACAGTTACCCTCGGGGGTTGAATCTCGCCTTTCATCAACCGCACAAATCGTTCGGTCACGCAGAAAGCAGGCAAGAACCCCTGGCTGGGATAGACCTTCTGCACTGGCGCAGGCTGGTAGGCCAGTTCCACGAAGCGCATGATCAATGGTATTCCTTCGAGGAAACGCTCGATGTAGCGGCCCTCCACCCGCTCGAAGGCATCGGGGGCATCGGAAAGCACGAACGAATCGTCGCTCCCCCATTGTTCGCGGCCATCGTGGAAGTTGTAGTAGCGCTCGCTGGTTTTGCCCCAACGATCAGGAGAGATTCTTTCGGGGATTAGGAAGAAAGGATGGTTGGCCTTCAGGCAGGTTACCAGCGAGGCGGTGGTATACCAAACTCCCGGCTCGCAATTCTGGAGCAGTTTCAACAAGAAACGGCGGATGGCGGTGAAATCCAGCGTCGGCATTACCCCCACGCCTGCCCCGCGTATGCTGAAGCGGTCCAGCCGGCCCAGGGTGCTCTGCTGGTAGAACTCATTGTTCGACGAGGCGAAATTATCTTCTTTCCTTTGGATGATCAGCGTTTCCAGAAGCCTCTTTTCCTGTTCAACAGGCAAGAGATCGAGAAATTTGCTATAAGATTTCTCGACGACGCAGATGTAGTTATCGAGATACGAGGGAGAGGAACTGGTGTAGCCGCGATATTTGCCTTGGGTTTTGTAATCCACCAATCCCAGTTGGAGCGCCAGTCCATCGATGAAATCGATCCAGGCTGCACCGCCGGTCTCTTTGACGGCCTGCTCCATTTCGGGGTCGCCCATAAGTTTTGCAATGCGAATTGAGTCGGATTTTGGCAACTCGTTGCTGCGCACCATGCGTTTGACTTCGCGTCCGCGCAGGTATTCGAGGAATGTAAATAAATCGCGGAGCAGATCGCGGGGATTAACAACAATCTCCAGCCCCTGGGTGGAGGTAGCAGCGAGGGGTAAACTGGTCATGCTCGCACCTCCTTGATTACAAAGCCGCCTTTTTTGAGCGTCTTTTCGACCTCGGCCCGCCAGGCGCGGGGAAAAGCCACGAACTTATCATCCAGTACTACCAGGTATTCTCCCAGGTCGCGTTCCAATTGGACACGCAGGCTCAGATCACACACCCGTGCTACAAGCAGGCCACTGTGCATGATAGTTTTTCCCCACTGGACATTGACCACATCGAAGGACTGCTGGAATGCAGGAGAATGTGTGTATAGCCAGTTTGCCAGAGGCGATTGGCGTTCTTCAGGCGCAGAGCGGCCCAATTTGATCAGGTCAGGCGAAACGATAAGGTTATTGTGTATAACTTCCAGGCGCGCCAGGCGATTCAATTGTGCGAGCGCGTCGAAGGGGATGAGGCGCAAATCAACCATAGCTGAATTGCCTAAAGGATGGGGCTTCAGATAAGCGGATGGATCCAAACCGGAGCCTGGAGAGGGCACATTCTCATTGGAGGATGGCAGCCGGTAATAAGTTTTCTGACCTTCGACGAGCCGCACCAGGCAGCCCCATTTCCACCCTGCTTCACAAATCTTTTTTGCTGGCGGCATTTTCAATCCAAAACAGAGCACCTTGAGAGCTGGCTCCAGTTGTTCTGGTGTAATCCACTCTCTCGGCCCAAGTGTTTCCAGGATCGCTTGGACGGCCTTCACCGGCGAGAGTGTAGCCGATTCTTTGGATGACGAGACGCCCAGGGCCGCCAGCCAGGCACTTTGCTGCCAGGAGGCCAGGTCGCCGGCCAGGAAGTCACGATTTCCAAATTTTAGCGAGCCTTGTTCTATGGTTAATGCAAATCGCACTAACCCAGGGGGTGTAGAAACCGGCTGGCTGCCCACTATTTCGAGTAGCTTAGCGCGCGCCACTTCGGTGTGCACCTCACCGGAAGCGTCTGACAGGTGATGCGAGGGAATGATTGGCGGTAAGAATTCGGCAAATTGCGGCGGAAAACAGAATCGCCACCGTTCCATTTGCACCGAGTCGCCGCGAGCCTTGTTTTCGGCCATCACCAGGACACCTTTGCGCACCAGCGATTTCTTCACAGCATCCAGGATGTCTTTGTATCGTTGGGTATAGGTTCCGTAATAATAACCTTCAGCCTTTTTTGCGCTGCCATACAACCGCTCGAAGAAGGCAATATCAACCTCTTCCTCCTGTTGGACGAGCAAGCGCAAAGTAGCAACTTCTTCGGGAGTAAGAGAAGCCATGACCGTTTCCAATCCAATGCTGGACAGGAAAAAACTTTCAAATGTAGTCCGCGAGGCTACTTCGTTCTCCTTAAAGCCTCGCGCTTTGCGGATAGCGCCGATATCGGCCAAAGACAGTACAATGTGGCACATCTGGTTGAGCATGTAAGGAAGTTTCATCGTCATAAAGGGTATTTTAGCATAGTTAAACTGATCGTCTGAGTAATCGTTCCAAATACCCAAAGAAATGTCCCCGGAAAGGATGCCAGGGAAGGCTGTTTATTCCGTGGCAAACGGTTGAGCGCTATCTCTTCTTGCTGGAGCAAACCTATATCCTGCGCCTGGTGAGACCCTTCAGCCGCAATCAGCGCTCCTAAATCACGAAAACGCCCAAGATTTTCTTCTATGATACGGGACTGATGCAAATGCTCTGGCTGAAACGCCTACAGACCGAATTGATCGGGTCAGTTTTTGAAACCAGCCTGTTTGCCGAGTTGGCAAAACACAGGTGGATGATGTAACATACTGGCGCACCACCGATAAAAAGGAAATCGACTTTGTACTCAGACGACCGGATGGACCGCTGTCGGTGTAAGCTAAAAACCACTTTCCGCGTGGGATCCCCTGTGTTCAAGAGCTTCTGACAAACAGAAATCCTGGGCGCAGACAAGCCCTTCTGGGTGATTGGCTTATACGGCAAGCCAACCCCGCCGCAGATGATTTTTTCCTGGCAGATGGAATATTGAGTAATCTAAGCGCTATTTCTCGACTGCAGATAAACCAAAACGCCCCACGATGAGGGCGTTTTGGTTCGTAAACTTAAAAATATGACACGGGAACTCCAGGTGCCCCCACGGGGGTACTGTACGTTAACGTGTCTTATCGATTAGAGGTTGAGGTGCTCAAATTTCAATCGATCCACGAAAGATTACACCCTGATTGCTTAAAAATTTGCTGTGAAGGTATTGTACATATGGGTATATTTCTATTCGTGCCTGCGGCAAAAATGTAGTATGGGGGTAGAAGATTGACTGTGCGCTCGTATTAAGCAGGTAAAGTAGGAGAGATCTCTCATTTATTCGCGAACCAACTTTTCGGCAGTTGTACGATCCGTGATCAAAATATTAATCCAGTGACCTTTTAATGCTCCCAGGATGCCCGCAATTTTTCCGTGAAACGCCTGCCACCCCAATCGCCTGGTTTACCTTGCTCAGTTGATTCAGGTCCATCGAGATCACCCGCTTTTCCAATCCAGATTCAACCAGGTAGGTTCTATGTGGATTTCCCATTTGGACTCCTTCCTGCTATCTACCTTCTCCCTTTGTCCGGTGTCCAGTTTTTCGGGTCCATTACATTTGCTTGTCTGGCATTCTTCTCCTTTGTAATTTGTAAACTATGCAACGAACAAACATACGCCAGCCATGCCAACCCCTTAAGGGAATGGCGTGGCTGGCGTATCCTCCTCCCATTGATAGGTGTTGAAAGATCCTTGTTTTGTAACTCTGATACGCGGATCATTATTGAGTTTTGAAAATGCCCGGTCGATCGTCCTGGCACTGCTGTTGATTTGCAGCGCTGAAAGGAGCTCGTTCTTCTTGAATTCCTGCGCCGGTAAACTCTGCAGATATTCCAGAATA